>JBHYFN010000009.1:0-113808 GCA_051859505.1 Paracoccaceae bacterium
TGACGAACTTCGGCGCGATCAGTCGAACGTCATGCCCGAGAGCCATCAATGTCCTCGCCCAGTGATGGGCAGTCGCACATGCCTCCATCGCCACCCTGCATCCCGGATGGGTCTGCATGAACGCAAGGAACTGCTTGCGCGACAGCTTCTTGCGGAACACGACTTCACCCTCGGCTGTCGCGCCATGCAGTTGAAAGACTTGCTTGGCCAAGTCCACGCCGATGATCGATACTTCCTTCATAGCCAACTCCTCCTGATCCTGCATGGATCACAGTGGCACAAGTGCCGTCAGGAGGGGCTACCCAACCCATCATCAGAGCCAACTGCACCACATCATCCGCGCCGGCATAAACTGTCGGCGCGGTTTCCTTCTGGAGGCACGATAGGGGAGCCACCAGATTGTTGTTCTGGACCTTCAGGATACCGCCCCCCTGTTCCGTTGCGGGCACTCCCCACCTCACCACCCCGGCCAGTCGTCCCACATCGCTTCGGCCTGCTCCGGGTCGCGCGCCAGGCCCGCGTGATCGCGTGCGAGGCGGGCGATGAGGTCGGTGCACTCCACCGCGCCGGCCCAGGGGTGGGAAAGCGTGGCCTCGGGGTCCATCACGCCCAGCAGGTTGCCCGCGATCGCTCCGGTCGAGTCGCTGTCGCCGCCATGGGTCACGGCGATGCGGAGGCGGTCGGCGATGTCGCCGTCGCAGAGGCAGGCGTAAAGCGCGATGGCAAGCGCGGTTTCGGCGGTCCAGCCGCCGCCGAACGCCTCGACCGTCTCGGGGCGGCCGTCGCGGGGGGCGGCAAGCGCCGCGTGGATCGCCGCCGCCGTCTCGGCCCCGTCGGGGTGGTCGGCGCAGGTGCCGGCGGCCTGACGGGCGGCCTCTTCCAGCGGCAGGCCCCCGGCGACATCGGCCAGCATCCCGGCCCAGGCGGCGGCGGCCCATTGGCCGGTCGGATGGCCATGGGTCAGGGCCGAGGTCTGCAGCGCAAGGTCATGGACCTGCGCGCGCGGCGCCATCAGCGCGACCGGGGCCACGCGCATGATCGTGCCGCAGCCCTTGCTGTCGTTGGCCGCAGGCGTGCCGAAGGCGCGCGCTTCCGACAGGGCCGAGAGGCAGGTATTGCCCGGCGCCCGCTGCACCTGCAGGCGCGCATCGGTGATCAGGCCGGTGTCGTCGACCTGCATCGCGGGGCTTCTGCCCTGCGTCCGGTACCAGCGCAGCAGCGCGTGATGGACCACGCCGGGCGGGTGGCAGATGCCCTTCAGAAGGCCCCGGACCCGCGCCCGGATCAGCCCCTCGGCGGTGAAGAGCGTCATCTGCGTGTCATCCGTGATCGCGCCGCGGATCCCGTCATGCGGCGGAAGGTCGGTGATCCCCTCGGGAAAGCGGGCGCGGATGCGGGCGAGCGACCAGAACTCCACCTCGGCGCCCAGGCTGTCGCCCATCGCGCCGCCCGTCAGGCAGGCCTGCAGGCGACGAACCTCGGCCCCGCCGGTGATCTCGTGCAGCCAGCGCTCCTGACCGGAGGTTTCCACGGCGCCGGGTCGGGCCGCGCGGACGGCCGCGATGGCGGCGGGGGCCGCGAGGCCGCGTTCGGTCAGGATCAGCGCGGCCAGCGTCCCCGCCCGGCCCAGACCGCCGCGACAGTGCAGGACGATCCTTTCCCCCCGTTCAAGCTGCCGGTGCAGCCGGGGCGAGAGCGCGCGCCAGAGCGCCACGCCCGCCGCATCCGGCACGTCCAGATCACGGATCGGCAGGTGGTGCCACGCCATCCCCCGCGCCGCGACCCCCGCAGGCAGCGCGCGAACGCCCAGCATGTCGAACTCGTGATCCTCGATCAGGGTGACGATGGCCGTCGCCCCCCAGGCGCGGATCGCGTCAAGATCGCGGTCGAGGTCGCGCGCCCAAGGTGCGCCGAAGGTGCTGTCGCCCTGCTTGCCCGGGCAGAAGGTCAGGCCCAGATGACCGTTCGCCACGGGCAGGCTGTCGATGCGGAGGGGGTGGGTCAGGCTGGTACGCGCCAAGGGCAGATCCTTTCATGGTGGGATGGTGGCCATCCTGACCCATGGACACGTCAGATGCGGTCGCATGATCCGACAAGGCCGATTGCCAGCCGGGGTTTCGCCTGCAACTGTACCGGGACCGGCCGGAAAGTCGCCCGGTTGACTGCGCATCAGGCGCAGGTGCGGCAGGGGGCGTGACCGTTTCGCCCCAGGGCAGACCAAGGCAGGAAAGGAGACCGGACCCGATGAGCGCCCTCGACCCGCTGGTCACCGCCCATCCGCTGACCGGGGCTTTCCGTTCGGTCACGCCCGATCTTCTGGCGCAGACCTATCTCGTGCCCCTTGCCGATCCGCCCGATCTCGGGGCCCTGCTCGCATCCCGCGACGCGCCCTGGAGCGAGAGCCTTGCCGTCGCCCCGGCCGAGACCATCGCCGCCATTCGCCGCGGCCTGCGCCAGATCGCCTCGGCCACCGGGCGGATCACGCCCGACGAGGTGGACCTCTCGCGCCTCGATCCCGGCAGCCGCCTGCACCGCCATGTCGCTGCCCTGACCGCGCTCTGGCGCGACCATCCCGAGGGTCTGCCCGAGGATCTGCGCATCGCCGCCCATGTCATCGCGGCCGGGCCGGGCGATACGCTGGAACCGCTGCCGCTGGTCAGCGCCGCCCCGCCGGCCTTTGCCACGCCGGCCGAGCGGGGATTGCAGGCGGCGCTGATCGCCCATCACGGGCTGGCCGAAGATGACCAGCGCGCGGCATGGGCCGACCGGCAGGCGCCGCTTGCGGGCGGCGGGCCGGTGGGCAGCAGCCTGCATCGCGTGCAACAGGGCCTGACCGGGGGCGGCGTCCTGCCCGGGCCGCTGGACGACAGCCTGCAGTTCGTCGCGCTGCGCGATGTGGCCGAGGAGGCGGCCTTCGCCGCCGCCCGCGCGCAGGCGCTGATCGACGCGGGCCAACGGCCGCAGGACATCGGCCTTCTGGTGCCGGACGAGACCGCCTGCCACCTGCACCTTGACCGCGCCTTCCGCGACCTGGGCCTACCCCTGTCCGGCCTGCCCCGGCCCCCGCAGCGGCGCGATGTGGCGGGCGAGACGCTGCTGCACCTTTTGCTCTGCCTGCAGCGCCCCGCCCCTGCGATGGCGCTGGCCAGCCTCTACATCTCGCCGCTCATGCCCTGGCCCGCCGCCACGGGGCGCGCGTTGGCGGACGAGGTGATGAACGGTCGGTTCGAGCCCAATATCGCCAAGGCGCTCACCGGCCGCGCGCGCGATCTCTTCGCGCTCCTTCGCCGCGAGGCCGGGGACAGCGGCGCGGCCTTGCGTTCGGCACTGGAGACGGCCATCGGCCTTCTGGGCAGCCAGCCGGAGCAGCAGGACGACGCGATGCGCCTGCGCGCCGGGGCTGCACGGCTCTGGCCGCTGCTGCAGGGGCCCGAGGAACCGGACTGGCCACGCCTTCTTGCGCTGGTCACGCCCGAGACGCCCGAACCGCCCCCCTCCGAGACCTTCGTCGAAGGCGTCACCGTCATCACCGAGGCGGCCCTGCCGTCGCGCCCGGTGCGCCACCTGATCGCGCTGGGAATGAGCGGGAACCGCTGGCCGCGCCCGGTGCCCTCGTCGCCCTTCTTACTTGACAGCGAGCTTGTCCAGCTTCGCGCGCTGACCGGCCTCGCGGTCGAGACGCGGGGCGACATGCTGCGCCTGCGCCTCGAACGGTTGCGGCGGCAGGTTCTTGCCGCGACCGGGACGCTGACCCTGACCCGGCCGGTCTTTGCCGCCGACGGCACGCGCGAGGCCCCCGCCCCGGCCCTTTCGCTGATCGCGCGGACGATCCTGCAAGACGACAAGCCGGTCGAGGATGCCGAGGTGCTGATCCACGACCTGCGGGACGCAGGGCCCGAGCACTGGCCCTGCGCCCATCGCGCGATCCCGCCGAAGGCCAGCCCGCTTGCCCTGCCGCCCGCCGGCATCCTGTCGCTCGACCGCGATCTTCTGTCCGTCCGGCGCGACGAGGACGGCCGGATGCGCCCGCAATCGCCCAGCCGGCTCGAGACGCTGCTGGTCAGCCCGCTGGCCTGGGCGCTGGCCGCGTTCGGGGCCGAGGAAACGCTCTGGGCGCCCGAGGGGCTGAACGTGATGCTGGCCGGCACCCTTGCGCATGACGTGCTCGAGCATCTGTTCCCGAAGGACACGGCCCTGCCCGACCCCGAGACCGTCGCCGCCGCGGTTCCCGGCCATCTTGCCCGCGCGATCCGCCGCCACGCGCCCTTCCTGCAGCGCGCGATCTGGGAGGTGGAACGGCAGGGGCTGGTCCGCGACATCCGCACTGCCGCGCTGGCCTGGCGCGACACGCTGGCCGCCCTGGGCGCCGAGGTCATCGACAACGAGCTGTGGCTGAGCGGCGAAGGTCTGGGCATCCGCCTGCACGGCCGGGCCGATTGCCTGCTGCGCCTGCCCGACGGCGCGCTTCTGGTGGTTGATCACAAGAAAAGCGGCACGACCCGCCGCCGCAAGCGGATGGAGGCCGGCTGGGATCTGCAGGTGGCGCTTTACCGCGCGATGCTCTTGCGCCCTGAACCCACCGGCGCGGTTCTGGATGAGGCGCTGAAGGCGGCGCCTGCGATCGGGGTCGCCTATCACCTGATGAACGATCAGGGCGTGCTGACCCACGGGATCGACCTGCCCGAAGGCATCGCTTCCGTGCTGGAGGGCGAGGTCTCGGACCAGGCCGAGGCGCTTCTTGCCGCACGGCTTGCCGAGGTCGGCGCGGGTCTCATCCGGCTGAACGGCGAAGCCGACCGGAGCTGGTTCGACAAGGCGGGCGCCATTGCGGCCTATGCGCTCGATGCCTCGCCGCTGATCGCGCGGACGCTGAGGCCGGGCCTGTCGCTGCCTCTCGACGCGCCCGACGAGACGGAGGAGGAGGAGGCCGATGCCTGACACCCTGACCATCGTTCCCGCAGGTGCCGGGTCGGGCAAGACCTTCCGCATCAAGACCGACCTGACCGACTGGGTGCGCAAGGAGCTTGTCGCGCCCGAGCGCATCCTTGCCGTGACCTTCACCGAAGCCGCCGCCGCCGAGCTGCGCGGGCGCATCCGCGCGAGCCTTTTGGCCGAGGGGTTGGTCGAACAGGCGCTGGCGGTCGAACAGGCCTATGTCTCGACCATACACGGGCTGGGGATGCGGCTTCTGACCGAACATGCGCTGGCCGCCGGCGCCTCGCCCCAGCCGCGCACCCTGACCGAACCCGAACGCGATCTGCTGATCCGGCAAGCGATGGCCCATGCCCCGTCCCTGACCACGGTCAAGGCCGATCTGCCGCGGTTCGGCTACCGCGCGGTGATGTGGTCGGAGGCCAGCCTCGAGGACCAGTTCCGCACCGCACTTCTCTCCACCATCGACATCCTGCGGGGTCTTGGCGACAGCGGCACCGACCCGGCACTGGTCCCGGCGGCGGTAGAGCGGGTCCGCACGCTCTATGGCCCCGTCGCCCCCGACGGCGCACCCTTCGAGGCGCGACTGTCAGCCGCCGTCACGGCGCTCCTCGCAGCCTTTCCGGGCGACCTGACCGCCTATGCCGGATCGGCCGCTGCCAAGACCGACTTCCTGCGCGACCACCGCAACCTGCGCCGCGCCGCCCGCCCCAAAGCACTCGCGGGTGACTGGCCGCTCTGGGTGGCCTTGGGCAAGCTGCGCCTGTCCAGGCGCGGCTCGGTCACGCCTGCCGGCTATGACGACCTTGCCGCCGAGGTGATCGACGCCGCCGAAGCGATCGCCCGCCACCCCGGCCCGCTCGAGGATGCGGTGGCGCATCTGACAGCGCTTGTGACCGGCGCGCAGGAAGTGTTGGCCCGCTACGCCGCGATGAAGCGCGCGGCCGGCGTCATCGACTATGCCGACATGATCTGCGACGCCGAGCGCCTGTTGCGCACCCGGCCCGAGATCCTGTCCGCCCTTCTGGCCGAGGTCGATTGCGTCATCATCGACGAGTTTCAGGACACCAACCCCGTGCAGTTCGCCCTGCTCTGGCGCATTGCGGAACAGGCGCGGCGCGTGCTGATCGTGGGCGATACCAAGCAGTCGATCATGGGGTTTCAGGGGGCCGACCCGCGGCTGAGCGCCGCGCTGGAACAACAGCACGCCCAGGCCTGCGAGCCGCTGACCGGTAACTGGCGCTCCGATCCCCGCCTGATGGAGATGGTCAACGCCATCTCGCAGGCGCTGTTCGGCGCGGGCTACATCGCTCTGGCCCCCCAGCGCCCCCGGACGGGCGAACCCTTCGCCGAGGTGCTGCGCATCGCCGAGGGCCGCCGGTCGCGAAAGTCCCGCCCCGAAGAGCATGTCGCCGCGCGCATCGAGGGCATTCTGACCTCGCAAACGCAGGTCGTTGACCGCGACAGCCCGATCAATAAGCCCGAGTTCCGCCCCGTGGCGCCCGGCGACATCGCCGTCCTTTGCCCCACCCATGCGATGGCCGCGCGCTATGCGCAGGCGCTGACCGACCGGGGCATCCCGGTGCGCATCAGCGGGCCCGGCTGGCTGGACGCGCCCTGGATCCTTGCGGCGCGGCAGGCGCTGGCCTTCGCCGCCGACCCCACCGACCGCCATGCCGCGCTGTGCCTGCTGACGCTTGGCCCCGCCGCCCTGCCGCTTGAGACGGCGATGCAGGCGCTGGCCGATGGCACGCTCCTCGCCCGGCCCGAGCTTGCCGCGCTCACCGCGCTTGCCGACACCGCCGCCACCCTGCCGCTCGATCTGCTGCTGGACAGCGTCCTTGACGCGGCGGGCCTCCGCGACTGGGCCGCCCGCCTGCCCGAGGCCGAACAGGCCCATGCCGATCTGTTGCGGTTTGAGGCAGAACTGGCCGAGTTCACCGTCGCCCATCGCGACCTCAAGGCCGCGGCGGGGTTTCATGGCGAGGGGGCGCAGGTCTTTCTCGGCTGGCTCGAGGCGCGCCGCAGCGAACGCGATTTCGACCGCCGCCCCGATCCCGGGCGGGGCCGCGCGCTGGGGGTCGAGATCGTGACCTGGCATGCCGCGAAGGGGCGCGAATGGCCGATCACCGTGGTCGCGGGCCTCGACACCACCATCGGCGAACGGCCCGGCACGCTTCGGGCCGAGTTCACCGATTTCTCGGACCTCGGCGCGATCCTGTCGCGCGCCGCGCTGATCTGGACGCCCGACCTGCCGCTGAAGGACAAGACCGCCGTCTTCACCGAAGCCCGCCGCGCCGCCTCCGAGGCCGATGCCCGCCGTCTGCTCTACGTCGCGCTGACCCGCGCGCGCGACCGGCTGGTGCTGGAATGGCCCGACTTCGCGCTGAAGAAGGTGGGCGAAGGCCCCGGGCCCGCGACCCATGCGGAACTCATGATGGTCGAGGCCGGGGTCGCGCCCGACGATCTGGGCCTGAGGGTGGGCGAGCAGCATTTCGAGTGCCTGACCCTGCCCTGTCCACCCGAAAGCCCCGCACTGCCCGACGCGCCCGCCGACACGGCCCCCGCCCCCCACCTCGCCCTCGGCCAGCCGCGCGCCTTGCCCGACACGCCCCGCACCCCTTGGCGCAGCCGGCCGTCACAGGCGCTCCCGCCCGACACGCCGCCCCCCGCGCTGCGCCGGATCGCGCTGCCCGGGTCGCCCCTGCCCGAGGCGCTTTTCGCCACCGCCGCCGACCGCGGCACCGCCTTCCACCGCGCGCTGCAGGTTCTTCTTACCCGCCCCGACCTGCGCCCCCGCCTTGCCCCCGCGACCGGGCTGGACGAGGGCATGATCGCGGCCCTGGCCGCCCGCGCCGAGGCGCTCCGCGACTGGCTCGCCTCCGAAGGCTACACCCGCCTGCACGCCGAGGTCGCCGTCCAGTCCCGCGCCGCCAGCGGCGCCGAGGTCAACGGCGTCATCGACCTCCTGGCCGAGGGGCCCGCGGGCCGGCTGATCCTCGACCACAAGAGCGGCGGCGGGGAGTTCGCGGGATATTGGGGGCAGTTGACAAAGTACATCGAGGCGATTGACGTACGTCAAGGTAGCAGAACCGAAATTGGGCTACATTGGATCGACCACGGAGAATTGGATGTCAGCAGGTATGTTCCTGCATGCCAGAAAAGTGGCTTGAGTTAGCGAATGGTCCACTCCGGGAGATCAAGGGAGAAGTAAGTGAAATCAAGAAACATCGACATTTGTACGCAACTTGAAGAGTTGATTCTCCGTTCTGGGGAATTTGAAAAACTCGAGCAGGAGTTGAACTATTTTTGCCCATTTGAGGCCGTCGGGATGTTGGATCAGGAGATCCGTCATGCTCACTTTCTTGCCTATATTTTGGATCCAAACAGACCTCATGGATTTGGAGATGCGCTGCTACGAGAATTTCTGAAGGTTGCAACTTCTGGCAACCATAAGATCGCAGGCATTCGACCACTTGATATTCACCTTCTGGGATTTGACGACGCCCAAATCATCCGAGAGAGAGATAGGATAGACTTAAGGATTGTGGTAAAGCCAAGCACACGGATACCGGAAGGACTTGTTATTGCTCTTGAACTAAAAATTAACGCATCGGAAGGCCTGCAGCAATTGGCGGCATACAGAGACAGATTGTCCGCAATGTACAAAGGTTATAGGTTAGTGCTGTTTTATATGACAAAGGGCGGCGAAGAGCCAAGTCAGGAAAATAGGGAAACATGGTCTGCAGTATCTCTAGGGAAGGTGATCGATAGATTCGCTGACTTTTCTCAAAAGGATCTCGGTTCGGACCTTGCAAGAGAAATGATAAATTCATACGTAAAGATGATGCAAAGGAGACACAACTTGAGCGAAAAGACAGATGCGACAGAGTATGCACAGAGCCTCTGGGTTCAGCATCCGGCTGCCCTTAAGTTCCTAATGGAAAATAGGCCTGAGACGGCGACCACCTCGGCACTAGGAGCAATCTTTGACTGCCGCAAAGAGTTTTGCCGCTTGATTTCTGATGACACCATTAGTTTCTCCACGTCAGAGACTAGCTCTAAGAGAGAACGAGATGTCGTTCTTTACGTCACGCAGTGGAATAACTTCAATTTAGATGAAAAAGATTCTCCGCTATTTCGGTTAGTTTTGGACGGCGGGAAGGGAGAGTCCGAGATAAGATTGCGCTGGATGATATGGTATGGTGGAGATGAGAGACAGAGAATATATGATGCAATTGAACTTCCAGTAAAGTACAAATTCAAGCCGGGACGAACGCAGATCACTTCATTGAGTGTGAGTACGGAAAACTTCATAAGCGACTCGAGCGTCGAACCACAAACGTTCAGCACCGGATTTGCTGCGTTAGTTAGAGATTTTGTGACCGGGAATGCTAGAAAGTTCCATGAGAGCTTTCAGAAGGCGGAGTTGATCCAAAGATAAAGACTATTGATCTCACTTTGCCTTCAGACCTTGGGCTCACGTTTGTGACCGAAGCATGTCCCTCAACTCCCCCGGCGCCACCACCTCCACCTGATCCCCCCAGCGGAACAGGTGCCAGCACATCTCGCGCAGGCCTCCGGCGCGGAAGCGGACCGTCAGGCTGCCGTCGGCCTCGTCCGTCATCTCCTGCGTCGGGTGGAACAGGAACCGGCGGGCCTCGGGGGCGGCCTCGGGGGTGAAGCGCCAGACGATGTCGCGGACCTCCTCCTGCCAGACCCCGAAGGACCGCTGCAGCCAGGCCGTCAGGTCGAAGCCCTCGGGGCGCACGAAAGCCTCCTGCAGCAGCGTGATCCGCTCGAACCCGGCCAGCGCGAACAGGCGCACCTCGCCCGCCCAGGCGCTGTGCGCCACAAGGTATTGCCGCCCCTCGCCCAGAAGCATGGCCAGCGGTCCGAGGCGGGCGTTGCGGCTGACCAGGCCCGAGGCGCGGGCGCGGTGGTCGGCCTCGATCCAGACGCCGGCGAGGATCGCCTCGCGCAGGTTGCGCAACGTCTCGGCCGGGATGCGCTCGCGCGGGCCGGGGCGCAGCGCCACGCCATCGGCCTCGAGCAGGGCGGCGATGTCGGGTTCCAGCCGGCTGCGCTGTTGCGCGGGCAGGCGGGCGCGCAGGCGGTCTGACAGCCGGTCAAGGGCCTCGGCCGTGGCCGGATCGCCTGACTGGCGGGCAAGTTCCGCGCCGCGGTGGAGGGCCGCGAGATCCTCGACCGTCGGGTCGGCCATCCGGCCCGTGGTGCCGGGCGGCAGCCGCCAGCGCTTGCGCCCGCCGGGTTCGGACAGCTCCTCGATCTGGGGAAAGGCGTCGCGCAGCGCATCGCGCATCCGTTCGGCGGTGCGGCGCGAGACGGCGAGGCTTTCGCCGATGTCGTCCAGCGACAGGCCATCCGCCCGGCCCTGCATCTGCAGGGCAAGGCGCATCAGCTCGGCATGGCGGGCATAGCGCATCGGCGGCTCTCCTTGCCGGAAGGATGCCCGCGGGGGGCGGCCCATATCAAGCCGCGCGAAAGCCCGCCGGGGCGCGGGCGCCGGGCCTGGCCGCCTGTTCGCGGGCGAGTTCCGACAGAAGCGCCTCGGCCCCCGCGATCCCCAGAAGCCGCGCCCGCCGCGCGACGCTGGCAAAGTCGCCGGGCGTGAGCAGGTCGAGCGCGGCAAGGCCCCTGGGTGGCTCGACCCCGAAGAACCGCCGGAAGCACGCCGCGCGCTGCCCCTCGTCCAGCGGCAGGAACGTCAGGCGCAGGCCGAAGCGGCGCAGCGAGGCCGGGTCGAGCCTTTCGGCCAGATTGGTCGTGCAGGCGAAGGGCAGCGGATGCGCCTCCATCCAGGTCAGCATCTCGTTGACCTGGCTCACCTCCCACCGGCGATGGGCCCCCTCGCGCGAGGACAGGAGCGTATCCGCCTCGTCGAGGATCAGGAAGGCGCCGGTGTCGCGCGCCTCGGCAAAGGCCTCGGCGATGTTGCGCTCGGTTCCGCCGATATAGGGGTCGAGCAGGTCCGAGGCGCGCCTTTCCAGCACCTCCATCCCCATGCGCCCGGCCAGGTGGCGGGCATAGGCGCTCTTGCCGGTGCCGGGCGGGCCGGTGAGGCAGAGCGAGGCCCCCGGCATGGGGCCTGCACCGGCAAGCCGGTCGGCGAGTGCGGCAAGGTCGTGGTCGGCATTGGCCAGCGTCGGGTCGAAGTCTGGGCCTGCCTCTGGCCCCGGGCTGATCGGCGCCCGGCCGCGATTCACCGCGCGCGACAGGGCTTCGGCGGCAAGTCGCACCTCGGCGATCCCGCCGCCCGCCAGCCGCGCTGCACGCAGCGCGCTGTCGGCAAGCGCCGGGGCCTCGGACAGGCTGCGGGCAAGGCGCGCGCAATCCTCGGGCGCGAGCGGCATCCCGTGGGCACGCGACAACCGCTGCCAGACCCGCGCGCGGACGGGGGCGGGCGGGGTGCGCAGCGTCAGGGTGAAGGTGATCCGCCGCATCAGGGCCGGGTCGCAGGCGGCGATGTCGTTCGTGGTCCAGAGCGTGGGGACGGCATTGCCCTCGACCAGGCGGTTCATGTGGACCTTCGACCCGCCGCGCGAGACGGCACCGAACAGGGGATGGGGGGCGGGAAACAGGTCTTCCATCTCGTCGAACAGGATCAGGCTGCGCCCCTGCCCGGACAGAAGCCGCTGGCCCAGCCGAAGCTGCTGCAGCCGCTCGTTCCGGGTGGGTTCGTCGCCATCGTCATCGGCCTCGCCCACGGCATGCAGACGGGCGTCGAGGCGCGCGGCAAGAACCTTGCAGAACTCGGTCTTGCCGGTGCCCGGCGCGCCGTGCAGCAGGATGTTCACGCCCGCAATCCGCCCCGCAAGCGCGCCCTGAAGCAGCTGCAGGGCGAAGTCTCGCCCGGGGCCCAGATGGGCGAAATCCTCCCACCCCACATCGGGCGGCGCGGGCAGGGTGAAGAGACGCTCAAGGATCTCCTCGACCGCCTTCGCCGGCACATCGAGCGCGGACAGAAGCCGGGCCGAGGGCGACAGGCCCAGCCCGTGACAGGCCGGGCTTTCCCGCCGCAAAAGGCCCGAGGTCGCCAGCCGCGCGCCGGGGTGCAGGGCACGGGCCACGACCCGCCCCGCCAGCCCGGTCAGGACGGTGACCACCTCCTCGAGGCTCATTCGCGCATCGTCGGTCAGGTTGTCGCACAGCGTCTTGAGCGGATCGGACCGCTCGGCCCGGACAGCAAGGGCGAAGATCTGCGTCTCGGCCTCGGTCAGGCGCAGATGCGCAGCCAGAAGGCGGGCATTGCGCTCGAGCGTGTCGGGGCGCGCGCGGGCCGATCGCGTGGCGCCGTTGGCCAGCCGGGCGCGGAGGTCGGCCCAGAGGTCGGGCGCAAGGCCCCGCCCGGTGGCAAGGCAGGTCTCGGGATCCCAGGCGAAGCCCAGGTCATGGCGTTCCGCCCAGTCGGACAGGCGATCGGCGACGATGCTGCGGGCGGAATGACGCCGGGCAAGACGGTCGGCAAGGCGGAGGAGAAGGGCGCGTTCGTAGCTGTTGGTCATGTGGGCTCCGGTTTGTTGGTCCTTCTTCTACAGGGCCAACACGTCAGAACCGGACGTATACGCGTGGAGGTGCCGCCTGCACTGAACGCCGGACGGGCTGTGGCGGACGGGGAACTGTCGCTGCCCTCGCACGGGTCAGACGGCTGAAAGGGTTGGCGGTGCGGGTTGTTGCCCGTGCCCTCCATGCGCAGGCGGCGCGGTGCGGCTGTCAGAGACCCCAGGGCGGCTTGTGGTGGCAGAGGGGATCGAGACGGGTCCGAGCCTTCTGTCGGGCCTGTTGCCCGATCCCGCAACTGTCTGGGCGGCGCTGCGGGCGGTGCTTGAGGCCCACGTCGGGCGCGAGGTCGCCCAATTACAGGCGCATGAGCTGAAAAATGCAAAGCTGCGGCGCGTCATTTGCGGAGCCAAGACCCGGAAGGGCACCACATGCCGCAACAAGAGCGAACCGGGCAAGCGGCGGTGCAAGTTTCACGGCGGGAAAAGCACCGGGCCGCGAACGGCAGAAGGCCGGGCCAGGATTGCAGAGGCGCAGCGAAGGCGGTGGGCACGTGACCAATGCACAGCGACGGAGGCCGATCCCTGCCCAAGTTGATCAAGTGAGTTGTCGCGAAAGGCCTGGTGATCCATGGTTGAACGTAGCGTCAAATAGAATCGTTGCCTGATCAATTTGGGCGCGGCAAGCTTGCACCCATGCGCTACATCCTCTTTAGTTTGGTACTTGTGAACCCCACGTATCTGGTCGCTGAGGGCTTCGCTTTTTACGTATGTCAACTCGACTTAGCACGCGAGAGTCGCCCCACTGTTTTGGCATTTCACGATGATGGTGAGGGCAACGTACGTGACCTTGCCCGATTGTCAGCCAGTGTAACCCGCTTCGAAGAGGATGGCTTCATAAGTGTCCAAGGCGGCATAGTTATCCGGCTTAAGGCACCAGAGGTCAGTGTTTTGTATGCTGACGGGTCGGTAACGGGAACATGCTCTGACTTCACTTCTCAAGTGCAAGAACTTCTGATGCGCGCACGTTCGGTCGATGTCGAAGGGTCAAGTCTGGTGGAGCGGGAATTGCAGATGGCACTGACCCAAGAACAAGCGCTGACCTTGGAGCAGCGGCGGCAGGTCGCGCTTCTTAATGCGCACGTGTCCTATTTGCAGCATGAAATCGAAACTCTGCAGACCTTGCTGACTCTCGCCGAAGAGGCGGATGCAGAGGCGCAGGTCCAGATCCAGCAGCTTTCCTCGCAGATCAACACGGCCCTGGCCCGCGCCCTAGAGGCAGAACGGCGCATAGGCGACCTTGAACGGGCCGAGCGCGAGCGGCTTGAGGCCGAGGCGGCAGCGGCAGCCACAGAATAAGGCTCTTCGAAGTTCAAAGGTCTAGTTCGACCTTCTAGGAAGTGCGTTTCAACAGCCGTTTGGGGGACAAGGTGGGGGATACGTCGTTCAGCCTATCGCCCATCACGCTGAAAACAAAAGAAAAACGGATATAAAATGGCGGACTGGGGAGGATTCGAACCCCCGACCCCTTGATTCGTAGTCAAGTACTCTATCCAACTGAGCTACCAGTCCGCAGAAGAGTGGGGCGGATGTAACGCTGCGGTCGCGCGGTTGCAAGGGCTAATCGGCCCGCGCCAATGCCCCCCGATCACTCGGCCGCCGCGGGCAGGGCGACCTCGGTTTTCGGCAGGCGGATCGCGAAGGTCGTGCCGTTCCCGTCCGAACTGATCAGGTCGAGGCTGCCGCCGTGGCCGCGCAGGAGCTCGGCCGCGATGGTGAGCCCCAGGCCCGCGCCGCCCTTTGTCGTTCCGCCCTGAAACGGCTGGAACAGGTGATCCCGCGCGCGCTGCGGCAGGCCCGGGCCGGTGTCGCGGACCTCGATCCACCAGGCATCGTCGTCTTCCCAGGCGCGCACGCCGATCTCGCCCGGTTTGCCAGAGGCCACGATCGCCTGCCGGGCATTGCGGACAAGGTTCATCAGCACCCGGTACAGCTGTTCGCCGTCGGCGCGCAGGGTCATGGCGGCCGGAATGTCCTCGGCGAAGGACAGGTCATGATCGGCCGCGGCCAGCCGCTCGCCGTCAATCACCTCGGCGACGATGGCCGACAGGGTGATCCGCGCAAGGGCGGGCGGCGGCTCTTCGGCCTTGCCGAAGGCCAGCGTCGCCTCGCAGAGCGACACCGCCCGGCTGATCGAGCCCACGAGCTTGGGCGCCATGCGCCGCACCAGCGGGTCTTCGGAGCCTTCGATCCGGTCCACGAAAAGCTGTGCCGAGGCGAGGATATTGCGCAGGTCATGGCTGACCTTGGCCACAGCGCCACCCAGCTGGGCCAGCCGTTCCTTCTGCCTGAGCGAGGCGGTCAACTGGGTCTGAAGCGATTGCAGCGCCTCTTCGGCCTCGCGCAGTTCGGTCACGCGTGCCTCGGGGCGGATGATCCGGCGGGCATCCTCGGGCGCGGCGGCATAGCTTTGCATATGCCCGACGACCCCCTTGATCGGCTTGACCAGAAGCCCCCGCACGGCAAGGAACAGAAGGGCCGCCGTCACCACCGAGATCATCGCCGACAGGATCAGGATGTTGATGCCGTAGTCGATCATCGCCGCGCGCAGCGGCCCGCTTTCCATCGTGACCTCGATCAGGGTTCCGCCCTCGCGCACCGGATTGCCGATCACGCGGATGATCCGGTTTTCCGGGTCAAGCAGCGTCGCCATGGCATCGCCGATCAGGACAAGCGTCGAGGGGTCGCGCAGGTCATAGGTCGCGTGAACCGGCCCCGGTATCGGCGAGGAAAGGGCAAGCTGGCGCATGTCGTCGCGCCGCAGCACGACGTTGAACACGCCGGCATTTGTCAGCAGCTCCTGTTCCAGATCGGCGTCTAGCTTGTCATCCGCCAGCACCGCCAGCGAGGCGATCTGCGCCCGCTCGAGCCGCAATTCCAGAAAATCCACCCGGAACCGCGCCACCGAGGGCACAAAGATCATCACCTCGGCCAGCATGACGAAGACGACCGTCAGGATCAGGAACCGACCGGAAAGCGAATTCAGCATCACCCATCCCGAATCTGGGTCAGGGAAGCCAGCGCTGCACCGCCCCCACGACCCGTTTGACAGTCGGACTGTCGAACAACCTGGGTGCAAAATAGGCGCTTGCGGCGCGTTTGTTAATCTCGCCCAGCGTCGGATACGGCAGAACCATGCCGGCGATGGCCGACATGCGCAGCCCAGACGCAAGGGCAAGCGCCCAGATCCCGATCAGATCGCCCGCCCCCGGGCCCAGGATCGTGGCGCCGACGGGGCGACCGCCCGCGACCATGACCTTGATCCGTCCCTCTGCCCGCCCTTCGGCGATGGCGCGGTCATTGTGGTCGAAACCGGCCGTGACAACCTCGAGCTTGCGCCCGTGTTTGCGGCGCGCCTCGGCCTCGGTCAGTCCGACCTGCGCCAGTTCCGGATCGGTATAGGTCACATGCGGAATGTGCCGCATCGTCGCCTTGGCGGGCAGGCCGAACATCGCCTGACGGACGATCAGCCCGGCGTGATAGCCCGCGACATGGGTGAACATCAGCCCGCCTGCCGCATCCCCGGCCGCAAAGACCCGCCGGTTCGTCACCGATCTGAGCGAGGGATCCACCTTCACGCCGCGCCGGTCATGCGCGACCCCGCCCTTTTCAAGGTCAAGCCGGTCAAGATCGACCGCCCGCCCGGCCGCGACAAGGAGATGCGTCCCCTCCACCGTCTGATCGCCAAGATGGACGCGGATACCGCCGCCCGGGCCGGGCTCGATCCGCTCGGCCCGAGCGCCCTCGAGGATGGCGATGCCCTCGGCACGGAGGTGCCCGATCAGCTCTGCGGCAAGCTCCGGGTCGTTCTGGCCCAGCGCCCGCGCGCCTTCGATCACCGTCACCCGACAGCCCAGCCGTCGATGCGCCTGCGCCATCTCGATGCCGATAGGGCCGCCGCCGATGATCACCAGATGCCCGGGCCGCTCGCGCAGATCGAAGATCGTCTCGTTGGTCAGCACCTCGACCGTCTCAAGCCCCGGAATCGGCGGCAGGAAGGGGCGCGAGCCGGTCGCGATGACAAAGCGGCGCGCGGTCACGACGGTATCGCCCGCCGCCACTTCGCTCTGCGAGACGAACCGGCCCCAGTCCCGCAGGACACGCACGCCCAGCCCCTCGAACCGTTCCTGGCTGTCGACGGGGGCAATCGTCTCGATCACCCTGGCCACGTGATCCTTGGCGGCCGCGAAATCGACCTCGGGCGCGACGGGCGCCACGCCCATCGCCTTGCCCCGGCCCATCGCATGGGCCTGCTTCGCCGCCGCCAGAAGCGCCTTGGAGGGGACACAGCCGGTGTTGAGGCAATCCCCGCCCATCCGGTGCCCTTCGATCAGCACCACATCCGCGCCTATCTGCGCCGCACCCGCCGCAATCGAAAGCCCTGCAGAGCCCGCCCCGATGATGCAAAGATCGACCTTGAGCCGGCTCATGCCCCTTGCCCCCGCGCGCGCAGCGCCTTGAGCACCACCGGCAGCATGGCCAGCGCGGCAAGGCCCAGAAGCGGGAACAGGATCGGCGGGGTGAAGATGATCCCGAGGTCCGGCGTCTCGCCCAGCGCGATCACCTCGCCCAGCCCGGCGCCGACCGAGGTGAACACCAACGTCCCCGGTATGATCCCGAGAAAGGTCGAAAGCGCGAAGCGCGACAGCGGGACGCCGACAAGGGCGGGGATCAGATTGGCGACGAAGAACGGCACGACCGGCACCAGCCGCATCACGAACAGCATCGACCACTGATTCTCGTCGATCCCCTCCTTGAGGCGCCCCGCCGCGCCGTCACTGGCGTCAAGCCGGGCCGCCAGCCGCTCGCCCAGCCCGGCGCGGGCGGCCAGGAAGATCGCGATGGCGCCAAGGGTGGCGGCGGTGACATTGAAGAGGACGCCCGGGAAGGTCGCGAAAAGGAACCCGCCGGTGAGCGTGGCGATCGTCGCGCCCGGCAGGGACAGCGCCACGATGACCACATAGATCGCAAGGAAGGCCGCGACCGTGGCGGCATAGTTCTGATCCCGAAAGGCGATCAGCGCGTCGCGGTTGTCGCGCAAGAGATCGAAATTGATCGAATCGCGCAGAAGGATCGCCCCGGTGATTGCCGCGACGAGGATGACGAGAAGCGGCAACCGTCGCCAAAGGCTCGCCTGGGGGGGTGGTGTGATATCCGCCATGTTCTGCCCCTCCGGCTGCCGCCCTTCTACATGATCCGCTCTGCGCGCCTGCAACAGCCCCTTCACGGCAGCTTGATCGCAGCCGCCCCTGCCTGTAGGCCCGGGGTGCGGCCGTCGAATAGTTGCGCGAAAGCGGCGAGCTGTCGTTGACAGGGGCGGGGCCTGCGCCTAAAGAGCGGGCTTCGAACAGAAACGGGCGCCACGGCTTTTGCCGCAGTGCCGCCCGCACAGAGCCGGAGAGATGCGATGAAACGGACCTTCCAACCCTCGAACCGCGTGCGCAAGGCGCGTCACGGGTTCCGTGCACGCATGGCGACCAAGAACGGCCGCAAGATCCTGAACGCCCGCCGCGCGCGTGGCCGCAAGGTTCTGAGCGCGTAAGCGCAGCAGCGGTGGCAGGGGCGGGCGCCTCCGGGGCTGCCGGGAGCGCAGCCGTCGCAAGACCCGCGCCCCGGCTTCAGACCTTTCGGCACCGGTCACAGTTCCTGCGGGCCGCCCGCGCGGGCCGCGCCGCGCTGCCTGCCTTCGTGCTGCAGGCCCGGCTGCGGGAGCCTTCCGAAAACGGCGATCACATCGGCATCGGCTTCACCTGCTCGCGCAAGGTGGGCAATGCCGTCGCGCGCAACCGCGCCAAGCGACGGCTGCGCGAGGTGGCGCGTCTGGTTCTGCCAGAGCATGGCAGGGCAGGGTGGGACTATGTGCTGATCGGCCGGCCCGGCACGACGGCCCGGACGGATTTCCAACAGATGCAGGCCGACCTGCGCATGGCGCTTGATCGCGTGCATGGCGTGCGGCCATGACGCCGCTTGCCTGGCTCCTGTCGCTTCCGGTGCGGGGCTACCGGCTCTTGTTCTCGCCCTGGGTCGGCCATGGCTGCCGCTATCATCCCACCTGCTCGGCCTATGCCCTCGAGGCGCTGGAAAAGCACGGAGGGGTCAAGGGAAGCTGGCTCGCCGCCCGCCGCATCGCCCGCTGCCATCCGCTGGGTGGGTCGGGGATTGATAACGTGCCGGATTAGGGGGCGAGGTGGCTGATCCGGGTGGGGGATGCAGAGGTGAGGTGTCCCCGGAACAGGATGTTGGGTTCAAAGTGGCCCTTGGCTTTGGGGTGGGTGAGGGGCTCTAGAGGGGAGAGGTGGGGCGGGGGAGGCTGTTAAGGAGCCCTCAATGGCTTTGTCCGCTTTCGGCTAATCCTAGATGGCGCGACTGAGTATCTGGTTGGAGGAAGACCACGACCATTTGGAAGCCGATATCCTTTCGCTGTCTGGTCACGATACAGGGAACATGTAGAGTTTCCGAGCTACTTGTGATATCCCTATTTTGTAAAAGTTCAACTTGACACAAAAAGCATCGGGAAAGCAAAGATGGGGCAAGTTTCGATTCTTGAAGACCTGCAAACTGCGCTAGAGAACCTCCAGGCGCTATCCGGTTCCAGCTCGACTGCCCCAACAGAGATTCAAATAGCTGCTCAACGAAAGTACTTGCAGAGGGAGAGGGAGAGGATTTCCGAAGTGTCCCGCAAATTGATTGAGTTGACCAATCTAATGCGTGACAACCTATCTAAAGATGGTAGGTTGTTGGACATTCTTGAAGTGGAGCGCGGATACAAGAATCTAAGCGCGCTAAAGGAGGAGAGAGCCAAGCTCTCGGAGGAGCTAAAAAGGCTTAGAAAAGATCGAGATTGTCGAAAACAGCAGAAGAAGGAGCTGTTAAACCTTGCCGACAAAGTAAATCAACTTGAAGTCGAGCGGGCAGCTTTGGAAGTAAAGGTAGGCCTCTTGTCGGCTGATTGGAGTCAGAAATCAACTGATCAAAAATCTATTCGCTCAGAGTTGCTCGAGTTGGTGAGAATGAAGGCAAAGAATGTCATGAAGTTATCGAAAGAAGAGGAGCTTGAGGAAATTGGATCTCTAAAGCAGGAGCTCGAGAAAAGGAATGAAGAGAACAGGGCCCTTTCTGCAAAGTGCAAACGGCTGGACAGCAAAGTCAGCGAATTGAGAGAGCTGTTGGCGAGAAAAACGGATAAAGGAACAAGCTAGCCAATCTGAGGTTTGCTTTCGCCCTCACCCCCGCGCCCTCTCCGCCCCCCGCTCGATCGCCTCTCGCAGTTTCCGCTCCAGCGCCTTCTGCTTGGCCGCCGTGTGGAACTTCAAACCGAACATGTCCTTGACATAGAACGTGTCCACCACCTGCTCGCCATAGGTGGCGATCACGGCGCTGGCGATATTGACATTCGCCGCCGCAAGGCTGCGCGTCAGGTCGTGCAGCAGGCCCGGACGGTCTCGGGTGTCGACCTCGATGATCGTGTAGATGTCCGAGCCTTCGTTGTCGAAGGTGATCGAGGTGGGCACGCGGAAGGCCTGTTCGCGCTTTCGGATGCGGTCGCGGTCGGCCAGCGCGTCTCGCGCGAGAACCTCGCCCTTCAGCGTCTTCTCGATCATGTTGCGCAGGCGCGGCAGGCGGCTGGCCTCGTAGGGATGCCCGTCGGCATCCTGCACCCAGAAGATCGCCGTCGCCCAGCCGTCTTTCGACGTATAGCTGCGCGCATCGACGACATTCGCCCCCACCAGCGCCAGCGCCCCCGCCATCCGCGAGAACAACCCCGGATGGTCGGCCATGGCAAAGCAGATCCGCGTCGCGTCGCGGTCGGGTTCGGGGTGCAGGTCGATGCGGATCTCTTCGGGGGTGATGTCGCGCAGAAGCCGGGCGAAGACGGCCTGGGCGGCCGTGGGCAGGCCCTGCCAGTAGGGGCCGTAATGGCGCGCCGTCTCGGTCCGCAGATCGGCGGCGGGCCAGTCGGATAGCGCCTCGCGCAGGGCGCGCTTGGCCTCGTCCTCGCGCGTTTCGCGGTTGAGGTCTTCGGCCCCCGTCTCGAGCGCGGCGGCGGTGGCGCGATAAAGCGCGCGCAGAAGCATGGCCTTCCAGTTGTTCCAGGTGCCGGGGCCCACGCCGCGGATATCGCAGACGGTCAGCACGGTCAGCAGGTCGAGCCTCTCGCGCGTTTTCACCGCCTTGGCGAAATCCCGCACCGTGCGCGGTTCCGAAAGGTCGCGCTTCTGCGCCATGTCGGACATGAGCAGGTGATAGCGGACCAGCCATTCGACCGTGTCGCATTCCTTCTTCGTCAGGCCCAGCCGCGGCGCCACCTTGCGGGCGATCTGCGCGCCCAGAACCGAGTGATCCTCGGGCCGCCCCTTGCCGATGTCATGCAGCAGGAGCGCGGTATAAAGGATCTTGCGGTTGACCCCCCGCTCTAGGATCCGCGAGGCGACGGGCAGCTCTTCGATCAGCTCGCCCTTTTCGATCCGGGCAAGGTGGCTGATGCACTGAATGATATGCTCGTCCACCGTATAGTGGTGGTACATGTTGAACTGCATCATCGCCACGATGGGGGCGAATTCCGGCATGAAGGCCGACAGCACCCCCAGCTCGTTCATGCGCCTGAGCGCCCGTTCGGGATTGCCGTGTTTCAGCAGCAGGTCGAGGAAGATCCGGTTCGCCTCGCGGTTCTCGCGCAGGTCGGGGGTGAAGACATCCAGGTTCGCGGCCAGCAGGCGCATGGCGTCGGGATGGATCAGGGTGCCGGTCCGCAGCGCCTCTTCGAAGATGCGCAGCATGTTCAGAGGGTCCGAGAAGAAGGCCGTCTCATCCTCGACGGTCAGGCGGTTCTGCTTGATCGCATAGGGCGCGCGCGCCTTCTTGCGCCGGGTCAGGAGCCGGGTCAGCATCGGCTCGGCCTTCACATGGTTGGCCTCCTGCGCGGTCAGGAAGATGCGGGTCAACTCGCCCACGCGGGTTGCATGGCGGAAGTAGTCCTGCATGAAATGCTCGACCGCGCGCCGCCCGCCCCCGTCGGCATAGCCCATGCGCTCGGCCACATCGACCTGCAGGTCGAAGGTCAGCTGGTCCATCGCGCGGCCGGTGATCAGGTGCAGGTGGCACCGGACGGCGGCAAGGAAATTCTCGGCCTTGCGGAAGGTGTCGTATTCCTCGGGCGTGAACACTCCTTGAGTGACAAGTTCCGAGGCGGTCCGGACGCCATAGACATATTTGCCGATCCAGTAGAGCGATTGCAGGTCGCGCAATCCCCCCTTGCCTTCCTTGACATTGGGTTCAACGACATATCGCTGCCCGCCCTGCTTGCGGTGCCGCTCGGCCCGTTCCGAAAGCTTGGCCTCGATGAACTCGGCGGCGGTGTTGCGGAACAGATCGGTCCAGAGTTTGTCGCGCAGCGTTTCGGCCAGTTTCGGTTCGCCGGCCAGGAAGCGCAGCTCGAGAAGGCTGGTCCGGATCGTGAAATCCTCTCGTGCGAGGCGCAGGCAATCCTTCACCGTCCGGCTGGCATGGCCGACCTTCAGCTTGAGATCCCAGAGCATGTAGAGCATGGATTCGATCAGGCTCTCGGCCCAGGGCGTGATCTTCCACGGGGTCAGAAACAGCAGATCCACGTCCGAGAAGGGGGCCATCTCGCCCCGGCCATAGCCGCCGACGGCGATCAGGGTGATCTTTTCGCCCTTGGTCGGATTGGCGATCGGATGCAGATGGCGCCGCGCCACGTCAAGGACCGAGGACAGGATGCAATCCGTCAGCCAGGTGTAGGAGCGCATTGCCGCACGGGCCGCGAAGGGCTCTGCCGCAAAGGCGGTGGCGATCCGGTTCATGCCCGCGGTCCGGGCCTCGCCCAGGATGCGGACGGCCTCGCGCCGGATCGACATGGGATCGGCGCAAGGACCGATTGCCGTTTCAAGCGCGGCGCCCACCGACGCCGCGTCAAAGATCTCGTCGCTCGGGCAGATCAGGCTGTCCGAATGCTGCGGACCCGGTTCGGCCGCGAGGGCCGGATCAGAAACCGGCACCGGCAAAGCTGCGCGGCGCGGGCTCGAGCACCACGATCCGGTTGTCCCTCACCTCGGCAACTGCAAGGCCGCGTTCGTTGGTGCCATCCGGCAGAAGCCGGAAGATGCCCGAGGTTCCCTCGAAGCCCTGCCCCTGGGTCAGGGCACCACGCCCCAGCGCGTTGGGATTGCCCCGGGCCACAAGCGCGCCGATCGCGGCGATGCCGTCATAGGACAGGCTGGCCACCGGATGCGGGGCGGACCCATAGGCGGCCTCGTAGCGGTTCTCGAAGATCGCGGTCATCTGCTGATCGGGCAGGGCCACGATCCCGCCCTGCAGGCCGGGAAGGGCCAGGGCCTGCGGCGCGGCATCCCAGCGGGTCAGGCCCAGGAACCGGGTGGCCGAGGTGTTGACCCCGGCCTCGGGCAGGGCGGTGGCCAGGATCGGCAGATCGGCATTCACGCCGGCCGTGGTAAAGATCGCCTGCGCGCCCGAGGCATTGACCCGTGCCGCGATCGACGGTGCCGCGGCAAGAATGCCCTGCTGCGAAAGGGGATAGCTTTCCACGCCGGCGATCGTTCCGCCATTCGCGCGGATCGCCGTGGCGATGGCCTCGCGGCCCAGCTGGCCCTGAAGATCGTCGCCATGGACGATCATGTATCTCTCGATTCCGGTCCGGTTGCCATAGCGGACAAGCCGGTCCGCCGTGTTGCGGAAGGTCGGGCCAAGGATGAAGACATTGCCACCGGCAATCGTGGGGTTGTTGGAAAAGGCCAGCAGATTCACGCCCGTACCCGCGATGGCAAGACCGGCGGCATTGGCCTCTTCGGCGTAAAGCGGGCCGAGGATGATCTTTGCCCCGTCCTGAACGGCGGCAGCGGCAACCGTTGCCGCCTGATTGGGATTGCCGGCTGTCGCATAGACCCGCAGGTCGATCCTGACCCCGCTGAGGTCCGAGATCGCAAGCCGCGCCGCATTCTCGAGGTTGGTTGCGATGAAATTGTCCGATGCATTGCCCGAACCGGCCGGCACCAGCAGGGCAACCTGCACCGGGGCGTTGCGATCCACCCGCGGCCCGTCGCCCGCGGCTGGTCCGCTGGTCAGACCGGCGGGGTCACAGGCGGCAAGCCAGACCATGGACATGAGCGCGACGACGCGGGCCAGCACGCGGCGCGATCGGATGGCAAGAACGGACATAAGGCAACACTCCCTCTGGTCTTGGGTGGCAGTTCGACTTGGCGCACCCTTTCCCGAACTGATACCACGATAGAAAGAGCGTGACAGGGGGCTTGCCGTGAATTTCATCGAAGCGCCGCTTTCCGCCGGTCTGTACCTCGTCGCCACCCCCATCGGCACGGCGCGCGACATGACGCTGCGCGCCCTCGACACGCTTGCCTCGGCCGATCTGATCCTTGCCGAAGATACGAGAACCGCCCGCAAGCTGATGGAGATCCACGGAATCCGGCTCGGCGGGCGCAGGATGCTTGCCTATCATGACCATTCCGGCGACGCGGTCTGCACACATGCGGTCGAGGCGATTCGCGCCGGCCAGGCCGTGGCCTGCGTCTCGGAGGCAGGCACCCCGCTGGTTGCGGATCCCGGGTATGAAGTCGCACAGGCCGTGATCGCGGCAGGGCTGAATGTGACGGCCGTGCCGGGCCCCTCGGCCCTGCTGGCCGCCCTTTCCGTTGCCGGTCTGCCGACAGACAGGTTTCTTTTCGCAGGCTTTCTGCCGCCGGCCAGAACCCAGCGACAGGCCGAGATCGCGGCCCTCAGGGATTTGCCGGTGACGCTGGTTTTCTTTGAATCCCCGAAACGCGTTGGGGAAATGTTAGGTGATCTGGTGCATGTTCTGGGAAGCGAAAGACAGGGGGCGATCTGCCGCGAACTGACAAAACGGTTCGAAGAGGTCCGCCGCGGAACGCTTGGCGCGCTGGCAGAGGGGCTGAAGGATCAGCCGGCGCGCGGCGAGGTGGTGGTGCTTGTCGGTCGCGCCGGCGCAGTGGACCGGGCCGAGGCGGATATCCGCGCGGCCCTTGAGGAGGCGATGAAGACCATGCGGATCAAGGATGCGGCAACCACGGTCGCGGGGGCTCTGGGCCTGCCCCGGCGGCAGGTCTATCAGGTGGCTTTGGCCATGGGCGGCGACGAATGAGCGGGGCTGTCGCGTATTTCGGTGGTCATGCCGCCGAAGAGATCGTCGCGGCCGATTACCGGCGCCGTGGTCGGGAAGTGGCGCATCGGCGCTGGCGCGGGCAGGGGGGCGAGATCGACCTGATCGCCCGGGAGGGGGACCGGCTGGTCTTTGTCGAGGTCAAGAAATCGTCCAGTTTCGGCGCCGCGGCGCTGCGACTTGGGCGCCGGCAGATGGACCGGATCTGTGCTGCCGCGCTTGAATTCCTCGCAGGGGAACCGCGTGGAATGATGACCGAGATCCGCTTTGACCTTGCCCTTGTCGATGGGCGGGGCGCCCTGCAGATCATCGAGAATGCCTTTGGAGAGGCGTGATCGGCACAGCCATTGCACAGCCGCGCCCCTTCGGTCATGACTGCGACCGCACAAAGGGACGAGGTGAGAAATGTCGCTCAGGGTAGCGTTGCAGATGGACCCGATCGGGGCCATCGATATCGACGCCGATTCCACCTTTCGCATTGGGCTTGAGGCGCAGGCGCGAGGGCATGATCTGTTCTACTACACGCCGGATCGCCTTGCCTTTCAGGAGGGTCGGATCACCGCCCGGGGCTGGCCCTTGCACTTGCGTCGAGAGCGGGGCAACCATTTCTCGCTCGGGGTCGAGGAAGAGGTCGATCTGGGTGATTTCGATGTTGTCTGGCTGCGCCAGGATCCCCCGTTCGACATGGGTTACATCACCACCACCCATATGCTTGACCTGATCCATCCGCGCACGCTTGTGGTGAATGATCCCTTCTGGGTCCGGAACTATCCCGAGAAGCTTCTGGTCCTTCGCTTCCCGGACCTGACCCCTCCGACCGCCATCGCCCGGGATCTTCAGACGATCCGCGACTTCCGTGCCCGGCACGGGGACATCATTCTAAAGCCGCTTTATGGCAATGGCGGCGCGGGTGTCTTCAAGCTGACCGGCAGCGACGGCAATCTTGCTTCCCTGTTCGAGATGTTCGCGGGGATCAGCCGCGAGCCTCTGATCGTGCAGAGGTTCCTCCCCGCCGTTGCGGGCGGTGACAAGCGGGTCATCCTCGTGGAGGGTGAGCCGGTGGGGGCCATCAACCGCGTTCCGGCAGAGGGCGAGACACGCTCGAACATGCATGTCGGCGGCCGTCCGGAGAAGGTCGCGCTGACCGAGCGGGACCGGGAAATCTGCGCCGCCATCGGCCCGCTTCTACGCGAGAAGGGGCAGATCTTCGTCGGGATCGACGTGATCGGCGACTGGCTGACCGAGATCAACGTCACCTCTCCGACGGGGATCCAGGAGCTTGAACGGTTCGACGGCGTCAATGTCGCCGCCCGCATCTGGGAGGCGATCGAAGCGCGGCGGCGCGTGTGAGCCTGCCGTCGCCCGCCGTTGCGGCTTGAGGTTCAGGCCTCGGCCATCGCGGCCAAACGGTAGCTCACCGCTTCGGCGACATGGTTTTGTCGGACGTCCTCCGACAGGTCCAGATCGGCGATGGTCCGGGCAACGCGCAGGACGCGGTGATATCCGCGGGCGGTGAGGCCGAACCGTTCCGCCGCCCGGGTCAGTAGCGCCCGGCCGCCGCTGTCGGGGGCGGCGACCTGTTCGAGGAGCTGTCCTTCGGCATCGCTGTTGAGGTGGACACCGTCGATCCCGGCAAAGCGGCGGATCTGGACCTCGCGTGCCGAGGCGACGCGGGCGGCCACGGTTGCGGAACTGTCCCCGGATGCCGGCAGGTCGAGATCGGCGAATGCGACCGGGGGCACGTCGACGCGCAGATCGAAACGGTCCATGAGCGGGCCGGAGATGCGGCCAAGATAATCCTCGCCACAGGCGGGTGCGCGGCCGCAGGCCCGGCCCGCATCGCTGAGGTAGCCGCATTTGCAGGGGTTGGCCGCGGCGATCAGCATGAACCGGCAGGGATAGCGGATATGGGCATTGGCGCGGGCGACGACCACCTCGCCGGTTTCGATGGGCTGGCGCAGAGTCTCGAGCACGGTGCGCGGAAATTCGGGAAACTCGTCCATGAACAGGACCCCGTTATGCGCGAGGCTGATCTCGCCGGGTTTCGCGCCGCGTCCGCCGCCCACGATGGCCGCCATCGAGGCGGTGTGATGCGGCTCCCGAAAGGGGCGCGCGCGGCGAATGCCGCCTTCGTCGAGCAGGCCCGAGAGGGAGTGGATCATCGAAGTCTCGAGCGCTTCCTGCGCGGTCAGGGGCGGCAGGATGCCCGGCAGCCGGGCGGCGAGCATGGATTTGCCGGACCCGGGGCTGCCCACCATCATCAGGTGATGCCGTCCGGCAGCGGCGATTTCCAGCGCGCGTTTCGCCCGTTCCTGTCCCTTGACGTCGCGCAGGTCGCGCGTCGATCCTTCCGTCACAACCTCGCCGGGCTGGGCCGGTTCGATGGGCTGGGCGCCGCTGTAATGGCGGATCACCTCTGCCAGCGAGGCGGCGGCGATCACTTCGGTGGCGCTGACCCAGGCCGCCTCGGCGCCGCAGGCGCGCGGACACAGCAGCATCCGGTCCTCGTCGCCCGCGGCCAGGGCGGCCGGCAGTGCCCCGATGACGGGAACCAGCGTTCCGCCAAGCGACAGTTCGCCCAGCGCGACGGTTCGCGCGACCTCGTCCGCGGGAAGGATCTCGAGCGCCGCCAGCAGGGCCAGCGCGATGGGCAGATCGAAATGCGAGCCTTCTTTCGGCAGGTCTGCGGGCGAAAGATTGACGGTGATCCGTTTCGACGGCAAGGCGATCGCCATCGAGGTCAGCGCCGTGCGCACCCTTTCGCGCGCCTCGGATACGGCCTTGTCGGGCAGCCCGACGATGGAAAAGGCCGGCATGCCCGGCGTGATGGCGCATTGTACCTCGACAAGGCGGGCATCGACCCCTTCGAAGGCGACGGTATAGGCCAGCGCGACCATTGAGCCTCGTTCCATTTTTTCCTGACCTGACTGGGCGAGATTGGTTTAGGAATGGTTAATGACCCCGCTCCTGCCTCCTGGAGTGGATGGGTCTGCGGTCGGTCCGGTCCGGCGTTAAGGGGATGGGCAGAAAATTCAGAGAATTGCCCGACTTCGGCCATGTGGTGTCAACCTTCCGCCCGAATTGCGAGCAAGACAGGGACTATGGGTCGGTTCATGACGGATCGGTGGGGCCAGGTAGACAAAAGCACAGTTAACTGATCCGCCCCGATGATGCATGATAATGTCAGTAGGGTAAAAGTCGCGCGCTTGAGACAGGACATTTCCCTTCCGATGACGCCCATGCAGCTGGGCCTTCTCTTCGAAAGCCAGCTTTCGGAGCGTGACGGTCTGAATGTTCTGCAGATCGTCTGCCGGTTCGAAGGCGAGGCGGTTGATGCCGAGGCCATGACGCGTGCCTGGCAAAGGCTTGCGGATCGGCACGAGGCGCTGCGCATCGCGATGGATCCGCTGGGGGCGCAGGGGCCGCGGATGACGATCCTGCCCCCGCTCCGGGTCGACCTGCCTTCGGAAGACTGGACCAACCGGGCCGAGGATGTTCAGGAGGGGGCCCTTGCCGAATGGCTCAGGCGCGACCGGCGACGGGGGGTCGTGGTCGAGCACTGCCCGGCCTGGCGGCTGATGCTTCTGCGCCTTGGCCCCTTGCGGTCGGTGATGGTCTGGACCTTCCACCATTCCCTGCTGGACGGA
Organism: Paracoccaceae bacterium; assembly: GCA_051859505.1. Classification (GTDB taxonomy): domain Bacteria; phylum Pseudomonadota; class Alphaproteobacteria; order Rhodobacterales; family Rhodobacteraceae; genus JAFIEN01. The sequence continues at coordinate 28,329 of JBHYFN010000009.1, forward strand.
ACCAGCTTCCGGCTTCTGCTCGACGACGTGTTCGACCTCTATGACGCCTTCCGCTCGGGGTCCGAGCCATCGCCCGGGATCGTGCCGGAGGGCGGCTTCCGCGCTTTCGCGCAGCTGATGGCCGAGACGGATCATGCTGCCGGTCGCGCGCATTTCCGCGAGCTTCTGGCCGGTTATGAGAAGCCCAACGAGCTTGATCCGGTGTTTCGCGTCCCCCGGCTCGAGCCGGGCTCGCCGCGGCGGTGCCTGGATGTCCGGCACCTCGATCCGCAGGCAAGCGGCGCGCTTCGTGCGCGGGCGGCCGAGATGGGTGTCACCACGGCGACGATGCTGCAGGCGGCCTGGGGCATTGTGCTGGCCCGATGCTCGGGCCAGTCCGGGGCGGTCTTCGGCCTTACCCGGACGGGCCGGCATCTGGCGCCCGGGATGAAGGCGGCGATCGGATGCCTGATCAACACGCTGCCCTTCCGCGTCGCGCCGGGGCCCGAGACGACGCTTCAGGCGCTGCTGAAAGACCTGCGCGGGCAAACCCTTGCTCTGCATCCTCATGAGCAGACCCCGCTGAACCTGATCGCGCAGGACTGCGAGCTTGCTTCGGGACGCGCGCTTTTCGGTTCCATCCTGATGTTCGACCGGGATTCCCTGCCCGAGCGGATGCGGGCAAGGGGGCCGGAGTGGCAGACCCGCCATATCGAAGAGATCAGCGAGATGGCGACACCGCTGACCATCGCGGTGCATGACGATCCCGCGATGATGATCCGCCTCGAATACGACCCCGAGGTCTATGCGGCCGACGGTATCTCGCGGATTGGGGATTACCTTCTGCGGACCTTGACCGCCCTCACGGAATTGCCGGGCGAAACCCCGCTGCGTGAAATCGGGATGGTCGGCGAGGATGAGGCGGCGGCCCTGCTGAAGGCGGGGCTTCCGGCCCGGCCCACCCCGCCCGATGTGGGCGCGACCGCCCTGATCGACCGGTTCGAGGCCATCGCCGCCCGGCGCCCCACGGCGCCTGCGCTGGGCATGATCGGCACCGACACGACCCTGTCCTACCGCGCGCTTGACGAGGCGGCCAACGAGATGGCGCACAGATTGCGCGCGGCCGGTGTCGGTCCGGGCGATCTGGTCGGGATCGCCCTGCCGCGCAGTCCGCAGTTCATCGTCACCCTGCTGGGCATTCTGAAGGCCGAGGCGGCCTTCATGCCGTTCGACATCGCCGTTCCGCCGGCCACGCTTTCGGGAATGCTCGCCCGGTCCGGTGCGGCCTGCATCGTGGCCGAGGCCCCGGTCCCGTCCTGGATCGGGACGGCCGGCATCCCCTGCCTCGCCCCGGTTGTCGCGGTGGCCAAGGGAGGCGCGCCCCCGGCCCCGCTGCCGCGGGGCCCGCATGATCCGGCCCGGCTTGCCTATGTCATCCATACCTCGGGAACGACCGGACAGCCGAAAGGGGTTGCCGTTCCCCATCGTGCCCTTTCGCATCACGCCGCCGCGATGATCGACGCTTTCGAGCTGACCGAGGCGGACAGCGTGCTGCAATTCATCAGCCTCGGGTTCGACATCTCGATAGAAGAGATCCTGCCGACCCTGGTTGCAGGCGCGCGCCTTGTCCTGCGCGATGATGAATCCGTTGGGTCGATGTCGGCCTTTCTCGCGGGGATCGCCTCGGAAAGGGTGACGGTCGTCAACCTGCCGACGGCCTTCTGGCACCTGCTGGTCGAGCATCTGGATGCACTGGGCGGCAAGCTGCCGCCAAGCCTGGGGTTAATGGTCGTGGGGGGCGAAAAGGTGTCGGCGCCGAACCTCGCGCGGTGGCGACGACGCTTTCCGGATCTGCGCTGGCTCAACGGCTATGGCCCGACCGAAACCACGATCACCGCCACCGTGTTCGATCCCGACAGGGACGTGTTCGACGGAAGTGACGTGCCGATCGGACGCCCTGTCGGCCATGCCCGCGCCTATGTCCTGACAGAGGACCGCGCGCTTGCGCCGATGGGTGTGGCGGGCGAGCTCTGGATCGGCGGGCCGGCCGTCGCCACAGGCTATCTGCACCGGCCCGATCTGACGGCGCCTGTCTTCCTGCCCGATCCGTTCGATCCGGCCGAAGGATCGCGGATCTATCGCACGGGCGACCGGGCCTTCTGGCGGCCTGATGGCACTCTGGCCTATCGCGGCAGGGCGGATCGTCAGGTCAAGCTGCGGGGATACCGGATCGAGCTTGCCGCGATCGAGGCCGCCCTCGAGGCCGAGCCGGAGATCGCTCAGGCCGTCGTGGCGGTTGATGCCCCCGAAACGGCGGCGGCACGTCTGCTTGCCTGGGTGCGGCCGCACGGCCGGCTGACGCTGCCCGAGCCGGAAGAGCTGCGCCAGCGCCTTTCCCGCCGGCTTGCCGCGCCGCTTGTTCCCCTGATCCTGCCGATCACCACCTTCCCCGAAACCGCAGGCGGCAAGATCGACATGGCCCGCCTGCCGCGCCCCGTCGCGGCCGAACCCGTGCACGCCCGACTGGTGGAGGCCGACCCTGCGGCCGAGCGTATCTGCACGATTTTCAAGGATCTTCTGGGGGTCGAGGATATCCCGCCCGATGCATCCTTCTTCGATCTTGGCGGGCATTCGCTGCTGTCCATTCGCCTGATGAGCCAGATCGAGGGCGCTTTCGGCACCCGGCTGTCCCTTGCCGATCTTTACGACGATCCGACGCCCCGGGGCATTGCGGCCCGGCTGCGCGGCATGGATGACGCGTCGGTTCCGAACTGCCTGATCCCGATCCAGCCGGAAGGGCAAAGGCCGCCGCTTCTGGCGCTGCATATCCTTGGGCCGAATGCGGCCTATTACCGGCCGCTTGCGGCCCATCTGGGTGGGGATCAGCCGCTGATCGGCCTGACGATGGACCTGCTCGATCCGGCGACGCCGACCAATCTGGCCGATATTGCCGCGATCTACCGCGCGAATATCGAAAGGGAATTCCCAACCGGGCCGGTTTCGTTGATTGCCGTGTCGCAGGGGGCTTATGTGGCCTTCGAACTCGCACAGCAGTTGCATGCGGCGGGCCGGGATGTGGCGGGGCTCTATCTGATCGACGCGACCGGGCCGGGTGGCCGCCCGCAGATCGCCCGGCGCAAACCGCTTGGTCATTACGCCAGGGCGCTGGTGACAAACCTGCCCGGAGTGATCAAGGGCAGGACCGATGACCTGCGCGTCGCCATCGCCTTCCATACCGAGAAGCTGCGGATCCGACTGGCGGAAAGGCTGGCCCGAAGGGATCTCTCGACCGTGTCGATCACGACGCATCAGGCGGTGCTGGAACTGCGGATCGACGAATACCAGCCGCAGCCCTTTCCGCGCCGCATGACGATCTTCCGGTCAACCCATGACGACAGGGACACTCCGGAAGCGATCCGAAGCGGCCTTGGCTGGTCGGACGTCGCGGTCGGCGGCTTCGAACTTGTCGACCTGCCGGGCGACCATCTGTCGATCCTCGAAGAACCGAATGTGACGCATCTGGCCCTGGAGTTGACCCGGCGTCTGTCCCCGTCAGAAGCGGGGCAGGGTGCAGTCCCTGCCCGGACCGCAGCCCTCTAGCGCCAAGCCGCCCAGTCCAGCCCGCCCGGACTCCACCCCGCGCCCCAAGGGGCGAAACGGCTAGAGCCCCGGATAGATCGGGAAGCGGGCGCAAAGCGCCTCGACCTCGGCCCGCACCTTGTCCTCGACCGCCGCGTTGCCCTCTTCGCCATTGGCCGCCAGCCCGTCCGTCACCTCGACGATCCAGCGGGCGATCTGGCGGAACTCCTCCTCGGCGAAACCACGCGTCGTGGCGGCGGGCGAGCCGAGCCGGATGCCCGAGGTCACGGTGGGCTTTTCGGGGTCGAAGGGGATGCCGTTCTTGTTGCAGGTGATATGCGCGCGCCCCAGCGCCTTTTCGGTGGCATTGCCCTTCACGCCCTTGGGCCGCAGGTCCACCAGCATGACATGGGTATCGGTGCCGCCGGTGACGATATCGAGGCCACCCTTCATCAGCTCATCCGCCAGCGCCTGGGCGTTCTTGATGACCTGTTCCTGATAGGTCTTGAACTCGGGTCGGAGCGCCTCGCCAAAGGCCACGGCCTTGGCGGCGATCACATGCATCAGGGGCCCGCCCTGGATGCCGGGGAAGATGGCCGAGTTGACCTTCTTGGCGATCGCCTCGTCATCGGTCAGGATCATGCCGCCGCGCGGGCCGCGCAGCGTCTTGTGCGTCGTGGTCGTGGCAACATGCGCATGCGGGAAAGGCGAGGGGTAAAGGCCCGCCGCCACCAGCCCCGCGAAATGGGCCATGTCGACCAGGAGCCATGCACCCACGCTGTCGGCAATCTCGCGCATCTTCGCAAAGTCGATGATCCGCGGAATGGCCGAGCCGCCGGCGATGATCATCTTGGGCAGATGTTCCGCCGCCAGCGCCGCGATCTGGTCATAGTCGATCTGGCTGTCCTGCTGGCGCACGCCGTATTGCACCGCGTTGAACCACTTGCCCGACTGGTTGGGTTTCGCCCCATGCGTCAGGTGGCCGCCGGCATCGAGGCTCATCCCCAGGATCGTGTCGCCGGGCTGCAGAAGCGCCGTGAACACGCCCTGATTGGCCTGGCTGCCCGAGTTGGGCTGAACATTGGCAAAGCCGCAGCCGAACAGCTCGCAGGCGCGTTCGATGGCCAGCGTCTCGGCGATGTCGACGAACTGGCAGCCGCCGTAATAGCGCTTGCCCGGATAGCCTTCGGCATATTTGTTCGTCATCACGCCGCCCTGCGCCTCCATCACGGCGGCCGAGACGATGTTCTCCGAGGCGATCAGCTCGATCTCGGTCTGCTGGCGGTGCAGCTCCTTGCGGATGGCATCATGGATCGCCGGGTCGCGCGAAGCGAGCGTTTCGGTGAAAAAGCCGTTATCGCGGGTTGGGGCGTTCATGGGGGGATCCTTCTGACGGACAAGCTCTGATCGGATGCGGTTACATAGCGCGACAGATGCTGTCCAGAAAGGGGCAAAACGACGAAAGATTGTTGCGCACCGGCATCCGGGCTCTATAGCGCTTGCCATTTCGCCGGGGCTGGCGGACAAGTTGCAACACGCAAAAGGGGTTTTGCCATGCCGGGCCTGCGCATCGCCTTTACCGCCAGCGATGCGCCCATCGCGCAAGAGGCGGCCGAGCTGCTGGACCGGCGCTATGCCGGTGTTCCCTTCGATGAGGCCGATATCGTCGTGGCGCTGGGCGGGGATGGCTTCATGCTGCAGACCCTGCATGCCACCGAAGCGCGGGGCATTCCCGTCTACGGGATGAACCGCGGCACCGTGGGCTTTCTGATGAACGCCTATGACGAAGCCGACCTTCCCGAACGGCTGGCCGCGGCCGAGGTGGCGGTGATCAACCCGCTGGCAATGCGTGCCACCACCGTCGAGGGCGAGGTTCAGGAGGGCCTTGCCATCAACGAGGTCAGCCTTCTGCGCATGGGGCCGCAGGCGGCCAAGCTGCGGATCACCGTCGATGACCGGCTCAGGATGGAAGAGCTTGTCTGCGACGGCGCGCTTGTCGCCACGCCGGCCGGTTCGACCGCCTACAACTATTCCGCGCATGGGCCGATCCTGCCCATCGGCTCGGGCGTGCTGGCGCTGACGGCCATCGCCCCGTTCCGGCCGCGCCGCTGGCGGGGGGCGATCCTGCCGGTCTCTGCCGTCGTGCGGTTCGACATCTGCGATCCGCACAAACGCCCGGTCATGGCCGATGCGGATTCGCGTTCGGTCCGCAATGTGGCCTCGGTCGAGGTGCGCAGCGAACCCGCGGTCAGCCACCGCATCCTGTTCGATCCCGGCCACGGGCTGGAGGAGCGGTTGATCCGGGAACAATTCGCCTGAGCCTTGCTCGGGCGGCCCTCACGCCGGGGCCAAGGTGGCGCCGGGTCAAAGCCGTCGCACCATGGTGGTGGCCGAGCGAAACCCGAAGACATGCCGCAACAGCCCCGTCGATTGCGTCCGGATCGGAAGGTAGCCTTCGCGTTCATAAAGCGCGCGGGCGCGGTCATTGCCTTCGATCACGTCAAGCCGGGCTTCGCGATAGCCGCGGGCCACCGCCTCGCGGGCGAAGGCGCGCAGCAACGCGGTGCCCACGCCCTGACCGCGCATCGACGGCTCTACAAAGATGCCGTCCATCAGAAAGCGGCGATTGTCGGTATCGCGCGACAGGGCCGACAGGACCGCCATCCGCCATGCAGCGCCGGCCCAGCCATAGACCCGCGCCATGTCGCGATAGCCGCCGCCCACCAGCGCGCCCCGAGGGGTCTTGAAGCCGACGACCCCGATGATCCGGCCGTCCTCATCCAGGGCGCAAAGCGCGTGATCGGGGCTCAGCGTCGCCTCGAAAAAGGCAAGCGCCCGGTCGCGCGGGCCCATGGCGCGACCAAGCTTGCCGCCAAACGCCTCCCAATAGAGGGCGGCGACGACGGGCCTTTCGGCCTCGGGAAAACCCGGTGTGATCTTCATGACCGCCTGTCAGGGCCTTTCCGCGTCACGCCGGTCTTTGCAGTTCCGCTTCATGTCCGACCCCCAATATCCAACCCTCCCTTTGAACACTGGCGGCAGGGGGCGGCGCAAGCAACGCCTCTGTCGTGGCAGGCGAGAGGCGGGAAAGCGCGCTCGCCAGCACCCGGACCTGTGCTGCGTCGCGGATCTCGTTGGGCAGGGCCTCGGCCGCGATCCGCGCCGAGAGGAGCGAGGGCCAGATCTCGACCAGCGTGATCGGGGCGGCGTCCCGCTGAAAAGGCCAGACCGCGAGGCGCCCGGCAAATCGCCGGCGGATCCGTTCAAGCACAGGCATCCCCAGCAAGGCCTGAGAGCCGACAGATCCCGCACCGGACAGTTGCCAGATCTCGAAACTGCCCTTTGCCGCCAGTTCCGTGGCGCGGCGGGCGGGTGTCCAGCAAAAGGTCCGGGCCTTTCCGCGGCGCGGCAGGTGGGGGATCTCGCGCTTCAGGCCGTTGCCCCAGAAGGGGCCGACCCTTGGGAAGTGGCTATTCATCAGGGCGGCCACGTCGAAGCGGTTGTTCTCTTTCGGCCTGTCCTCGATCCGGTCGTCCAGCCAGTGCCAGAGCGCGAGGGGATCCGGGCTGCCGGTCAGCGCCTCGGCAAAGCCGTCGGGCGCGGCGAAGGGAAAGTCGAAACCGGCAAGCACCCGCTGCCCGCGCCCCATCGCCTTGTCGAGCCGCGTGACGATCCAGTCTTCGGCAAGCTGACGGTTGCGCAGATAGACCGGCGCCTCTGTGCCATCCGCGCCGCTCTGGCAGGCCCAGATCGCATCGCGCTTCGGTTTGGGGCCCCGGTCCCTGCCGCCGGACCAGTCGACCATGAGGACGGTATCAAAGCTCATGCGAGCGCTTGCGCCCGGGCAAGATCCTCGGGCGTGTTGATGTTGAAGAAGGGATCGGGCGTGGCCGCCGGGAACCGGGCCAGAGCGGCCCCTTCGGCATGGACAAAGTCGCCGACCTTCCGCTGCCCCCGTTCGAGGGTCGCCGCAAGTCGCGCCCGCAGGCTGACGGGCCAGAGCGCACAGGTCGGGTGTTCCCTGTCGGTGGCCGCGATGGCAAGGGATGCGCCCCCGGTCTCGGTCGCCAGGATCAGCCGGGGCACGAGGTCGCAGGGCAGAAAGGGCGTATCGGCCGGCGCTGTCACCACCGCATCGGCCCCCTCGGCCAGCGCCCAGTCCATGGACGCCAGAACGCCCGCCAGCGGGCCGGGATGGTCGGTCAGCGGATCGGACAGAACCGGCAGGCCGAACCGCGCGAAGCGCGCCGGATCGCCATTGGCATTCAGCGCCAGCGCCGCCACCTGCGGCCCAAGCCGCGCGATCACGCTGTCCAGCAGGCAACCCGTGCCGAACGGAAGCAGCGCCTTGTCGCCTCTGCCCATCCGCCGGGACTGGCCACCGGCCAGTATGACCCCGACCGGCGCCTTCACCGCGAGGTTTCGAACCAGTGCCGCAGCCGCGGCAAGGCCCCCTCCGGCACGGCCTCCATCGGGATCGGAAAGGTCACGCCCGAAGCGACAAGGCTGATCCCGTGCTTGCCCTCGACCAGCGCCTCGACCGTGTTCCACCGGGTCGACCAGACCGCCGTTCCGATATCGAGCGTGATGCCCTCTTCATCGCAGGTCATGTGCTGCACCCGGCGGCCGAAACGGCTGTTGATCGCGACCCCGGCCATCGCCTGCGCCATGCTGCGGTTGTTCACATAGATGAGCGCGATCGAGACAGTGGCCGCAAGGATGCTGCCGATGACATGCGGCGTGCCGCCGACCATCAGGATCCAGACCACGCTGTAAAGCCCCACCCCGCCAATCAGGCACAGCAGGGCAACGGTCAGCGAAAGAACCGTGTAGACCGGGCTGTTGCGCCATGTCACCAGGAGCTGACCGGCCTTCATCACGCCTTCGGTCACCGACTTCATCTCGAGCCGATAGGACATCTCGACCGGGTCATTCTCAGTCATTGTTCAACAGACCTCTCGTTACGGCACCATGCCCGGACCATAGGACAGCGCGCAGGCCGCCACCAAGGTGAAATCGCCTGTCGGATGCCGCCCGGGTTCCGGGCGCCGATGCAAGCCGGTGCAAGCCGGCGTCACTGGCCCGATACTGTCAGCGCTTCGAGAATCGGGGCCGACACCTCGGTGTCATAGGCTGCGATCACGGCGTCGCGCGCATCGTCGGCATCGTCCTCCCAATGCTCCCGGGTCGTGACGCCGGGAAAGCGTGCGAACTGCATCTCGAGCCGGTCCGGCAGGAAGGTCATGTTGATGCCTTCGAACCCCGGCAGACGGCGCAGGATATCCGAGGTGGCCCTCGTGCAATTCGCCTTGCCGACCGGCCCGTAGTCCAGCGCGATCCGCAGCGCGGCCTCGGCGGTTTCGGGAGGGACTTCAAGGGTCTGGATCACGACGTAATAGGTCGCCCGCGCGTGGTAGGAGACATAGAGCTCCTCGACCCGCGGGGTGATCCCGAACAAGACGTCGTTACGCTCGGGGATGGTCGGATGGCCGAAGCTGCCGGCCGGATCGAACAGCACCCTCTGGCTGGCGTTGATCATAAGCCCGGTATGCGCACCGTTTCCGGTATCCACATTGCGCACCGTGAACAGCGTCAGAGCCGGCGGGCCGTCATGCCGGTAGAAGGCGCGCAGGATATCCTCTTCCGGCGCGATCACACTTTGCCCGCCACAAGCGGCGAGGGCGAAAGGCAGGCCGATGACAAAGGCGCGTCGGCTCAGTCGGGTTAAGGTCACAGGCCCGGATCAGCCGTTCACGAGCGCGATGAAGATCAGCAGCACGATGATCGCGATCGTCGTGCGCACCGAGAATTTCATGAACCCTTCGAAGGTCTTTTCCTGCGTGGTGATGTCCATGCTTCCGGGCTTGTGTTCGGCCATTTCCGGGCTCTCCTGACGGCGTTGATCTGGTTTTCGGGGGGATAGCCGATATTGCGCAGGCTGTCACCACCCGGCAGGCGGATTGCGACCGGCTGTCACTTGGGATCGTGCGCCGGCTCGCCTGGGGCGTCTTGCGACGGCCCCTCGCCCTGAAGCGCGCGCGAGAGGCGGAACCCGATCCGCCGGGGCGCGGCCTCGGGTTGGGTCACGGGCAGGGCGCGCAGCATCACGCTAAGTTGCGTGACATGCTGGATCAGCTGGGTCCGGGCGCCGTCTTCGTCGGTGCCGAAGAAGGTGACGATATCGGGGTCGAAATAGCCGATCCCCTCGATCCGGATCACCCCGGCGCCACCACCGGTAAAGCCGATGGCGACCTCGCTCTTGTTGTCGAGCTGGCTTTCGAAATTGCGGATATAGAGGATCAGCCGCTCATAGGCCCATCGTGCGGCACTCTTGCCGTTCAGCGGCTCGCGCATGCAGTCGGGCAGATCCTCGCACCGGGTGGGGGTGGCTTCGGGATCGCTATGCACCTCGTAAAGCTGAGGCAGCACGGAATCCTCGGCAGCCTCGGCCGAAGTGTCGATGAGAGGGTCGGGACGGGAGGATTGCGGCTCCATCCCCCAAGCATGGCAGGCATCGCGCCGGTTGAAAAGCGCTCAGGCCAGCCTCTGCCACCAGATCGCGCCATCGTCATCGGCCGTGCCGGTGATCTGCCCGAGGCGGGCCAGATGGTTCAGATGGCCCACCGCCTCGGCAAGGGCGAGGCCATATTCCCCGCCCCTGATGCGGCGGCCGTACAGCGCCCCGAAACAGTCGCCGGCCCGCATCGGCGTTGCCAAAGCCTCGCGCAGGCGGGCAAGGGCCGCGTGATGGCCGTCGATCATCTGCCGCAGCCGAAAGGGCAGGCCGGTGAAGGGCAGCTTGTGCCCGGGCAGGACAAGTTGCCCCTCCCGCGCATGGCAGAGGAAGCCCTCGCAGGCATCAAGCCAGTCGCCCACGGGATCGGCGCCCGGTTCCGTCGGATAGACGCCCAGGTTGGGGCTGATCGTGGCAAGGAACTGATCGCCGCCCAGAACGATCCCGTCATCGCTCCAGAGTGTGGCATGTTCGGGGGCGTGGCCCTTGCCCATGCGCACCGTCCAGTGCCGCGCGCCGATGGCAAGGCGGTCGCCCTCCTGCAGGCGCCGGAAGCCCAGGGGCAGGGGCGCCACGCAATCGGCATAGTTGAAGGGCCGCTCTGCCGCCCGCCGCGCGAGGATCGCCGGGTCCATCCCGGCCGCCCGCCAGAAGGCCAGCGTCTCGGGCGGCGGGTGGGGCTGATCGTCGAGTTGCAGCATCCGCGCGAAGAGCCAGCCGGTGCGCGGCATCCAGAGCTCGGCCCCCCGTTCGATGAACCAGCCGGCAAGGCCGACGTGATCGGGGTGGTGATGGGTGACGATGACACGGCGCACAGGCCGCCCCGCAAGGGGGCCTGCCAGCAGCCCCTCCCATTCCCGGCGGGCGTTCGCGCTGTCCATGCCGGTGTCGATCAGGGTCCAGCCCGCCCCGTCCTTAATCGTCCCGTCTTCGAGCGCATAGACATTGACGTGATCCAGCGCCATCGGCAGCGGCAGACGCATCCACAACACGCCCGGCGCCACCTCTGTCGCCTGACCGGCGGCGGGCGGGTCAGGAAAGGGGGTGTCCAGCGCCACGCCTCAGGCCGGGCCGGTGGCCGTGGCCTCTCCGGCCAGATCCGCCGGGCTGAGCGCCATGATGGCGGCGCCCCCGGCCTCGACCTGTTCAAGCAGGGCCTTCTGTTCCGGCAGGACATGCGCCACGAAAAAGGCCGCCAGTCGCGCGCGCACCGGATCGCCGGTGCAGCCGGCCCGCAGATGCGCCGCGGCCCCCAGCGTGCGGGCGAAGGCGCGCAGATAGGCCACGGCGCCGGCGTTGCGATCCTCGGGAGCCTGCGTCAGGAGCCAATCCGTCGTCCGGCGCAGCGCCCTTGCGGCCTCCCCGACCGGGCCCGCCAGCGCTGGCTGCGTCTCCATCGCCGTCTCGGCCAGCTGCTCTACCTCGTCGATCAGGTCAAAGGCCGCGGCACCTCCGTCCGACAGCTTGCGGCCCACAAGGTCCATCGCCTGAATGCCGTTCGTGCCTTCGTAGATCGAGGTCACGCGCACGTCGCGGGCGAATTGCGCAACGCCCGTCGCCTCGATGAACCCCGCGCCGCCGTGGACCTGAAGCCCCATGTTTGCAACCTCGAGGCCGATGTCGGTGCCATGGGCCTTGGCAATCGGGGTCAGAAAAGCGGCGCGCGCCTTCCACCGTGCCTCGCCCGTCGCTTTCGCCATGTCGATTGCCACGGCGCAGGACAGGGCGATGGCGCGGGCGGCAAAGACCTCGGCCCGCATGGTGGCAAGCATCCGGCGCACATCGGCATGTTCGGCGATGGTGCCGGTGCCGCCGGCGCGCCCCTGCTTGCGGGTCAGCGCGTGATCCATGGCCGCCTGCATTGCGGCCTCGGCCACGCCGATCCCCTGAATGCCGACGCCCAGGCGGGCACTGTTCATCATGGTGAACATCGCCGCCATCCCGGCATGCGGCGCGCCGATCAGCCAGCCCGTCGCCCCCTCATAGGCCATCACGGCGGTGGGCGATCCGTGCAGGCCCAGCTTGTGTTCGAGGCTCTGGACCCGCAGCGCATTGCGCTTGCCCGGCGTGCCGTCGGGGTCGGGCAGGAATTTCGGCACCAGGAACAGGCTGATGCCCCGCGTCCCCGGTGCGGCGTCGGGCAGGCGGGCCAGCACGAGATGACAGGTATTCGCCGCGAAATCGCTGTCGGCCCAGGTGATATAGATCTTCTCGCCCGTGATCGCATGGGTGCCATCCCCGTTCGGCACGGCCCGTGTGCGCAGGGCGCCGACATCCGAACCGGCCTGCGGCTCGGTCAGGTTCATCGTGCCGCTCCACTCGCCCGAGATCAGGCGCGGCAGGTAGAGATCGCGGATCTCGGCGCTTGCATGGGCCTCGAGCGCCTCGATCTGGCCCTGCGTCAGCATCGGGTTAAGCTGCAGCGCAAGACAGGCGCCGCTCATCATGTCATTGACCGCAGAGGTCAGGGCCATCGGCAGGCCAAGCCCCCCTGCGGCGGGGCTGGCGGCCATCCCGATCCAGCCGCCCGAGGCGATGGCGCGGTAGCCGTCGGCATAGCCCGGCGAGGTTCGCACGACCCCATCCTCAAGCACCGCCGGATGCAGGTCGCCCGCGCGGTTGAGCGGGGCCAGGGCCGTGTCGCAAAGCGTGGCCGCCTCGGTCAGGATCGCGCTCACCAGATCGGGCGTGGCCTCGGCAAAGCGGTCGGTGGCAGTGACCTGATCAAAGCCCACGACCTCGCGCAGCAGAAAGACGAACTCGGAGACAGGTGAACGATAAGGCATCAGACCGCCGCTTTCCCTTTTCCTTTGACCCGGGCGCCTCTATGACCCGCCCGGCGCCGTCGCTTGAAGGCCCAGGATCGCCGCCGTCGAGGATTGCAACCCATGACCCTGTTTCAGGAGCCCCGCGCCACGAGGCTGCTTCAACCCGATGACCCGGGCCTTGCCGCCTCTGCTGCGATCCTTGCGCGGGGCGGTCTGGTCGCCTTTCCGACAGAGACAGTATACGGCCTTGGCGCCGATGCGCGCAAGGATCGGGCGGTGGCCGAGATCTATGCCGCCAAGGGCCGGCCACAGTTCAACCCGCTGATCGTTCATCTGCCGGATGCGGCGGCGGCCCGTGCCATCTGTGTTTTCGACCACAGGGCCGAACGCCTGGCCAGCGCCTTCTGGCCGGGCGCGATGACGCTGGTTCTGCCGCTGCTGCCCGGGGCCGGCATATCGCCGCTTGTGACCGCGGGGCTTGCGACCGTCGCCGTGCGGGTGCCCGCGCATCCTGTTGCGCAGGCGTTGCTTGCGGCCTCTGGCGCCCCCTTGGCGGCCCCCTCGGCCAATCCCTCGGGCCGGGTCAGCCCGACCACGGCCGCGCATGTTCTGCAGGGTCTGGAGGGGCGGATCGACGCGGTGCTTGACGGCGGGGCCTGCGGGATCGGGCTTGAATCGACGATCCTCGGGCTGGAGGAGGGCGGGGTCCGGCTCTTGCGGGCCGGTGGTCTGCCGGTCGAGGCGGTCGAGGCCTGTCTGGGCGAAGCCGTCCTGCCCCCTGACCCTGACGCCGAAAGGCCAAATGCGCCGGGGCAGCTGGCCTCTCACTACGCCCCCCGGGGCGCGCTTCGGCTGAACGCCGGGGAGGTCCGCCCGGGCGAGGTGCTGCTGGGCTTCGGCCCGGTCGATGCTGCGCTGAACCTTTCGGAGCGGAGCGACCTGACCGAGGCCGCCGCCAACCTGTTCGGCCATCTGCACCGGCTTGATGCGATGGGCGCCGAACGGATCGCGGTTTCACCGATCCCCGATCACGGCCTTGGCCGGGCGATCAACGACCGCCTCGCCCGCGCGGCTGCCCCGCGCTAGCCTTCGAGGGCGTTGGCTGCCCCCGCACGGGACCAGATCACCGGGAACCAATCCTCGCGCAGCCGCTGCCCGGGCTGCATCTCATGGCCCGGAAAGGGGGGCGAGGTCGGGCCGGGCCGTTCGACATAGCGCGCATCCTCGCCCACAAGGCGCAGCGAAAAGGCGCGGCGGCGGGTGGTCGCCTCATTGCCGCGCGCCCCGTGCAGGGTGCGATAGTCGAAGGCCACGGCATCGCCGGGCTCCATCTCCCATTCGCGGATATCAAGGCCTTCGGCATCGGGATCCGGCACGGGCATGTAGGCGTCAGGATCGGGGTAGAAGCTGGTATCGGCCAGCCAGCGCTTGGGCAGCACCGGCCGGGGCCAGAGATGCGATCCGGCGACGCAGCGCAACGAGGCCTCGCGCACCGGATCGAGCGGCGACCAGAAGCTGACGGTCTGGCAACCTTCGACGAAATAATAGGGGCCGTCCTGATGCCAGGGCGTGGGTTTGGATGTGCCCGGCTCCTTGACCAGAACATGGTCATGGAAGATCTGCACTTCGTCCGCGCCCATCAGCTCGCCCGCCACCGCTGCGGCGGGGGAGGTGCGGATCACCTCTTCGAACTCGGGGATCCGGGTCCAGTTGCAATAGTCGTCGAAAAAGCGGCCCGCCTCGCCCGGATGCAGGTTCTCGGCCGCATAGGGGCCGGGCGCGGCCATGTTGCGTTCGACACCGGCCCGCAGCGTTTCGACATGATCGGCAAAGAGCCCGCGGATCAGGACGACGCCATCCCGGCGATAGGTTGCAACGTCGTCCGGGGTCACGAGCCCTTGGGCCACAAGCGCGTGTGACATGACTGTCCTTTCAGGCCAAGAGGGGGCACCGCCGCAGGCGGCGCAGGGTTCAATCCGCGTCCGAGGTAACCTCGTCGGGTTCTTCGCTCGGGGCCACGCGCGGCTCGCGCGGGGGGCGGCCGATGACTTCGCGAAGCTCGTCAAGCTCGATGAAATTGTCGGCCTGGCGCCGCAGGTCATCGGCGATCATCGGCGGCTGGCTGCGAATCGTCGAGACGACCGAAACCCGAACGCCCTTGCGCTGCAGCGCCTCGACCAGCGGGCGGAAATCGCCATCGCCCGAGAACAGCACGATATGATCGACATGCGGCGCGATCTCCATCGCGTCCACGGTCAGCTCGATATCCATGTTGCCCTTGACCTTGCGCCGGCCCTGGCTGTCGGTGAATTCCTTCGCGGGCTTCGTCACCATGGTGAAGCCGTTGTAATGCAGCCAGTCCACCAGCGGACGGATCGGAGAATAGTCGTCATTCTCAAGCAGGGCGGTGTAGTAGAAGGCCCGCAGCAGCTTGCCCCGGCGCATGAACTCGGCCCGCAGTAGCTTGTAGTCGATATCGAAGCCAAGCGATCTTGCCGCGGCATAAAGGTTGGCACCATCAATGAAGAGCGCGAGGCGCTCGTCGCGGTAAAACATGATTTAATCCTTCTGGCGAACGTGCCGTGTTGTGAGGGCACGCCTTGTGTGCGAGTGGTTCGGCGCTGAAAAACGCGAGCCCCTAATATAGAGAAATGCTGACATGCCACAAGTGTTGCAGACGCCGCATCGCGTAAGGTCAGCCTTGGTCGCTTTGGGCGGAAATTTGCCTGCTTTCGAGAGTCCGCCCGAGATAACGCTGCGTCGCGCGATGGAGGAAATGGAGGCGGACATCGGCCCGGTAACAAGGGCAAGCCGCCTGTTTCGTACGCCCTGCTTTCCCGCAGGAGCGGGGCCTGACTACGTCAATGCCGCGGTCCGCATCGACACGGCGCTTCCCGCCCACGAGCTCCTCGGGGCGCTGCACGCGATTGAGTCGCGCCACGGCCGCGAGCGCAAGCAGCGCTGGGGCATGCGGACGCTCGACCTCGATCTGATCGCGCTGGGGGATGCGGTCCTGCCGGATCGGGAAACCCAGGCCGAATGGCGCGCCCTTTCCCCCGAATTGCAGCGCATGCGCGCGCCCGATGACCTTGTCCTGCCCCATCCCCGGGTTCAGGACCGGGCCTTTGTCCTGGTCCCGCTTCTGGATGTCGCCCCCGACTGGCGGCACCCCGTTCTTGGCGTGACGGTCCGGCAGATGTGCGAAGCGCTGCCCGCCTCCGACAAACGCGAGGTCGTCGCACTGGATCAGTAAGGCGGCAGTCGCAGTTTCCAGCGCCAAACAGGGCCGACATTCCCGTGAACCGGCTTGTCAATCCCCTATCGGATCGGTATGGAAGCGTCTTCCAAGGTCAGGCAGCGTCCCGACACCCGTTCGGATGGTGCGCTACAACCTTACCCTGTTGCCACGATGGGAGTCCGATCCATGGCCCGCGTAACCGTCGAAGACTGCGTCGACAAAGTCCCCAACCGGTTCGAACTCGTCATGCTTGCCGCGCATCGCGCGCGCGAGATCGCGGCAGGTTCCCCCCTGACCATCGCGCGTGACCGCGACAAGAACCCCGTCGTCGCCCTGCGCGAAATCGCGGAAGAGACGCAAGGAGCCGACGATCTGCGCGAACGGATGATCGAATCGCATCAGACCCAGATCGAGGTCGACGAGCCCGAGGAAGATGCGATGGCCCTTCTCATGGGTGCCGAAATGGATCGCCCGGTCCATGACGACATGTCGGAAGAGCGGCTGTTGCGTGAATTGATGCAGGCGCAGGAACAGCGCTGACCGGGGCCTTCGACCCCGCATGACGGACCCCGGACCAGATGACGACAGTTGACGACCTGATCGCACTGGTCCGGACCTACAACCCCCGGACGAACGAAACACTGCTGCGCGCGGCATGGGACTTTGCCGAGGCGATGCATGCTGGCCAGATGCGCCAGTCGGGCGAGCCCTATTTCACCCATCCTGTCGCCGTGGCCGGCATCCTGGCCGAGTTGCAGATGGATGATGCGACGGTCATCACCGCACTTCTTCACGACACGATCGAGGATACCAAGGCCAGCTATTCCGAGGTCGAACGCCGGTTCGGCCGGGAGATTGCCGAACTCGTCGATGGCGTGACCAAGCTGACCAACCTGCAGCTGTCGTCGAACCAGACCAAGCAGGCCGAGAATTTCCGCAAGCTCTTCATGGCGACCTCGCGCGATCTGCGCGTCACCTTGGTCAAGCTGGCGGACCGCCTTCACAACATGCGCACGATCAAGTCGATGCGCCCGGAAAAGCAGGCCCAGAAGGCCCGCGAGACGATGGACATCTACGCCCCTCTCGCAGGTCGGATGGGGATGCAGTGGATGCGCGAAGAGCTCGAGGATCTGGCCTTTCGGGTCATCAATCCCGAAGCGCGCAACTCGATCATCCGCCGCTTCATCACCCTGCAGCGCGAAACCGGGGATGTGATCCAGAAGATCACCACCGACATGCGCCTCGAACTCGACAAGGCCGGGATCGAGGCCGAGGTTTCGGGCAGGGCCAAGAAGCCCTATTCGATCTGGCGCAAGATGCAGGAAAAGGAACAGGGCTTCTCGCGCCTGTCCGACATCTACGGCTTTCGCATCATCACCCGGTCCGAGGCGGATTGCTACCGCGTGCTGGGGGCGATCCACCAACGCTGGCGCGCCGTGCCGGGGCGGTTCAAGGATTACATCAGCCAGCCCAAGTCGAACGGCTACCGCTCGATCCACACCACGGTTTCGGGGCGCGATGGCAAGCGGGTCGAGGTCCAGATCCGCACCCGCGAGATGCACGAGGTTGCCGAAACGGGGGTCGCGGCGCATTGGTCCTATCGGGACGGCGAACCCGTGGTAAACCGCTTCGCGGTGGACCCGGCCCGCTGGATCGCGCAGGTCACGGAACGGTTCGATCAGGATCACGACCACGAGGAATTCCTCGAGGCGGTCAAGCTCGAGATGTATCAGGATCAGGTCTTCTGCTTCACCCCGCAGGGCGATGTGATCAAACTGCCTCGAGGTGCGACCCCGATCGATTTCGCCTATGCCATTCACACCAGGATCGGCTCGGCCTGTGTCGGGGCCAAGGTCGACGGGCTGCGGGTTCCGCTCTGGACCCGGCTCAAGAACGGCCAGTCGGTCGAGATCATCACCGCCGAGGGCCAGACCCCCCAGGCCACATGGATCGACATCGCGGTGACGGGCCGGGCCAAGACGGCGATCCGCCGCTCGCTTCGCGAAGAGGACCGCGAGAGGTTCATCAAGCTGGGCTCCGAACTGGCGCGGGTGGCGTTCGAGAATGTCGGCAAGAAGGCGACCGAAAAGGCCCTGCGTACCGCGGCCCGCGCCCTGGCCATCGACGAGGTCGACGAGCTTCTGGCCCGTCTGGGATCGGCCGAGATCACCGGCCGCGAGGTTGTCAGGGCGATCTATCCCGATCTGTCTCACAAACCGGGCGACGAGATCGAGGAGGCGCGCGCCGTCGTCGGCCTGAGCGGCGACCAGAGCTTCCGCCGCGCGCCGTGCTGCCAGCCGGTTCCGGGCGAACGGATCATCGGCATCACCTTCCGTGGCCAGGGGGTCGTGATTCACACGATCGATTGTCCCGCGCTCGCGGCCTATGAGGACCAGACCGAGCGCTGGGTCGATTTGCGCTGGCAGGAAGGCACGCATCGCTCCGTCAATACGGTGACGCTGGACCTGACGATCACCAATGACGCGGGCGTGCTGGGGCGGATCTGCACCTTGATCGGGGAACAGTCGGCGAATATCTCGGATTTGAATTTCATCGACAGGAAGCCGGATTACTATCGGCTCCTGATAGATGTAGATCTGCGGGACACAGAGCATCTGCACCGTGTCATGACGGCGCTCGAGGCGGAAAGCAACGTGTCCTCGATCGTGCGGCACAGGGATCCCGAAAGGGGCCTCGTGGGTGCGGGTGCAAGGGACTAGGGCCGGGACGTTTCCCCGGGAGCCGGATAAGGGCGTCAGGTGGTCTTCAAACGGCGGGTGAAGCGGTCATATCGGGAGAGTTTTCTCGCCTTCTTCTGGCCGCGGGGCGGCTGGGGGCGGGCCTTCGGCTATGTGAAGCACCGCGTCCGGCGCCTTCCCGACACGCCGGAGAAAATCGCGCGCGGTGTCTGGGCCGGGGTCTTCGTCAGTTTCACGCCGCTGTTCGGACTGCATTTCCTGGTTGCCTTCCTGATCGCCAAGGTGATGCGGGGCAATATCCTGGCGGCCCTTCTGGCGACCTTCTTCGGCAATCCGCTGACCTTCCTGCCGATCGGGGTGGTGTCGATCAATACCGGCTATCTTCTGCTGGGAAGCAGACCGATGGAAAGCACGGCGCGTCGGCTGCCGCAGCTGTTTTCGGGCGCCTGGGCCGATCTGGGCCACAATTTCCGCGCGCTCTTCGGCCCCGAGTCGATGGACTGGAGCCGGCTGCAGCGTTTCTATGAAACGGTCTTCCTGCCCTATCTCGTGGGGGGCATCCTGCCGGGCATCATCTGCGCCACGATCTGCTATTATCTGAGCCTCAAGCTGATCGAGGCCTATCAGAACCACCGGCGCAAGAAACTCAGCGAAAAACTCGCGCAATTGCGAAAAACGCCTGACCCGCCTGCTGACCTTCCCGGTGGACCGCGCTAGAACCGGATCAGAGGCAGGAGGCGAAGAACCATGGGCAGGTTGCGGCTGGGTGTGAACATCGACCACGTGGCGACGGTGCGCAATGCGCGCGGCGCGGCCTATCCCGATCCGGTGCGCGCGGCCCTTCTGGCCGAAGAGGCGGGGGCCGACGGCATCACCGCCCATCTGCGCGAGGATCGCCGCCATATCAGCGACAGCGATATCGAGCGGCTGGCCGAAGCGCTGCGGGTGCCGCTGAACTTTGAAATGGCGGCAACGGCCGAAATGCAGGCCATCGCGCTGCGCCACAAGCCCCATGCCGTCTGCATCGTGCCCGAAAAGCGCGAGGAGCGCACGACGGAGGGCGGGCTCGAGGTGGCCCGGCAGGAAAACGAACTGGCCCATTACATCGCGCCGCTGCGCGAGGCGGGCTGCCGCGTCTCGATCTTCATCGCCGCCGACCCTGCGCAGGTCGAGGCGGCGCACCGGATCGGCGCTCAGGTGGTCGAACTGCATACGGGCGGCTATTGCGACCATCACTCCGCAGGCGATTTCACCGCCAGGGATGCGGAACTGGCACGCCTGACCGACATGGCCGCCCTGGCCCATGACCTGGGTCTCGAGGTGCATGCAGGCCACGGTCTGACCTACGAGACTGTGGGGCCGGTCGCCGCCCTGCCGCAGGTGATGGAGCTCAACATCGGGCATTTTCTTGTGGGAGAGGCGATCTTCCTTGGCCTTCCGGGCGCCATCGCCGAAATGCGCCGGCTCATGGACGAGGCGCGCGGATGATGCCGGCAGGCCGGAAAATGTACATTTTCCGGGGCGGATTTTCTGAAAAATCCGCCTCCCCGATCTTCCGGCGGCGCGCATGATCCTCGGCATCGGCACGGACCTGTGCAACATCGACCGGATCGAGGCGACCCTTTCCCGTTTCGGAGACCGGTTCCGCAACCGCGTCTTCACCGAACGCGAGCAGGGCAAGGCACAGTCCCGCCCCCGCGCGGTGGCCGCCACCTATGCCAAGCGCTGGGCCGCGAAGGAGGCCTGCTCGAAGGCGCTTGGCACCGGACTGCGCATGGGGATCTCGTGGAAGGACATGGCCGTGTCCAATCTGCGGACCGGGCAGCCGGTCATGCATGTCACCGGCTGGGCGAAAGACCGTCTCGAGGCGATGACCCCCCCGGGCCATGAAGCGGTGATCCATGTCACCCTGACGGATGACCATCCCTGGGCACAGGCCTTCGTCGTGATCGAAGCCCGCCCGATCGCATGACGGTATGCCCGAGCGGTTGCCCGAGCGGTTGCTTGACTCGCTCCCTCCGGCCCCGCATGTAGCAGGCGCAAACAGGAAGGCAGTGGTTCATGGCTCAGAAATCCGGTTTCGGCGCAAGCATCATCGAGACCGCCAAGACCGTCGTCTATGCACTGCTGATCGCCGGCGCATTCCGGACGCTGTTCTTTCAGCCTTTCTGGATCCCCTCCGGTTCGATGAAGGAGACGTTGCTGATCGGCGACTTCCTCTTCGTCAACAAGATGGCCTATGGCTATTCCTACGCCTCCTGCCCCTCGATCCGGGTCGAGCGTCTTGGCATCGATATCGGTGCGGACGACATCTGCGGCATCTTCAAGGGCGCCGACAGCCGCCTTTTCGGCTCTGAACCCGAGCGCGGCGATGTGGTGGTCTTTCGCCATCCGGTCACCGGGGTCGATTTCATCAAGCGCCTGATCGGGATGCCGGGGGATCGGGTCCAGATGATCGACGGCGTGCTGCATATCAATGATGTCCCGGTCGAGATCGAGGAGGCCGGCTTCTTCGTCGAGACCTTCGAGCCGCAGGGCCCCCACGCGATTCCGCCGCGCTGCATGAACGGCGCGGTCGGGCTGGGAGGAGACTGCATCAAGCAGCGCTTCATGGAGACCCTGCCCAATGGCGTGCGCCACAGTGTGCTCAACATCGGCAACCAGTCCTCCGACAATACCGGCGTCTTCGTCGTGCCCGAGGGCGAGTATTTCTTCATGGGCGACAATCGCGACAATTCGACCGACAGCCGCGTGCCACAAGCGGCCCGCGGCGTCGGCACGGTGCCGCTCGAGGATATCGTCGGCCGGGCGGATCGGGTGATCTTCTCTTCGGCGGGTCGGTCCATCCTCGCGTTCTGGACCTGGCGCTCGGATCGCTATTTCAAGAGGATCGAGTGAGGCTCTCGGCCGAACTGAAGGCCTTTTGCGACAGGCTCGGCCACAGTTTCGCCCGGCCTGAACTCATTGTGCAGGCCCTCACCCATGGCTCGATCACGGGGCCGAACCGGGAAGACAACCAGCGCCTCGAGTTTCTGGGGGATCGCGTGCTGGGGCTCGTCATGGCCGAGGCGCTTCTGGCCGCAGACCGTGATGCGGCCGAAGGTCAGATCGCCCCGCGCTACAACCGCCTTGTCCGGCGTGAAACCTGTGCCGAGGTTGCCCGTGACATCGACCTCGGTGCGGTTCTGCGGCTGGGTCGTTCCGAGATGAAATCGGGCGGACGGCGCAAGGAGGCGCTCCTCGCGGATGCGATGGAGGCGGTGGTGGCGGCGGTCTATCTTGACGCGGGGTTCGATGCGGCACGGGCTGTGGTGCTCGGGCTTTGGGGCGACCGGATCGGGGCGGTCCAGAAGGACGCCCGCGATGCCAAGACGGCCTTGCAGGAATGGGCCCAGGCCCGGGGCGAATTGCCGCCAAGCTATGTGGAGCTCGAGCGGTCTGGCCCCGATCATGCGCCGGTCTTCACGATCGAGGTGAGGCTTGCCTCCGGCGCGTCGGAACAGGCTCGGGCCGGCTCGAAGCGGCAGGCCGAACAGATGGCCGCCGCGATGCTTCTTGAAAGGATGCAGGGATGACCGAGCAAATCGAGCCGGAAACGCGGGCAGGTTTTGTCGCGTTGATCGGAGAGCCGAATGCCGGGAAGTCGACGCTGTTGAACCGGATGGTCGGGGCCAAGGTCTCGATCGTCACACACAAGGTGCAGACCACGCGCGCAAGGATCCGCGGTGTGGCGCTGCAGGGCAGCGCCCAGATCGTCTTTGTCGATACGCCCGGCCTGTTCCGGCCAAGGCGGCGGCTGGACCGGGCGATGGTGGCCGCGGCCTGGAGCGGGGCGGCGGATGCCGATGTGATCGTCTTGCTGATCGAGGCGCATCGCGGGCTGACCGCGGGGGTGGCGGCGATCCTCGAAACCCTCTCGACCCGGGTGCGGGATGTGCCGGTGGCCCTGGCGATCAACAAGATCGACAGGGTGCAGTCGGAACATCTGCTGGACCTGGCCCGCAAACTCAACGAGGCCTATCCGTTCGAAAAGACCTTCATGATCTCGGCCGAGCGCGGGCATGGCTGCGATGATCTCAAGGCCTGGCTGGCCGAGCGGATGCCGAAAGGGCCCTGGCTTTATCCCGAGGATCAGATCGCCGATCTGCCGCTGCGGATGATCGCGGCCGAAATCACGCGGGAAAAGCTGACGCTGCGGCTGCATCAGGAACTGCCCTATGAGCTGACGGTCGAGACGGAGAACTGGGAACAGCGCCCCGATGGCTCTGTGCGGATCGACCAGATCGTCTATGTCGCGCGCGATGGGCACAAGGGGATCGTGCTGGGGCGCGGCGGCGAGACGGCCAAGGCGGTCGGTCAGGCGTCGCGGGCCGAGCTCGAGGCCTTTCTGGGGCATCGCGTCCATCTTTTCCTGACGGTCAAGGTCCGGCCCAACTGGCTGGAAGAGGCAGAGCGCTATTCCGAGATGGGGCTCGATTTCCGCGACGGAGGCTGAGGGGCCATGAGACTGGCCAGCGGGATCTGGGTTTCGGCCTATCTGGCGCGGCTCAGGGTCGAGGGTATTCCCGCTTTCGTCGTGGCCAGGGGCGATGAAACGGCCGGGGCGGTGATGGTGAAGCTCAACACGCTTGACGGGCAGGCGGTGCTGCATCAGCGGTCTTTCGACCCCGTATCCGGCGATCGGCGCTGGATGGTGCTTGCCCGGGGGGCGGAGTCCGAGGTGGATGGTTCCATCGCACGCCAGCGGGGATATGATCCTGACCTGTGGGTGATCGAAGTGGAGGACCGTGCCGGGCGCCACCTGCTGGACGATCCGGGACTGACGTGACGGGCGGGGCGCAAAAATCTTCGTACGAAGATTTTTGAAACAAGAATTCCCGTACGGGAATTCTTGCCCGGCGGCCAGCGAGGGCACATGATCGAATGGCGGGATCAGGGCGTGGTGCTGAGCGTGAGGGCGCATGGCGAAAGCTCGGCCATCGTTCAGGTCTTTACCGAAACCCACGGGCTTCATGGCGGTATCGTCCGGGGGGGTGCCGGGCGTCGTATGGCGGCCACGCTGCAACCCGGCAGTCAGGTCGCGGTGGTCTGGCGCGCGCGGATCGAGGATCACCTGGGTGCCTTCGCGGTGGAACAACTGCGCAGCCGCGCCGCCGTGGCGCTGGGCGACCGCCTGGCCCTTGCCGGGCTGACGGCCGTTGCCGCCCTGCTTTGTGCGGTTCTGCCCGAGCGCGAAGCGCATGGCAGCCTGTACCTCAGGACGATCGGCCTGCTGGACCTGCTGGGTGACACCGATCTTTGGCCGCTGGCCTATCTGCGATGGGAACTCGCCCTGCTCGAAGAGCTGGGCTTTGCGCTCGACCTTGGATCCTGTGCCGTGACCGGCCGGACCGAGGATCTGGCCTTCGTCTCGCCCAGGACAGGCCGGGCCGTCTCGCGGGACGCGGCGGGGGACTGGGCCGACCGGCTGTTGCTCCTGCCGCCGCTGCTTGCCGGCAGAGGCACGGGGCAACCGGCGGAGGTGGCCGAGGCGCTTGGGCTGACCGGCTATTTCATGGCGAACCGTCTGTTTCGGTCCTTGGGCGATCGCCCGGTGCCCGCGGCCCGCGCCCGGTTGATCGACAGTCTTTCGAAGCTGGGCGACGGGGGGGCCGGGCTGGCGTTCTAGCCTTCCCCAGTGGCCACCGGGCGGGGGATCGGGCGCTTGAGCCCCGGGTTACGTCTCTGCAACCCGGGTCTTCGACCGATACCGCCCGCGCCCGCGAGGTTACTCTGCGTCTTCTGCGCCCGGAGATGGATCGGCTGGCTCTGCCTCCAGCCCAAGACCCCGCCGCAGTCGGCTTTGCCATCGCAGGTCCGGCGCCCAGCCGGCCTTTTGCGCAGCAAGCCAGAGGCCACCGCCCAGGGCATCCAGCCGGCCCGCCTGTGGGGGTTGCCCCAGCGCGTCAGCAACCGCCCGAGACAGAAACCGGCTGTGGAAGACCGAACCCGCCGGGCACCATGAGAAACCGGGTGCAAGGCCCGCCCGCCTTGCGGCGGCCCTCGCCTGCAGGGACAGCTCTCGCGCGGCCTCCACCAACAGGCCTTGGGCCGCCGGATCACCGGCTTGCGCGAGACTGTCCACCACCTGCGCAAGCTCGGCAATCGCGGTGCGGGGATGGGGCTGACCCATCAACCAGTCCAGAAACGGAAAGGGCGTCGCGTCAGACAGCCCCATCCGGGCAAGCAGCGCCCGGGCGAAGGCCAGATCGGGCCCTTCCCGACGTCCGTCCCAGGCCTGGCTCGCCAGGCGCAGCGCCGTCTGGCCGATCCAGAAGGCGCTGCCCTCGTCGCCGATCAGATCGCCCCAGCCCCCGACCCGATGCAGCCCGTCAGGCCCCGAGGCCATCGCCATCGAGCCGGTGCCGGCCAGGAGAAGTACCCCCTCCTCGCCCGCAAAGGCGCCGTGCCAGGCCAGCGCGACATCGTTCATGACCAGCGCCGCGCTCAGGTGCCTTGCCACCAGCCTGTCCATCGCTGCGTCGTGGTCGGGCACCTCGCCATGACCGGGCAGGCCCAGCACGACGAAGGCGGGCACTCCGACCGAGGTGATCTGCCCGATCGCCTGCGAGAGGTTCTCTGCCCAGGCCGGATTGTCCTGCGGATTGCAGCCCGCGGCCCGGGGCAGGATCGTGACGGCTCCGTCCCTGTCGGCCAGAGCGATGGCGGTTTTCGTGCCTCCGCCATCCACTGCTGCAACGAAATCCCGCATCGGGTGACGCTCCCTAAGGCAGCTTGATCTGCAGCTTCACATCCGCGGCCCGCCCTTCGACCGCCCGGTCGAAGGCGGCGACGCTGTCGGCGAAGGCGAAGGTTTCGGTGATCAGGGGCGTGAGGTCGACCTTGCCCGCCGCCATCAGCGCGATGGCGCGTTCATATTGGTGGGCATAGCGAAAGACCGTCTCGACCCGCGCCTCCTTCGTCGAGGCGGCGGCCACATCGAAGGGCACCGGCGCGAGCGGCAGGCCCACGGCGACAACCGTGCCCGCGGG
Source organism: Paracoccaceae bacterium (assembly GCA_051859505.1). Classification (GTDB taxonomy): domain Bacteria; phylum Pseudomonadota; class Alphaproteobacteria; order Rhodobacterales; family Rhodobacteraceae; genus JAFIEN01. Next base: position 54,137 of record JBHYFN010000009.1, read on the forward strand.
GCGCAGCAGATCGAAGATCCCGTCCCAGGCGGCCCCCGCCCCCGAACATTCAAAGACCATGTCCGCCCCCCATCCGCCGGTCAGGTCGGCCACGACGGCGCGCGGATCCTGGCGCGTGATGTTGACCGGGACGATCCCCGGATAGGCTGCGGCGATGTCGAGCTTGGGCTGTGCCAGATCGGTCAGCACCACCTGTGCACAGCCCCCGGCCAGCGCGGCCAGCGCAACCATCGTCCCGATCGGGCCCGCACCCAGAACGACAGCGGTATCTCCGGGGCGTATCCCGGCCTTGGCGGCCGCCTGCATGCCGACGGCGAAAGGTTCGACCATCGCGCCTTGCGCCATGCTCACACTGTCGGGCAGGCGGAAGGTATAGGCCGCGGGATGAACGACATGCGCCGTCAGGACGCCGTGAACCGGCGGCGTGGCCCAGAACCGCACCGCCGGGTCAACGTTGTAAAGCCCCAGCCGCGCCGCGCGGGAGGACGGATCGGGGATGCCCGGCTCCATGCAGACCCGGTCGCCGACCGCCAGAGTGGTGACACCCGGACCCAGTTCGACGACGGTGCCCGCCGCCTCGTGGCCCAGCACCATCGGCGCCTCGACGACGAAAGGGCCGATCCGGCCATGGGTGTAGTAATGCACGTCCGATCCGCAGATCCCGACCGTGTCGATGGCGATGCGCACCTCGCCCGGCCCCGGTTCCTGCGGCAGGTCGATCTCGCGCAGGCGCAGGAGGTTCTGGCGCTCGAGGACGAGGGCGATTGCGGGGGCCGTTGCGGGCGCTGTTTCGGTGGCCATTTCGGGCGCTCTTTCGGGGGCGGCCCTGCCTGGGGTGGGTGCTTCGGTCACGTGCTGCTCCTGTCGGGACGGCGCAGGGATGGCATCCGTCCCGGCGATCGGCAAGGTGTTGCGGCCGACTATTTGGGATGGGGCAGCAGGACGCAGGGCATGTCGATCAGCCCCGGCAGATCCAGGGTGCGATAGCTTTCGCAATCCGCCAGCGCCTCGCGGTCGGCCTCGGCCTGGGTGGGCACGTCCCAAAGGATCGCATAGGCGCCGTCCGCACTGACGGCAAAGGCCTTGAAGCCGGCCTTGTCGGCGAATTCCTCGTAGTAGACGGTCACTTCGGGTGTCAGCGTGATGTCGCCGGGGCGCGGTTCGACATATCCCGCCGGGACGATCTCGGCGATCAGCATGCACTGGTCGTTCAGGCGCAGGCATTCCGCCATCGCCACGGAATGCGCCGCGCCAAGCGAGTTCGTGGTCAGCGAATAGCCCCAGCCGCCATCCTTCGACAGCGCGAAGGCCGCGAAATAAGAGGCCCTGCCGAATTCATTGTCGAAAACCGACTGGGCCGAGGCCGGGATCGGCAGTCTCGACAGCATCCGCAGCTCGCTCTCGGGCGAATAGGTGACGACGCGGCGGGCGGGCAGGATGTAATCCACGGGGTGCAACGGCCCGCTTGCCCCGGGGGCGGCGGGGAGGACGGGAAGCGCAGGATGGGCGCCCATGAAAACTGCGAAGGTCAATTCGATCAACATGAAATATCCTTTCCATCAGCCGTGCCGCTGGGGATGATCCTGCCATCACCGGTTGCCGCAGGCAATCGGCTCAGCCGCCGGCCAGAGACGGATCCGACTCTTTCGGCTGCCCAAGCCGCGGATGCAGCCGCCCGGCCACCGCCCAGGCCACGAACATGCCGCCACCGCAGGCCGCGAAAAGCCCGGCCACAGGCGAGACCATGAGCACCAGCGCCGCCACGGCCGGGGTCAGGATGCCCGAAATGTCGCGGAAGCTGGAATAGACGGCGGCCATTTCCGTCCGTTCCGACGGCTTGACGGCCATCAGGAACGGCAGGCTGCCGCAGACATCCAGCATCACAAGCCCGATCGAGGCGACAAAGAGCAGGGCAACGGCCAGCCAGGGCACCGGCGCCGCAATCCAGGCCGCCACGAACATGACCCCTGCAAAGGCAAAGCTCCAGCGCACGGATGTCCGGACCGAGACCCTCCGCACGATCCGCAGCATCAGGGGCGTGGCGAACAGCATCCCGTTCGAGGCCGACATGGCCAGACCGCCCAGCGTTTCGCCCAGGCCGTTCTGGATGCAGAAGATCGGCAGATAGACCGCATAGACCCACCAGCCGGTCGACCGGATCACCGCAAACAGCCAGCCGGCGATCAGGCGGGGCTGCTGGCGAAACCGGTCAAGATAGGCCAGCGGGTTCGGGGCGGGGCCTCGGGCGCGGGAGATCTGCTTGCCGTTGCCAAGGCGAAACTTCCAGAACACCGCAACCATCGCAACGGCGAACAGCCCCGCCAGGAGGAAGGGCGCCGGCTCCCACCAGTTCAGCAGCAAAACGCCCAGCACCGGCCCGATCGTCCAGCTGGCCGCGGAAAACAGCATCCGGGTGGATTCGTTGCGCCCCAGCTCCTGCCGGTTGATGTAGTCGAGGACATAGGCCGAAAGCGTGACGTTGAACGTCACCGTGCCGATCCCGTTCACCACAAGCCCCGCCGCCTTGAGCGCGGGCACGCCCGTCATGACAAGGCCGGCCCCGATCAGGTAAAGCACACCCGACAACGTATAAAGCCAGCGCCGCGGCACGTGGCGCGAGGCATAGGGCACGAAAAGCCCGCAGAACAGCGAGACGAACCCCGCGATCAGATAGACGGCCGAGACGGTGCTGCCATCGCCAAAGGCACGATAGAGGACCAGCGGCATGACCGACATCAGAAGCCCGCGAAAGGCGGCTTCCAGAGCGGCGAGGATCGCGAAATGCTCGACCCGCGGCGTCGGCGAATGCGTCAGATAGACGGGGCTGCGGGGCGCGATCATCTGTGGCCTGCACGGGCGGCGGTCTTGTGCCCAGTGAACAGGCATCGCGCGAAATCACAAGCGGTTTCGGGGTCTCTCGAACCTTATTCTCTTTCCTCGGGTCGGGTCCGGCGGGACGGCGTGCCGAACGGGCTTTCCGGCGAGGCCGACCGTCCTATCTGTCACTCAAAGCCCGAGGACACAGCCATGACCCGAACCATCCTTCTGACCGGCGCCTCCGGCTATATCGCCAAACATGTGGCGCTGAAGCTGCTGGACGCCGGATTTCGCGTCAGGGCCTCGGTCCGCACCCCCGCCCGCGCCGATGAGGTCCGCTCGGCCCTGGCCCCGCACTTGGCCCCGCACCTCGCCGATGGCACGGGCCTCGAGGACCGGCTGAGCTTCGTCCCCCTCGATCTTGGCCGGGACGAGGGCTGGGCCGAGGCGATGGACGGCGTCGAGGCGCTGGTCCATACCGCCTCGCCCTTTCCGCTGGCGCAGCCGAAGGATGAAGCCGACCTGATCCGCCCCGCTGTCGACGGCACGTTGCGGGCGCTTTCGGCGGCCCATGCTGCCGGGATCGACCGGGTCGTGCTGACCTCCTCGGTGATCGCCGTAGCCGGGGGCAGGTTGCCGGCCGGAAAGCCGGCCTTCGACGAAGAGGACTGGACCGACCCCACCGATCCCGCCGTCACCGCCTACGGCCGCTCCAAGACATTGGCCGAGCGGGCCGCATGGGATTTCGTCCGCGACCGCGCGCCGGGCATGAAACTGACGACGATCAACCCGGCACTGGTCCTTGGCCCGCCGCTGGACCTTGCCTTCGGCAGTTCGGTGTCCATCGTCGAACGCCTGCTGCGCGGCAAGGATCCGGCCATGCCCCGGGTCGGATTTCCCATCGTCGATGTGCGCGACGTGGCCGAGATGCACCTGCGCGCCCTCACCCTGCCGCAGACCGAAGGGCAGCGTTTCCTCGCCGCCGAGCGGTTCCTGTGGTTCCAAGAGATCGCGGCCATCCTCAAGGCCGAGTTCCCCGACCGCAGGATCCCCACCCGCCGCGCGCCCGATGCGCTGGTGCGGGTGCTCGCCCTGTTCGACACGTCGATCCGCACAGTCCTTCCCGCGCTCGGCCGCCGCGACGAGGTCAGCGCGGAACGGGCCCGTTCGGTGATGGGCCTGTCCTTCATCCCGGCGGATCGCACGATCATCGAGACGGGCCGTTTCCTGATCGAAAGCGGCGCGCTGCGCTGATCACCGGCCCAGAACGGCGCGTCGTCCCAGCGCGCTGGTGCCCACCGCCACGATCAGGATCAGCCCGATCAGCACCTGCCGCACATAGCTGCTGACCGCCAGCTGCGTGAGGCCATTGTCCAGCACCCCCAGCACCACGACGCCGGCCAGCGTCGCCAGAACCCGGGGCTGGCCGTTCTCGGTCAGGGTCATGCCCAGAAACACCGCCGCAATCGCCGTCAGCATCAGCCCATCGCCCTGCACCGGATTGGCCGAGGCGACGCGGGACGCATACATCAGCCCCGCAATGGCCGCCCCCACCCCGGTGAAGGCAAAGGCCGAGAGGCGCAGCGCCGTGACCCGCACGCCCGCCAGCCGCGCCGCCTCGCGGTTGCCGCCGATGGCATAGAGGCGTCGGCCGTAATTCGTCTGCTCGAGCACGACCCAGACCACGGCCGTCACCGCCAGCGCCAGCATGGTGAGGTTGGGAAGGCGCGTGGGCCTGCCCTCTTCCGGCGCCCAGAGGATCAGACCGCCGCGGGCGAAGCCGGAAAAGGCCTCGGGGATGTCGCGGCCAAAGATCGTGCGCCCGTCGCTGACCAGAAAGGCCAGCCCGCTGAACAGCGTCAGCGTCGCCAGCGTGGCGACGAAGGGCAGGATCCCCACAAGGCTGACCAGCACCCCGTTGAACAGACCCCCCGCCAGCCCCACCGCAAGTGCTGCCGCCAGCGCCACCCCCACTGGCCAGCCCTCCACGAACAGGACCGCCGCCACGACACCGGCAAGCGAGGCCATGGCCCCGACCGACAGGTCGAAATCGCCCATGACCATCACCACGGTCATCGTCACCGCCACCACCGCCAGCATCGAGACCTGCTGGCTGATGTTGAGCCAGTTCTGCAGCGTCATGAAGGTATCGGGCTTGAGTGCCCAGAACACGACGACGATGGCCACCATCCCCAGGATGGGCCCGTAGCGACGCAAGGCCCCGATCATGCCGCAGCCTCTTCGGCCGCGTAGCACAGGGTCAGAAGGTCGCCCTCGCTCAGGCCTTCGGCGCCCACAAGATGTGCCAGCCGGCCGCGATGCAGAACGGCGATCCGGTCGGACAATCCGATCACCTCGGGCAGGTCGGACGAGGCGAGGATCACCGCCACGCCCCGGTCGGCCAGGCCCCGGATCAGGCGGTAGATGTCGAACTTGGCGCCCACATCCACCCCGCGCGTCGGTTCATCCAGAAGAAGCAGGCGCGGCTCGCCGGCCAATGCACGGGCGAAAAGAACCTTCTGCTGATTGCCGCCCGACAGGGTATCGGCCGCATCCGAGGGCCGGCCCGCCTTGAGGCGGACCGCGCGGCCGGTGTCGTCCAGAAGCGCGCGTTCGGCGGGGCGGTTCTGGAACAGATGCGCCCGGGCAAGGCGGGCCAGATGCGGCAGGCTCACGTTCTCGGTAAGTGCCCGCTCCATCATCAGCCCTTCGCTGCGCCGCTCGCGCGGGACATGGGCCAGGCCCGCCGCCCAGGCCTCGGCCGGGCTTTGGGGCGCGAAGGGGCGGCCGTCCAGCGTGACGGTGCCGCCAAGGCGCGGATTGGCCCCCATCAGCGATGCCAGAAGCGCCCCCCGGCCCGCGCCCGACAGGCCGACGACGCCCAGAACCTCGCCCGGGGCAAGATCGAAGCTCACCCCGGCGATACCGGGGGCCGCAAGGCCGCTGACGCGCAGAAGCGGCGGGGAGGCGGCGGGCGATCCTGCGACGCGCGGCGGGAACAGTTCGGAAAGGTCGCGGCCAGTCATGTCATGGATGATGCGGGCCTCGTCCGTCTCGGCCATGGGGAGAGAGGAGATCAGCCGCCCGTCCCGCAGCACGCTGACCCGGTCGGAGAGGCGCAACACCTCGGCCATGCGGTGCGAGACATAGAGGATGCCGGCTCCTTGCGCCTTCAGCTCGGCGATCACCGTGAACAGCCGCTCGGCCTCGGCCCCGGTCAGGGCGGCGGTCGGTTCGTCGAGGATGTAGAGCCAGGGGGCGGGGCCGCTGTCGCCGATCAGGGTGGCGGCGATGCGCACGAGCATCCGGTCGCCCGGGCCAAGGCGGGCCATGGGCAGGCGGGGGTCGATATGGCCCAGACCCAGCCGCGCCAGCGCCCCGGCCGAGGCCGCCCGCAAGGCGCGCCAGTCGATCAGGCCCGCGCGTGTGGGGCAGCCGGTCGAAAGGTGCATGTTCTCGGCCACCGAGAGGGCGGGCACGACATGCAGTTCCTGATGCAGCACCCGCAGGCCCGCCGTATGGGCCGCCGCCGGGCTGCCGAGGGCAAGGGGCTGGCCCTCGAGGAGAAAGCCTCCGGCATCCGGGCGTTCAAGGCCCGAAAGAAGCCGGATCAGCGTGGACTTTCCCGCACCGTTCTCGCCCATGAGCGCATGGACCTCGCCGGAGCGCAGGGTCACGGAGACGCCGTCGAGAGCGCGTGCGGCGCCGTAGCGGCGGGTGAGCGTGGTGAGGGTGAGCAGGGGCATGAGGTGGTGAGAGGATCCGGCCTTGGGACTTCGCGTGGGCTTTGCCCACCCTACCGCAAGTGGGACCAGGGATTGGGTTGCGCGTGGGCTGCGCCCACCCTACCGGTAACTCGTAGGGTGGGCGCAGCCCACGCACGAAGGCGCAGGTTGAAACCGGAGGCGGTAGGGTGGGCAAAGCCCACGCCAGGACCGCCCCGACCCCGCTCAATCCCCCACGTTGGCCGTCGTGATCAGCACCGTGGGCACATAGATCACCGTCTGCACAAGCTCTTCGCCCGCCAGAAGCCGCGCGACCGTATCCGCCGTCGCGGCGCCGATCCCGGCAAAGTCCTGCGCGACCGAGGCTTCGAAGTTCCCCCCCGCCGCGATGGCATCGCGCGCCTGGGGGTTGGCGTCGATCCCGGTGATCACGATCCCTTCATCCGCGCGGCCCGCATCCTCGATCGCCTGCAGCGCGCCCAGTGCCGGCTGATCCCAAGCGGCCCAGACCGCCGAGATCGACCCGGGCTCGGGATTGGCGGCAAGGATCGCCTCCATCTTCGCCCGGCTGTCGGCGATGCCGCCGTCACTCACATCCGGCGTCACGCGGTCAAGCACCGTGATGTCGGGATGGTTGGCGAATACGGCGTCGGCAATCGCGCCGCGCACCTGCACCGGCGGGAAGGGGTCGAAGACGAACATCACCACATTGCCTGCGCCGCCGATCCGGTTGGCCACATAGACCGCCGTCTCGGCCGCCATCGCATAGCCGTTCGAGGTCACGTTCGCGGCCAGTAGCGGATCGGTCCCGGCATCCATGCCCACGACCGGGATCCCCGCATCGGCGGCGACCTGAAGCCCCGCACCCACCTGCGCCGGGTCCACGTTGATGACGATGGCATCCACATTCTGCGTCACCGCATCCTCGATCCGCGAGATGACGGCAGCCACATCCCCCGCCGTGTCGATGACATTCACCTCCCAGCCAAGCTCGTCCGCCCGGGCGCTGAAGGCATCGACATAGAACTGCGTGCCCGGCTGGGCGAGATAGGGCGTGATGACGGCGACGGTTTCCGACAGGGCCGCGCCGGCAGTCAGGGCCAGGACCGAGGCAAGGCCGGTGGCCTTAAGTGTGCGTACAAACATGGTGCTCCCTCCCCAAGGATGCGATTGGACTTGATCGCGCACTGTCTGGCAGGCGAATGTGCGGCTGTAAATCCCTCAGAGGCTCTCCATGGTTACGCCCGCCCTGATCGGCATCGACATCGGCACGACGGCGGTCAAGGCGATGATGGCCGATGCCTCGGGGCGCAGGCTTGCGGAATATGGCGCCGCCTATCCCACCCGGCGGCCCGCCGGGGGCCAGGTCGAGCAGGATCCGGCCGACTGGCTGAACCATGTGCGCACAGCGCTCGAGAGCTTTGCGCGCGTTCCTGCGGAAGTGCTGGGGATCGGCATCACCGGGCAGGTCAATACCCATGTCTTCTGTGATGCGGGGCTTGATCCCCTTGCGCCCGCGATCGTCTGGCAGGACAGCCGCGCCGCGGCCGCGGGGGCGGCGCTCGACGCCCGGATCACCGCCGCGGAGAAGGTCGCGGCCCTTGGCGCCCCCATCCCCATCGACGCGAGCCATGCGCTGTCGCGGATGGCGTGGATGGCCGATGCGCAGCCCGGGATCTGGGGCCGGACGGCGCATGTCTTCCTGCCCAAGGACTGGGTCATCGCCCGCCTGACGGGGGCGATCGGGGCCGATCCCATCGCGGCGGTCGGGCTGACGGGGCCCGATCTGGCCTACGCCGATGCTGTGCTGGCGCTTTTGCCCGGCGCCGCGGCGCGGCTGCCGCCGCTGTCGGACCCGCTTAAGGTGGCGGGCAGGATCGGCCCGGACTGGCCCTTTGCGGGCGTGCCGGTGCTGCGTGGAACGATGGATGCCTGGGCGGCGATGTTCGGCACCGGCGTGGCGCGCGACGGGCAGGCGATGGAGCTTTCGGGCACATCCGAGGTGCTGGGGGTGATCTCCTCGACGCGCCACCCCGAACCCGGGGTCATCACCTTCCCGCCCTGGCGCGGCCTCACGCTTCACGCCGGACCGACCCAGGCGGGCGGGGCCTCGCTCGACTGGCTGGGCCGGATCATGGGGCAGGATCCCGCAACACTCTCCGCCCTGGCCGAGACGGCGGTGATCGCCCCCGACAGCCCGCTGTTCCTGCCCCATCTTCAGGGCGAACGCGCGCCGCTGTGGGATCCTCAGGCGCGGGGCACCTTTGCGGGGCTGACCTCGGCCACCGGCCCGGCCGAAATGGTGGTCGCGGTGATGGAGGGGGTGGCCTTCTCGGCCCGGCTGGCGCTCGAGGCGGTCGAACGCGCCGCCGGTCTGCGGGCCGCGGTCGTGCAGGGCGGCGGCGGGGGCACCCTCTCTGACCGCTGGTGCCAGATCCGGGCGGATGTGCTGGACCGCCCCTTTCTGCGGATGCAGGCCCGGGATGCGGGCGCGGTGGGGGCCATGGTCATGGCCGGTACCGGGGTCGGCCTGATGCCCGACCTTGCCACAGCCGCCGCGCAGCTGGTGCCCGAAGACCGCCGCTTCGACCCCGATCCCCACCGCGCCGCCATCGCCGCCGAGCGTTTTGCGACCTGGCGCAGGCTGTACGACCAGATCCGCCCGATCAATGCGGCACTCTCAGCCGGGGTGCAGCCATGAGCACCGCCAGCAGCCGTCGATGGCCGGCATTCGTGGCCAGTGGGCTGATCCTCTTGATCGTCGCCACCCTGTTCCTGTGGCCGGCGGCGCGGCTTCAGATGCTCACCACCCGGGTTGCCGAGATCGCGGGCGACGATCCCTACTGCAGCTTCGATGGCCGGTGGCACAATCGCATGCCCGTGGCGCGGATCGTTCCGACGGATTGGGCGTCGATCTCGCTCTGGTCCGATGTCAGGGACCGTTTCCTCGTCTCGGATCCCGCCAACCCCTTTCACTTCGGCATCGTCGTCATGCGCGCGGGCGAGGATGGTGCCTTGGGCCCCGAGGTCTGGGGGTGGTCCTGGCGCAAGCTGGATTTCTGGCCTGTCGAGGGCAACCTGTTCGACCTTGCCTATTTCGGCGATCTTCTGGCGGAGTGCCGCGCCAACAGTGTGGAGATCTGACCTCTCTCAGCGGGCAAGTGCATGGCGCTGCCGAGGGTTTCTTGAACCCCGCCGAGCGATGCCATAGCGCTTTTCCTGCGGATCCCTCCGCGTATTCAGTGCGAGTTGGTGTGAGATGAGTAACAAGCGTGGACAATCGACCGGGGTCATTCTGATCGGTGCCCTGATCCTTCTGGTGGCAGCGGGGCTTTTTGCGCTGCCGGTGATCCTTCCGGCCGAAAGCCAGGCAGACGATCTGACGCAGAGGATCGGGCAGGTCGGTGGCGGGCTTGCCGGGGTCGGGGCGGTGGTGCTTGTCCTTGGCCTGATCCTGCGCGCCCGCGCCGGGCGGTCCTGAAGCGAAGCGGCCGGGCGCCTCCTGCCATAGGGGAGGTGGGCGGCAATGGCACAGCGTCCTCCCCGATCCGGTCTTGCAGAAGGCCGCTCTTGGCAGGGCTGGCCTTGACCTTTCGTCAACCGCCCGTCGTTCGGCTTGACAGAACCACCAGCGCGAACACCAGGGGCAGCACCACGACAGTGACATGTGCAAGGCCGTAGATAAGGTTGGCACGGAATTCGACGAGGTCGCGCGTCTGGAACAGCGGTGGCCTCGGGTCGCGTTGCCAATACCGCCGGACCAATACCACCTGACCCACCCAGAAGATCAGCGCCGGGATCGTCGGTCCCGGGTCACCCTGACGGATCGCGGCCTCCAGCAGGATGCCCAGCGGCATGCCCACAACCACACTGCCCACAAGGATCAGAAGGTCGCGCCGGTAGGCCGGGTTGTTCAGGTCCGAATGGACGGCCTTGCGCTGCCGCCCGCTTTTTCTGGTCATCCTGTCCCCCTTTCGACGCGCAGGCCGCCCGAGCGCCCCAGTTCAGCCGGCAGTGATCCACCCCGCAGCCTTGCCTGTCCGGCCAGGCAAGGCAAGCGGCCACCAGCTTGAGGCATGAGGGAGGCTGATCCTCGGGCTTGTCCTGCGCTCCGGGGTCGCTTGCCATGAAGGCCGGGCGCTCTTTGCCCCTCGGGGGATGCTGCGCCTTATCATGGTGCCGCGCCCCTGTGTCGCAGTGCGTGGTGGAGCGGCCGATCCGGTCTATCTCTCGGTCTGACCGAAGCATGGACCGGAGTTCCGATGGAAACCCTCCTGTTGTCGCGCATCCAGTTCGCGGCGAATATCTCGTTCCACATCCTGTTTCCCACGATCACCATCGCGCTGGGTTGGGTCCTCTTGTTCTTCAAGCTGCGCTTCAACGCCACCGGCGAACAGCGCTGGATGGAGGCCTATTTCTTCTGGGTCAAGATCTTCGCCCTGTCCTTCGCGCTGGGCGTCGTGTCGGGCATCACCATGTCGTTCCAGTTCGGCACCAACTGGCCGGGCTTCATGGAGGCGGTCGGCAATATCGCCGGGCCCTTGCTGGCCTACGAGATCATGACCGCCTTCTTCCTCGAGGCGGTGTTCCTCGGCATCATGCTCTTCGGCTTTTCGCGCGTGTCGAACCGGGTGCATACGCTGGCGACCTTCCTTGTCGCCTTCGGGACCACCATGTCGGCCTTCTGGATCCTTGTCCTGAACAGCTGGATGCACACGCCGCAGGGGTTCGAGCTGCGCGACGGCGTGGCCCATGCGACGGATTGGTGGGCGATCATCTTCAACCCCTCCATGCCCTACCGCTTTGCCCATATGATGCTGGCAAGCTTCCTGACCGTGGCCTTCCTGATCGCCGGCATCTCGGCCTTCCGCTGGCTGATCGGGGGGCGGACCGAAGGGGTGCGGGTGGCGCTCAAGACCTCGGTCTATGGCGCGGCGCTGCTGATCCCGGCGCAGATCTTCATGGGCGACCTGCACGGGCTGAACACGCTTGAGCATCAACCGGCCAAGGTCGCCGCGATGGAGGCCAACTGGGAGACGCGGGGCAATGTGCCCCTGGTCCTCTTCGCCCTGCCCGATGAGGCGGCGCGCGAGAACCGGAGGGAGGTGGCGATCCCGTCGCTGGCCTCGATCATCCTGACGCATCGCGCGGATGGAGAGGTGCCGGGGCTGAACGACTTTGTCACCGAAGAGGGCGTGATCGAGCATCCGCCGGTGGCCCCCGTCTTCTGGTCGTTCCGGGTGATGGTGGGGACGGGGGTGCTGATGCTGCTGGTCAGTTGGGGCCTGTCGGTCCTGATGCTGCGCAAGCGGGCCGACGGAGCGGGGCGGCGCGGGGTCGAGGGGCTGCCGAAACCTGCCCTTTACGCGCTGGTGGGGATGAGCTTCTCGGGCTGGATCGCCACGCTGGCCGGCTGGTACACGACCGAGATCGGCCGCCAGCCCTGGCTGGTGCAGGGCGTGCTGACGACCGAGGCGGCGGTGGGCGATGTGCCCCCGGCCATGGTGCTGACGACGCTGATTGCCTACCTCGTGGTCTATGCCGTCCTGCTGTTCGCCTATGTCGCGGTGATCTTCTACCTCGCGCGGCGGGCCTCGAAGGGCGAGAGCATCGGCCCCCGTGCCGGCGACAGCCGCATGGCGCAAGTGGCGGTGGCGGCGGAATGATGGCCGAGCTTTTCTCTGACAGCGCGCGCTGGCTGCCCTTCGTCTTTGCGATGCTGATGGGGCTGTCGATCCTGATCTATGTCGTGCTTGACGGCTATGACCTTGGGGTCGGCGTGCTGTTCCCCTTCGCCGACGAGGCCGAGAAGGACCGGATGATCGCCACCATCGGCCCGTTCTGGGATGCCAACGAGACCTGGCTGGTGCTGGCCGTGGGGATCCTGCTGGTGGCCTTTCCGCAGGCGCATGGCGATATCCTGACCGCGCTTTACCTGCCGGTGGCGGTGATGCTGGTCGGGCTGATCCTGCGCGGCGTGGCCTTCGAGTTCCGCGCCAAGGCGCCCGCCCCGTGGAAGCGGGCCTGGAACAACGCCTTCTTCGCGGGCTCGCTCATGGCCTCGCTGTCGCAGGGGTTCATGCTGGGCATGTATATCATGGGGCTGGAATGGACGCTGCCGCATGTGGGCTTTGCGCTTCTGACGGCGGTGTTCCTGACGGTGGGCTACAGTTTCATCGGCGCGGCATGGATCATCCACAAGACGGACGGCCTTCTGCAGGTGCAGGCGGTCGACTGGGCGCGCGGCGGGATCTGGGGGCTGGTGCTGGGGATCGGCGCGGTATCGCTGGCCACCCCCTTTGTGAGCGAACGGATCCTCGGCAAATGGCTCTCCTGGCCCGAGGCGCTGTGGCTTTCGCCCTTGCCGATCCTGTCGGGTGTGATCGTGGTCTGGCTCTGGCTGCTGTTGCGCCGGATGCCGCTGGCGGGGGATCGCTGGTCGTGGCTGCCCTTCGCTCTGGCGACCCTGCTCTGGACCATGGCGTTTCTGGGCATGGCCTACAGCTTTTATCCCTATGTCGTGCCCGAGCGGATCACCCTTTACGAGGCGGCCAGCGCGCCCGAAAGCCTTTGGATCATCCTTGTCGGCACGATGGTCGTGCTGCCCACGATCGTGGCCTATACGCTGGTCGCCTATACGGTGTTCCGGGGCAAGGCGACGGACCTGCGCTATGATTGAGGGGTCCGCGGTTCAGAGGATCGTGACCGGCCGGGCAAGCGGGTATTCCTGCAGATTGGCCTCTGGCCCGATCCTGTCGATCACGGCGAATGTGCCGGGCTTGTCCAGCGGGGTCAGAACGCCGTGCCAAGTGCCGCGCAACAGGTTGATCCCCTGACCTGGGGCGGTGACGAAGGCATGGATCGCGCCGGGCGCGCCGCCCGCACCCCCGCCCGCACCCTCGGCCGCCCCCTCGCCCGCCCCCTCTGCCACGACGACAAGGAACGGCTCGGCGGCCATCGGGATGAAGGCCTGACTGCCCAGCGGATGGCGTTCGAGCAGGGTCAGCTGATAGGGCAGAACCCGCGCCTCTGACCGAAAGATGCTGAGGCCCGCGCGCCCGCCGGGGCCGAAATCCAGCCGCGCCCTGTCATGCCACCGCCCGCAAAGCCCCGCATTGATCAGCCGGTCGGGCGGCCCTTCGGCCTCAAGCACATCGCCGAAGGCGGCAAAGGCCGCCGCGGTCAGAGGCTTTGCCCGGATCGTGGTCACAGGCCCAGCGCCGGGTGGCGATTGACGTCCTTGTAAAGAAGATAGCGGAACGGCCCCTCCCCCGTGGCGATGGCGGCCTGCGGGCAGAAGGCGCGCAGCCACATGAAATCGCCCGGCCCCACCTCGACCCAGTCGCGGTTCAGCAAGTACCGCGCCGTCCCCTGCAGCACGTATAGCCCGTGCTCCATCACATGGGTCTCGGCAAAGGGGATGCGGGCGCCGGGGTTCAGGGTCACGATGTTCACATACATGTCGTGGCGCAGGTCGGAGGGATCGACAAAGCGGGTCGTGCCCCAGTCCTTTGTGCCGGGCATCCAGGCGACCTTGGTCTTCTGGTCCGAGGTGACCAGCGCCTCGGGCGCGGCAAGGCCGGGCACATGCTCATAGCGCTTGCGGATCCAGTGGAACCGCAGCGGCCCCGGTCCGGCATTGTGCAACCGCCAGGGCGCGCCGGGGGGCAGGTAGGCATAGCCGCCGGGGGTGAGCGTCCGGGTCGCCTCGTCGATCGTCAGGGTCATCGCGCCATCGGCGACGAAGAGGACGGCCTCGCCCTCGGCATCGGGTTCGGGCTGGTTCGACCCGCCACCGGGCAGAACCTCGACGGCATATTGGGCGAAGGTCTCGGCAAAGCCGGTCATCGGGCGGGCAAGGATCCATGCGCGCGCCTTGGTCCAGCCGGGCAGGAGGCTGGTGACGATATCGCGCAGGACGCAAGCGGGGATCACCGCATAGGCCGGCGTCAGGATCGCGGCGCTGGCGGCCGGATCGCCGGTCTGATCGGGCAGGCCGCCGGGGGGGAAGGCATAAGATGTCATGGCAGGATCGCTTTCAGGCGAAGCTCGGCAATCCGTTCCACCTGCGCGCAGGCGGTGGCGAATTCGGTTTCGCGGTCATGGTCAAGGCGGCGGTGAAAGGCGGCAAGGATGCTGTCCTTGGTATTGTCGCGCACGGCGATGATGAAGGGAAAGCCGTGCTTATTCATGTAGGCCGCGTTGAGCGCGGTGAAACTCGCGCGTTCCTGATCGGTCAGCGCGTCCAGTCCCGCGCTCGCCTGTTCGCTGGTCGAAGCCTCGGTCAGCCGCCGCGCCTGAGCCAGTTTGCCGGCAAGGTCGGGATGGGCCTGCAGCACGGCCAGCCGCTCGGCCTCGGTCGCGTTGCGGAAGATCCGCGCCAGCGCATTGTGCAGGCCCGCAGCCGTGTCATGCGCGGGGCCGAGTTCAAGGTCGTAGGCGCGTTCGGCGATCCAGGGGGAATGCTCGAAGATGCCGCCGAAACGGGCGACAAAGGCCGCGCGCTCCATCAGATGCGGCCTGTCGCGCCGCTGATGCGGATGGGTCTGGCGCCAGTGATCGGCGATCTGGCTGCGGGTGGCGAACCAGACCCCGCCCTTTGCCCGGGCATGATCCAGAAACCGCCGCAGCCCCGCGACTTTGCCCGGCCTGCCGATCAGGCGGCAATGCAGGCCGACCGAGAACATCCTGCCGCCTTCGGCGTGCAGCTCGTCGAACGTGTCGATCAGGTAGCGCCCGAAATCCTCGCCCGTGACATAGCCCGGCGCGGTGGCAAAGCGCATGTCATTGGCCTCGAGCGTGTAGGGAATGACCAGCTGATCCCGCGCGCCGACCTCGCGCCAATAGGGCAGGTCGTCGTCATAGGTGTCGGACAGCCAGTCAAGCACCCCCGTCTCGGCCGTCAGCCGCAGGGTGTTGACCGAACAGCGCCCGGTATACCAGCCGCGCGGCGGGGTGCCCGTCACCTCGGCATGCAGGCGGATCGCCTCGAGGATCTGGGCGCGTTCCTCCTCTTCTGGCAGGTCGCGGTGATCGACCCATTTCAGGCCGTGGCTCGCGATATCCCATCCGGCCGCCTTCATCGCCGCCACCTGTGCGGGCGACCGGGCCAGCGCCGTGGCCACGCCATAGATCGTGATCGGCAACTGCCTTTCGGTGAACAGCCGATGCAACCGCCAGAACCCGGCCCGCGCGCCGTAGTCGTAGAGTGATTCCATGTTCCAGTGGCGCTGGCCGGGCCAGGGCTGGGCGCCGGCAATATCGGAGAGAAAGGCCTCGGAGGCGGCATCGCCATGCAGAAGGCAGTTCTCGCCGCCTTCCTCGTAATTCAGCACAAGGCTGACGGCCACCCGCGCGCCGCCCGGCCAGTGCGGGTCGGGCGGGGTGGGGCCGTGGCCGGTCATGTCGCGTGGGTAACGGGGGGGCATCGGGCACCTTCGCGCGGGATCGGGCCGAGGGTAGGGCGGCGCGCGCACCCCGACAAGGCCCCCCGTTGGCGCAGTCAGGCCGCGAGCAGCGGCTCGAGCCGGGCGTAGGAGGCTTCCATCCCGCCCTCCATCCCCGACTCGAGCATATGGCCAAGCGAGACGCTGTCGGGCACCGTCATGCGCATCACCATCCGGCAGCCCTGCGGGGTGGGGGTGAAGCTGGTCTCGATCCGGTTTTCGGGCGTGACCATGACCGATCCGTCGGGCTGGGGCAGGTGCATGCGCTCGACATGGACGATGCGGTTCGGCGGATCAATCGCGATGAATTCGCCCTCGGCATGAAAGCTGTAGCCCTCATGCTCCCATCCGTAGTGAAAGCGGCCACCGGGGCGGGCGTCGAGGTCGCAGACCGGCATGGTGCCACCCTCGGGCCCGGTCGACCAACGCTGCACGATGGCGGGGTCGGTATGGGCGCGGAACAGGGCCTCGGGCGGGGCGGCGAAATCGCGGGCGAAGACGACGTAGGTCTCGCCTTTCTCGATCAGTGTCAGGGTCATGGCGCGTCCTTTTCCTGGTCAGGGGGTGTGTCTTCGGCAAGCAGAGCATCAAGGCGCCGGTAGTTCTGTTCCATCGCGCGCTGCAATCGCCCCAGCCAGTCGGCCACCGGGTCAAGCGCGCCGGGCGCGAGGCGGCAGGGCCGGCGGGCGCCATCGACCCGGCGCAGGATCAGGCCGGCAGTCTCGAGCACCTTGATATGCTGCGAGATCGCGGGCTGGCTCAGCGCATGGGGGGCGGCCAGTTCGCCGACCGTCGCCTCGCCCCCGGCCAACTGCAAGAGCATGGCGCGGCGGGTGGGATCGGCAAGGGCGGCAAGGCGGCGGTCGACGATGGACATAGGCGAATCCTTATATAAGCAGAATATGAAATAACGAATGCGAGTGTCAAGCGCCTTGTCTTGCCCGGCAAATCGCGGATGCTGGCGCAAATGGAGGGTGTCGATGACCGGATTTCTGACGACGCATGTGCTTGATACCGCGCGGGGCTGCCCGGCGGCGGGGGTGCGGATCATTCTCTTCAGGATCAGCGGCGACAGCCGCAGCCTGATCGCCGAGGCCGTGACCAATGCCGACGGACGCACCGATGCGCCGATCCTGCCCGAGGCCGATTTCGCACCCGGCACCTATGAGCTTGTGTTCCTCGCGGGCGACTATCTGCGCGCGCAGGGCCCGGTTGGGGCAGAGCCGCTGTTCCTGGACGAGGTGCCGATCCGTTTCGGCATGGCCGAGGCGGCGCATTACCATGTGCCGCTTCTGCTGTCGCCCTTCGGCTATTCGACCTATCGGGGAAGCTGATGCTTGACCCCGCCATCCTGCTGCATTGGGCCGAATTCGCCGTCCGCTGGCTGCATGTCATCACCGCGATCGCCTGGATCGGGTCGTCCTTCTATTTCATCGCGCTCGATCTGGGGCTGCACCGGGACCGGAACCTCGCCAGCGGCGCGGATGGCGAGGAATGGCAGGTGCATGGCGGGGGGTTCTACCATGTGCAGAAATACCTTGTGGCCCCGCCCGAGATGCCGGGGGGGCTGGTCTGGTTCAAATGGGAAAGCTACTGGACCTGGCTTTCGGGCTTCGCGCTTCTGGTGCTGGTCTATTATCTGGGGGCGGAGCTTTATCTGATCGACCCGGAGGTGCTGGATCTCGAGATCTGGCAGGCGGTGGCGATCTCGGTGGCGAGCCTTGCCTTTGGCTGGGTGGTCTACAACAGCCTGTGCAAATGGTTCGTCGAGGCGGACCAGACCTGGCTGATGGTGGCGCTGTTCGGCGTGATCGTGGCGATGGCGCTGTTCTATACGAATGTCTTTTCGGGCCGCGCCGCGCTTTTGCATCTGGGTGCCTTCACGGCGACGATCATGAGCGCGAACGTGTTCTTCATCATCATGCCGAACCAGCGCATCGTGGTGGCCGATCTGCAGGCGGGCCGGAAGCCTGAGGCGAAGTATGGGAAGATCGCCAAGCAGCGGTCGACGCATAACAATTACCTGACCTTGCCGGTCATCTTCCTGATGCTGTCGAACCACTACCCGCTGGCCTTCGCGAGCGACTGGAACTGGGCCATCGCCTGTCTTGTCTTCCTGATGGGGGTGACGATCCGGCATTGGTTCAACACGCTCCATGCCCGCAAGGGGCGGCCGTATTGGACATGGGGGGCGACGGTTGCGCTGTTCCTTGCGGTGGTCTGGCTGTCGCAGCCGCAGCCCTTCGTCTGGCCCGAGGAGGAGGAGGCGATGGGCCCTGCCGCGCTGCGCTTTGCCGCCGCCGAGGGGTTCGACGAGGTGCAGGGCATCGTCATGGGCCGCTGCGCCATGTGCCATGCGGCCGAGCCGGGCTGGGCGGGATTGGGCTTTCCGCCCAAGGGCGTGATGCTGGAGACGCCGACACAGATCGCGGCGCAGGCGCGGGCGATCTATCTGCAGTCGGGCGTCAGCCATGCGATGCCGCCGGGCAACCTGAGCTGGATGGAGACCGAGGAGCGGGCGGCGATCGTGGCCTGGTATCGCGGCGCGGGGGGATAGGTTGGAGGGGGGCTCTGCCCCCCGTCCGCTGGCGCAGACTCCCCCCGGGATATTTGGGAACAAAAGAAGCAGCAGAGGGCTTTTTCGCGAGGGGTCAGTCCGGCTTTGCGAAGCGCCATTCCGTGATCTGGCTGATCGGGGGGCCGGGTTGCAGGTCGATGGGCGGAAAGCCGGGTTGGTTGGGGGCGTCGGGCCAGCCCTGCGCCTCGATCGCGAAGCCTTCGCGGAGGGCCTGCCCGGGCCTTGCCGTGCGCGCCGCGTCATAGACCTGCAGGCCGGGTTCCGTCGTCGCCAGCGTCATCGTCACGCCCGATGTGCCGGTCAGCCAGAGCACGTCGCGCAAGGGGGCGCGGGCGTCGGAGAGGCAGAAGTTGTGGTCGATGTCGGGCCCGTCGTCGGGGATCATGACGCGGCCGTGTCGCAGGTCGAAGGGGGTGCCGGTCACGTCGCGCGCCTCGCCGGTGGGCAGAAGGTCGGCATCGACGGGCGTGTAGCGGTCGGCGGCGATCTTGAGCCTGTGGCCCTCCCATGTCGGGGTGCCGTCGAGGTTCCAGTAGGCGTGGTTGGCGAAATTCATCAGCGTGGGCGCGTCGGTTTCGCCGGTCACCTCCATCCGCAGGGTGGCGGGCGCCGTGACGGTGAAGCGCGCGGTGATGCGGCGGGTGCCGGGGAAGCCGCCTTCGCCATCGGGCAGGGTGAGTGTCAGCGTGGCGTGGTCGGGGCCGTGGTCGGCGACGTCCCACAGCTTGGCATGGGTTCCGGTGGAGGCGGAATGGAGGGTGATCTTCCCGTCCTGATTGGCCTCGAAATGGTGGCGCTTGCCGTCGATCACGGCGCTGGCCCCGGTCAGGCGGTTGGCGACCGGGCCGACGAGGGCTCCGAAATAGAGGAGCGGGCCGAGGTAATCGGCGGGGTCATCGCTGGCGAGCGTGAGGTTGCGGTCGATGCCCTTCAGGCGGACCTCCTGCAGCGTGGCGCCGAGGGTCAGGAGGCGGACCGTCAGGTCACCGGCGGCAAGCGTCAGCGCATGGACGGTGCGGCCGTCGGGCAGGGTGCCGAAAGGGGTCATGCGAGGGCCTCCCAGTGGACGCCGGCGGGCGGGATGGTTGTGTTGCCCCAGGCTTGCGGTTCGGGCGCGTAGTTGAAGACGAAACGGTGGGTGGTGGTGTCGCGGATGCGCAGGCCCTCGGACAGGTCGTGGGTCTTTAGCCCCGCTTCCTGCGCCAGATCGCGGATCAGGGCAAAGAAGGTGTCGTCGTCGGGCCAGCCGGCGAGGTAGCGCAGGGGGCCGTCGCCCATTAGCGCGGGCAGGCCGCGTTTGGTGCGGCGGGTGACGGGGGCGGTGCCTTCGAGATGGTCGAGCCAGTGCAGGAAGCGGCCGCCGCCCTCAAGCGGTTCCTCGGCGAGGAGGGGCAGGCTTTCGGAGAGGGAGACCGTCACGTCGAGGCCGGGGATGTTCGGGCCAAGGGGCGTGGGGATGGCGAATTCGGCGGTCTTGCTGTCGGACCTCGGGCCGATCAGGGCGATGCCCTTGTAGGCGGACAGCGCTGCGCGGAACGGGTCGGAGAGGTGCCAGAGGCCCGGGGCGAGGACCAGGGAATAGGACGAGAGGTCCGGGGCATCGGGCGGCAGGACATCGAGAGAGAGGCCCGCCCGGCGCGCGGCGCGATAGGCGGCGAAGGCGAGGCGGAAGAAATCGAAATCCTGTCCTTGCGGCTGGATGTCCCAGGCCCAGGCGCTTTCATAGTCGAAGACAAGGGCTGTGCGCGCCCTTCCGGGATCGACCTCGGGCAGGGCCTCGATCTCCTGGGCGACCTGTGCGGCTTCGGCCAGTGCAGGCGCAGGCTGGCTGTCGGGGCGCAGAAGGCCTGCGTGCATCTGCTCCTGCGCGAAGGGGGCCTGACGCCAGCGGAAATAGCAGACGGCCTCGGCCCCGTGGGCGAAGGCTTCCCAGGCCCAGAGGCGGGCCATGCCGGGCAGGGGCGCGGGGTTCCAGGGCGCCCAGTTCACGGGGCCGGGCTGCTGTTCCATCACCCACCAGCGGCCGCGACCGACGGCGCGGTACAGGTCGTGGTGGAAGGCCTGATTGTCGGGATGGCCCTGCCGCAGGAAGCGGCGCTTGAAATCCTCGGTGGCTTCGAGGCGGTCGGAGAGGAAGCCGATCGGGTAGCTGTCCCAGGTGGCGATTTCCAGATCCGCACCGGTGGCGAAATGGTCGAAATCCGTGACCCGGCCCATGTAGTTGTGCGAGATGGGGGCGGTGGAATGCTTGCGGATTTCCTCGCACTGGATGCGGTTGAACAGAACCACCATGTCCGAGGAATAGCGGCGGAAGGCCAGTTGATGGGCGGGGTTCGGCTCGGTCACGGTCAGGTTGGGCAGGTCGATCTGCGACCAGTCATCGTATTCCATCGACCAGAACACATTGCCCCAGGCGCGGTTCAGCGCCTCGGTCGACTGGTAGCGCTGGGCCAGCCAGTCGCGGAAGCCCGCGCGGGCGGCGGGGGAGTAGCTGAGCACCGTATCGTGGCAGGCATATTCGTTGTCGGTCTGCCAGGCGCATACATGGGGGTTCCGGCCATAGCGTTCGGCAAGGATCCGGGTGATGCGGCGGCTTTCCTCGCGGTAGCCGGCATGGCTGAAGCAATAATGCCGGCGCGAGCCGAAGCCGCGGGGGCGGCCGTGCTGGTCGACGGCCAGCATGTCGGGGTGGCGGTCGAGCATCCAGCGGGGCGGCGTGGCGGTGGGGGTGCCCAGCACCACCTTCAGACCTGCCGCCCCCAGCACCTCGATCGCGCGGTCGAGCCAGTCGAGGTCGAGCTGGCCGGGGCGCGGCTCCATCCGGCTCCAGGCAAACTCGCCGATGCGGACCCAGGTGAGGCCCGTGTCGCGCATCCGCGCGGCGTCCTCGGCCCATTGCGCCTCGGGCCAGTGTTCGGGGTAGTAGCAGACGCCGAGGGCGCGTTTCATGGGGTGGGCATCCTTGTTGACGGCCGGGGCGGGGCAAAAGTCTTCGTACGAAGACTTTTGAGTCCAAGACTTTTCGAAGAAAAGTCTTGCCCCCGGCCCCACCGTGATCGCTTTGGAACGGGTGGCGGGTTCTCGTCAGAGGACGATGCGATGCTCTTTCTGACCTTTCGCCCCGGTCCGGACCTGGAAGGTTCTGCCGGAGTGGGGCAGTTCGGCGATCTCCTCCTGAGGGAGACCGCAGGCGGCGGAGGTGCAGTACATCACGCTCAGGTCGGGTCCGCCGAAGGCGGGGCAGGTGGTCTGGCTGGCGGGCAGGGAATGGGCCTCGAGGAAACCGCCGTCACGCCCATAGACCGCGACGCGGGCCGTGCCCCATTGAGCGTTCCAGAGATTGCCGTCGGCATCGACGACCGACCCGTCGGGATTGTACGGGGTTCCGCGCAGATCGACATGCACCTCGGGGTCGCCCACCGGCCAGCCGTCGGCCTCGGCGAGTTTCTGGCGCATGATGAGGCCGGTGAAGGTGTCGGTCCAGTAGGCAAGGCTGCCGTCGGGGGCGAAGCAGATCGAGTTGGGGATCGAGATGCCGGGATAGAGCGTGCGCAGCTCGCCCTTGTACCAGCGGTAGATCGCGCCCGCGCCTTCCTCGGCCTTGATGCCCATCGTGCCGATCCAGAACCCGCCCCAGGGATCGACGCGCCCGTCGTTCGAGCGGGTGGCGGGGTTGTCGGCCTCCAGGGGCGCGAGGCTTTCCTCCTTGCCGGTCGAGAGATCGAAAAGCCGGAAATCGCGGGCCGAGGCGATGACGATCCGGTCGTGGTCGACCCAGCCGGCGGCGCTCACATGGCAGTCGAAGTCCCAGTGCTGGCCCTTGCGGTGCAGCCGGCGCGAGAGGATGTCGAACCACAAAAGCTCGCCCCGTTCGGGATGCCACATCGGGCCTTCGCCCAGAAGGCAGTTGGTGTCGTCATGGATCAGGTCGGTCATGTCGTGGCCTCGTCATATGCGGTGATGATGGTGCGGGCGCGGGCCGTGACCTCGGCCACGGAGAGCCCGGGGGTGTAGAGGGCCGTGCCGATGCCAAAGCCGTCGGCGCCCGCGCGGATCCAGTCGGCGAAATTGGCGGGGCCGGCACCGCCGACGGCATAGACCTGGGTGCCGGGGGGCAGGACGGCGCGCATCGCCTTGATGCCATCCGGGCCGATGAGGCTGGCGGGAAAGATCTTCAGCCCGTCCGCGCCGTTCTTCAGCGCCGCAAAGCATTCGGTCGGCGTCATCACGCCGGGCCAGCTTTGCATGCCGGCGGTCTTGGTGGCGACGATCACGCGCGGGTCGCAGTTCGGCGACACGATCAGCCGCCCGCCCGCCTGCGCCACGCGGCCGACCTCTTCGGGGGCCAGCACGGTGCCTGCGCCGATCAGGGCCGTCTCGCCCAGCGCATCGGCCATGGCGCGGATCGAGGCATAGGGGTCGGGCGAATTCAGCGGCACTTCGATCGAAGTGATCCCGGCCGCGACCAGCGCCTCGGCCACCGGGACGGCCTCGGGCGGGGTGATGCCGCGCAGGATGGCGATGATCTTGCGGGTCATGTGACCTCCCTTGTGCGGGCATGGGCGGCGGTCAGGCCGGCGAGCGTGACGCCCGCGCCATCGGCCGCCTCGGCCTCGGCCCCCTGCAGGCGGAGCGCGCGGAGATAGGTTTCGACCACGCGGCCCGCGCCGATCACCGCCACGCGCTGTCCCAGCCAGTAGGGCCGCGCTCCGGCCAGTTCGGCCCCGACCAAGAGGCCGGAAAGGCGCGCGCGGGCGGTGGCGGGGTCAAGCCCGTGCAGCAGGTGTTCGGCGCGCAGCGAGAAGAAGCGCGCGGCCATCCGTTCGGGCCGGGCCATGCCGTCGGAAAGGGCGGCGTCGAAGGCGGCCTCGTCCCAGCCCTCGGTGCCGATCGTGTGGCGCAGGACGGTCTGGGTCGAGAGGGCGGCAAAGACCTCGCCCGTCATGAAGGACTGGAAACTGACGATCTCGGCCGCGCTGACATGGACCCATTTGGTATGGGTGCCGGGCAGGCAGATCACCCCGTCCCAGCCGGGGTTCAGCGCAAGGAAGCCCGCGATCTGGGTCTCCTCGCCGCGCATCACATCGGCCGGTCTGGACTGCGCCACGCCGGGGATGATGCGGACGTCAAGGCCGGGGGTCGTGGTGGGCGCGCGGGTGAGGCCCTGGGGCAGGGCGGGGCAGGGGGTCATGGCATAGGGCGCCTCGATCCAGCCCTGCCGCGCGCCGACCATGCCGCAGGCGATGACCCGCGCGGGCCCATCGGTCCAGCCGCCGATCAGGTCAAGGAGCGCCGGTTCGAACTCCGCAGGCGAGAGCTTGCCCATGCCCTTGTCCGACGCGGCCTCGGCCATGGGTCGGTCGCCCGCCATCGCCCAGGCGCGGACATTGCTGGTGCCCCAGTCGACGGCGATCCAGTCGGGCCGAAGCACCGTCATGCGGCCACGCCCACGACGCCGCCGTCGATGGCCAGCACCTGCCCCGTCATCATCCGCGAGGCGTTCGACGCCAGGAACAGGACCGTGCCCACCACATCCTCGGGCGAGAGCGTCTCTTTCAGGCACTGGCGCTTCATGAACTCCTCCAGCCCCTCGGGCGTGACCCAAAGCTTCAGCTGACGCTCGGTCATGATCCAGCCGGGCGCGACGCCGTTGACGCGGATCTTCTCGGCCCCCCATTCGCGGGCGAGGGTCCGGGTCATGCCCATGATGCCCGCATTCGCGGTCGTGTAGGGGCAAAGCCCGGCCAGCCCCAGCATGTAGCTGATCGAGGTGAAGTTGACGATCGCGCCCCCGCGCCCCGCCATCATCCGGGCGGCCTGCTGGCAGGCAAAGAAATAGGCCTTGAGGTTGACGGCCTGCTGCGCGTCCCAGATCTCTTCGGTCACGTCCATGGCGTCGTGGCGGGTGTCGTTGGCGGCGTTGTTCACCAGCACGTCGAGCGGCCCATGGGCCTGGCCCGCACGCTCCATCGCGGCCTGCAGGGCGGGGATGTCGGTCACGTCGCAGGGGATGAAGAGCGGGCGGTTGCCGGTCTCCTCGGCCATCGCCTCGACAAAGGCGGTCGCGTCGCTGCGGCCCACAAATGCCACGCGCGCGCCCTGCATCAGGAAGCCGCGCGTGAGTGCGGCGCCGATGCCGTTGCCTCCGCCGGTGATGAAGACGGACGCTCCGTCCAGATCGTGAAATGTCGCTGGCTGCTTCTGCATTCCCGCGGTCCTCCTCCGGGGCAGAGCATCACCGGGGGGCGAGAAGTGTCAAGCCTGCCCGGACCCCTTTGCGGCGGGCGGCACCCGCGTCGTCAGCGCCGAGGCCGCCACGGCAAAGATGCACAGCGTCAGCCACATGAAGGACCAGCCCCGCACCTCGATCAGGAGGCCCATCAGCGGCGGGCTGAGAAGGAAGCCGACATAGGCCAGCCCCGTGGCCAGGGCGAGGGCGCGACCCCGATCCGCCTCGGCATGGCGCTTGGCGACCGAGCGGTAGATCGCGGGCTCCATCGGGCCGATGCCGAAGCCTGCAAGGAAAAATCCCAGGATCGCCACCGTCGGGGAGGATGCCATTGCAAGGATCACCAGCGCCGGAATCGTCAGCAGGGCCGAGATGCGGAGGATCACCATGTCGCGCAGCGCATGTTCAAGCCGGTGCGCCGTCAGCCGCCCGACCGACAGCCCCAGCGTGATCGCCGCCGCCGCCATCCCCGCCACGGCCGGCCCGCCGCCCAATGGCCCCTCGACGAAGAGGGCCGACCAGGTATGCGCGCCGCCCTCCATGATCGCGCCAAGCGCTGCCAGCGCGCCCAGAAGCACCACGATGCCCGACAGGCGCGGGCGGGCCTGTCCCGTGGGGCGGGGCGCGCCCGGGCGCTGGTGGCGACCGGCGCTCCATTCCACGGCGGCCATGAGGGCCAGCGCCACCGCCGCGGCGGGAAAGATCTGCGCGGGCGTCGCCCCCCATTCGCGCAGGAAACCGACGCTGGCCGAAACCACCAGCATCGCGAAGGGGAAAAGCGCATGGACCCGGTTGAACAGCCGCACGCCGAAGTCCTGCTCGATCCGGGCCACCCGCATGTTCAGCGCGATATCGAGCGCGCCCGAAGCCCCGCCCGCGATCAGGAGCGACAGCGCAAAGCCCCATGGCCCTGTGGCCAGCCCCATCATCGCCATCCCGATGGCAAGCCCGAGGAAACAGAGCGGGATCGCAACCGCCTGCACCAGATGCAGGACGCGGCCCAGCAGCTGCATCGCGACGATGCCGCCGACGGTCAGCAGGATCAGCAGCGCGCCGAAGCGCGATTCGCTCAGGCCCGCCATCTCCTTGAAGGCGGGCAGGGCGGCGACGAAGGCCCCCCAGAAAATGCCCGCGATGGCATAGGAAGCGAAGATCGACCCGATCTGGAACCGCGGGCTGGCCGCGCTCATGCGGTGGGATCGGTCAGGGACGCGTCGCCCGTCGCCTCGCGCCAGTGGCGGCGGCAGAGGCTGATGTAGCGCTCGTTCCCGCCGATCTCGACCTGCGCGCCGTCGGTCAGCACCTGCCCGTCCGGGCCCTTGCGGATCACCATGGTGGCCTTCTTGCCGCAATGGCAGATCGTGCGCACCTCGCGCATTTCGTCGGCAAGCGCCAGGAGCGTGGCCGAGCCGGGAAAGAGCTGGCCCCGGAAATCGACCCGCAGGCCATAGCACATCACGGGGATCGACAGGTCATCGACAGCGCGCGCCAGTTGCCAGACCTGCGCGGGTTCAAGGAACTGCGCCTCGTCGACAAAGACGCAGGCGCAGGGGCCTTCGGCAAGGCGGCGTTGCAGCCGGTCGAAAAGGTCGTCGCCGGGGGCGAAGGTTTCGGCCGGCTCGCCGATGCCGATGCGGCTTTCGATCCGGCCCTCGCCTGCGCGGTCGTCGAACCGCGCGGTCAGAAGGAAGGTCTGCATCCCGCGTTCAAGGTAGTTGTGCGACGCCTGCAGAAGCACGGTCGATTTGCCCGCGTTCATCGTCGAGAAGTGGAAATAGAGCTTGGCCATCCCGTCCGGCTTAAGCCGCCGGGCGGGGCCTTGGCAAGGCGTCCGGCGCTAGCGCAGCGGCACGCTGTAAAGGTTGGTCCCGCCGACCTGCGCGACGAGGATGGCCCCGGTCTCGGTCACGAAGACCCCAAGGTTTTCCATATCGGCAGGGCAGCCCACGAAATCGGCGGCGTCGTCGAGGAACTGGTTGGTGAACTCGTTCTCTCCCACGCGGCGGCAGGGATCACCCTCGGCTCGGTAGCCGTCGCCGAAGAACGGGATCTCGGGCCCGGTCTGGGCAGGCGGGGCCGGATCGCAGGCGGCCAGAAGGGGCAGGGCCAAGAGCGGGGTAAGGGCGGTCAGGCGGGGCATGGGCATCTCCTGTTTCAGGTCGGTACCTGTTTCTGATCGGGCGACCCGGCGGGCCGGCGAGACGTGGGATCATCTTTCCACAGCCTAGGGCAAAAGGGGCCGGGCAGGATAGTGGGCCCTCTGCGCCTGACCGCATGCCGGCAATCGACCGCCTACCGCCGGCAGGAACATGGGCCTTCCTGAAGGTGATCCCGGCCGGGCCGAGGCGTCTCGGCTGCGCAGAACGGGGCCGCCACCCGACCGCAGCCACCCTGTCGGGCACACGGGATCAGGGGCGCTGGGCGCCGGTCGCGGCGGTATAGACCAGATAGACCGAGGTGGTCGCCGTGATGAACAGCCGGTTCCGTCGCGGCCCGCCGAAGGTCAGGTTCGCTACCCTCTCGGGCACGAGGATCTTGCCCAGAAGCGTGCCGTCGGGGGCGAAGATGTGGATCCCGTCCTCGGCCGAGGACCACAGATTGCCGTTGGTATCGCAGCGCATCCCGTCGGGCAGGCCGTTGTCGATGGTGGCAAAGACCTCGCCCCCCGAAAGGCCCGCATCGGTCACACGAAAGCGGCGGATCACGGAGGGGACCGAGGCATCGTGGCTCGACCCGCTTTCGGCGATGTAGAGCAGGCTTTCGTCGGGCGAGAAGCACAGCCCGTTCGGCTGGACGAAATCGCTGACCACCGGCGCCAGCGCGCCCGTTGCCGGGTCGATCCGGAACACGTGATGCGCCTCCTGTTCGGGATCGGCGCGATAGCCTTCGTAATCCGACAGGATCCCGTAGGTCGGATCGGTGAACCAGATCGAGCCGTCCGACTTCACCACCACGTCGTTGGGCGAATTGAGCCGCTTGCCCCGCCAGCTGTCGGCCAGCACCGTCAGGCTGCCGTCGGGTTCGGTCCGGGTCACGCGCCGCCCGCCGTGTTCGCAGCTGACCAGCCGCCCCTGAAGGTCGCGGGTATGGCCATTGGCGAAATTCGACGGCTCGCGATAGACCGAAGCCCCCTGTCCGGGCGTCCAGCGCATGATCCTTTCGTTGGGAATGTCCGAGAACAGCAGGCAGCCGTGATCGGCGAACCAGACCGGCCCCTCGGTCCATTTGCAGCCCGAGACGATCTGCTCGAGCGGGGTATAAAGCACGGCACAGTCCAGAAAGCGCGGATCGCGCATGTCGTAGCAGGGTTGGGACATGGCGGTCTCTCCTCAGGCGGCCGTCCTGCCGCGGGCGCTGGCGGCAAGGATCACGGCGATGATGATGAAGCCGGTCAGGATCAGACGCGGCCCGGCGCCGAACCCATAGGTGTTGAGCATCGAGACGACAAGGAACAGGAACAGCGCCGCCCCCCAGATCCCCGGCACGTTGGAATTGCCCCCCGCAACCGAGGATCCCCCGATGACGACGACGGCGATCGACACCAGCAGATATTCCGCCCCCATGTTCAGCGCCGCCCCGCCCGAAAAGCAGGACAGCAGGAACCCGCAAAGCCCGGCCAAGGTGGCGCAAAGAACATAGGTCGCCAGCCGCACCCCCTCGACCGGGATGCCGGCGCGGCGGGCGGCGGGCAGGCTCTGGCCGATGGCGCTGATCCGCCGGCCATGGGCGGAGCGTTCGAGCAGAACCCAGGCGGCAAGGGTCAGCAGCCCCGCCACGATGGCCACATTCGGCACGCCCCAGAGAGTGCCCGTCGAAAACGAGGCCAGCGACTCGGGCGGTTTCACGCGCAGGCCCCGGTTCGTCCAGATCGCGGTGGATTGCACGATGAAGGACAGGGCCAGCGTGGCGATGATCGGCGGGATCCTGAGGGCCCGGATCAGCGTGTAGTTCAGCACCCCCACGCCCGCGCCGATGCCCAGCGCCACAAGGATGCCCGGCAGGATCATCGCCTCCTGCCCGTCCATCAGCTTGAGCGAGACGGTGCCCGCCAGCGTCATGGTCGCCGGGATCGACAGGTCGATATTGCCGGGGCCGAGGGTGATGACGAACATCTGCCCCAGCCCGACGATGACCGAGAAGGCCGCGAAGGTGAAGGCCGCCTGGGCAAGGCCCGCGGCCGAAGCCCCCGCCGTCGCGGCGATGGTGATGCCATAGACGGCCAGGGCGGCGATCCAGGCCCAGAGCCAGGGCCGGCTTGCCGCCTTGCGCAGGACGGTCATGCCCGCATCCTCCGCCGCTCGAGCGCGTCAAGGCCAAGGCGCAGCGCCAGGACAAGGATCAGGATCGCGCCCTGCGCGCCGATCTGCCAGTCGGGCGAGAGCCGCAGGAAGGACAGGAACGACCCCGCAAGCGTCAGCGTCAGCGCCCCCACCACCGCGCCCACGGCCGAAACCCGCCCGCCGACGAATTCGCCCCCGCCCAGGATCACGCCGGCGATGGACAGAAGCGTATAGCGCAGGGCGATATTGGCATCGGCCGCCGTGGTCAGCCCGACCAGCGCCATGCCGGCCAGCACGGCGAAGACCCCCGCCAGCGCATAGGCCGCCGCCCGCGCCCTCAGGACCGACCACCCCGCCCGCGCGACCGAGCGTTCGTTGCCCCCCACCCCCCGGATCAGCACCCCGAGCGTCGAGCGCGCGATGATCAGATGGGCCACCAGGGCGATCAGGACGCTGGCCACGATGGCCATGGGCGCGAAGGGCGGGCGCACGGTCATCAGGCTGCGGATCCAGTCGGGGGCCGATCCGCCGGGCGAGGGCAGGATCATCACCGCAAGCCCGGTCCAGACAAAGCTCATCCCCAGGGTGACGACGATGGCCGGCAACTGCCGGACATAGATGATCACGCCAAGCGCCGCATAGGCCCCGATCGAGGCCAGCAGGATCACCACGCCGACCAGAGGCGCATCCTTCAGGAAGGTCGCCGTCACGCAGGCCACGAAACTGACGAAGGCGCCCATCGACAGGTCGAGGTCGTTGACCGAAATGATGAACATCTGCGCCAAAGTCGCCAGCGCGATGGGCACGGCAAGATTGAACAGCAGGTTCAGGCCCGAATAGGTCATCGTGCGGGGCTGCAGCCAGAACACCGCGGCCAGAAGGACCGCAAGCGCAAGAAACGGCACGGCAAGGCGGATCATGTCGGGGGTCAGCCTCATGCCGCCGCCCCCCGGAACGACGCGGCGAGGATCGCCTCTTCGGTGATCGCCGCACCTGTCAATTCGGCCACGATACCGCCATCCCGAAAGACAAGGACACGGTCGCACAGCTCCATCTCTTCCATCTCGGTCGAATACCAGACGAAGGAGCGGCCCTTTTCCGCCTCGGCGCGGATGATCTCGTAGACTTCCTGCTTGGTACCCACATCCACCCCCCGCATCGGATCGTCCATCAGGACCAGAGGCGCCCGGGTCAGAAGCGCGCGGGCGAACAGCACCTTCTGCTGGTTCCCGCCCGAGAGCGACAGGATCGGCAGGCCCATGTCGGGCGTGCGGATGCCGATCCGGGCTTTCCAGTCGGCCGCGGCGCGGCCCTCGGCCTCTCGCCGCACAAGGCCGCGTCGAAGCAGGTCGGGCAGGGCGCCGATGGTCAGGTTGCGGCGGATCGACCAGAGGTCGAACACACCGTCAAGGCGGCGGTCGCCCGCGACATAGGCGACCTTCGGATCGGCATGTGCGCGCCATTCCGGCGACAGCCGTCCATGCAGCGCGCGCAACAGTTCGGTCTGGCCATGGCCCGCAAGGCCGGCCAGCCCCACCACCTCGCCCCGGGAAATCTCGAAGGGCAGGCCGACGGGCGGGGCATGGGTCAGGATCACCGCGCCCCGCTCCTTGCCCTCAAGCCGCCGCGCCTGTTCGCGCCCGGCCGTTCCCATCGCGGTGACAAGCCCGCTTTGCGTGAATTCCGCCGCCGGCCGGTCGGCCACGACGCGGCCATCCTTCATCACCACGATGCGGGTGGCGGTATTCAGGATCTCCGACAGGATATGCGAGATCAGGATCACCGTCCCGCCTGCGGCGACGAAGCGGCGGACATGATCCAGAAGCTGCCGCGCGATCCCGGCGTCAAGCGACGAGGTCGGCTCGTCCAGGATCACGATGCCGGGGGGCGTGCCCGCGTCGCAGAAGGCCAGCGCGATCTCGACCATCTGCCGCCGGGCGATGGGAAGCATCGACACCGTTGCCCTTGGGTCTATCCCGTGACCGGGAAAGATCTCGTCCAGTGTCTTGCTCACAAGGGCCCGCGCCCGCGCCCGCCAGGCCCCACCGGCCAGGCCTTCGTGCATCAGCCGCGCGTTTTCGGCGACGGTCAGGTTGGGGCAAAGCGACAATTCCTGAAACACGCAGCGCAGCCCCAGCGCGCGCGCCGTGGCCACATCCCAGCCAGACGCCTCTCCCGACACCGAGACCCGGCCTTCCTGTGGCACAAGCCCGCCGTTCAGGATGCCGACCAGCGTGGATTTCCCGGCCCCGTTATGCCCCACAAGCCCGATGCACTCGCCCGCAGAGAGGGCAAGGCTCACACCATCCAGCGCCACGACCTCGCCAAAGCGCACCCGGGCGTCGCTGACCGACAGGATCGGGGTCTGTTCGTTCATGCCTGCTTGCCTCGGGTTCCGGGGGGCCGGGCCTGCCCGCAGGCAAGTCCGGCCCCCCGGGTTCGGGAGAACGGAGTTACATCGCGCCCGCGATCACCGCCTGGGCATCTTCGAGCGTGTATTCCACATTCGCCACCCCGCCCACGGGCGTATTGGCAAGATCTTCGGCCAGGCTGTCCTGCGTGATCGTCAGGAACGGCACCACCAGCTCCTGCGGCACCTCGTTGCCGTCAAGGATCTGCTGGGCGACCCAGAAGGCCAGGGTCGAGACACCCGGCGCGATCGAGACCGACATCGTCTCGTAGCCATTGGCCGACTTCTGCTCGGACCACCACAAGAGCTCGTCCTGGCGGTTGCCCATGATGATGATCGGCGTATCGCGCCCGGCGGCCGCGATGGCCTGCGCCGCGCCATAGCCGTCGCCGCCCTGGGTGGCGACGCCGACGATCTCGGGCAGCGAGGGCAGGATCCCCGCAACGGCCCGCTGCGCCACATCCTGCGCCCAGTCGCCATGAACCGAGCCCACGATCTCGAACTGCGGGAACTCGGCCACGCCGGCATGGATGCCCGCGCTGATCTCGTCATCCACGAAGACACCGGCAAGGCCCCGGATCTCGAGCAGGTTGCCGCCCTCCGGCAGACGCTCGGCGAGGTATTCGATCTGGACGCGGCCCATCTCGTGGAAATCCACGGCGATGCGCCAGGCGCAGGGCTCGGTCACGATACCGTCGAAGGACACGACGACGATGCCCGCGTCACAGGCCTCCCTGACCGCACCGTTCAGCGCCGTGGGCGAGGCCGCGTTCACCACGATCGCGTCATAGCCCTGCAGGATCATGTTCTGGATCTGTGCGGCCTGTTCGGTGGCCGAGTTTTCGCCCGTGGTAAAGGCATCGGCCGCGGCGACCACGCCTTCGGCCACGGCGGGGCCGGTCACGGTTTCCCAGCTGGTCAGCATCGCCTGCCGCCACGAGTTTCCGGCATAGTTGTTCGACAGCGCGATCCGGCTGTCGCTGGTATCGGCCACGGCCGGAACTGCCAGCATGCCAAGCCCGGCACCAACGGCAGTCGTCAACAGGAACGTCCTGGTCATCCAAATTCCTCCCCTGATCGGCGGTGCGCGGGGCGCCGCCGCATGTCTGTGGGCGGGCTCCTCTTCCCGCTGGGGCCAGAGTGGCGCCGACACGGGCGCAAGCGCCAGTGCCAGACCGGCAGCGCGTTTGCGCCTTCGCGCAGCATGCCTTGCGGGAACCCGCAGATCACTGGCAGCCTCCGCTCTTGGCGAGGGACGCGCCGCGAGGCATGATCACCCCAGCGAGGAGGGCCAGGGAGGAGGGTTCGTCTCATGTCGACCGGCCGCCGCGCGCCGCGCCTGAACCAGTTTTTCCGGATCTCGCGGCTTCTGGCGGGGCAGCTTGATTTCCAGTCGGCGATCCGCGCCGTCGCGGCCGAGATCGCGCAGATCGTGCCGCATGATCACCTTGACGTCTGCATTCTGGGAACCGACGGCAAGGTCCATACGGCCTATGAATCCGGCATCGACACGGCCTGGGGCGGGCGGCCCGAGGCGCCGGTCGAGTTCAGCCCGATCTGTTCGCTTCTAAGGGGCGAGGTCGATCACATCCTTGCCGATGACGCGACGACCGACCCGCGCTTTCATTTCGACGGCGCCTTCACCATCCCGATCCATGAACACCAGCTGCGCGCCCGCATTCACCTGCCGCTGATCGTGCATGGCGAGGTGATCGGCTCGCTCAACTGCTCGCGCCATCAGGCAGGCAGTTACGGCCCCGAGGATGTGCGCAATGCCCGCTACGTGGCGGAACTGCTCTCGCCCTATTTCTACGCGCTGCGCGCCCAGCATCAGGCCCGCCAGTCCGCCATCGTCGAGGCCGAGGCCCGCGCCCGCGAGGAAGGTCTGCGCCAGGGCGCGCTGCGCCTGACCGAGGCGCTCGAGGCCGAGCGCCAGAGGATCGGCATGGACCTGCACGACCAGACGCTCGCCGATCTGACCCGGCTTGCCCGCCGGATCGACCGGCTGACCCAGACGCCCCGGATCGACCCGGCCGAGGTGGTCCAGCTGGGCGACAGTCTGCGGCGCAGCATGGCGGCGCTGCGCCAGATCATCGAAGAGGCGAAGCCGACCGTGATGCAGCTCTTCGGCTTTGCCCAGGCGGTGGAGCATCACCTCGACCGGGCGGCCCGCGACGGTGCGGCGGGCGTCAGGACGACCTTCGAGGATCAAAGCCACGGGGCGCTGGACAGGTTGCCCTCCGCGCTGGCCGTCGCCCTGTTCCGAATCCTGCAGGAGGCGGTGAACAATGCAGTCAGCCATTCCGGCGCGGGCCGGATCGCGGTTCTGCTGTCGCTGACCGAGGGCGGCACGGTCAGGCTTCTGGTCAGCGATGACGGCCGGGGCCTGCAGGCTGGGTCCCCCTCCGGCGGCGCGGGGCTCGAGAACATGCGCACGCGCGCGCGGCTGATCGGGGCCCGGCTCAGGATCGGGCCCGGCCCCGGCGGGCATGGCACCGCGGTCGAAGTCCTGCTGCCGGATGCCGGCGTGCTGGCCCCGGCGCATCCCGCGCCTGCCGGAGTGGCGGCCCCATGAAGGTGCTGATCGTCGAGGATGACCCGCTGCACCGCGCCTATCTTGCCGATGCCGTGCGCGAGGCCCTGCCCGAATGCGACGCCCTGATCGAAGCGGCGAGCGGTGCCGAGGGCGAGGCCCTGTCGCGCAGCACGCCCGAGGCCTGCATCGTCATGGATCTGCAGATGCAGCCGCGCACCGGCATCGACGCCGCGCGGACGATCTGGCGGGAACGGCCGATGACCCGGATCCTGTTCTGGTCGAACTATGCCGACGAAGCCTATGTCCGCGGCGTCAGCCGGATCGTGCCGCCGGGGGCGGCCTATGGCTATGTCCTCAAATCCGCCTCGGACGAGAGGCTGCGGCTGGCGCTGCGGGGCATCTTCCTCGAGAACCAATGCGTCATCGACGGCGAGGTGCGCGGCACCCAGCAACGCGGAATGGTGCCCGCCGTCGCGCTGACCGAGGCGGAATACGAGATCCTGCTGGATATCGCGCTGGGCCTGACCGACCGCTCCATCGCCGCGCGGCGGGGCCTGTCGCTTCGGTCGGTGCAGAACCGGCTGCAGTCGATCTATCTCAAGCTGGGGATCCATGCGGAAACCGCGGGGCCCGCCGAGGTCAACCTGCGCGGGCGCGCGGTGGCGGTGGCCCTGCTGCGGCGGCTGCTGAACCTGCCGGCGCTCGAACGGGCCGAGGCGGAACATGCCGACTGGAGCGCGCGGCGGAGTTGACGGGGGCGAGGTCCGGGGGCTGCCTGCCCTCAGAGGTCGATCTGGATCTTGGTGACGCCATCCCGGCCTGCCGCGCGGGTCATCGCCTCGGGCAGGCGGTCCAGCGGATAGGTGGCCGACAAAAGCTTCAGCGGCGCGATCTGCCCGCGCGAGACCAGCGCCAGCGCCGTGGCAAAGACATGGGCAAAGCGGAACGATCCCAGCAGGGTCAGCTCGCGCGCCATGATGTCATTCAGCGGCAGCGCCACTTCGGCGGGCAGCGTGCCGACCTGCACGATGGTCCCCCCCTTTCGGATCTGCGCCAGCGCAAGGCCAAGCGCGCTGACGGCGCCCGAGGCCTCGAACCCGATCTCGCAGCTTTCGCCCGGATCGGCGGCGGCATCGGTCGGGTCGAAGGCGTGGTCGGCGCCAAGGTTCAGCGCCTGGGCGCGGGCGAAGGGCAGGGGGTCGGCCAGGGTGATGTGGCGCGCCCCATAGGCGCGGGCGGCCAGCAGGATCATCAGCCCGATCGTGCCGCCCCCGGTGATCAGGACGCGCCTGCCGCTGACCCGGCCTGCCCTCTCGATCCCATGAAGGGCGACGGACAGCGGCTCGACCATCGCGGCCTCGGCCCAGCCCAGATGGTCGGGCAGGGGATGGCAATTGGCGGCGGGCACGGTGACATGTTCGCCAAAGCCGCCGTCCAGATGCGGATCGCAACTGGCCGAGCCGAAAAAGCGCATGTTGTTGCACAGGTTGTAGCGGCCCTCGTGGCAATGCTCGCAGGTGCCGCAGGGAATGGACGGGTCCACGGTGACCCGCTGGCCCAGAAGGCCGGCGGGCGCGCCCTCGCCCAGCCCCGCGACCTCGCCCGCGAATTCATGGCCCAGAACCAGCGGGCGTTTCGGCACGAATCGCCCGATCCGGCCGTGCTGAAAGTAGTGGATGTCCGACCCGCAGATCCCCGCCCGCCGGACCCGCACCAGCGCCTCGCCCGGGCCGGGCCGGGGGCGGGGCAGGGTCGCGGGGCGCAGGTCGCGGATGCCATGCAGCAGCACGGCCTGCATCACTTGCGCCTCGCCCGAGGCCGGGGCTGCGGGGCCGTCGGAGGCGGATCGACGGTCGCTCACGTTCGGGCCCGGTGATGGAAAGGCTTGACTGACATGGGCTCCGTTTCCGATATACTGGTATTCAATGAAAGACCGGAGTCCCTTCTGTCAAGTGCCGAAGGACGACCGCGCAAGGGGGAAAACGTGCCAAGACCGCAACGCGCCGAGGCTGATGCGACCGAAGTGATCCGGCTCGAGACCTTCCTCGCGCCGGGAATGGTCAAGGCGGGCCTGCCCAAGACGCCGCAGGTCTATGACGTGATTCGCCACGCCATCGTCAGCCTTGCCTTTCCGCCCGGCGCCCCGATCAACGAGAAGCTGATCTGCGAACGGCTCGAGATTTCGCGCACCCCGGTGCGCGAGGCGCTGATCCAGCTTCATGCCGAGAATCTGGTCCATGTCGTGCCCAACAGCGGCACCTTCGTCAGCCCGATCGACCTGCAGCGCCTGTTCGACGGTCAGCTGGTGCGCGACGCGCTGGAAACCCGGGTGGTGCAGTTCGCGGCGCGCAAGGCGACGCCTGCCTTCGTCCGCTCGCTGGATTTCAACATGCACCAGCAGCGGGTTCTGGCGGCAGAGGCCGATTACGACCAGTTCTATGAGCTGGACGAGGGGATGCACCGCGCGATCTGCGAATTCGGGGCCTCGGCCGAGGTCTGGAAGATCGTCTACAGCGCCAAGGCCCATCTCGACCGGGTGCGCCGGCTGGCCTATCCCGAGCGCGACCATCTGCGCATCGTGCTGGGCGAGCATGAAGAGATCCTCGAAGCCCTGCGCGCCCGGGATCCCGATGCCGCCCGGCAGGCGATGCAGGCCCATCTGGACCGGGTCTTCCTGACGATTCGTCACCTGATGGACCAGCGTCCCGACTATTTCGCCGAAGACGCAGGGGCCATCTTCGCCCAGTTCGCGACCCTCTTCGAGCTGGAGGCCTGGAGGTGAGGCGGAATAACTTGCTGCGTTACCAGTATATCAGTATATCGACATAAGGGCCGTGGGAGAGCGGCACCGACAGAGGAGGAGAACGACCATGACAATCAAGTCGCAGAACCTGCGGCGCGGGCTCTTTGCCGGAACGGCGGCGGCCGCGATGCTGGGCTCGGCCGCGTTTGCCGATACGCGCGTGGCGCTGGTGCCCGGTGGCCCGCATCCCTATTTCGCCGCCTGGGAACAGGCCGGCGCCGATGCCGCCGCCGAATTCGGTCTGAGCGGGGCCGATTACCGGGTGCCGCAGCAGTGGGAACTCAGCCAGCAGAACCAGCTGCTGGAAAGCCTGCTGACCCAGGGCTACAACGCCTTCCTGATCTTCCCGGGCGATCCCGTGGGCACCAACTCGATCGTCGGAGAGCTGACGGGCGAAGGCGCGACCGTCATCTCGCTTGCGGGCTGTCTGCAGCAGCCCTCGGCCGATGCCTTCTGCCTTGGCACCGACACCGGCAATTCGGCCTATCTGGGCACGAAGGAGCTGATCGAGGCGATGGGCGGCGAAGGCCGGATCGCGCATTTCACCGGCTTCCTTGTCGATCCCAACACGCAACTGCGCATCGACGCCGTGCAGCGCGCCGCGGATGAGGCGGGCGACGGGGTCGAGGTGATCCAGGTCATCGCCGATATCGACGCGCCGGAACCGGCCGAAGAGCGGATCAACGCCTTCCTCGCCGCCGAGGCCGACAATGTCGACGGCATCATCACCACCGCCTGGGTGCCGGCGGTCGTCGCGGCCAACTCGCTCCGCCGGATCGGGGACAAGCGGATCGTGATGGTCGGGATCGACCATGACGAGGTGGTGCTCGAGGCCATTGCCGACGGCTATGTCCATGGCACGATGCTGCAGAATCCCTATGGTCAGGGCTTCATCGGCTCTTTCGCGGCCGACCGGATGCGCAATGGCTGCACCGTGAAGGCGGATGCGCCCTTCGGCTCGACCGCGCTGACCGACAAGTTCATCGACAGCGGCACCGCCTTCGTCGATGCCGAAAGCGTCGGCACCTATATCGTCGCGATGCAGACGGTCACGGCCGAGCTGATGGCCGATTTCGAGGCCACCTATCTCGATTGCCCGTAACGGCGGCTGAGCAATAACAAGAAGGGGGGTGCCGGGCGGCGGCGCCCCCCTCGCATCACTGCCGGGCAGGTCTTGGGCCCGGTCTCGATCAGGGCGGCGCGATGACGACAGATGTTGCTGAGACCCCGGCCGAGCCTGCGGCCACCCCGCCGCAGCTTTCGGGCTGGCGCAGGTTCCTTCTGACCAACGAATTCGGGCTGATCGTGCTGATCGTGGTCTTTGCCACGGTCTTCACCCTCTTTGCCCCCGGCTTTACCTCGCGTTTCAGCCTTTACGCGCTGGGGCGGACGATGGGGATCGACATCGTCATCGGCTTTTCGATGATGGTGGTGATCGTGACCGGAGGGCTGAACCTGTCGGTCGGGGCGATCGGCGTCTGTTCGGTGATGTTCGGCGGCTGGCTGATCCAGTCGCTGGGCCTGCCGCTGCCCCTGGCGATGGCCGGGGCGCTGGCGATGGGCGCGGCGCTGGGATGGGTCAACGGGGTGATCATCACCCGGACCGGCATCCACAGTTTCATCATCACGCTCGCCACGATGAGCATCTTCTTCGGCGTCATGATCTTTCTGACCCGGGCCGAGGCCTTTCGCGAACTGCCCCCGGCGGTCGCGGATTTCGGGCGGATGCGGATCGGCGGCTATGTTTCGCCCCTGCTGATCGTCGCCATCGTCGTGGCGCTGGGGCTGGGATATCTCTACCGCTTCACCGCCCTCGGGCGGCGGATGCTGGCGGCCGGTGCCTCGCCCGAGGCGGCCGAGCTTTCGGGCATCCGCGTCAATGCGACCTTCACCCTCTGCCACATGCTGTCAGGCGCGCTGGCAGCACTCGCGGGCATGATGCTGACGGCCCGCACGGGGGCTGCGATCCCGTCGATGGCGGGGCAGTTGGGGCAGGACTGGCTGCTGCCGGCCTTCCTTGCCCCGGTCCTTGGCGGCACGCTTCTGACCGGGGGGCGGGTGTCGGTTCTGGGCACTTTCCTGGGCGCGGTGCTCGTGACGCTTCTGTCGGCGGGGCTTCTCTTGTTGCAGGTGGGCGAGTTCTGGGTGCGGGCGGTTCTGGGCGTGCTCCTGCTGGTCGCCGTCGTGGCCGACAGCCTGCGCCGCGCCTGGCTTCAGAAGATGAGGATGGCATGACCCGCGTCACGCGCTTTTTCCGTCAGGACTGGATGGGCCTTCTGCTGGTCGTCGTCGCGGCCATCGCGGTGATCGCCTTCCTGCGGCCCGCCTTCCTGTCGAGCTTCAACATCCAGGTGCTGCTGGCGGCCCTTGCCATCAACGCGCTGGTGGCGATGAGCCAGATGATCATCATCGCCATCGGGCAGATGAACCTCTCGGTCGGCGCCATCGGCGGGCTGGCCGCAATCTCCTTCGCCGGCGCGATGGAGGTCTGGGGCCTGCCGGTGCCGCTGGCGATTGCGCTGGGGGTGGCCATCGGGCTGGGCGCGGGGCTGATGAACGGCTGGCTGGTGGCCAAGACCGGCATCTCGGCCTTCATCATCACGCTGGCCACGCTCTATATCTTCAACGGCATCACCCTTGGCATCACCCGGGCGCAGCCCTTCTACGGCATTCCCGACAGCGTGAAGTCCTTTGGCAATGCGGTGCTCTGGGGGCCGATCCCGATGCTGGCGGTCCCGGCGTTGATCATCGCCATCGGCATGGCGGTGCTGCTGAACCGGCTGCGGATCGGCCGGCATATCCTGGCCGCCGGCGGCAATCCCCATGCGGCCGAGCTGGGGGGCGTCTCGGTCAACCGTGCGGTGCTTTGGGCGCATGCGATCTCGGGCCTGCTGGCGGCGATCGCGGGAATGATGGTCGTGGCCCGCCTCCAGATCGGCCAGCCCACCATCGGCAGCGACTGGCTGATCGCCTCTTTCGCGGCCCCCGTGATCGGCGGCGCGGTGCTGGCCGGTGGCCATGTCAGCGTCATGGGCACGATCCTGGGCGTCGCGATCATCGCCATCATCACCCAGGCGCTGGTCCTGTTCGGGATCGACCCTTTCGCGGTGCAGATTGTCCTCGGCGTCCTCATCCTCTGGGCCGTCGCCATCGACCGTGTCCGCGCCTGGCGCGCCGAGCGGAGGTTCGCCGCATGATCGACCTGACCGAGACGCAACCCGACGCCTTTTCGGCGCTGGACGTCACCAAGACCTTTCCGGGCGTCGTGGCCCTCTCGGGCGTGTCGATCCGCCTCAAGCCCCGGTCGATCCACGCGCTTCTGGGCGAAAACGGCGCGGGCAAGTCCACGCTGATCAAGGTCATCACCGGGGTGCATCAGGCCGACTCGGGCCGCCTTCTGATCGGCGGCGAGGCGATGAGCCTGCGCAACATCCACCACGCGAACGAAATGGGCATCTCGGTCGTCCATCAGGAACGCCACCTGATCCCCCGCTTCTCCATCGGCGAAAACATCATGCTCGACCGGCTGAGCCGGGCTGATCTGGCGCCCATCGACTACAACGCGATCCATGAGGAGGCGGCAAAGTGGCTCAAGGTGCTGGGCCTTGACCTTGATCCCCGGATGCCGGTCCGGCGGCTGTCGGTGGCGCGGATGCAACTGGTGGAAATCGCCAAGGCCCTGTCGCACGAATCGAAGGTGCTGCTTCTGGACGAACCCACTGCCTCGCTGACCCCGCATGAGACGGAAACGCTGTTCGAACTGCTCCACAAGCTGCGCGACAGTGGTGTTTCCATCGTCTTCGTCAGCCACAAGCTGGAAGAGGTGCTGGCGCTTTGCGATCAGGTCACGGTGTTGCGCGACGGCAAGAACGCCTGCGAAAGCCGCCCCCTTGCCGGGATGACACGGGGCGATCTGGTGCAACTGATGATCGGCCGCAGCGAGCGGATCCCCGACTGGGACCCGCGCGACCGGGCCACCGGCACCCCCGCGCTGGAACTGCAGGGGCTGGCGACCGAGGCGGGGCATGAGGGCGTGAACCTCAAGCTGCACAAGGGCGAGATCCTGGGGCTTTATGGCCTGATCGGGGCGGGGCGGTCGGAACTGGCCAAGGCGATCCTCGGCAAGATCCGGCTGCGCGGCGGCACGATCCTTGTCAACGGGCAGGAGGCCGCGATCGACGCCCCCGGCACCGCGCGCGACCGCTACCGCATCGGCTATGTCAGCGAGGACCGGAAGGGCGAGGGGCTGATCCTGCTGCATTCCGTTCTGGAAAACGCGGGCGTGACGGTCTGGCAGCGGCTTGCCTCGCGCCTTGGGTTCCTGCCGCGCCTGCGTATCGCCGAAGCGGTGTCGCCGGTGATCCGGCAGCTCGAGGTGCGCACGCCCAGCCTTGACCAGACACTGGGGAACCTGTCGGGCGGGAACCAGCAGAAGGTTTCGGTCGCGAAATGGCTGGCGGCGGGGGTCGAGATCCTGATCGTTGATGAGCCTTCCATCGGGATCGACATCAAGACCAAGGCCTATCTGCACCAGCTTCTGCGCGACCTGTCGGATCAGGGGGTGGCGATCCTCCTGATCACCTCGGACATGCCCGAGATGATCACGCTTGCCGACCGGATCGCCGTGGTGGACCGTTTCCGCATCGCAGGCGAGTTGCCCAACAGCCGCAATTATGCCGAGATGAGCGCGGGCATCATGAACCTGATCCACCGCGAAGATGCCGCCTGAGGCGGAACGAAGGGGCAGCGATGAAACGGCGACATTGGGACAGGCTCGGCAATGGCGGGGTCAGCTTCACCGAGATCGGGCAGGGCTGCGCCGCACTCGGCAACCTGTTCCGATCCGTCCCCGATGACGAGGTTCAGGCGACGCTGACTGCCGCCTGGGACGCGGGCCTGCGCTATTTCGACACCGCGCCCCTTTACGGCTTCGGCCTGTCCGAGACGCGGCTGAACCGTTTTCTGCGCGACAAGCCGCGCGACGACTTCGTCATCTCGACCAAGGTCGGCCGGCTTCTGCATGCCGTGCCCCCTGACCAGCGCGACGGGGTGGGCTTCTGGATCGACGTGCCCAGCCGCAAGGAGGTGTTCGACTACAGCCATGACGGGGTGCTGCGCTCGCTCGAGTTTTCGCTCGAGCGGCTGGGGCTGGACCGGATCGACGTGCTTTATGTGCATGACATCGACCTCTTCAACCACAGAACGCCCGAGGCGCTGGCGGTGCGGCAGGACGAGCTCATGTCGGGCGGCTACAAGGCGCTGATGCGGCTGCGCGACGAGGGCGTGATCCGGGCCTTCGGTGCGGGCGTGAACGAATGGCCCGCGGCCGAGGCGCTGGCGCGGCGGGGGGATTTCGACCTGTTCCTGCTGGCGGGGCGCTATACGCTGCTGGAACAGGAGGCGCTCGACTCCTTCCTGCCGCTTTGCGAGGCGCGCGGCATCGGCGTGGTGATCGGCGGGCCCTACAATTCCGGCATCCTCGCCACCGGCCCGATCCCCGGCGCGCGCTATGACTATGCCGAGGCTCCGCCCGCGATCCTTGACCGTGTCGCCCGGATCGAGGCGGTCTGCACCGCGCATGGGGTGCGGCTGATCGAGGCGGCGGTGCAGTTCCCGCTGCTGCATCCCGCGGTCGTTTCCGTCATTCCGG
Organism: Paracoccaceae bacterium; assembly: GCA_051859505.1. Taxonomy (GTDB): domain Bacteria; phylum Pseudomonadota; class Alphaproteobacteria; order Rhodobacterales; family Rhodobacteraceae; genus JAFIEN01. Next base: position 96,611 of record JBHYFN010000009.1, read on the forward strand.
GCGGGCAGGGCAGGGCCGAGCTTGCCGCAAGCCTCGCGGCGGCGCAGGCGGCCATCCCGGCCGGGCTTTGGGCTGCGCTCAAGGCCGAAGGGCTGATGCGCGCCGAGGCGCCCGTCGGCGGTTGAACCGAAGCGGGCCACGGGCCCGACCATGCCCGCCCGACCATGCCCGCCCATCCGGCGCCTCTCAGTCAGCGGCGAACGGGGCGCCATAGTCCCGGATGGCATGGCGCGCGGCGGTGAAGGCCTGTCGCCAGCTTTCGGGCTGCGGCGCGGGGGTGACGCGCCGGACCTGCGCAGGAAGCTCAAGCCTGCCGCCCGCGCCCCATGCCGCCAGCGCGGCACAGCCCACCGCCGTCAATTCGCTTTCCTGCGAGACATGGACCTCGCGACCAAGGGTATCGGCCAGGAACCGGACAAAGGCCGGATTGGCCGAAAGGCCGCCGTCGATGCAGACCGCCCCCTCGAGAGGTTGCAGCGCGGCCAGACTGTCGATCACCTCGGCGGTCCGGAAGGCGATCCCCTCCAGCACGGCCCGCGCCATATCCTGTGCGCTCGTGTCAAGGCCAAGGCCCAGAAAGCCGCCGCGGGCCGCGCGCTCCCAATGGGGGCAGGCCAGCCCGGCCAGCGCCGGGACGAAGGCAAGGCCGCGGGCGATCGCGGGCGGGGTGTCGAAGGCCTCGATCTCGGTCCAGTCCGAGAACAGGCCCAGCGACCGCGCCCAATTCACCGCCGCCCCGGCCGTATAGACGCCGCCCTCCAGCGCATAGGCGGGCGCGTCCCCCTGAAGCGCCCAGGCAACGGTCGGCAGTGGCCCCTGCCCCGAAGGCGGGCGGTGTGCCGTCGGGCAGAGCGCGAATCCCCCGGTGCCGAAAGTCACCTTGACCTGCCCCGGCCTGCGGCAGCCGTGCCCGTAAAGTGCGGCCTGCTGATCGACGACGCTGGCCGTCAGCGCAAGATCGCCCAGCCCGCCAAGATCGCCGGCCGTGGGGGCGATCCGTGGCAGGCAGTCCATCGGCACGCCGAACAGGGCGCAAAGATCGGCATCCCAGGCGCAACTCTCGAGCGCCATCAGCGAGGTCCGCGAGGCGGTGGTCGGATCGGTCACGAACTGCCCGGTCAGGCGGTCACGAAAGAACGCATCGGTCGTGCCCAGCCGCAGCCGCCCCCGCGCCGCAAGCCGCGCCGCGCCGTCGAGATTGGCCAGGCACCATGCAAGCTTCGTGGCCGAGAAATACGGGTCGAGGGGCAGCCCCGCCCGCGCAAGGGTCAGCGCCTCGAACCCCTCGGCGGCCAGCCGCGCGGTCACATCCGAGGTGCGGTCATCCTGCCAGACGATCACCGGGCCCAGCGGCCTGCCGGTCTGCCCATCCCAGGCCAGACAGCTTTCGCCCTGATTGGCGAGGCCGGCCGCCTGCGCCCCGGCGGCGCGCCCCAATTCGACGCAGGCCGCGACATGGGCCAAAAGCTCTTCCGCGTCATGCTCGACCCAACCCGTCCGGGGATAGATCTGCCGGTGCGTGAAACTGCCCAGAAGCCGCGCGCCGCCATCATCGACAAGGATCGCGCGCGTGCTCGTGGTGCCCTGGTCTATGGCGAGGTAGCTCATCCGCCCTGTTCCTCCTCTTCGAAGACCACCTCGACTGGCCCGCGACCGTCGGGCGGCAGGGGCAGGAACAGGCGCCGTTCGGGCCGGGCGGTCAGGCTGCGCCCGGCGACTTCCTGACCGTTCACCCGCAACGACAGCCTGCCGCGGGCGGGGCGCTTCATCCGAAGGATCAGCCGCTCGAATGCCGCATCCGCCGGCGCGCCGGCGCGGCGCGGGGTGACATAGGCCAGCGGCCCGCGCAGCGCGATGCGGGCGGGCTCTCGCGCCGGAGCCTCTTCGGCCCGGTTCAGGAACTGCGCGATGGCGCGGGCCACGCGGCGGCCCTCGGCCCAGCACCAGCCTGCGGTTTCGACCGGGTGCAGCAGGTTGCCGGCGGCGAAATAGGACGGGTCCGAAAGCTGCCCCCGGGCATCCGTTTCAGGGCCGCCGGTGGCGGGATCGCGGATCAGGTGGCTGCCCGCCAGCAAGGCGGCCTCGGGCCGGAACCCGCCCGTAACGATGACGCCATCCGCCGCCAGAAAGCCGGGGCCGTCGGGGCTGTCGAAATGCACCCCCTCGACCCGGTCCCGGCCGTTGATCGCGGTGACGGTGGCGTCAAGGATCAGCGGCACCCCCAGGGTCCGCGGCAGCCATGCCGCCGGCCAGCGGGCGATGGTGCGCGGGCCGGGTTCGATCATCGCGACCGGGCGGATGCCATGGGCGCGGCAGGTCAGCAGGGCCGAGAAGGCGACCATCTCGGTGCCCAGGATGACCGGGCGTCGGAAGGGCATGACCCCTGCCAGATGCACCATCCCCTGAAGCGCCCCGGTCGAGATCACGCCCCCGGGCTTAGTCCCGCCAAGCAGGCGCTGGGCGCGGCTGGTTTCGCGCACCCCCGTTGCCAGCAGGACAGCGCGGGCGCGGATCGTGGCCGGGCCTGCGTCGGATGTCACCTCGACCCGCGGGCCGGGAAGCAGCGCGGTGACGGTGGTCGCGACCCGGATCTCCGCCCCCGCCCCCCGCGCGGCCGAGACCAGCCTGCGGGCATAGCCCGGCCCGGTCATCAACCGCCCGAATTCGCGGATCCCGTAGGGCGGGTGGGCGCAGTGCCGCGGAATGCCGCCCGCCGCCGCCTCGCGGTCCAGCACCAGAACGCGCCCGACACCCAACCGCCGCAGCATCACGGCCGCAGAAAGACCGGCGGGACCGGCGCCCACGACGAGAACATCGACCAATTCTTCGCTGGCAGGCCCTTCCCGGGCAGGGTCGGGCAGGGCGGTTGCCCCGGACGGCTCAGGCATCGTCAACCCCCATCGGTTGGGCCAGCCGGCCTTCGGTGATCCGGGCCAGCGCCTCCGAGCAGTAGAAGCCCTGGCACCGGCCCATCGTCACCCTTGTCCGGCGCTTCAGCCCTGCCAGCGTGCGTGCGCCCAGCGGCCCGGAGAGCGCGGCCTCGACCTCGCGCCGGGTGACAAGCTCGCAATGGCAGAGGATGCCGCCATGACCGGCGCACTGCCAGTCGCGGGGGGCGATCTCGGCCAGATTGGGCACGCGCGGCACCTCGGGGTCGATCAGCGCATTCCAGCCGGGCGCGGTGGCCGCGATCAGGCCCGCGGCGTGCCGCGCCAGGCCCAGCGCCGCCGAAAGGCCGGTCGAGCGGATGCCCCCCAGCCCCAGATAGCGCCGCTCGGGATCCCAGGTGATGCGGTATTCGGGGTGCTCGGTGGCCGGCCGCAACCCGGCGTAGATCGCCGTCACATCCTGCCCGGCAAGCGCCGGCAGGATCGCCTCGCCCCGGGCCATGAGGGTCTGCAGGGTCGCGCTGTCGAGGGTCGCGTGGCGGCGGTCGTCCTGTTCTTCGGCGGTGGGGCCGACCAGCAGGTTTCCGAACACCGTGCGGCAGACCACGATACCCTTGGTCACTTCGGTCGGAACGGGCAGGAGGATATGGGTCACCAGCCGCGCGGCGGGCTTGTCATAGACCACGAACTGCCCCTTGCGGGGACGGATGGTGAAGGGGGCCTTTCCGGTGAACAGCGCCTCGACCTGATCGCCCCAAAGCCCCGCCGCGACGATGACCGTGCGGGCCGCCACATCTTCGCGGGTCGTGGTGATGTGCCAGTGATCCCCCTTCCGCTCGGCCCCGGTGACGGCGCAGCCGCGCCGAAGCTCGGCGCCATTCGCCAGCGCCTGGCGCAGATAGGCCAGAGGCGCCGACCAGGGATCGATCAGGAACTCGTCCCGCACCCGGAAGCCCGCCACGACGCCGTCGGCAAGCGCGGGTTCCAGCGCCCGGACCTCGGCTGCGGTCAGGGGGTCAATCGCGGCGACGCCATTGGCGCGGGCCTTGTCCATCAGGACGGGCAGGCGGGCGGCCTCTTCCTCGGACCATGCCAGGACCAGCGCCCCCGAACGATCAAGCGGCAGGCCAAGGGCGGCGTGGATCTCCTGATATTCGGCATGGCCGGCGGCGACGCAGGCGGCCTCCAGAGTGCCGGGCGGCGCGTCAAAACCCGTGTGCAGGATCGCGCTGTTGCCCTTCGAGGCGCCGTCAAGGATATCCTCCGCCGCCTCCAGCACCAGAACCCGTGCCCCGTCCAGCGTCAGCCGCCTGGCGACGGCGCAGCCGACAACGCCCGCGCCGATTACCGCCACATCGAATGTGTCCATGATGCCGCCCCGGACCCTTTCCTTGCGACGACCAGCCCCAGCGCCCGAGCCCCAGCGCCCGAGCCCCGCGCCCGAGCCTTGAGCGTTGCTGCCCGATCAGTCAACCGAAAGTCGAAAGCCGGTCCGATATTGACCATTCGGTCAGGGATTCGGGTTGACAGTTCCTTGCCCCTCATGGCCACATCATCGGGCCGAAGCAGTGTCGGTCAGGGGGAAAGTCGTGGCGGAACGCGCAGGCCTGAGCGCATCCAGTGAAGTCGTGCCCGCTTTCGGCCGGCCCCCGGCATGAAGCGGGTGCTGTCCTGGTATGTCCGGGCGACGGACTGGGTGTCCGAGCTGACGGGCTGGTTCGCGACACTCCTCATCTTCGTGATGATGGCGGTCATGCTCTATGATGTCGTGGCGCGCAAATTCCTCGACATCTACATCATGTGGGGGCTCGAGTTCCTGCAGTTCACGCTGGCCGCCTATTACTTCATGGGCGGGGCCAAGACGCTGAAGGACAATACCCATGTCCGCATGGACCTGTTCTACGACCGGTTCAGCGCGCGCGGCAAGGCATGGCTGGATCTGGCGACGGTCGGCTGCCTGATCTTCTACATCGCGATCCTTCTGTGGGGCTCGATCTCGAGCCTGCAATTCTCGATCGAGACCGACCAGAGGCTGCCCTCGGTCTGGCGCCCCTCGGTGGTGCCGATCAAATGGCTCATGACCCTCTGTCTGGCCTTGATGCTGCTTCAGTCGCTTGCGCTGGCGATCCGCTATGGATGGGCCGCGATCACCGGGACCGAGATCCTGCCCCCCATCCGGAAAGACGTGACCACATGAGCCACGAGGCCATCGCCCTTCTGATGTTCCTCTCGCTCATGGTCCTGATGATGACCGGGCAGAGGGTATTCGCGGCCATCGGGTTCGTCGCCTCGATCATGGCGCTTGTGGGCTATGGCGTCGGCGGCGAGGAGCTGGCCTTCAACCAGGCCTTCAAGCTGTTCCGCTGGACGGCGCTGGTGGCGCTGCCGCTGTTCGTCTTCATGGGCTATGTGATGGCCCGGTCGGGCATCGCGGAAGACCTTTATCGCATGTTCCACGTCTGGTTCGGGCGGGTGCCCGGCGGGCTGGCGGTGGGGACGGTGTTCCTGATGGTGGTGATCTCGGCGATGAACGGGCTGTCGGTCGCGGGCATGGCCATCGGCGCCACCATCGCCCTGCCCGAGATGCTGCGACGCGGCTACGACAAGGTGCTGGTGACGGGCGTGGTGCAGGGCGGCTCGTCGCTGGGCATCCTGATCCCGCCCTCGGTGGTGATGATCCTTTACAGCGCGATTGCCGGGCAGCCGGTCGACCGGCTCTGGATCGCGGGGATCCTGCCGGGGCTTCTGATGGCGACGATGTTCGTGATCTACATCCTGATCCGCGCGCGCCTGAACCCCGCGCTTGCCCCGCCCGCGCCGGACGAGGATCTGGACATGCCGTTGCGCCAGAAGCTGGCCCTTCTTCGGGCGGGGATCCTGCCGGTGCTGATCTTCGCCGCGATGATCGGGCTGTTCCTGGGCGGTGTCACCTTCCTGCACGAAAGCGCCGCCATCGGCGCCGCGGCCACGCTGATCGCCGCCCTGATCAAGCGCACGCTCAGCTGGCAGATGGTGCGCGAAAGCGCCGAGAGGACGATGGCGATCTCGGCCCTGTTCCTGTGGATCATCCTTGCGGCGCTGGCCTTTTCCACCGTGTTCGACGGCCTGGGCGCGGTCAGCGCGGTCGAGGCGCTGTTCATCACCCGGTGGGAGCTTTCGCCCTGGCAGGTGATCATCCTGATGCAGCTCAGCTTCATCATGCTGGGCATGTTCTTTGACGATACCGCCATGCTGGTGATCGTCGCCCCGCTTTACATCCCGCTGGTGCGGATGCTGGACCTGGGCTTTGACAGCGTGCGCGACCAGATGATCTGGTTCGGTGTGCTTTACACGATGACCTGCCAGATTGCCTATATCACGCCGCCCTTCGGGTATAACCTGTTCCTGATGCGAGGCCTTGCCCCGAACGAGGTCACGCTGTGGGATATCTATCGGTCGATCTGGCCCTTCGTTCTGATGATGGCGCTGACCATCGCGCTGGTGATGGTGTTTCCGCAGATCGCCCTCGTCCTGATTTGAAAGCCGACAACAACCCACCCAGCAAGGAGAAGAGACCATGACCAAATCCCCCTCCGAAAAGATCCTCGCCTCGCGGCGCAAGTTCCTGACAACGGCGGCCATCGGCGGCACGGCGGCTGCGGCCTCGACCCTGTCGGCGCCCTATGTGAACGCGCAGGCCCCGATCCGCTGGCGGCTGCAGACCTATTCCGGCGCCCCCCTCGGCGCGCATGTGATCAAGCCGCAGATCGACGCCTTCAACGCCGCCGCCAATGGCGAGATGGAGATCGAGCTTTACTATGCCGACCAGCTTGTGCCCACGGACGAGCTGTTCCGCGCCCTGCAGAACGGCACGCTTGATGCCGTGCAGTCGGACGAGGCGACGATGGCCTCGCCCGTCGATATCAGCGTCTTCGGCGGCTATTTCCCCTTCGCCACGCGCTTCAGCCTCGATGTGCCGGCGCTGTTCAACTACTATGGCCTGAACGAGATCTGGAAAGAGGCCTATGACGAGGTCGACAACGTCACCTGGCTGTCGGCCGGCGCCTGGGATCCGCTGCACATCTTCACCATCGACCCGATCCGCAGCCTTGCCGACCTGCGCGGCAAGCGCGTCTTCGGCGTGCCGACCGCGGGTCGGTTCCTGTCGCAATACGGGCTGATCCCCGTGACCGTGCCGTGGGACGATGTCGAGGTGCAGCTTCAGACCGGCCAGCTTGACGGCGTCGCCTGGTGCGGCTTCACCGAAGCCTATGAGGTGGGTTGGGCAGATATCTGCAATTACGCGCTGACAAACTCGGTCACCGGGGCGTGGTTCGGCAGCTATTTCGCAAATACCGCCTCCTGGGACAACGTCCCGCCGCATCTGCAGGAGCTGTTCAAGATCACCATCGACCAGTCGCATTACTACCGTGCCGTCTGGTACTGGGGCGGCGAGGCGCAGCTGCGCGTGCATGGCGAGAAGATGGAGCTGACCTCGATCCCGGCCGATGAATGGGCGCAGGTCGTCGCCGATGCCGAGGGCTTCTGGGACGAGATCGCGGGGTCGAGCCCGCGTGCCGGCCGCGTGGTCCAGGCCTTCAAGGACTATGCCGCCAATATGGAGGCCGCCGGCTATCCCTACCGCTGAGGCGGATCATCGCCAGAGCAACACGCGGGGCGGCCCATCGGCCGCCCCGTCGCATGTTTGATCGACCCTGTCGCCTGCAAAGCCCCTGCGGATCAGGGGGAAGGCCGTGCCCATGGCCCATGCGCGGCCGGACCGCGAAAGCTGCCGGATCATGCCCTCCGACCATCGGAAGCTTTGCCCCGGCTTGCCGGACGGGGGGCCGGCCAGTGCCATCGGGCACCCTCTGCCGGATCTTCGATTGACGCCGCCCCCGCACCACCGTAGCGTCGCGCCATGATGGTGTCCGGGCTGCCCCAAACGGCCCGGCTGAAAAGGGAACGCGGTGAGGAGGAGCCCAGAGGCGCCAAATCCGCGACTGCCCCCGCAACTGTAAGCGGTGAGCCATCCTGCGATTTGCCACTGGCGCCCAGACGCGCCGGGAAGGCGCAGGATAAGCCACGACCCGCGAGTCAGGAGACCTGCCATCTTGATCCAACCAACCCGGGCGGGGTGTCCCGGAAGGAGCGACAGGATGAAAGACCGGCCCGCGCCGTTTGACAATTCAGGTCCGCCCAAGCCCCGCCCCCCGGCGCGGAGGGCGCGATGGCACACGACCCCACCCATGTTCTGACCGAGGCCCGCGATTGCCCGGTCACGGGCCGCCCCTGTGATGTGGCGCTGGCGCTTCTGCGGCGGGCCTCGGCCGCCATGCTGCAGGCACAACGGCTTGTCGGCGATGATCTGGCGCTTGGCGGCACGGTCGAGACGGCCGCCTGCGGGCCATGTTGCCGCTTCGACTGGGCCGTCTCGGCCGATGGGGTCACGGTCACCGCTCTTTCGCCTTCCGCCTCCCCAGAGGCCGGGCCGCCCGCCCCCTATCTGCGGGCCGAGGCACTGCGGGTGCGGCTGGCATGACCGCGCATCTACTTCTCGAAGGGGCGGGCTGGACGGCCCCCGGCGGGCGGGTGATCCTGCATCCGGTCAGCCTTGGCCTTGCGCGCGGGCGCATCCTGGGCGTCGTCGGGCCGAACGGGGCGGGCAAGTCCACGCTGCTGCGCCTGATCTACCGCTATCTGCGGCCCGGAGCGGGCCGGGTGCTTCTGGACGGGGCCGACATCTGGCGCACCGAGCCGCGCGCCGTCGCCCGCCGGATCGCCGCCGTGCTGCAGGAACAGCCCACCGATTTCGCCCTGACCGTGCGCGAGATCGTGGCCCTTGGCCGCGCACCGCATCGGCAGGGCCTGTCTCGCGGCGGGGCGCGGGATGGCGAAATCATCGACGCGGCACTTGACCGGCTGCGGCTGGGCGGGTTCGGTCCCCGCCCCATCGGCACGCTTTCGGGCGGTGAACGCCAGCGCGTGATGATCGCCCGCGCGCTGGCGCAGGAACCCGCGCTTCTGGTGCTGGACGAGCCGACCAACCACCTCGACATCCGCCATCAGCTCGAGGCGCTGGCCCTGATCCGCGACCTTGGCCTGACCATCGTGGTCAGCCTCCATGACCTCAACCTCGCCGCCGCCACCTGCGACGAGATCGTGCTCTTGCACGAGGGGCGCGCCGTGGCGCAGGGCCCCGCGGCGGCCGCGCTGACCCCGGCGACGCTGGGCCCGGCCTTCGGCGTCTCGGTCCGGCAGGACCGGCTGAGCCTCGCCGGGTCGCCGCATCTGACCTTCCACCTTGACCCCTGACCCCTCCCCGAAAGGAGAACCCATGCGACACATCCTCACCGCCCTTCTGCTGAGCGCCGCCGCGCCTGCGCTGGCCCATCCCGTCACCGTGCAAAGCTGCGACCGCGAGGTGACGTTCGACGCCCCGCCCGAAGCCGCCATCTCGAACGACGTGAACCTGACCGAGATGATGCTGGTCCTTGGCCTGACCGACCACATGATCGGCTTCACCGGCGTCTCGGGCTGGAAGACGCTGGACGAATCGATGCGCGAGGGCGTTGCCGAACTGCCCGAGCTTTCGGAACGCTACCCCTCGCGCGAGGTGCTGATCGGGGCGGGGGCGGACTTCTTCTTCGCCGGCTGGAATTATGGCATGCGGGTGGGCGGCGAGGTCACGCCCGAAACGCTCGCCCCCTTCGGGATCGCGGTCTACGAGCTGCGCGAAAGCTGCATCCATATCATGGACAAGGACCGCGCCAGCATGGAGGACATGTATGCCGATATCCTGAACCTCGGCATGATCTTCGGGGTCGAGGACCGGTCCGAGGCGCTGGTCGCGGGCTGGCGGGCCGAGCTGGGCGAGCTGATCGCGGGGCTGGAGGCCTTCGACACGCCGCCCCGCGTCTTCGTCTATGATTCCGGCGAGGATGCGCCCTTCACCGCCGGCCGCTATGCCATGCCGACCGCGCTGATCGAGGCGGCGGGCGGCACCAACATCATGGATGATCTGGAAAAGAGCTGGGCCGAGATCGGCTGGGAGCCGGTGATCGAGCGCGATCCCGAGATCGTCGTCATCGTCAATTACGGCGCGGTCACGGCTGAAGAGAAGATCGCCTTCATGATGACCAACCCCGCCTTCGCCGGGATCGACGCGGTGGTGAACAACCGCTTCGTCGTGCTGGAATATGTCGAGGCGACGCCCGGCCCCCGCAACATCGGCGCGGTGCAGAAGCTTGCCGAAGGCTTCAGGGCCGACTGAGCCATGCCGGCCAGCAAGCCCGAACTGACACCCGAAGCCGCCCCCGCAAAAGCGGGGGCGGTCTCGCGCCCGGCGCGTCCGGGGGCGCTGACGCTCTTGCTGATCGCGGGCGGGGTGGTGCTGGTGCTGTCCTTCTCTCTCGCCGTCAGTGTGGGGGCGGTCTATGTGCCGGGGGCGACGGTGCGCGGCGTGCTGGTCAACGCGGTGCTGCCCGGCACAATCCCCGAGGACTGGCCCCGCGGCCATACCGCCATCGTCTGGGATCTGCGCCTGCCGCGGGCGGTGCTGGCGACGCTGGTGGGGGCGGGGCTGGCGATGACGGGGGCGGCGCTGCAGGCGGTGACGCGCAACCCGCTGGCCGATCCGCATCTTCTGGGCATCTCGTCGGGCGCGGCCTTCGGGGCGATCCTGGCGCTTCTGCATACCGGCATGTTCCTGGGCCTTGCCACGGTGCCGCTGCTGGCCTTCCTCGGGGCGCTTGTGACGACCTTCCTGGTGCTGGGCGTCGCGCAGGCGGCGCGGGCGACCTCGGCCGACCGGATGATCCTGGCGGGCGTGGCCGTGTCCTTCATCGTGATGGCTTTGGCCAACATGCTGATCTTTCTGGGCGATCCGCGGGCAACCCATACGGTCGTCTTCTGGATGCTGGGGGGGCTTGGCCTTGCCCAATGGGCGCATCTGGTCTGGCCCCTGATGGTGCTGGTGCCGCTGGGCCTCTGGCTCTGGACCCGCGCGGGCGATCTGAATGCGATGACCGTGGGCGACGAGACGGCGGCGACGCTGGGCCTGAACGTGGCGCGGTTCCGCCTGACCGTCTTTGTCGCGGGCGCGATGATCACCGGGGTGATGGTCGCCTTTTCCGGGATCATCGGCTTTGTCGGGCTGATGGTGCCGCATATCGTGCGCATGGTGGTGGGCGGCGATCACGCCCGCGTGCTGCCGGCGGCGGCGATGGTGGGGGCGATCCTGCTGCTCTGGGCCGATATCGCCGCGCGTACCATCATGGCGCCCGAGGACATGCCCATCGGCATCGTCACCGGCCTTGTGGGGGGCGTGTTCTTCGTCTGGCTTCTGCGGCGGCGCGGCCTCTGAGATGCGCCGCTTCCCGCCCGAACGATGGCCCGGACAGTTGACAAGCTTTCCAGACAATAATACTCGGGTATAAGCTCCGGGTGCGGCGGCGGGATGCCTGCCGGCTCCAGCCAACACGCCAGGCAAGGAGCACACCATGCCCGCAGCAGTCATCAACGCCGCGCAGGCCCCTGACGGGGCGGCGCTGTCGCCGGGCCCGGGCCCGAGCGCGGGCGCGTCGCTTGCCTGCCGCGCTCTCGTGTCGGGCTATGGCCCCGATCCCGTGGTGCGCGGCGTGGATTTCACGGCCCTGCCGGGCTGCGTGACGGCGCTGATCGGGCCGAATGGCTGCGGCAAGTCGACCCTGCTTCGGACGCTGGCCCGGGTGATCGCGCCGCGGGCGGGGCGGGTCTTGCTGGACGGGGAGGATATCGGCGCGCTGCCCACGCGGGCCGTGGCGCGCAGGCTGGCGCTTCTGCCGCAGGGGCCGGTCGCGCCCGAGGGGCTGACGGTGCGCGAACTGGTGGCGCAGGGGCGCTTTCCGCATCAGACGCTGCTGCGGCAATGGTCGGCAGAGGATTCCGCGGCGGTCGCCCGCGCGCTGGAGCGGACCGATCTGGCGCATCTGGCCGATCGCCCGGTCGACAGCCTGTCGGGCGGGCAGCGGCAGCGGGCCTGGATCGCGATGGTCCTGGCGCAGGAAACCGGCGTCCTGCTGCTGGACGAACCGACGACCTTCCTCGACCTCAAGGTTCAGGTCGACATCCTGTCGCTTCTGGCCCGGATCGCGCGGGACGAGGGGCGCAGCATCGTCGTCGTCCTGCACGAGATCAACATGGCCGCCGCCTTTGCCGATCATATCGCCATGATGGCCGAGGGCCGCATCCTTGCCGAAGGGCCACCCGGCGCGGTGGTGACGCGTACGAACCTTGCCCGGGTCTTTGGCCTTGATGCCGAGGTCTTGCCCGCCTCCGGCGGCTATCCGGTCTGCATTCCGGCGCGGCCGGGCGCGGCGCATCTGTCGTTGCAGGCCGCCGCGGAATGACGGCAGGGGCCGACGGGGCCGACTTGGCCGACGGGGCCGACGGGGCCGACGGGGCCGACGGGGCCGGTGCCGCGCCGCAGGCGGCGCCCTGGCGCGCGCTCGCGGGGGCGCCGGTCCTGCTGGCGCTGCTGGTGCTTGCGGTCCTGTGGCATATCGCAGTGGGCGCGAGGCAGATCCCGCTGGCCGAGGTGGTGGCCGCGCTGACCCGCCCGGACCCGGCGCTGTTCGACCATGTGGTGATCCGCGACCTGCGGCTGCCGCGCGCACTCTATGCCGTGGCGGTGGGGGCCAGCCTGTCAGTCGCCGGCGCGCTGATGCAGGGCGTGACGCGCAATCCGCTGGCCGAACCGGGGCTTCTGGGCCTGATGGCCGGGGCCAGCTTCGCGGTGGTGCTCTGGGTGGCGCTGTCAGGCCAGACGGGGGGCGGGATGCTGCCGCTTGTGGCCGCCGTGGGCGCGCTGGGCGGGGCGGCGCTGGTCTGGGGCATCGCATCGGCCGCGCCCGGGGGCGCCCAGCCCCTGTCGCTGATCCTTGCCGGGGCGGCCGTCACCGCCTTTCTGGGCGCCATCGTGACGCTGGCGCATCTGTTGGACGAACAGACCTTTCAGTCGCTGCGGGTCTGGCTGAACGGCACCTTGTCGGGCCGGTCGTGGGAGGTGTTCCTGTGGTGCATGCCCTGGTTCGCCGCGGGGCTGATCCTGTCGCTGCTGCTGGCGCGTCAGGTCACGGCGCTGGCGATGGGCGAGGAGGTGGCGACGGGCCTTGGCGTCGATGTCGTGCGGATCAAGCTTCTCGCGCTGGGCGCGGTGGTGACGCTGACGGCGGCCTCGGTCGCGCTGGCGGGGCCATTGGGCTTTGTCGGGCTGGTCATCCCGCATGTGGTGCGGCTGTTTGCCGGGTCAGATTACCGGGTGATCGTGCCGCTGTCGGCGTTGACCGGGGCGATCTACCTTGTCGTGGTCGATATCCTCGCCCGCGTGGTGCTCGCGCCGCTCGAGATCGCGACCGGGCTTGTCACGGCGCTGGTCGGGGGGCCGGTCTTCATCTGGCTGGTCCGGGCGCGGTTGTGACAGGGGGCTTGCGCCTCGCCTTCGCCGGTGGGCGCCTCGCCTTCGAGGCCCCGGCCCGCGCGCTGGCCGTTCTGGCGATCCTTGCCGCGGGCATCCTGGGCACAGCGCTTGCCAGCCTGCTGACCGGGTCGTACGGCCTGGCCTGGTCCGAGGTGGCGGCCCTTCTGGCCCGGCCCGAGGCGGGCAACATGGCCTCGACCGTGGTCTGGGAGTTCCGCTTTCCCCGGCTGCTGGCGGCGCTGCTTGCCGGGGCGATGTTCGCCCTGTCGGGGGCGATCCTGCAGGGGATGACGCGCAACCCGCTGGCCGACCCCTCGCTTGTGGGCGTGAGCCAGGGGGCGGCGCTGGCGGTGGTGACGCTGGTCGTGGTCCTTCCCGGCACGGCGGGTGGGCTGCGCCCGCTCGCGGCCTTTGCCGGGGCGCTGGCGGTGGCGGCGGTGATCCTGTCGCTGTCGCGGGGGGCGGAACGCGGAGCGACGCTGCGCTTCATCCTGATGGGGATCGGGGTGGCAGCCTTCCTGTCGGCCGTGACCGGGGCGATGCTGACCTATGGCCGGATCGAGGCGGCGCAGGCGGCGCTTGGCTGGCTTGCGGGCAGCATCCATGCGACCGGCTGGGGCGATGTGCGGGTGCTGGCGCTGGTCTTGCTGGCGCTGATGCCGGCGCTGGTCTGGTCTGGGCGGCCGATCGCGGTGCTGCGCTTCGGGCCGGAACTGGCCACCGGTCTGGGCGTGGCGGTGCCGCCCACGCGGGCCGCGCTGGTCGCCTTGTCGGTGGCGCTGGCGGCGACGGCGGTTGCGGTTGTCGGGCCCCTGGGCTTTGTTGGGCTGGTCGCGCCGCATGTGGCGCGCAGGCTGGCGCGGTCCGGGCCGGGGCTGCATCTGGCGCTGTCGGCGGCCACCGGCGCGCTGATGGTGGGTCTGGCCGACCTGATCGGACGGGCCGCCTTCGCCCCGCTGCAGATCCCCGCGGGCATCGTCACCGCGCTGGTCGGCGCGCCGGTCTTTGCCTGGCTGATCCTGCGCAGCCAGGCCCGGAGGGTGCTTTAGGCCCCGTGAGGGGGCTTGCCTTTCCTGACAGTTTCAGTCAATTAAATCCCGTCACCGATCACCCAGCCAGCCCCGACGCGCGCAAGGTTCCCCGGACGGCCCCCGCCAACTGGAGTTTCCCATGCGCCCCGCGCTCACCACCCTCGCCCTTCTCGCCGCCGCCCCGGCCCTCGCGCTCGACTGCACCGCAGGGCAGCGCGCCTTCGCCCATCCGGGCGGCGAGACCTGCATCCCCGTCGATCCGCAGCGCATCGTGACGCTGTCGGACCAGAACGGCCTCTTGCCGCTCCTCGAGCTTGGCCTTGTTCCCTTGGGCAGTGCCGGGCATGTCGGGCCGGACGGCGTGACCTTCTTCCGCCGGACCCTGGGGTTCGATACCTCGGGCGTCACCCATATCGGCAGCTACGATGCCCCCGACCGCGAGGCCGTGGCAGTGCTCATGCCCGATCTGATCGTGGCCAGCCCCTGGCCCGAGGATGCGGCCGAACTCTTCGCGCCCATCGCGCCTACCATCGTCTCAGGCCCCGACGGCCAGCAGCTGGCCGTGGCGCTGCTGAGCCTTGCCGATGCAGTGGCCCGCCCCGACCTGCAGACAGACCTGTTTGCCGAATGATCCGGGGCCGGTTCCGCCCATCCCGGCCCGCATCCCCCTATGCTTTCCCGAAGGATTCCAGGCATGACACTCACTCGTCTGACCACATGCGCGATCGGGATATTGGCCCTGATCCTTGCCTCGGCCCTGTCGCTGCGCGCGCAGGACTTTTCCCTGACCATCGAGACGACATTCGGCCCGGTGACGATCGAGGCGCCGCCCGAACGGGTGGCCAGCCTCGACTATGCCGGGGCCGACAATGTGCTGGCGCTGGGGTTCCAGCCACTGACCGTGCGCGCCTGGTTCGGGCCGGATGCCGATACGCTCTGGCCCTGGGCGCGGCCGCTGTCGACGCAGGCGCCCGTCGTGCTGGAGGGCGATCTGGATTTCGAAGCCATCGCCGCGACCGAACCCGATGTGATCCTTGCCCTGCGCTCGGGCATCACCGCGGCCGAACATGCCCGGCTGAGCGCCATCGCCCCCGTCGTCGCCGTGCCGCCCGGTGCCGGTGACTGGGATCTGACCTGGCAGGAGCAGGCCCTGCTTGCCGGTCTGGCCCTCGGCCGCGCGGCCGAGGCCGAGGGTCAGGTCGCGGCGGTCGGCGCGGCCATCGCCGCCGTCGGCGCAAGCCGGCCCGACTGGGCGGACCGGACCTTTGCCATGCTGACCTGGTGGGACGGGTCGGTCTATCTCTACACCTCGACGGATTCGAGCGTGCGGATCATCGAGGGGATGGGCCTTGCCCTGCATCCCCGTGTCGCAGAGCTTTCGGTCGAGGGGCAATCCTCCGTCATCATCTCGGAAGAGATCCTGCCCGAACTCGATGCCGATGTGCTGTTCTGGTGGGCCGTGCCGGACAACATCCCGGTGATCGAGGCCTTGCCCGCTCGCGGCACGATGCGCGCCGCCGCCGAGGGGCGCGAGATCATCCTGCCCACCGACAGCGCCGTGAACGGCGCGCTGGCGAACGGATCGCTGCTCAGCCTGCCGGTGGCGGTCGAGATGCTGATCCCGATGATCGACGCCGCCATCGACGGCGACCCCGCCACCCCCGTTTCCCTGAACTGAAGGACAGATCCCATGCGCCGATATGCGCTTCTGCTTGCCACCGTTGCCCTGCCTGCCCAAGCGCAGGACTTTCCCCTGACGATCGAGACGCGCTTCGGCCCCGCCGTGATCGAGGCCCGGCCCGAACGGGTGGCAAGCCTCGACTACAACGGGGCCGACAACCTGCTGGCGCTGGGGATCCAGCCGGTGACGATCCGCGACTGGTATGGCGACCATCCCCGCGCCCTCTGGCCCTGGGCCGATCCGCTGCTGACCGAGACGCCCACCATCCTGCGCGGCGCGCTGGATTTCGAGGCGGTGGCGGCCGCGGGTCCCGATGTGATCATCGCGCTCTGGTCCGGCATCACGGACGAGGAACATGCGCGCCTGTCGCTCATCGCGCCGGTCGTCGCGGTGCCCGAGGGCGTGGGCGATTATGCGCTGCCCTGGCAGGAGCAGGTCGCCATCATGGCCCGCGCCGTGGGCCGCGAGGCCGAGGCCGCGGCGCAGATTGCCGCCGTCAACGACCGGCTGGCCGCGGTCGCCGCCGCCAATCCCGACTGGCAGGGCAAGAGCGCCTCCGTCGCCTTTGTCTGGGAGCCCGACAGCCCCGGGGCCTATACCTCTTCCGACATCCGCCCGCAGCTTCTGGCGGATCTGGGCTTCGTGACACCGCCCGCCGTCGATGCTCTGGCGACCGGGGCGAATGCCTTTGCCGTCACGATGAGCCCCGAGGACATGTCGGCCATCGACGGCGACCTGATCGTCTGGGTCACGACCGACGATGCCTATCCGCATGTCCTGTCGCTGGCCGCGCGGCCCTACCTCACCGCCGTGCAGGAGGGGCGCGAGGTGTTCACAGACACCGACCTGGGCAGCGCATTCTCGCATGCCACGCTGCTGTCGCTGCCCTATGCCATCGAGCGGCTGGTGCCGATGATCGAGGCGGCGCTTGACGGCGATCCCGAGACCCATGCGGACGACCTGCCGGGGAACTGAACCTGTAGGGGGCGCCGCGTGGGCTGCGCCCACCCTACCGCACCCTCGGTCAATGTTGCGGTAGGGTGGGCGCAGCCCACGCGCCGGGGCGGCCGTAGCCGGGGGGGGCCGTTTCCGGCCCCGGTTAAGGACCCCACCAGAAACACCCCCCAATTCGCCCCGACCAGCCGGGCAAACGTGACGCC
>JBHYFN010000010.1:0-105279 GCA_051859505.1 Paracoccaceae bacterium
AGCATCGAGGCCAGCACCCCCAGCATGAAGGCCGCAGGCGCCGTCATCAGGCCGAAGGTGACCAGCGCCACCGCCCCCAGCATGATCGCCCCGGCAAAAAGCGCCTTGCGCGGATCGGGGATGCGCAGGTCGCGCTCGCCCATCGGCACGCAGCCGCTGTCATTGATGAAATCGCCCATCACCTCGGCCGGCCCCTGCATCAGCAACAGATCGCCCGAGCGCAGCTTGACCGACCGCAGCCGCGCCCGCGGCGACCGGCCCGACCGCGACACCGCCAGAAGGTTGAGCCCATAGCGCGTGCGCAGCCGCAGATCGGTGGCCGAACGGCCGACAAGGCTCGAATCCGGCAGCACGACAAGCTCGCGCAGGACAGGCTCTTCATCCGCCGGGGGCGACGGCGGGGCCTCGGCCTCTGCGGCCGGGTCGGAGGGCTGCCGGCCCGCGCTTTCGGCGACAGAGGACGGCCCGTCCTCTTCAAGCTTGATGCCGAAGACCGACAGCGCCTCGGCCAGCCCGGCCACATCCGCCTCGATGACAAGGATGTCGCCCGCCCGGATCCGCCGCCCGCCATGCGGCGTGTTCAGCCGCACCTCGTTGCGCACAAGGGCGGTGATCTGGGCCTCGCTCTTGTCAAGCTCCTGCTCGAAGCCGCGCAGGGTCAGGCCGATGGCGCGGCTGCCCTCGGGGACGCGGAATTCGGTCAGATAGGTGCCCGTCTCGAACCCGTCACCCGTCGTGGATTTGCGCAAGGGCACCAGCCGCCAGCCCAGCACAGCGACGAAGGCCACACCCACGACCGCCACGGCAAGACCGACCGGCGCGAAATCGAACATGGCAAAGGCCTCGCCCTTCGCCTCTTGCCGAAAGCCCGAGACGATGAGGTTCGGCGGCGTCCCGATCAGCGTGGTCATCCCGCCGAGGATCGTGCCGAAGGCCAAGGGCATCAGCATCTGCCCCGGAGTCAGCCCCAGCCGCCCCGCCAGCTGCACCGCCACCGGCATCAGAAGCGCCATCGCGCCCACGTTGTTCATGAAACCCGACAGCGCCGCCCCCAGCCCCATCAGCGCCACCATGCTGCCAAGCCGCCCCGCCCGGCGCGGCAAAGCGGCCCGCGCCAGCGCATCCACCGCGCCGGTCGTGTGCAATCCGTGGCTCAGCACAAGGACGCAGGCCACCGTGATCACCGCCGGATGGCCGAAGCCCGCAAAGGCCTCCGCCCCATCCACCAGACCCACCAGCACAGAGGCCATGAGCGCCGCCAGCGCCACCACATCATGCCGGAGCCGCCCCCAGAGAAACAGCACCATCGTCACCACGAGGATCGCCAGGATCAGGACTTGCGGCTGCGTCACTCTTGCCCTCCAGCGGCCCTCCCGGGGCCGGCGCCATATCGCCGCATCTTGCGCAGGTCCGGCCGGGTTTCTCAATCGCCAGCGCCCCCGCCTGCCAACACAGCGACGCGATTGAGGTGGCGCAGGACCGCAGGGACGTGCTTGAAAGGGGCAATCCGCATTTGTCAGGGATCAATGGCCCGATGACCGACACCAGCATCTCGACCGGCGTCTATCTCACCCATCTCTTGCGCGCCTATGGCGTGGATACCGTCTTCGGGATTCCGGGTGTCCATACGATCGAGCTCTATCGCGGGCTTGCCGGCAGCGGCATCCGCCATGTGACCCCGCGCCACGAACAGGGCGCGGGCTTCATGGCCGACGGCTATGCCCGGGCCAGCGGCAAGCCCGGGGTCTGTTTCATCATCTCGGGCCCGGGGATGACGAATATCCTGACGGCCATGGGTCAGGCCTATGGCGATTCGGTGCCGATGCTGGTGATCTCGACCGTCAATGCGCATGGCCGGATGGGCTCGGGCGAGGGCTGGCTGCACGAATTGCCCGATCAGGGTGCGATGGCGGCGGGTGTTGCGGCCTTCAGCCGGACGATCCACCGGCCCGAAGAGCTTGAGGGCGCGCTCGCGCAGGCCTTTGCCGTTTTCGATGCGGGCCGGCCGCGACCCGTCCACCTGGAACTGCCGATCAACGTGATGCTGGCGCCGGCGGGGCACCTGCCCCTGCCCGAAAAGGTCGCCCGCCTGCCCCGCCCGGCGCCCGCCCCCGCAATGGTCGCCACAGCCGCCGGGATGCTGGGCGCTGCGGCGCGGCCGGTGATCCTGGCCGGCGGCGGCGCTGCGCGGGCCGCGGACCTGCCCGCGCTGGCCCGCGCGCTTGATGCGCCGGTCGTGATGACGACGAACGGACGCGGCCTCCTGCCGCCCGGCGATCCGCTGGCCGTGACCCTGACCGCCTCCAGCCCCGAGACGCGCGCGCTGGTGGCGGGGGCGGATGTCGTGCTGGCCATCGGCACGGAATTCGGCCCGACCGATTACGACATGTACGAAGACGGCGGTTTTGCCCTGCCCGGCCGGCTGATCCGCGCCGATATCGACCCGGTCCAGGCGATGCGCGGCCCCCGGGCCGAGCTTGCCCTTGTCGGCGACGCCGCCCAGACCGCGACGGCCCTGCTGTCCGCCCTGCCCCCGCAGCACAGTGGCGACAGAGAGGGCGCCCAGCGCGCCGGCGCGGCGCAGGCCGGCCTTGCGCAGCTGTCAGAGGCGATGCGCGGCGATATCGCCCTGCTCGACATGGTGCGCGACACCCTGCCCGAGGCACCGATCGTGGGGGATTCGACCCAGTCGGTCTATGCCGGCAACCTCGGCTTCGCGGCGGCGCGGCCGGGCAGCTATTTCAACTCCGCGACCGGTTTCGGAACGCTGGGATACGGCCTGCCGGCCGCCATCGGCGCGGCGCTTGCGACCGGCGGGCCGGTGATCGCCCTGTCGGGCGACGGCGGCCTGCAATTCAGCCTCGCGGAACTGACCAGCGCGGTCGAGGCAGAGGCGCGGGTGATCCTGCTGCTTTATGACAACAAGGGCTATGGCGAGATCAAATCCGCGATGATCGCCCAGAACGTGCCGCCCCTTGGCGTGGACATCCTGACCCCCGACCTCCCCGCCATCGCAAAGGCCTGCGGCTGGCGGATCCGCGAGGCACGCACGAGGGCGGATCTGCATGACGCGCTGACCGAGGCGGCCGGGACGGACGGACCCGAGGGGCCGGTGCTGATCCACTACGGCCGGGAGTTGCGAAAGAGTTTCCGCGAAGCGCTGTAGCAGGGCCGCGCGCCGGACCGGCGGGCCAGGAATTTGTCCAAATTCCTGACGGCCCCTGCCCCGACCGCGCCTATAGTGTCGGCGGCCGGCGATCCGGCCAGCCGGTGGCCTGATGCCAGGCTTCGGCGATCTGCAAGAGCCCCGCATCATCCCCATGCCGCCCGATCAACTGCAGCCCCATCGGCAGGCCCTCCCGCCCCTCGTTCGGCCCTGAGCCCGGCGACCCGAAACCGGCAGGCACCGCCACGACCGGCAGGCCGATCAGGCTTGCCGGCACCACCACCTCCATCCAGCGGTGATAGCTGTCCATCACCCGGCCCCCGATCCCCTGCGGATGAACCTCATCAGCCGGAAAGGGCCAGACCTGCGCCGTCGGCAGGACCAGCGCATCGAACCGCGCGAACATCTCTGCCGCCCGAGCATACCACTGCGACCGGATCAGACTGGCCTCGGCAATCTCCTCCACGCTCAGCGCCCGGCCCCGCTCCACCTCCCAGATCACCGCAGGCTTGAGGCGGGCCCGTTTCGCGGGATCGTCGCAAAGGGGCCCGAGCCTTTGCGCATTGGCAAAGGCGCGCAAGGCGACCCAGGAGTGCCAGAGCCGCTTGGCCGGAAAGGGCGGCGCGACCGCCTCGACCTCAAGGCCGATCCCCGCCAGTTCGGCCAGCGCCGCTTCACAGGTGGCGATCACACCGGGCTCCATCGGATAGGCCCCGCCCCAGTCGCCCAACCAGCCGATCCTGCGCCCCGCCGCCGGCGCCCCGAGCCGGGACAGGAACTCCTCGGAGGGCAGGCAGAACGGCAACCGCGGATCGGGACCGCTCATCACCTCGAGCAGGAGCGCAAGATCGCCAGGAGACCGCGCCATCGGACCATTGGTCGCCAGCGGATGCAGATAGGCCTCGTCCCCGGGATCATCGGGCACCCGCCCCCAACTGGGCCGCATCCCGTAGACGTTGTTCCAGCCCGCCGGATTGCGCAGACTGCCCATCATGTCGGACCCGTCGGCCAGGGCCACCATCCGACAGGCAAGCGCCACAGCCGCGCCGCCCGAAGACCCGCCCGCACTGCGCGTGGGATCGTAAGGGTTGCGCGTCACACCGAAGACGGGATTGAACGTATGGCTGCCAAGGCCGAACTCGGGCGCATTGGTCCGGCCGATGAAGATCGCGCCAGCCGCCCGCAGGCGCGCCACGAACAGACTGTCGGCCTCCGCGACCTGCCCCGCGAAAAGGGGCGAGCCCATCGACCCCGGCAGACCGGCAACATCGGCCAGATCCTTCACCGCCATCGGCAGCCCATGCAACGGCCCGCCGGTCCCGGCCCGGTCCGCCGCCCGCGCCTCGGAGACGAGCCGCTCTTCCTCGCGCAGGCTGACGATCGCATTGACCGCGGGATTGACCTCCGCGATGCGTGCGAGCGTCGCGCGCATCAACTCTTCGCAGGAAAGCTCTCCGGCCCGTAGCGCGGCCAGCTGCCCGCGCGCGGACATGTGCAGGATCCGCTCCAGCTCAACACCCGCGCCGCGCCCGCACCCGCCTGCCATGGCGAGTGCAACCGCTCCCCGACGCCCCTGTCTTCTTTTGTTTGAAAATATCCCGGGGGGAGTCCGCCGCAGGCGGGCGGGGGGCAGAGCCCCCCTCAAGAAATTTCGACGAAATTTCTTGCGCCCGGCCCGGACCGTGACTCTGCATCATTGCAGGAGTTCGGTCCAGATCTGCGTGTGGATGTCGTTCACCTCTTGCGGGCAGGCCTGTCCGAAACGGCCGGCCGCCGCCAGTTCCGCGGGAACCTCGATCTCGGGCGCGCCCTGCATTTCCTCGTCCATGAAGGCCTCGGATCCGGTGATCCCGTTGGAATAGCGCGCGAAGTTCGAGATCAGCGCGGCATTCTCGGGCTGCAGGATGAAATTGATGAATTTCATCGCATTCTCGGGATTGGGCGCATCCGCCAGCACCGCGGCATTGTCCATCCAGAGCGGATAGCCCGTCACCGGATAGCCATAGGCGTAATTGGCATTCTGCAGCCGCACCCGCATCGAGGCCCCGTTCCAGTAGATCCCGGCCGAGAAGTCTCCGGCCACATAGCTGTCCACCGCGCCGTAATCCAGCGCCAGCCAATGCGGCTTGGCCTCCATCAGCGTATCGCGCACCGCGCGCAGCGTATCGGTATCGGTCGTGCAGCGCTCGCCGCCATGATAATAGATTGCCAGCGCCATCACATCCGACATTTCGGGAATGACATTGATCCGCCCCGACAATTCGGGCGGCGGATCAAGGATTACGGCCGCGGTATTGATGTCGCCGGAATACAGCGAGGTGTCCACGATCACCCCGGTCGTGCCCCAGGCCCATGGCACCGTGTATTCCCGGCCCGGATCGAAGGGCACATCGACCCAGGTCGGATCGATATTGCCGCGATCGGTCACGATGGCCGGGTCAAGCGGCTGCAGCAGCCCCTCCTCGATCCAGGTCTGGATATAGGTATCCGAGGGCACGACGATGTCGAACCCGTGCCCGCCCTGACGGATCCGGGCAAGTGCGGTGTCGTTGCTGTCGAAATCGGTCAGCGTGACGGTGATCCCGGTTTCGGCAGTGAACCGCTCGAGCAGTTCGGGATGGGTGTAGTTGCCCCAGTTGTAGAGGTTCAGCACCCCCTCCGCACTGGCCGCCGAGCCAAGCCCGACGATCACGGCCGTGGTCAGCCCGAGGCTCCTCTTCGCAAAAGTCTTTTTCATTTCAGTCTCCCAGTTGGTGATCGGTAGGAAACTCACCGCCCGCTCTTGCGGGTGATGAGGAAGAAGGCTGTCACGATCACAAGCGACAGCGCAAGAAACAGGGTGGCGATGGCATTCATCTCGGGCGTGACGGTGCGCCTCAGCTGGCCCAGCATATAGGTGGGCAGCGTGTCCTGCCCGGCGGATTTCACGAATTCCGTGATCACCACCGTATCAAGCGAGATGACGAAGCCCAGCATCAGCCCCGCGACGATCCCCGGCAGCATCAGGGGCAGCGTGACATGCAGGAAGGCGCGCACCGGGCTTGCGTAAAGATCGGCCGCGGCGGATTCGAGCGCGGGGTCCAGCGTCTCGAGCCGCGCCCGGATCGGCAGATAGGCAAACGGGATGCAGAAGGCGGTATGGGCGGCGACCAGATATCCCATCCCGGTATAGCCGGTCTGGACCTTGATCGCCGCGACAAAGATCAGCAGCGCGATCCCGGTCACGATCTCGGGCACCATCAGCGGCTGGTTGATCAGCGCATAGATCAGCGTCTGCCCCCGGAACCGCCCCACCCGCGTTGTACCCAGGGCCGCCAGCGTCGCCAGAACCGTGGCGATCCCCGCCGCCGAGGCCGCCAGCCAGAGCGAGCGGATCGACACGTCGCGCACCTGGGCATTGGCGAAGGCCGCCTCGTACCATTTGAGCGAGAACCCCTCCCAGACCGATTGCGAGACGCCGGCATTGAAGGAAAACACCACCAGGATCACGATCGGCAGATAGAGCAGCACGAAGGTGAACAGCGCGATCGCGCCGAAGCCCGGAAGCCGCGTGATCGAGAAGCCCCGGTCAGCCATCGCGCTCTGCCTCCGGCCGGCCGACGGTGCGCAGGTACAGCACCAGCGCCCCCACCACCACGATCAGCATCAGCATCGCCAGCGCCGCCCCCAGCGGCCAGTTCCGCCCCTGCCCGAATTGCAACGCGATCAGGTTGCCCAGCATCAGCGTCTGCCCCCCGCCCAGCACGCGCGGCGTGACATAGGCGCCGATGGCCGGAATGAAGACGAGGATCGACCCGGCGATGAAGCCCGGTTTCACCAGCGGCAGGATCACATGCCAAAGCACCGCCATGCGGCTGGCGTAAAGGTCATAGCCCGCCTCGATCAGGCTGACGTTCATCTTGTCCATCGCCGCATAAAGCGGCAGCACCATCAGCGGCAGAAAGACATAGGCCATCCCCAGCAGCACCGCGAAATCGGTGTACAGCATCTGGATCGGCTGATCGATGATCCCGCTCCAGAGCAGGACCGAGTTGATCGTGCCGTTGTTGCGGATCATCTCCTGTATCGCGAAGGTGCGGATCAGGAGGTTGGTCCAGAAGGGAATGGTGATCAGGAACAGCCAGAACGGCCGCGCAGAGGGGGGCCGGGTCGCGATGAACCAGGCGGTCGGAAAGCCGAGGATCGCGCAGATCGCCGTGGTCTGGATCGAGAGCCAGACCGACCGCCAGAACACCGCCAGATGCGCGCTGTTCCAGCTCACGATCTCGGGTTCGAAGATGTCGCGGCGGAAGAAGACCCGGAACCAGCCTTCGGTCGAGAACTCCCAGACCACGCCGCCCATGTTGCCCGGCGACAGGAAGGAATAGACCGCCACGATCAGAAGCGGCCCCGAGGCCGCCAGCACCAGAACGATCAGCGCAGGTGCCGACAGCAGCCATTTCCAGCCGGTTGGCGACATCCCTAATCCTCCAGCACCTGAAGCGCGCCCTCGGCCAGGCGGATGCCCAGAACGGTGCCCGGCTCGGGCGGTTGCATCCCGGGGCGATTCTGGCGGCGCAGCACGAAGGCCTGACCGTCGGACAGGCGCAGATGCAGATGGGTGTCGGTGCCGAAGAAAGTGGCACTTTCAAGCGCGCCTGTAAGGTCCGCGGCCTCGGGGGCGACGGCCTCGGCCTGTTCGGGCCGGATCACGGCGGTGACCCGGCTGCCCGCCGCCGGATGCAGCCCCGCCGGCAGGCGCGCGCGCGCGGACCGGCCGCCCGGCAGGTCAAGCAGGGCGCCGCCCTCATCGACCTGCGCCACGCCGAGGGTCAGGAAATTCGTCTCGCCGATGAAATCGGCGACGAAGCGGTCGACGGGTGCGTTATAGATCTCGTCGGGCGAGCCCAGTTGCAGGATCCGGCCCGCGCTCATCACCGCGATCCGGTCCGACATGGTCAGCGCCTCTTCCTGATCATGGGTGACAAAGACAAAGGTGATGCCGGTCTCGACCTGCAACCTCTTGAGTTCGCCTTGCATTTCCTTGCGCAGCTTCAGGTCCAGCGCGCTGAGCGGTTCATCCAGCAACAGCACCCTCGGGCGCGGCGCCAGCGCGCGGGCAAGCGCGACCCGCTGCTGCTGGCCACCCGAGATGGCCGAGGGGCGCCGGTCGGCCAGCGCCTCCATCCGCACAAGCCGCAGCATCTCGGCCACGGTGGCGTCGATCTCGGCCCGCGACTTGCCCTGCATCTTGAGGCCAAAGCCGATGTTCTGGGCCACGGTCATATGCGGAAACAGGGCATAGGACTGAAAGACCGTGTTCACCGGCCGCTTGTTCGGCCCCAGACCCGCCACCTCGCGCCCGTTGATCAGAAGCGAGCCGGCGGTGGGCTGTTCGAAGCCCGCGATCACCCGCAGAAGCGTGGTCTTGCCACAGCCGGAGGGGCCGAGAAGCGTGAAGAATTCGCCGCTTGCGATGGTCAGGTCGATGTCCGACAGGGCGTGAAAGGCCGCAGCGCCCTGACCGAAGGTCTTGTTCAACCCGGCAATCTCGATCTCTTTCTGCACAAGCACCCCTTCGCGCCGGTTACGACATCGCCTTGTCGGCGTCCCACACCACCTTGCCACCGCAAATCGTCAATGCAACCGTCATGGTCCCGATTTCCGCAGGTGCCACGGCCTCGATATCGCCATCAAGGACCACCAGATCGCCCAGAAACCCGGGGGCGAGCCGGCCCTTGCGGTCCTCGGCGTGATGCGCGTAGGCGCCCCCCGAGGTATAGGCGGCAAGGATGTCGTGAAGGGCAAGGCGCTCGTCCTGGCCGCCGTCATAGACCGGGCGCTCGCAAGCGGCCTGGATGCCGCGCAGCGGGTTGATATCGGCCACCGGCCAGTCGCTGGCAAAGGCCAGAGCCACCCCGGCCTCGGCGAGGGATTTCTGCAGATAGGCGTCGTTCCAGCGGTGCGGGCCGACCTTGTTCATCGTGTCCTGCAGCGGGAAATCCATCGCCCCGGGCGCGTGGCAGGGTTGGATCGAACCGACGATGCCCAGCGCGGCCATGCGGGGAATGTCGCTGCGGTCGATCATCTCGATATGTTCGATCCGGTGGCGCGCGTCGCGCGGGCCATTCGCGCTGCGCGCAGCCTCGACCGCATCGATC
The DNA here is from genome assembly GCA_051859505.1 of Paracoccaceae bacterium. Taxonomy (GTDB): domain Bacteria; phylum Pseudomonadota; class Alphaproteobacteria; order Rhodobacterales; family Rhodobacteraceae; genus JAFIEN01. Next base: position 9,307 of record JBHYFN010000010.1, read on the forward strand.
ACGCTCTGCACGGCGGCATCGCCGATGGCATGGACGGCGATCTGCAGCCCGCGCCGGTCGGCCTCGGTGACGGCGGCGACAAAGGCCTCGGCGCCATGCAGCGGCTCGCCCCGCCAGCCGGGCCGGTCGGGATAATCGTCCAGACGCCAGGCCGTGCCGCTGTCGACCACGCCATCCATGAAGAACTTGACGAAGCCGGAGGACAGCCAGTCGTCGTTGTAATCCCGCGCCATGGCGCTGGCCTCTTCCAGATCCGCGGGGATTCGGGAATTGACATAGTGGAAGGGCACCTTGACCCGCGCGGTCAGCCGCCCCTCGGCCCGGAGGGCGGCCAGCAGATCGAGCGTGTAGCGGTTGCCATCCATGTTCACGAGGCTGGTCAGCCCCATCCGCGCGCAATGCGCGAGGCCACGGGCCATGGTCTCGATATCCGCCGCACGCTCCTCGGGGCTTGGGGCGGGGACGGGATCGCGGCCGGTGGCAAGGCCCGCCATCGGGCGGTGCTGGCCGGCCAGAGCCAGAACCGGGGCCTTCGCCTCGAACTCGCGCAATTCGCCGGAGGCAAGGCCGTCTGCGGCCATGACGATCTCGTTCCCGGGCCCGAGGCTGCGTCCCTCGAGGATGCCGGCACGCGACAGGGCCAGGGTATTGGCCCAGGCGGTGTGATGGTCGGCGGCAAGCAGCACGACGGGCCGGTCGGGCAGGATCGCGTCAAGGTCATGGCGCGTGAGGGCCCGGCCCAGGATCGCATAGTCGCAGCCCTGCCCCACGATCGCCGGCAGATCGGGATGCGCCCCGGCATAGCTTCGGATCGCTTCGGCCAGTGCCTCTGCCCCCGAAACACCCAGAAGCTGAAGCTGGGTCAGTTCGGCCGCACCCGCGAACAGATGCAGATGACTTTCGACGAAGCCGGGCAGGACGGTTGCGCCTGCGGCATCGACGATGCGGGTGGCGGGGGCGACGAGCGCCATGATCCTGTCGCGCGCCCCTACGGCCAGGACACGGTCCCCCGCCAGAGCGACGGCCTCTGCCCTGGGTTGGGCGGGGTCCATGGTCAGGACCCTGCCGTTCACGATCACAAGATCCGCCTGTTCCATTGCCTTCCCCGACTGCGCCGTAATCTTCATCACCAGGGTCGAGAATGGGCGGACTGCCCTCCGCTGTCCAGTCCGACGCACGGACTTCTCCGGCAAGCACCGATTTGGGGCATAGGGAAGCGGAAACTGACAGTTTCCGCGGCGGAAAATTTCATTTTCCGGCGCTGGCGCCGACCGACGCGGCAGAGAGGACCGGGATCGGGTCTGACCGACCCCCGATCACCCCTGCGGATAGGCAATGACCGACAGATAGCGCGCCGGCAGCCTGACCAGAACCTCCGGCCCGTGCCGGGCATCGGCATCGAAGAACAGGCTGTCGCCGGGCTTGAGCCGGTAGATCGTATCGCCATGCCGATAATCCACCTCGCCCTCGAGCATGTAGAGCAGTTCCAGGCCCTCGTGCTGGAAGGTGGGAAAGGTATCGCTCTCTGTCGTCAAGGTGATGATATAGGGTTCGACCACCACGCCCGACCCGTTCGATCCCACATGGCCCAGCAGGTGATACTGGTGCCCGGCCCGCGTGCCCCGCCGCTCGATCTCGACATGTTCGCCGGCGCGCACATGCTGGGCCTCGCGCTTTTCCTCGTATGAGCGGAAAAAGGCGGTGACGGGCACGGAAAACGCATGGCTCAGCACCTGCAGCGTGGTCAGCGAGGGCGAGGTGTTGCCGTTCTCGATCTTGGACAGCATCCCGATGGACAGCCCCGTGACCTGCGCGAGGTCCGCCACCGTCATCCCCTGCTGGCGCCGGAAGTTGCGCACCTCGCGCCCGATCGCCGCCTCGAGGTTGCGCTCGGAGACCTCGCGCACCCGGTGGGGATCCTGATCGAAGGCGGGTTTGCCACGGGGAAGGGCTGAGGGAACCGGGGTGTCGTCCATCGCAAGGCCTGTCAGTGAACCGTATCGCTACGATTTTCACTAACAGGAAACTTGTTCGGCCCGCAACGCCGAAGCTCAGAAGGCAGAGGCCGCCGCAACCTCAAGCGCGTGGAGCAGGCTTCCAGCCGAGGAGCGGGGGCCGTAAAGCGTCACCTCGCCCGCGGACCGTCGGATCAGCGTCACGCCCAGATGCTCGATCACCGTGCGGGTGGCAAAGCCGTCGGGCCGGGTCGCGAGATCGACAGCGCACAGCCGCTCGAAGAGGCGCGGCAGATCGTCCCCCGTCACGTCCAGCCGCACCCAGGCATCCGTCTGCTCGGTGATCGAGGCGGCCTCGCCGAAGACCGGCTTCAGATGGCCCGCGATATCCTCGTGGCTGTCGAACGGGGCCTCGACCAGCCAGATCTCGGGCGTGAGCCAGACCGCGCCCCATGGCCTGCCTGCAAGCGCTTCGGCAGGGCCGGGCAAGGGCAGGCCGATCCCTGCGGCCTTGGCGCGCAGTTCGTCCTCGTGCCCGCGGCGGGGGGCGAGCGAGGCAAGCGCCACATCCGCCCGTTCGGTGATCGTCACCGGGCCGATGGTCACGGCCTTCGGTGCCGCCCCGCCCAGGGCGCAGAGGGGTTTCAATCCATGCTCGCCATGCTCAGCCACGAAGCCTCTCCCCCTCCGGATCGAAGAAATGGGGCGAGACGATCTCGACCTCGGTATCGAGCCCCGTCAGCAGGTTCACCGCCCGCATCCTCTGCCCGATCTTCTCGGTCCCGCCCTTCAGATAGCCCAGCGCGATGTCGCAGCCCAGATGCGGCGAATAGACCTTCGAGGTCAGCCAGCCGCCATCGTTCTCCAGCACGGGCCGCGCGCCGATGGGTAGGAAATGGCTCCCGGCCTCGAGCTTGCCGTCGGGCTTCACCGGCTTCACGCCCACAAGCCGCAGCCCGCCCTCTTCGACCAGCCCTTCGCGCTGGCTCAGCACCATGCCGATGGAGTCCTTCTTCTTCGACACCATCTTGCCCAGCCCCATGTTCAGCGCGGTGGTCTGGCCGTTCAGCTCATTGCCCGCCACATGCCCCTTCTCGACCCGCATCACGCCCAAAGCCTCGGTCCCATAGACCACGGCGTCGAATTCCTCGCCCTCGGCCACCAGCCGCCGGATCAGCGCGTCGCCATAGCGCGTGGGCACCGCGATCTCGTAGGCAAGCTCGCCCGAGAAAGAGATGCGGAACAGCCGCGCGCGAAGCCCGCCGCAGACGGTAACATTGCCCGCGCCCATGTAAGGAAAGGCCGCGTCGGAAATGTCCTGATCGACGATCTTCTGCAGCAGTTTCCGCGCATTCGGCCCCGCGACCGAGAATTGCGCCCAGGCCTCGGTCGTCGAGATGATCTGCACATCCATGTCGGGCCAGAGGCATTGGCGGCAGAACTCCAGATGCCGGAACACGCCCACGGCATTGGCCGTGGTGGTGGTCATGACATATTCATTCTCGCCCATCCGCGCGGTGGTGCCGTCGTCATAGACGATCCCGTCCTCGCGCAGCATCAGGCCATAGCGGCACTTGCCCACCGGAAGGGTGGCGAAGGTATTGGCATAGACCCGGTTCAGGAAGGCGCCCGCATCAGTGCCCTGAATGTCGATCTTGCCCAGCGTGGTCACGTCGCAGATGCCGACGGATTTCCGGGTCTGCAGCACCTCGCGGTCGACCGACTGGCGCCAGTGGGTTTCGCCCGGTCGGGGGAACCATTGTGCGCGCAGCCACATGCCCACCTCGACGAAGACCGCGCCCTGTTCGGCGGCCCAGTTGTGGCTGGGGGTCAGGCGGAAGGGTTTGAACTCCCGCCCCCGCGACCGGCCCGCCAGAGCGCCCATCGCCACCGGCGTATAGGGCGGGCGGTAGATCGTCGTGCCGGTCTCGGGGATCGTGCGGCCCGTCAGTTCGGCCATGACGGCAAGGCCAAGGACGTTGCCCGTCTTGCCCTGATCGGTGGCCATGCCCAGAGTGGTATAGCGTTTCAGGTGCTCGACCGAGGTGAAGTTTTCCTGATGCGCCAGCTTCACGTCCTTGACGGTCACGTCGTTCTGCTGGTCGATCCAGGCGCGGCCCTCTTTCGCCACATGCCAGAGGGGGCGGATGTTGACCGGGGCATCCTCGGCCTCCGGCAGCGTCTCCGCCTTGGCCTGCCTGCCCAGCGCTTCCGCCACCGCCAGCGCCGCCGCCTGACCCGAGGCCAGCGCGCCATGCGTCGACAGCCGCCCCGCCGCGGCACCTGCCGCAATCAGGCCGGGCGGGCCGCCGTCGCCGGGGACGAAGGCCGCGATGCCCTCGTCCCAGAGGGGGCGCGAGCGGTGGTGCGAGGTGATGTTGACATTGGGGTTCCACCCGCCCGAGACGCCCAGCGCCTCGACCCGCAGCTGTTCCAGCCGCCCGTTGCCGCTGCGCACGGTGATCTCGGTCAGGCCGAGGCGACCCCGGGTGGCGACAACCTCGCCCCCCCGGATGGCGCGCAGGCTGCCCGCCTCGGGCCCCTCCTCGCGCGGGTCGATCACGGCGGCGACCTCGATGCCCTTGGCGGCAAGGTCATGGGCGGTGCGCCAGCCGTCGTCATTGTTGGTGAAGACGGCCACCCGCTTGCCCACGGCCACGCCCCAGCGATTGGCATAGGCGCGCAAGGCACCGGCCAGCAGGATGCCGGGCCGGTCGTTGTCGGGAAAGGCGATGGGGCGTTCCGTGGCACCACCGGCAAGGATCGTGCGGGCGGCATAGAGGCGCCAGAGGATCTGGCGCGGCGTGCCGGGGGGCGGTTCGGGCAGATGGTCGGCCACCCGCTCGACCGCGCCGTAGATGCCGTGGTCGAAGGCGCCGATCACGGTGGTGCGGGGCATCAGGCGGACATTCGGCAGGCCTGCCAGTTCCGCCACCGTCGCCTCGGCCCAACTCGCGCCGCTCTGGTCGCCTATGGCGAAGGTCTCGGCATTCAGCCGGCCGCCCATGCGGAAATCCTCGTCGGCAAGGATCACCCGCAGGCCCGCCCGCCCGGCGGTGAGCGCGGCCATCAGCCCCGCAGGCCCCGCGCCGATCACCAGAAGATCGCAATGCAGGAAGCCCTTGTCATAGACATCCGGGTCATGTTTTGCCGACAGCGACCCAAGGCCCGCCGCGCGACGGATGATCGGCTCGTAGACCTTTTCCCAGAAGGCGGCGGGCCACATAAAGGTCTTGTAGTAGAAACCGGCGGTGAGAAAGCTGTTCAGCCGGTCGTTCACCGAGAGCGCATCGAAGCGCAAGTTCGGCCAGCGGTTCTGGCTGTTGGCGCGCATCCCGTCGAACAGTTCCGCCACGGTCGCGCGCGTGTTCGGTTCCTGCCGCGCGCCGGTGCGCAGCTCGACCAGGGCGTTGGGCTCTTCCGAGCCGGCACTCATCGGCCCGCGCGGGCGGTGATATTTGAAGCTGCGGCCCATGAGGCGGACGCCATTGGCCAGAAGGGCCGAGGCCAGGGTATCGCCCGGATGGCCGTTGTAGCCCACCCCGTCGAAATGGAAGCGGAAGCTGCGCGAGCGGTCGATCTGCCCGCCGGTGATGCGATGGCTCTGGCTCATTTCGACCGCCCCCTTGCGCGGGCCACGTCGCGGGCAAGCTCGGCGCCGATGATCTCATGCGTGACGGTGTCGCGGGTGACGACCAGCCAGCTCCGGTCGCCCTGCTCGTGATACCAAAGCTCGCGGTGGACGCCCGCCGGGTTCTCGCGCTGGTAAAGATAGTCGTGGAAGTCCTCGATGCCCGCGGTCATCCCGTCGGGGCGGTCGATCAGGGAGGCATCGCCCAGATAGACGAATTCCTGCGCGTCGCGGGGGCCGAGGATCGGATGGGGGATCAGCATTGCATACGGTCCTCAGTGCAGGTTCGGCTGGGCACCCTGGCCCTTTTCGTCGATCATCCGGCCCTTGAGGAACCGGTCGAAGCGATAGGCGGTCGCGGTCGGGTGGGGTTCGCCCTTCGCAAGCAGATGCGCGAAGCACCAGCCCGAGGCGGGCGTGGCCTTGAAGCCGCCGTAACACCAGCCGCCGTTGAAATAGAGCCCCTCGACAGGGGTGCGGTCGATGATGGGCGAGCCGTCCATCGACATGTCCATGATCCCGCCCCAGGCCCGCAAAAGCCGCGCGCGCCCGATCATCGGCATGATCGCCATGCCGCCTTCGGCCACATCCTCGATCACCGGCAGGTTGCCGCGCTGGGCGTAGGAATTGTAGCCGTCGATATCGCCACCGAAGACGAGACCACCCTTGTCCGACTGGCTGACGTAGAAATGGCCCGCGCCGAAGGTCATCACCCCGTCGATCACGGGCTTCAGCCCCTCGCTGACAAAGGCCTGCAGGACATGGCTTTCGATCGGCAGGCGCATCCCGGCATGCGACATGACACGGGACGAGGAACCGGCGACGGCCACGCCCACCTTCTTGGCGCCGATGAAGCCCCGCGTCGTCTCAACCCCCAGAATGCGGCCCGCTTCGATCCGCATCCCCGTGACCTCGCAATTCTGGATCAGGTCCACGCCGCGCGAGTCGGCTCCGCGGGCATAGCCCCAGGCGACGGCATCATGCCGCACCGTGCCGCCGCGCCGCTGCATCAGCGCCCCCTTGATCGGGAAGCGGGCATTGTCGAAATCGAGGAAAGGATAGATCGCCCGCACCTGATCGCGGGTCAGCATCTCGGCATCCGCGCCGTTCAGGATCATCGCATTGCCGCGCCGGGTGAAGGCGTCGCGCTGGGCGTCGGTATGGATCAGGTTGATGATGCCGCGCTGGCTGACCATGGCGTTGTAGTTGAAATCCTGCTCCAGCCCCTCCCAGAGCTTGAGCGAAAATTCGTAGAAGGGCTCGTTCCCGTCGAGCAGGTAGTTCGAGCGGATGATCGTCGTGTTGCGGCCCACGTTGCCGCCGCCGAGATAGCCCTTTTCCAGAACCGCGATCCGCGCCTGCCGGAATTCCTTGGCAAGGTAATAGGCGGTGGCCAGCCCATGCCCGCCGCCGCCGACGATGACGTAGTCATAGGCGGGCTGCGGGTCGGGGTCGCGCCAGACGGGGCCCCAGCCCCTGTGCCCGGTCAGGGCCTCGCGGATCACCCGCCATCCGGAATAGCGCATCGGATCTCTCCTTCGTGACGCTTCTGATTAGCGCCGGCGCTGCGCGCCAAAGGTTCCGTTTGCGCCAGTCATCTTGCCGTTTCTGCCAGCGCTTGCATCACCGGCCGCGCGCAAGGCCCGAGCGGGGACCGAGATTATGCACATAATCTCGGACGGAATTTGTGCAAATTCCGGCTCCGGCGGCACCCGCGCGCCTGGCATTGCCAATGCTGGCGATATCTCCACCCGCGACGGCGAGGTTACCCGGTCAGGGCAGGAACTCCAGCGGGTCGGCGCTTTCCATGCCACGGCGCACCTCGAAATGCAGGAAGCTGGGATCCCCCGCCCGCACCTTGCCGATCGTCTGGCCCTGACTGACCGTCTGATCCCGCTGCACCGCCAGATCCTCAAGATGGGTATAGACCGTCAGCAGATCATTGGCATGCCGGATCACGACGATCTGGATCCCTTCGGTGTTGCGGGTGATCGCGGCCACCGTGCCGGCCCCGGCGGCCTTGACATCCGTGCCTGCAGCGGCGCCGATATCGATCCCCTCGTTGCGACCGGGCGCATAGGCGCGGATGATCGCGCCCTGCACGGGATAGATGAACTGGGATGCCCGCGCCGGGGCCGTCTGCGTGGCACCCAGATCCGGCGCGGCCGGGGCCGCAGGCTCGGCCGTGGCCACGCTTGCCGGCGGTTCGGGGCGTTCTTCGGGCAAGGGGGCGGTGGCGCTGGGCGGCACGGGGGTCGGGCTGCCGCTGCCGGGGGGCGTCACGGGCTCGGCCGCCCGGGGGGGTGGCGCGGATCCGGCGACGGGGATCAGCAGATACTGACCTTCGCGGATCGCGAGATCGGGCCCCAGCCCGTTCCATTCGCCAAGCGTGCGCGCCGGCACGTCGTAAAGGCGCGCGATCGAGAAGGCGGTCTCTCCGCGCACGACCTGGTGGCGAACCGGCTGCTGGCCCGAGGCGCCTCCGGCCGCCGGGGCGGCCGAGGCGGGCTCGGCCGGCGCCAGGGGCGCCGTCGTGACCGGGCCGGCCCGGTCCAGCGCCGCCGTGGCCACGCTCGCCACATCGATGGTGCCGGCGGCAATTGTCCCGGCCCCTGTGGCACCGGCTGCGGGCACGCGTGACGGCAGGGCCACGATCTCGTCCCGGCGCAGGTTCGCATCCGGCGAGATCCCGTTGTAGCGCGCGACCTCCTCGGCATTCAGCCCGAGCCGCGTGGCGATGCCGCGCACCGTATCGCCCTGCTGGGCCACGACGACCTGGTAATTCGGATAGGAGATGATGCCATTGGCATCGGGCTGCGGTCGCTGGGCCGCGTTCAGGGCGGCTTCGGTCGTGCTGAATCCTTCGCCCAGGCTGCGCAGATCGGCATCCAGCGGCACTTCGCAGGCCGCGAGCCCGAACAGGGCCACCGTCGTGACCAGAAGACCACGCGCCCCGGCGCGCCGGCCGACACGCGCAGGGCCCGATATTGCAGGGCCCGCTTTTGCCGAAAAGCTGTCAGGATACCGCATCGCCCATCCTCTTTTCCCTCGAGGCCGGTTCGAGCCGGCCTTTCCATTCTGTCTTGCCCGATCCGGAACGGACCGGCCAACCCCTCGCCGGTCCGGCTATTCCTGCCCCATGCCTTCCAGCAGCGGGACGAAGCGGACCGGGCAGATCTCGTCATAGTCGAACCCGTCTTCCGACCGCGTGACCCGGATCAGGCTCTGCACACTGTCCGACTGCCCGACAGGAAGCACCATGATACCGCCAATCCTGAGTTGGGCCAAGAGGGGGCCGGGCGGATCCTCGGCCGCGGCCGTCACGATGATCCGGTCGAAAGGCGCCTGTTCGGGCAGGCCGAAACTGCCGTCGGCCGCAAAGGCGGTGATGTTGGCCAGGCCCAAGCGATCAAAGATCTCGCGCGCCTGAGCGACCAGCCGGCGGTAGCGGTCGACGGTATAGACCCGGCGCGCCAGCTGGCTCAGCACCGCGGCCTGATAGCCCGACCCCGTCCCCACCTCGAGAACCTTGTGCCGCGGCTGGACCTGCAGCGCCTGCGTCATGAGCCCGACGACCGAAGGCTGGCTGATCGTCTGGCCGCAAGAGATGGTCAGCGGCATGTCTTCGTAGGCGCGATCCTCGAACAGGCCGCCGCGGACGAATTCGGCCCGGTCGATCTTCTCCATCGCCTCGAGCGTGCGCAGATCCGTCACCCCGCGCGAGCGCAGCGCGAACAGGAACTGCATCTTGCGTTCGGCGGCCTCGGTCACGGCAAGGGTGCTTCAAGACGGCTGCCCAGCGCATCAAGCGCGTCATGCGCCGTCAGATCGGCCCGCATCGGCGTGATCGAGACATAGCCGTCGAGATTGGCCTCTGCATCCGTGCCCGGGCCCGTGCGTTCCTGTTGCGGCCCGCCCGTGACCCAGAGGAACCGCCGCCCCGAAGGCGAGGTCTGGGCCACGATGCCGAAGCGGGAATTGCGCCGGAATCCCTGCCGCGCGACCTGCAGGCCGCGCACCTGATCGGCCGGAACCGGGGGGAAATTCACGTTGTAGAACAGGCGGTAATCCGTGGCGTCCCAGAAGGCGTGATCCAGAAGTCGCCGGATCGTCGCGGCGCCATGGCGCGCGGCGGCCTCGAACGGGTCGTCCAGTTCGGCATTGCCGGGACCGAAGAACTGCGACAGGGCAATGGCCGGAATGCCCTGCAGCGCGGCTTCCATCGCGCCGCCAATGGTGCCCGAATACATCACGTTCTCGGCCGCGTTGTTGCCACGGTTGACGCCGGACAGGACAAGATCGGGCGGCGCCTCCTTCATCACGTCATGCAGCCCGGCCAGCACGCAATCGGCCGGTGAGCCTTCGGCCGCATAGCGGCGCGGGCCGAGGCGGGCGAGCATCGTGGGATGGGTATAGCTGATGCAATGGCCTACGCCGGATTGTTCGAAGGCGGGGGCGACGGTCCAGACCTCGCCGGCAGGACCGGCGATTTCGGCGGCGATGGCCTGCAAGGTGACAAGGCCCGGCGCGTTGATCCCGTCGTCATTGGTGATGAGTATGCGCATCCTGCCCTCGCTCTTTGCCCCTTCCTATGCAACCCCGATCCTGCGGGCAAGGAGAGGCCGGGCGATTGCGCCGACGCCGGGCCTTTCGCGCAACGCGACCGCCGGGAGCCGAGATTATGCACATAATCTCGGACGGAATTTGTACAAATTCCGGCCCCGGCCCGACCCGCGCGCCTCAGTCGGGCAGCTTGCGCACGGCCCCTGTCGCCGCCGAGGTCGCAAACAGCGCATAGGCCCGGAGCGCATCCGACACCCGCCGCGCGCGCGGCTTGACGGGCTTCCAGCCGGCCGCATCCTGCGCCGCGCGCCGCCGTGCCAGTTCCTCCTCCGGCACCGCCAGCGTGATCGTCCGTGCCGGAATGTCGATCTCGATCCGGTCGCCGTCCTGCACCAGACCAATCAGCCCGCCCGAGGCCGCCTCGGGCGAGACATGCCCGATCGGCAGCCCCGAAGTGCCGCCCGAGAACCGCCCGTCCGTCACCAGCGCGCAGGCCTTTCCCAGCCCGCGCGACTTGAGGTAGCTCGTGGGGTAGAGCATCTCCTGCATCCCCGGCCCGCCTTTCGGCCCCTCATAGCGGATCACCACCACGTCGCCGGCCTTCACCTCGTTCCCGAGGATGCCTTCGACCGCGGCATTCTGGCTTTCGAACACGCGCGCGGGGCCGGAGAAGACGAAGATGCTCTCGTCCACTCCGGCGGTCTTCACGATGCATCCGTCGGGCGCGAGATTGCCCTTCAGGACCGCCAGCCCGCCTTCCTGCGTGAAGGCATGCTCTGCCGACCGGATCACGCCTTTTTCGCGGTCGGTATCCAACTCTTTCCAGCGGTTCTGCGTCGAGAAGGCCACCGAGGTGCGCACGCCGCCGGGGGCTGCGAGGTAGAACTGCCGGACGCTGTCGTGGTTGGTCCGGTCGATATCCCAATGGTCGAGCGCGGCCCCCAGGGTCGGCGCATGCACCGTCGGGCAATCGCGGTTCAGGAGGCCCGCCTTGTCGAGCTGGCCCAGGATCGCCATGATCCCGCCCGCGCGGTGGACATCTTCCATATGCACGTCGGATTTCGCCGGCGCGACCTTGCACAGGCAGGGCACCCGGCGCGACAGCGCGTCGATATCGTCCTGGGTGAAGTCGATGCCGCCTTCGATCGCGGCGGCCAGGATATGCAGGATCGTGTTGGTCGACCCGCCCATCGCGATATCGAGCGCCATCGCATTCTCGAACGCGGCCTTGGAGGCGACATTGCGCGGCAGGATGCTTTCGTCCTCCTGCTCGTAATAGCGCCGCGCAAGATCGACGATCAGATGCCCCGCCTCGACAAAGAGCCGCTTGCGGTCGGCATGGGTGGCGAGCGTCGAGCCATTGCCGGGGAGCGACAGGCCCAAAGCCTCGGTCAGGCAGTTCATCGAATTGGCGGTGAACATGCCTGAGCAGGAGCCGCAGGTCGGGCAGGCGGCATCCTCGATCTGCTTGACCTCTTCGTCCGTCATCGTGTCGTCGGCCGCCGCCACCATCGCATCGACCAGATCGAGCGCGACCTCCTTACCCTTCAGCGTGACCTTGCCCGCCTCCATCGGTCCGCCCGAGACGAAGACGACGGGGATGTTGATCCGCATCGCGGCATTCAGCATGCCGGGCGTGATCTTGTCGCAATTCGAGATGCAGACCATCGCATCGGCGCAATGGGCGTTGACCATGTATTCCACGCTGTCGGCGATGAGATCGCGCGAGGGCAGCGAATAGAGCATCCCGTCATGGCCCATCGCGATCCCGTCATCGACGGCGATGGTGTTGAACTCCTTGGCGACACCGCCCGCCGCCTCGACCTCGCGGGCGACAAGCTGGCCCATGTCTTTCAGATGCACATGGCCGGGCACGAACTGGGTGAAGGAATTGACGATGGCGATGATCGGTTTGCCGAAATCCTCGTCCTTCATGCCGGTCGCGCGCCAGAGGCCGCGGGCCCCGGCCATGTTGCGGCCATGGGTCGTGGTGCGGGAGCGATAGGCGGGCATGGGCGTTCCTCCGGGACGGATTTTTCACACCGAGGTGGCATCCGGCGGCCCCGGGGTCAAGCCTCGGCGCGGGCGGAATGCTGCCCTTGGGGCCGAATCCGCTTTCCCCAGGGCGCGGATTGGGCCATCCAGCGCCCGACGGGTGAGGGTGTGACCAGTGCCCGTAGGGCGACGGAGTGAAGTAGATGGCCGGCTTGAAAGAGCGGATCCGCAACTGGGAAAAGCGCGTGAAGCGCGCCCATACCGGCGATCTGGCACTGCCGGGCAACCGCGCCCGGGCCGAGCGCTGGCTGCATTGGCATGACCACGGCTTTCTGCGGGTGTTCTGGACCAATCTCGACGAGATCGCACCCGGTGTCTTCCGATCCAACCAGCCGACCCCGAAGCGGTTCGAAGAGATCCGCGACAGCGGGATCCGGACCATCGTGAACCTGCGGGGCACGGCGGAGAGCCCGAATTACCTGATCGAGGAAGAGGCCTGCGCGCGGCTGGGGATCACGCTGGTCTCGACCTCGCTGCACGCGCGCAAGGCGCCCGCGCGCGAGCGGCTGCTGGAGCTGATCGCGCTGTTTCGTGCGGTCGAGCGGCCGGTGCTGATCCATTGCAAATCGGGCGCGGACCGGGCGGGGCTGGCCAGCGCGATCTGGCTGATGGTGATGGAGGGACGCCCCGTCGAGGAGGCGCGGGCGATGCTGTCCTGGCGCTATCTGCATCTGCGCTGGTCGCGCACCGGGGTGCTGGATCTTGTGCTGGACCTTTATGCCGCGCGCAATTCGGCCGATCCGATCGGGTTCGAGGATTGGGTCGCGACGGAATATGATGCCGAGGCGGCACAGGCGGCGTTCGACAAGCGGTAAGGGCAGCGCGGGTGGCGCGCCCCCGGGGCTCTGCCCCGGACCCCGGGATATTTGGCCACAAACGCCGCCGGGGGCGGGGGGGCCTGGACCCGCGGGGGGCTGTCATTCCGGCCCGGGAGGCAGGAGGTGCGCGGTCACTTCCAGCGGCGATGGACCCAGAACCACTGGCCGGGATGGGCCCGGACGCGGGCTTCGAGGCGTTCGGTCATGGCGCGGGTCATGGTCAGGGGATCGCTATGGGGGATCGGATCCTCGATGGCGATGTCAAAGCCAAGGCCATCGGCCTGCCTTGTGCCGAAATAGGGGATGAGGGCGGCATCGAAGCGCAAGGCGAGTTCGGCGGCGGCGGTGGAGGTGCGGGCGGGCTGGCCGAGGAAGGGGATGAGGGCGCCGTTCTTGACGCTGACATCGAAGAGGATCGTGGCCATGCCGCCATCGCGCAGATAGCGGGCAAAGCCCATCGTGCCGCGCCGGCCCTTGGCGAAGACCGGGCCCGAGACCTGGGCCATCGTCTTGACGTAGTGGCTGTTCACGTAGGGATTCTTCATCTCGCGGTAGATGCCGCCGATCTCGTAGCCCTTGGCCGCCAGCACGTGGCGCGGCGCCTCGTGATTGCCGAAATGGCCGGTCACGAAGAGGACGGGCCGGCCCGCGGCACGGGCCGCGGCGACCGCCTCGAGGCCTGCGCCCGTGACCGGGCTGCCGCGCAGGCGCTGGCCCAGTTCCTCTTGCGCGTAGTTCTCGATCAGGGTGCGGCCCAGATTGTCGTTCACCGCATCCGCGATAGTGCGGCGTTCGGCGGGGGAGAGGTCGGGCAGGATAAGGGCGAGATTGTCGAGGCTGCGGCGGCGGTAGCCCGCAAGCGGGCCGATCACCCGGCGCAAGGTGGCCCCCATCAGCGGCACCCGCCGTTCCCAGGGCAGAAGCCGCGCGGCAGCGATCACGCCGCGCAGGGCCTTGTCGGACAGCCAGTCCGCCGGGGTGCCTTTGGGCTGATGCTGCTGGGCCATCGGGTTCGCCGTGTCTTGGGTCGGTGGGCATATAGCGGCGGGCACGGCGTTATGCCAGCAGGGCGGGGCTATGCCAGCAGGCCGGGGCTTTCCTCGGGGCGCGGTTTGGAGGATACCGATGCCCGCGAGGAACAGGGAGTGCCGAGAGCATGAAGATCGCCGGACGCGAGGTTTCGGAGGCGGCACCGCCGCTGGTGATTGCCGAGATCGGTATCAATCACGGGGGCGATCTTTCGGTGGCCAAGGAGATGGTGCGCCTTGCCGCCGCCTCGGGCTGTGAATGCATCAAGCACCAGACCCATATCCTTGAAGACGAGATGACGGAGGAGGCGAAGTCGATCTTTCCGCCCAATGCCGATGTCTCGATCTGGGATGTGATGGCCTCTTGCGCGCTTGGCCCCGAGGAGGAGGCAGAACTCAAGCTTTATACGGAATCGCTGGGGATGATCTGGATCTCGACGCCGTTTTCGCGCGCCGCGGCCGATTTCCTCGAGGAGCTGGACGTGCCCGCCTACAAGATCGGCTCGGGCGAGGCCGACAACCTGCCGCTGATCCGCCACATCGCCCGGAAGGGCAAGCCGGTGATCCTGTCGACCGGCATGCAGACGATCGAGAGCCTGCGCGCCAGCGTTGCCATCCTTGACGCGGCCGGGGTGGATTATGCGCTGCTGGAATGCACCAACCTTTACCCCTCGCCGCCCGAGATCGTCTCGCTGCAGGGGGTGACCGAGCTGAAGCGCGCCTTTCCCCGCGCGGTGGTGGGGTTTTCGGACCATTCCATCGGGCCGGAAATGGCGCTGGCCTCGGTGGCGCTGGGGGCCTCGATCCTCGAGCGGCACTATACCGACACGCGCTACCGCAAGGGGCCGGATATCTCCTGTTCGATGGATCCGGCCGAGCTGCGCTTCCTGATCGACCGGAGCCGCGAGATCCATACCGCGCTGAACAACCCCAAACAGCGCACCGCGCCCGAAGAGGATGTCTACCGCTTTGCCCGCGCCAGCGTCGTGGCCGACCGCGACCTGCCCGCAGGCCATGTGATCGCCGAGGCCGACATCTGGGCCCGCCGCCCCGGATCGGGCGAGATTGCGGGCTATGAGTTCGACAAGGTGGTGGGCCGGCGGCTGACCCGCGCGTTGCGGCGCAACGAGCAGGTGAAATGGGCGGATCTGGATGGCTGAGGCCGGGCCGGAGGGGCTTGGCGTCTGGCTGATCAACCTCGCCTCGGCCAATGACCGGCGCGCGGCCATGACCGAGCGGTTGACGCGGCTGGGCCTGCCCTACACCCTGTTTCCCGCCATCGACGGCCGGGCCGAAGCGGACCGGCTGGCCGCCCGCGTCGATGAACGAGCCTATGCGCGCAACATGGGACAGCCGCTTTTGCCGGGCAAGATGGGGGTCTATGCCAGCCATGTCGCCGTCTGGGAGGCGTTTCTGGCCAGCCCCCATGACACCGCCCTCATCCTCGAGGATGACGTGGTGTTTCACGAGGATTTCCGCGCCGCGCTCGACCTTGGCCTGCAGGCTCGCGCGACCTGGGATATCCTGCGCTTCACCCATATCCGGGCCAAGCTGCCGATCCCGCAGGGCCGGATCGGGCCCTACCGGCTGATGTGCTATCTTGGGCCCTTCACCGGCAATGGCTGCTACCTGATCCGGCGCGAGGTGGCGGCAAGACTTCTGCCCGCGATCTGGCCCCAGACCCGGGCGCTGGACCACGAGCTCAACCGCTTTTTCCGCCATGATCTGGCGCTTTGCGGGCTGGAGCCCTGGCCCGCCCATGTTGACGATGGCGGCCACAGCACCATCACCGGCACGGGCTTTGCCGAGGTGCAGAAGCCCCGCTGGCACCAGCGGCTGCCGCATTACCGGCTGAAGGCCGGCAATTACCTGCGCCGCCTTGGATGGCTCGCCCGTAACGGGCGCCTCGTTCCCTCTGGCCGCAAGCTGCTCTAGAAGGCGCCATGGCCCAGCTTTTCCCCCTGTCCTCTGTCGCCTTGCCCCCCGCCCTCGGGCTGCGGCGCGATCTGCCGCCGAGGACTGTCGTGAAAAGCGAGGCGTTCTGGGACTATTATGACAGCGAGACCCTGCTTTATGATGCTACCATCGCCGCCGATGGCACGGTCTCGCTTTACGCGCCCAAGCTTCTGAACCTGCGCCCGCTTCTTGACACGGCGCTCGCGGCGCTGGCGCCGCAGCTGGAGACAGCGCCCAGCTATACCTTGGGCCGGCATCATGACCGCATCCGCTTTCGCCTGCGCGACCCCTCGCCCGCGCTTGCGCTGCAACTGGGTGAAGAGCGGGTCGAGCTGCCCCTGAACACCCTGCGACCAGAGCAGTTTCGCGGGCTTGATGTGATCTATACGATGAACCGCAACAACGATCTGGACTGGGTGCGCGACTGGATGAGGTGGTATCGCAACGCCCATGGCGCGACCGGCGCCATCGTCACCGACAATGGCAGCACGGCCTATGGGCCCGGCGATCTGCTCGAGGCGATGGCGGGCGTTCCCGGCTATCGGGCGGTGGGCGTGCTTCTGGCCCCCCTGCCCTACGGCCCGCGCGCCCCGCACTGCACCAACCAGAGCAAGGCCAAGTTCCTGCAGGCCAGCCTGATCAATCTGGTGCGCGACAGGTTCCTGTCCGAGGCACGGGTCATGTTGAATGCCGATACCGATGAACTGGTGGTGGGCCGGGGGGGCGCGTCTGTCTTTGACGCGATTGCCCGTTCGCCGTTCGGCTTCATGACCTTCGGGGGGCGCTGGCGTCATGCGAGGGTCATGGGCCCCGTGCGTCATGCCGATCATGTCTATCTGCGGCCCGATGACGCCCCCTGCCCGACGAAATACGGGCTGCGGCCGCAGTCCTTCATCGGCCAGCGGTTCCTGCAGGTCCATTCCGTCGCCAATATCGACCGCAACCTGTTTCGCAGCCGGCGCCGGTTTCACTACCTGCACTGCCGGCAGGTCTCGACCTCGTGGAAATACGACCGGCGCCTCGAGGGCGACAAGGCGCTGGTGCACGACCCCGAGGCAGAGGCGCTTTTCGCCCGCTGCCTCCCATCCGAGGAGGTCCGCGCATGACCCGCCGCCTGCTTTTCGTCACCGGCACCCGCGCCGATTTCGGCAAGCTCGAGCCGCTGGCCCTGGCCGCGCGCGATGCGGGGATGGCTGTCACCTTTTTCGTGACCGGCATGCACATGATGGCGCGCTACGGGCTGACCAAGCTCGAGGTGCACCGGACAAGCGGGGTGACGGTCCATGAATTCCTCAACCAGCGCGAGGGCGACAGTCAGGACGTCGTGCTGGCCAAGACGGTGCTGGGCCTGTCGGACTATGTGGCCGAGGCCCGGCCCGACCTGATCGTCATTCACGGCGACCGGGTCGAGGCGCTGGCAGCCTCGATCGTGGCGGCGACCAACTATATCCGCAGCGCCCATGTCGAAGGGGGCGAGGTCTCGGGCACGATCGACGAGATGTTCCGCCACTGCAACACCAAGCTCTGCACCCATCACTTCGTCAGCTCGGAGCGCGCGGGCGCCCGCGTGATGGCGCTGGGCGAGCCGCCCGAGGCGATCCATGTCATCGGCTCGCCCGAGCTGGATTTCCACGCAGGCCCCTCGGGCGTGACGCTGGACGAGGTGAAGGCGCGCTACGCCATCCCCTTCGACGATTATGGCATCGCCATCTTCCACCCCGTCACCTCCGAGGCCGCCGGCATGGGCGCGCAGGCAGGCAGCCTTTATGGCGCGCTGGCGGCCTCGGGGCGGCGGTTCGTGCTGATCGCGCCGAACAACGACCCGGGGTCAGAGGCGATCTTCGCGGTGATCGAGGGCCTGCCGAAGGACCGCTTCCGGCTGATCCCCTCGATGCGCTTTGCCCATTTTTCCGAGCTGATGCGCCATGCCGCCTGTGTGGTGGGCAATTCCAGCGCCGGCGTGCGCGAGGCGCCCTATCTGGGCATCCCCTCGCTTGATGTCGGCACGCGCCAGACCAACCGGGCGGAGGCCGCCTCCGTCACCCGCGTCGCGGCAGAGGACACGGCCGGTATCGCGCGGTTCCTTTCACAGGAGTGGGGGCGCAGGTACGAAAGCCACACCGGCTTTGGCGAAGGCCGCGCCGCCGACCGATTTGTCGCGGCGCTGGGGCGGGCGGGCTTCTGGACGGGCAGCCTGCAAAAGGCCTTCCGCGACATTGGCTAGGCCGGCAAAGCCCCCCGGCCCGGCGCTGGCCGCCTATCTGGGCCTCTCGCGCGCGATCCCGGCCCTGGCCCCGGCGATCCTGCGGCGCAGGCTGGCGCGCGGGCGCGAGGATCCGGCACGCTGGCGGGAAAAGCTGGGCGAGCCGGGGGCGGAGCGGCCCGAGGGCCGGCTTGTCTGGCTGCATGCCGTGGGATTGGGCGAGGTTCTGGCGCTGCGCGGGCTGATCGGGGCGCTGGCACAGGCGGACGGGGGGCTGAGCTTCCTCGTCACCTCCTCGGCGCGGTCTTCGGCACAGGTCATGGCGGGCAACCTGCCGCCCCGGACGCTGCATCAATACCTGCCGCTGGACGCGCCCGCCTATCTTCGGCGCTTTCTGGCGCATTGGCGGCCCGACCTGTCGGTCTGGGCGGAACAGGATCTCTGGCCCGGTGCGATCTGGGCGGCGGACCGGGCGGGTCTGCCGCTGGCGCTGGTCAATGCGCGGATGAATGCGGCGGCCTACCGGCGGCGGGCGCGGGCCGCGGGGCTTTATCGCGATCTTCTGGGGCGGTTCCGTCTTGTCACCGCCCAGGATGCCGAGACCGCGGGCAACCTGGCGTCACTGGGTGCGCGGGCCGTGACGGTCGAAGGGTCGCTGAAGGCGGCGAGCCCACCGCTCGCCGCCAATCCGGCCGAGGTCGAGGCGATGCGGGCGGCGCTGGCGGGGCGGCGGCTCTGGCTTGTCGCCTCGAGCCATGCGGAGGACGAGGCGGCGGCCCTGGCGGCGCAGGCGATGCTGTGGCGCGCGGATCCGGCCTGGCTGCTGGTCATCGTGCCACGCGATCCGGGCCGGGGGGCGGGGATCCTGAAGGCGGCCGGGGACCATGGCCTGAGCGCGACCCTGAGCGGCCAGAACGACGCGCCCGGTTCGGGCGGGCCGAAAATTGGCCAATTTTCGGGGGCGCAGAAAATTGGCCAATTTTCTGCGCCTGCCCCAGCCGCGGTGCATGTCGACGCCGGTTTCGGCAGGCTCGGTCTGTGGTATCGCCTGGCCCCCGCCGCCCTGATAGGCGGCAGTTTCGGCGCGACCGAGGGCCATAACCCCTGGGAGGCCGCGGCCCTTGGCGCGGCCATCCTGCACGGCCCGCGGATCGCGCATTTCGTCAATGACTACAGCGCCCTGCACGCGGCAGAGGCCGCTCGTCAGGTCACGGCCGGCACCCTTGCCGAGGCCCTCTCCGACCCTGACCTGCCCCCGATGGCCGCCCGCGCCCGCGCCCTGCAGGAGGCGCAAAGAGACACTCTCGCGCCCCTCGCCGCGCGCCTGATCGCGCTGATGGAGGCGGCATGAGACTGCGCGCCTTCCTCATGCTCTGGGGCCTCCTGTGGCATCTCGGCCTGCCGCTCCTCCTGCTCTACCTCTGGTGGCGGGGCCGCAAGGACGCGCTTTATGCCCAACAGATCGGCGAACGCTTCGGCCGCTACGCCGGCCCCGTGCCGCAGGATGCGGTCTGGGTCCATGCCGTCAGCCTGGGCGAGATGCGCTCGGCCGTGCCGCTGGTGCGGGCCTTCCTCGACCGCGGCGAAACGGTCGTCACCACCCATTTCACCCCGGCCGGCCGGCGCGAGGCCGAGCGCGTCTTCGCCCCCGAGATCGCGGCCGGGCAGATGCGCGCCCTTTGGGTGCCGATCGAGACGGGCCGGGCCTATCGCCGCTTTTTCCGCGCGTTCCGCCCGCGCCTCGGCCTTGTGATGGAGATCGAGATCTGGCCGCGGATGATCTTTGCCGCCCGGGCCGCCCGGGTGCCGCTTTTCATGTGCAACGCGCAATATCCGTCGAAATCCATGGCCCGCGACGCCGCCCGCTTTCCCCTGCGCCACGCCCTGATGCGGGGTTTCGCCGGCGCGCTGGTCAAATCCGACCTGCAGCGCGACCGGTTCGCCTCGGTCGGGCTGCGCAATATCGCGGTCACGGGCGAGTTGCGCTTCGAACAGCCGATCCCGCCCGCGCTGGTCGCCGCGGGCCGCGCGGCGCGGCTTTGGCTGGGGGCTGCGGATCGGCGCGTCATCGCCATCGCCAGCGCGATCGAGGGCGAGGATCCGATCTATATCGCCGCGATCCGCGCGCTGGACGAACATCAACGGGCCGCCGGCCTGCCCCCGCCGCTGGTCCTGTACATCCCCCGCCGGCCCGAACGCTTCGACGAGGTGGAGGCCGCGCTTAGGGCGGCGGGGCTGACGATGCAGCGCCGCAGCGCGCTCTTTCCCGGCCTGGAACCGCAGGATTGGGGCACCCCCCCACCCCTGCCGCAGGTGATCCTGGGCGATTCCCTGGGCGAGATGTATTTCTATCTTTCCCTTGCGGATGAAGCGGTTGTCGGCGGCGGCTTCAATTCCAAGGGGGCGCATAACATCATCGAGCCTCTGGCGATGGGCCTGCCGGTGATGACCGGCCCGCATGTCGACACGATCGAATATCCGATGACCGAGGCCGTCGCCGCCGGGGTGGCCCGGGCCCTGCCCGATGGCCCCGCACTTGCCCGGGCGCTGATCGCGCAAGACCCCGTCCCGCCCGAGGATATCGCCCGCTTCTTTGCCGCGCATTCCGGCGCCGTGACGCGGACGCTGGCCGCCCTGCCCGATCTGATCGCCGCCTCAGACCTTGGCTAGGCCCGCGGCCAGCTGTTCGCCCAGAAGGAACTCGACCAGCCGCAGGTCATGCGGCGTGTCGATGTCGTGGCAACGCTCTGCGGGCAGGACGAAGGGGATCACCCGGCCCTCGTAGATCGTCGTGGCGCGGCGCAGGTAATCGGGCCGCAGGACATAGACAAGGCCCACATGCTCATAGACCGGCGGGGCATCCTGCCGCGCCCAGACACCCCCCGGCAAGGGTTTGGAGACATGCAGCGCTCCGGTCGCGTCAGGCTCGACCAAGTTGAAATAGGGATTCTTTCGCGCCTCGCAGACGCTCATCACCATGTCAGGATGTTGAGTTTCGAAAAGTCTCAGGGCGCCGTCCAGATCCTCGGGCAACCGCAGCGGCGAGGTGCAGTCAAGATCGACAAAGGCCGTGACCGGCCCGATCAGCGCCTCGGCGGCGCCAAGCGCGTGTTGCCAGACACCCCATTTCGGCGCGCTGTCCGTCGCAAGCTCTGCGGGGCGCAGGCCGATGTCCAGCGCTCCGCGGGCAAGGGCATGGGCATGGATCTCGGGATCGTCGGTCGAGACCACGACCCTGTCGATGCGGGGATCGGCGAAAAGCTGGTCCAGCGACCAGTCGATCAGGGGCTTGCCGTGCAGGGGGATGAAGTTCTTTCCCGGCACCCCCTTGCTGCCTTTGCGCGCACCGATATGCCCGAGGATCATCTGACGGTTCTTCCCTGCCTGCTGTTGATGGCCCCGATCCGGGGCGCGAGACTGTCCCGATCCTAAAGCCGGCGTCGCCGGGGCGCCAGTGACCGAAGCAGCGGCAAGGTGCCGATGACCTGCCGCAAAATGCGGCAAAGCGCGAAAAGCCCCGCGCTGCACCAAAGAAAACACAGTCGTACCATTGAAATGGCACAGAGGAGTGAATAAACGTTCATTCCTACACTTGACCTCTTGCAGCATGGGCCCCGGGCATGGTCGCAACGAACCTCAGACAGGCCGAGACCTCGGCGGGTGATCCTCGTGTCGAGGAAATCCTCGACCAGGCGCGCGAAGCCTTTGTCCGCAAGGGTTTCGACGGCGCCTCGATGCAGGATCTTGCGCGCGCCGCGGGGATGAGCGCGGGCAATTTCTACCGCTATTTCCCCTCGAAGGCCGCCCTTGTGGAGGCGCTCGTCGCGCGCGACCTTGACGAGGTCGAACGGGATTTTCACGAGGTGCTCAGCGCGCCGGTGCCGCTGGATGCGCTGCGGGCCGGGCTGCGGATGCGGATCGCCGAGGAATGCGCCAACCGCAAATCCCTCTGGGCCGAGATCATGGCCGCCGCCGCCCGCAAGCCCGAGATCGCCGCCGCCCTTGACGGAATGGAAAGGGATATCCGCGACAAGCTGACCCGCGTCTTCGCGCGTGCCTCGGGCCTGCCGCTTGAAGAGGCGCAGGCCCGGTTCGGCGGACATGCCCGGTTTCTCATGATGCTGTTCCGGGGCGTATCGCTGGAAAAGGACGACGACCCCACCGGTGCGAGTGATCTGAAGCGGCTGATCGAACGAACAATCGACATGGCGATCGACGAGATCACCGAGCAAGGACCGAAATCTTGACCATGAGTGATCTGCCCTTTCGTACCCGACGGTCGAACTCCCCTCGCCGGGCGCTGGCCGCTTGCGGCGCGGCGCTGGTGCTGGGCCTGATGGGCCTGTTGAACAGCCCTGCAATGGCGCAGGACGCGGCACCGGCCGAGCAGGCCGCCGGGTCAGAAGGTGACGAACGCCAGATCAGCTATCCGGCGATCACCGTCTCGACCGTGACCGAGCAGACCTTGCGCGACCGGGTCATCGCCTCGGGCCTTGTGCGCGCGGTGGAGGAAGTGCAGGTCCAGCCGCTGGTCGATGGCCAGGCGGTCGAGGAACTCCTGGCCGATCTGGGGGACCGGGTCGAGGCGGGGCAGGTTCTGGCGCTCTTGTCCGGGTCGACCTTCGATCTGCGGATGAGCGAGCTGCGCGCGCAAGGTGCCTCGGTCGAGGCGGCCATCGCCCAGGCGCAGGCCCAGCTGATCGAGGCGCAGACCAGCGCCGAAGAGGCCGAGCGCGTCGCCACCCGCAACATTGCCCTGCGCGAACAGGGCACGATTTCGCAGGCACAGGCCGATCAGGCCGAAGCCGCCGCGGCGGCTGCGCGGGCGCGGGTGCGGGTGGCCGAACAGGGCATCGCCGCCGCCGAGGCGCAGCGCGAACTGGTGGCCGCACAGATGGCCACGCTCGAGCTGCAGCAGGACCGGACCGAGGTCCGCGCCCCGGTGGCCGGTCTGGTGGTCGAGCGTAACGCCCAGGTCGGCGCCATCGCCACGGGCATGGGCGCGCCGATGTTCACCCTGATCCGCGACGGCGCGCTGGAGCTGCACGCCGAGATCGCCGAGGCCGATATCGGCCGGCTGCAGGTGGGGCAGACCGCGCTCATGACCCCCGTCGGCGGCGGCGCGCCGATCCCCGGCACCATCCGCATGATCGCCCCCGCAATCGACACCGCGACCCGGCTGGGCGAGGCCCGCGTGACCATCGACACGCCCGAGGCGGTGCGCCCGGGCATGTTCATGACCGCCGAGATCCTTGTCGAAGAGGCGGTCCGCCTTGCCGTGCCGGTCACGGCCATCGGGGCGGCGGCCGAAGGCGCCACGGTGATGCGGGTCGAGGACGGGCTTGTCACCCGGGTGCCGGTCGTCACCGGCGCGCGGGACGGGGCCATGATGGCGATCCTCGAGGGGCTGGAGCCCGGCGATCAGGTGGTGACGCGCGCCGCGGCCTTCGTGCGGGATGGCGACCGGATCACGCCGATCATGGCCGAGGTGACGGCTTCGGCAACCGAAGGGGCCGCGCCATGAACTTTTCCGCCTGGTCGATCCGCAATCCCATCGCCCCGCTTCTGGGCTTTTTCCTGCTGCTTGTGCTGGGCTGGCAAAGCTTCAACTCGGTGCCGATCACGCGGTTTCCCTCGATCGACGTGCCTTTGGTGGCGGTCTCCGTCGCCCAGCCCGGCGCCGCCCCGGCCGAGATGGAAACCCAGGTCACGCGCGAGATCGAGGATGCCGTCTCGGGCCTTGCCGGGGTCAAGAACGTCATGTCGACGGTGCTGGACGGCGCCTCGACCACGATCATCGAGTTTCGGATGGAGGTGCCCACCGACACCGCCGTGCAGGATACCAAGGATGCGATAGACCGGATCCGCGGCAATCTTCCGGCCGATATCGAGGCGCCCTTCGTCACCCGCATCGATGTCGAGGGGCAGGCGATCATGACCTTCGCCGTCTCGGCGCCTGCGATGACGCTCGAGGAACTGAGCTGGTTCGTCGATGACACCATCACCTCGGCCCTGCAGGGGCGGCCCGGTGTCGGCCGCGTCTCGCGCTATGGCGGCGCCGACCGCGAGATCCGGATCGATCTGGACCCGGTCAAGCTTGACAGTCACCGGATCACCGCCAGCAATGTGAACCAGCAGCTTCGGGCCGTGAATGCCGATATCGGCGCCGGCCGGACCGAGCTTGGCTCGGGCGAACAATCCATCCGCACCATCGGCAACCGCGGCAGCGCCGAGGCGCTGGCCGAGACGCCGATCTTCCTGCCGTCGGGCCAGAAGGTCCGCCTCGGCGATCTGGGAACCGTGTCCGACACCTTCCGGGAATTGCGCTCCTTCGCGCGGTCGGGCGAGGATCAGGTCGTCGTCTTCTCGATCTTCCGGGCCTCCGGCGCCTCCGAGGTCAGCGTGGCGGAAGAGACCGACCGGGTGCTTGACCAGATCCGCGCCGCCCATCCCGACGTGGCCATCACCCTGGTCGATGACACGGTCTATTACACCTATGGCAACTACAAGGCCGCGATCCACACGCTGATGGAAGGCGCGATCCTTGCGATCCTCGTGGTGCTGGCCTTCCTGCGCAACTGGCGCGCGACGCTGATCGCCGCCGTGGCCCTGCCGCTGTCGGCGATCCCGACCTTCTGGGTGATGGACATGTTGGGCTTCTCGCTCAACCTCGTGTCGTTCCTGGCGATCACCCTGGCCACCGGCATCCTTGTCGATGATGCCATCGTCGAGATCGAGAACATCACCCGACACATACGCATGGGCAAGACACCGTTTCAGGCCAGCCTCGATGCGGCGAACGAGATCGGCTTGGCCGTGATCTCGACCTCGCTGACCATTGTGGCGGTCTTTGTGCCGGTGTCCTTCATGCCGGGGATACCCGGACAGTATTTCCGACAATTCGGCCTGACCGTCGCCATCGCGGTGCTGTTCTCGCTGCTTGTCGCGCGGCTGATCACGCCGATGCTGACGGCGTACCTCATGAGCGCGAAGGATGCCGAGGGGCACAAGGACAAGAAGGACGGCTTCCTGATGCGGGGCTACCTTGCCTTCGTGCGGGTGTCGCTCAAGCTGCGCTATCTGACGATGCTGGTGGCCATCGGGCTTCTGGTCGTCTCGATCCATTACATGCGCCAGATCCCCGGCAGCTTCATCCCGCCCGAGGATGTGAGCCGGATCCCGATCAGCGTCGAACTGCCCCCCGGCGTGACGCTGGAGCAGACCGATATCGTCACGCAGGAGATCTATCACCTGATCAAGGATGTGGACGGGGTCGCGGATATCTTCATCCTTGGCGGCGCCTCGCCCGTGGGCGAGCGCGACATTCGCCGCGCCTCGGTCACGGTGATCCTCGACCGGCTGGATCATTCGCTGTTCCACCGCCTCTACGGGATCGCGCAATCGGTGCCCTTCGCCGGAGAGGTGCTGCCCGACCGGCCCGCCAACGGCCGCGAACGCCCGCAAAGCGATATCGAGGCCGAGATCTTTGCCCGGCTGGCCGTCGTGCCGGATGTGCGGGTGGTCAAGCTGAACGACCGCGGGCAGCGCGACGTGTCCTTCTCGATCCTGTCGAATGACGGCGAGGCGCTGAACGAGGCGGTGGCCCGGCTTGAAGCGGCGCTGCGGGGCGAGCCCTTGCTCGACTCGGTCGCCTCGGAAGGCGCCCTGCCCCGGCCCGAGGTGCAGATCACCCCCCGCGTCGACGAAGCGGCGCGCCTTGGCGTCAGCACCGCCGCCATTGCCGAGGTGGTGCGCGTCTCGACCATCGGGGATGTGGATGCGGGTCTGGCGCGGCTGGGTGTGGACAACCGGCTGATCCCGGTGCGGGTCCAGATCGACAGCGCGATCCGCAACGATATCGACCGGCTTGGCGCATTGCGCATCCCGACCGCCACGGGCGGGTCGGTGCCGCTTTCTGCGGTGGCCGATATCCGCCTTGCCGAAGGGCCCAGCGTGGTCGAGCGGCTGAACCGCGAACGGATGGCGACGGTGGGGGCGAACCTGCCGCCCGGCGTGGCCTTGGGCACCGCGACCGCCCGCTTCAAGGAGATCATCGACACGGTGGAACTGCCCCCCGGCGTGCGGATCGCCGAATCGGGCGATGCCGAGGTGCAGCAAGAGCTTCTGGCCAGCTTCGGCCAGTCGATGCTGCTGGGGCTTTTGCTGATGCTGACGGTGCTGATCCTGCTGTTCAAGTCGATCATCCAGCCCTTCACCATCATCCTGTCGCTGCCGCTGGCCATCGGCGGGGTGGCGGCGGCGCTGATCCTGACCAACAGCGCCGTTTCCATGCCGGTGCTGATCGGGATCCTGATGCTGATGGGGATCGTCTCGAAGAACGCGATCCTGCTGATCGACTTCGCCATCGAGATGCGCGCGCGCGGGCTCGAGCGGTTCGAAGCGGTGGTCGAGGCCGGGCACAAGCGGGCGCGGCCGATCATCATGACCTCGATCGCCATGTCGGCGGGGATGCTGCCTTCGGCGCTGGGCGTGGGCGAAGGCGGGTCGTTCCGCGCGCCGATGGCGACGGCGGTGATCGGCGGGATCCTTGTCTCGACCGTCCTCAGCCTCGTGATCGTGCCGTCGTTCTATCTGGTGATGGACGACCTCTCGCGCCTGCTGAGCCGGATCTTCGGCGGCCTTGTCGGCTCGAAGGAAGAGGAAGCGGTGCCCCCCGACGGCTTTGTCCTGGCCGCGGGCGTGGCCGCCCGTCAGGCCGAGATCGAGGCGCTGGAAGAACGCCTTGCCCGGCTGGAAGCGGCCGCCCAGTCCGACAAACCCCCTCCGAAACTGCATGTCGCGGAATAGCGACCCCGCCCCGAACGTCCGCGCCCCGGCCTGACCGGGGCGCGGCTGTCTCTGGTTGCAGGGCCGGAGCGGGACTCTCCCCCGTCAAGGAATTCATTGACTTGATCCACCGCTGCGCGGTTACATTCCGCCGGAGGGTGGGGGCCGTTGCCTCCACCCGTACCGAATATCAGCAGGGGGGATATGGATATGGCTAAACTGACGGGAACAGCCGCCCGGATCGCATCGGTTCTGGCGCTTTGCGCCGCGGCACCGGCCGCCATGGCGCAGGACGGGCCGATCCGGCTGACCCTGCATGACTGGACCGGCCAGTTCATCACGACGCAGATCATGGGCTCGGTCCTGGCCGAGGCCGGCTTCGACATCGAATATGTCCAGGCCGATTACCTGGCCCAGTTCGCGGGGCTCGAGACCGGCGATCTGCACCTCGCCATGGAGATCTGGGAGACGACGGGCCGCGAGGCGATGGATGCCGCGATCGAGACGGGCAATGTCGTCAACCTTGGCGCCACCGGCATGTGGGCCAAGGAAGAATGGTGGTATCCGATCTACATGAAAGAGGTCTGCCCCGGCCTGCCCAACTGGGAGGCGCTTCTGGACGAGGCCTGCGCCGCCGCCTTTGCCACGGCCGAAACCGCGCCCAAGGGCCGCTATCTTGGCGGGCCGGTGACATGGGGCGGCTTCGACGAGGAACGGGTCGAGGCGCTGGGCCTGCCCTTCGAGGTGATCCACGCCGGCACCGATGCCGCACTGTTCGCCGAGCTGGAAAGCGCCATGCAGCGCGAGGCGCCGATCATGCTCTGGGTTTATGCGCCCCATTGGGCCCCCGCGAAATACGAGGGCGAATGGGTCGAATTCCCCGAATATACCGATGAGTGCTATACGGATCCGTCCTGGGGCATCAATCCCGACCTCGCCTTCGACTGCGGCAAGCCCTTCGGCGATATCTGGAAAGTGGCCTGGGCGGGGCTGGACGAGGCCTTTCCGGGATCGCAGGCGATTGTCGAGGCCTTCACCATCGACAATGACGAGATGGGCGCGATGATCACCGCCGTCGATCTTGAAGGTCAGACCGTGGAAGGCGTGGTGGCGCAGTGGATGGCCGCCAATACCGACCGCTGGCAGGGCTGGATCGGCCAGTAGGCCAGAGGCACGATTGCCGAAGATGCGCCGCGCGGCCCCGCGCGGCGCCCGTTTCCACGGACTGACATGACCGAAGCAAAACTGATCTGCCGCAACGTCTGGAAGGTCTTTGGCCCCCGCGCGGCCGAAACCTTGCGCGACATGGGCGCAGAGGCCGCAACCCCCGCGGGCCACGCCCGGCTGACCGAGGCGGGCCTTGTGCCGGCGGTGCGCGCCGTCGACCTGAGCGTCGGCACCGGCGAGATCTTCGTCATCATGGGCCTCTCGGGCTCGGGCAAGTCCACGCTGGTGCGGTGCCTCTCGCGCCTGATCGAACCCACGACCGGAGAGATCCTGTTCAACGGGCAGGATCTGCTGCGCGCCTCCGAGGCGCAGATGATGGAGCTGCGCCGGCACAAGATGGGCATGGTGTTCCAGCATTTCGCCCTGCTGCCGCATCTGAGCGTGCTGCAGAACGTGGCCTTCCCGCTGGATGTGCAGGGCGTTCCGCGTGCAGCGCGCGAGGAAACCGCGCGGCGCATGATCGCGCTGGTGGGCCTGCAGGGGCGCGAGGATTTCCTGCCGCGCCAGCTTTCGGGAGGCCAGCAGCAGCGCGTCGGCATCGCCCGCAGCCTTGCCGCCGATCCCGAGCTGTGGTTCCTCGACGAGCCGTTCTCGGCGCTCGATCCGCTGATCCGGCGCGAGATGCAGGACGAATTCATCCGCCTGCAATCGGTCCTGCACAAGACCATCGTCTTCATCACCCATGATTTCGACGAGGCGATCCGGCTGGCCGATCGCATCGCCATCATGAAGGACGGCCTGATCGAGCAGCAGGGCACGCCCGAGGAGCTTGTCCTGAACCCGGCGACGGATTACGTGCGCGAATTCACCCGCGCCGTGGCCCGCGCCAAGGTGGTGCGGGCGGGCAGCGTGATGCGCCCCGGCGAAAGTGCCGCCGAAACCGCGATCCCCGCCCGCATGACCGTGGCCGAGGCGGCCCCGATGTTCCTGCAGGGCGTCACGGCGCTCCGCGTGACCGAGGACGGGCGGACGCTGGGCGAGCTGGACCGGCAGACCGTCGTCGATCTGATGCTGGCGGGCTAGGGCGATGACGACCCTTCCCCTGCCCCCCGACAGGACCCCCGACGGGCCCCCCGACGGGCCCCCCGACGGGCCCCCCGACCGGCGCATCTCCTGGCAGGCCCCGGTCCTCTGGGCGGTTCTGGTGCTGGCGGTGGCCGCACTCACGCTTTGGGGCAAGCCGCTGGTGCCTTGGGCCTTTTCCTGGCCCAAGGCGCAAGTCCTGCCCTTTGAAAGCTGGATCGGCGCTTTCGTCAAATGGCTGCAGAACGAGGCGAGTTTCGGCCTGTTCACCTTCCGCGAATTCACCCGTTTCCTGTCCTGGCTGATCGCGCAGCCCTATGATCTGGCCAAGGCGGTGCTGTCGGACGGGCGGGGCGGCTGGCCGGCGCTGTCCTGGGTCGCGGTGGCAGGGCTTGTGGCGCTGATCGGGCATTATGCGGGCGGCTGGCGGCTGGCGGCGCTTGCGGGGGGGCTGTTCGCGCTGATCGCGGTCTTCGGGCAGTGGACCAGCGCGATGGTGACGCTGGCCTCGATCCTGATCGCGGTGCCGATCGGGGTGCTGGGGGGCCTCGCGCTGGGTCTTGCCGCGCATCGCTGGCGCTGGCTGGCGCGCGCGCTGGCCCCGGTGCTGGACCTGATGCAGACCATGCCGGTCTTTGCCTATCTGGTGCCGATCCTGATCCTGTTCGGCTTTTCGCCCGTGGCCGCGATCATCGCCACGGTGATCTATGCCCTGCCCCCGATGACCCGGATCACCCAGCTTGCGCTGGCCCGCGTGCCCGGAGAGTTGCGCGACCTTGGCCGGATGGTGGGCTGTTCGCGCCGGCAGATGACATGGAAGGTGATGGTGCCCTCGGCCTCCGAGGCGCTGATGGTGGGCGTCAATCAGGTGATCATGCTGTCGCTCAACATGGTGATCATCGCCTCGATGATCGGCGCCGGGGGGCTTGGCTTCGACGTGCTGACCGCGCTCCGCCGCCTTGATTTCGGCGCGGGGCTCGAGGCGGGGCTGGCCATCGTGGCGCTGGCCATCGTGCTCGATCGCCTCAGCCAGGCGCTGGCGCGCAAGGCGCAGGTCCCGCCCGCGCCCGCGAGGTCCTGGCTGCAGCGCCATCCCTATCTGGGCGGCGCGGTGGCGCTCGTTCTGGGGGCAAGCCTTCTGGGCCTGATCCTGCCGCCGGTCCAGAGCTATCCCGAGGCCTGGCGCCTGACCACCGGCGACATGCTGCAAGAGGCGCTGCGCTGGATCAACGTCACCCATTACGACACGATCGAGGGGATAAAGAACGCGGTCCTGCTGAACCTGCTGATCCCGGTGCGGCGCTTCCTGATCGGCCTGCCCTGGCTGGGCGTGGTGGCGCTGGTGGTCGTGGCGGGCTGGCGGCTGGGAGGCTGGCGGCTGGCGGCGCTTTGCGGCGTGCTGACCACCTTCATCGCCGCCGTGGGCCTGTGGGAACAGGCGATGATCACGGTCTATCTCTGCGGCATCTCGGTCCTGATCGCCACGCTGATCGGCCTGCCCATCGCCCTTCTGGTGGCCGAGCGGGCGCAGCTTTGGAACGGGGTGCGAGTGGTGCTGGACACGCTGCAGACGCTGCCCTCTTTCGTTTACCTCATGCCCTTCGTGATGTTGTTCCGGGTGGGCGATTTCACCGCCATGCTTGCGGTCGTGGCCTATGCGATCTCGCCCGCGATCCGCTATGCGGTGCTGGGGTTGCAGGGTGTCGATCCAAGGCTGATCGAGGCGGGCCGCGCGATGGGGGCCACGAACGGGCAGATCCTGACGCGGATCAAGCTGAAGCTCGCCCTGCCCGAGATCCTGCTGGGCCTGAACCAGACGATCATGTTCGCCCTCTCGATGCTGGTGATCACCGCACTTGTGGGCACCCGCGACCTTGGGCAGGAGGTCTATATCGCGCTGACGCGGGCCAATGCGGGCCACGGGATCGTCGCGGGGCTTTGCGTGGCCTTCATCGCCATCGTGGCCGACCGGCTGATTCAGGCGGGTGCCGCGCGGGCGCGGGCAAGACTGGGGCTGGAGGGCGGAGGCAATGACCAATCCTGAGACGATTCCCGATCACCTGATCGCCCTGCCCTGCTGGCAAGGCCCGATCACCACGGCCGAGCCGATGTCGGGCGGGATGTCGAACGAAAGCTGGAAGGTGACGGACGGGGCGGGCACCCATGTCGTGCGCTTCGGGCGCGATTATCCCTTCCACCATGTCGACCGCGCGCGCGAGGCGATGGTCGCCCGCGCGGCCGCCGAGGCCGGCCTTGCCCCCGCCGTCCACCATGTCGCGCCCGGCGTGATGGTGACGGCCTATCTGGGCGCGCGCACCTATGCGGCGCCGGATGTGCGCGCCGCGCCCGACCGGCTGGCCGCCCTTCTGCACCGCTTCCATGCCGAGCTGCCCGCTCGGATCAGCGGGGCGGCCTTCCTCTTCTGCCCGTTCCATGTGGTGCGCGACTATATCCGCACGCTGTCGGGCAGCCAGCACGGCGGCATCGACCTTGGCCGGCTTTCCGCGATCAATGCGGCGCTGGAGGCCGCGCAGCCGCCCGAGCGGCTGGTCTTCGGCCATAACGACCTGCTGCCCGCCAATATCCTCGAGGAACCGGACGGCCGCCTCTGGCTGATCGACTTCGAATATGCGGGCTTCGCCTCGGCCCTTTTCGACCTCGCGGGGCTGGCCGCCAATGCGGATATGGAGCGCGACGAAGGCCTTGCCCTGCTCGCCGCCTATGACGGCAACCCGCCCGATGCCGCGCGCGCCCGGGCCTTTGACGCGATGGTCGTGGCGGCCGCCCTGCGCGAGGCGCTCTGGGCGCTGGTGTCCGACCTGCACCTCTCTGCGCCCGGCGCGGATTACCAGGATTATTACGCCGACAACCGCGCCCGGTTCGACCGGGTGCTTGACGCCTATCAGACCCGCCACGGAAAGATCGCCCCATGACCCTGCCCAGCCATTCCCGCATCGTCGTCATCGGGGGCGGCATCATCGGCTGTTCCACCGCCTATCACCTGGCCCGCGACCACAAGGCCGAGGTGGTGCTCCTGGAACAGGGCAAGCTTACCTCGGGCAGCACCTGGCATGCGGCGGGGCTGGTGGGGCAGTTGCGCTCTTCGGCCTCGATCACGCGGGTGCTGAAATATTCGGTCGATCTCTACAAGGATCTGGCCGCCGAGACGGGGCTGGAAACCGGCTGGAAGATGACCGGCTGCCTGCGGCTGGCCACGACCCCCGACCGCTGGACCGAATACCGCAGGCTTGCCACCACGGCGCGCAGCTTCGGGATGGAGATGCATCTGATCTCGCCCGCCGAGGTCAAGGCGATGTGGCCCCTGATGGAGGTGGACGACCTGATCGGCGCAAGCTGGCTGCCGACCGACGGGCAGGCCAGCCCGTCGGACATCACCCAAAGCCTGGCCAAGGGCGCGCGGATGCATGGCGCGCAGCTGTTCGAAGGGGTGCGGGTCACGGGTTTCGTGATGGAGGGGCCGCGGATCACGGCGGTCGAGACGGATCAGGGCACCATCCGCTGCGAAACGGTGGTCAACTGCGCCGGCCAATGGGCGCGGCAGGTGGGGGCGATGGCGGGCATCAACGTGCCGCTGCAGCCGGTCAAGCACCAGTATATCGTGACCGAACCCATCGCGGGCCTTTCGACCGACGCGCCCACGATCCGCGACCCGGACCGGCGCACCTATTTCAAGGAAGAGGTCGGCGGCCTCGTCATGGGCGGCTATGAGCCGAACCCCCAGGTCTGGACGCTGGAGGATGTGCCGAACGACTGGGAGTTTCGCCTCTTCGACGATGATTACGACCATTTCGAACAGCATATGGATCAGGCCATCGCCCGCGTGCCCGCCTTGGCCGAGGTGGGCGTCAAGCAGATGATCAACGGGCCGGAAAGCTTCACCCCCGACGGCAATTTCATCCTTGGCCGGGCCAATGAATGCGCCAACATGTATGTGGGGGCGGGGTTCAACGCCTTCGGCATCGCCTCGGGCGGGGGCGCGGGCTGGGTGCTGGCCGATTGGGTGATCCGGGGCGAGGCGCCGCTTGACCTGTGGGTCGTGGATATCCGCCGCTTCTCGGGGATGCACGAGGATCGGCAATGGGTCGCCGACCGCACCGCCGAGGCCTATGGCAAGCATTACACCGTGGCCTTCCCGCATGAGGAATATACCTCGGGCCGGCCGCTTCTGACCTCGGCGCTTTACGGGCGGCTAAGGGAGGCGGGGGCGGTCTTCGGGTCGAAACTGGGGTGGGAGCGGCCGAACTGGTTTGCGCCGGAGGGCACGGAGCCTCGGGACGTCTATTCGATGGGCCGGCAGAACTGGTTTGACGCGGTGGGCGCGGAGCACCGCCATTGCCGCGAGGCGGTGGGCCTGTTCGACCAGTCCTCCTTCGCCAAGTTCGAGATCAGGGGCCGGGACGCAGGCGCCGCGCTTGACTGGATCTGCGCGAATGACGTGGGCAAGCCGCCGGGACGCGTGACCTATACGCAGATGCTCAATTCCCGGGGCGGGATCGAGGCGGATCTGACGGTGGCGCGGCTGGCCGAGGATCACTTCTACCTCGTGACCGGGACGGGGTTCCGCAGCCATGATTACGGCTGGATCGCCGACCACCTGCCCGAGGGGGCGGATGTGGCGCTGAGCGACGTGACCGAGGATTGGGGGGTGCTGTCGCTCATGGGCCCCCGCGCGCGGGATGTGCTGGCCGCCGTGACCGAGGCGGATGTGGGCAACGCGGCTTTCCCCTTCGGCCATGTGCGGGTGATCCCGATCGCCGGGCAGATGGTGCGCGCGCTGCGCATCACCTATGTGGGCGAGCTGGGGTGGGAGCTGCATGTCCCGCTTGAAGGGCTGGCCGCGGTGCATGACGCGCTGATGGCGGCGGGGCACGGGATCCGCCCGGTGGGCTACCGCGCGCTCGAGTCGCTCAGGCTCGAGAAGGGCTACCGGGCCTGGTCCTCGGACATCACGCCGAACGACACGCCTTTCGAGGCGGGGCTGGGCTGGGCGGTCAAGCTGAAGTCCTCGGTGCCCTTCCTGGGCCGGGCCGCGCTCGAGGCGGCGGGGCCGCTTGTGAAGCGGTTTGCGGGCTTCACGCTCGAGGCGCGGGACACGGTGCTGCTGGGGCGCGAGACGATCCTGCGCAATGGCGCGGCGGTGGGTTATCTGACCTCGGGGGGCTTCGGCTATACGGTGGGGGCGCCGATCGGCTATGGCTATCTGCGCAATTCGGGCGGGGTGGACGAGGCCTGGATCGAGGCCGGGGAGTATGCGCTGGATGTGGCGGGCGAGGTGTTCCCGGCGCGGGTGCATCTGGCCCCGCTTTACGATCCGAAGGCCGCGCGCGTGAAGGCGTGAGGCGGCTGAAATTTGGCCAAATTTCAGCCCGGGGGGCGCTGCCCCCCGTCGCGCCTTGCGCGACTCCCCCCGGGATATTTGGGAACAAAAGAAGCTGAAAGAGGCGGGTCAGATCCGGCGCAGGGCGAGGGCCAGGGCCGGGACGGCGGAGGCCTCTCCGGGCATGGAATTGTAGGGCGCGGTCTGTTCCACCACCTCGAGCCTGTCGGCATGGGCGGCGATTCCCGCCTCCATTCCGCCGGTCCAGAGGGTCATCTTGACGGTGAGCACGAAG
The DNA here is from genome assembly GCA_051859505.1 of Paracoccaceae bacterium. Classification (GTDB taxonomy): domain Bacteria; phylum Pseudomonadota; class Alphaproteobacteria; order Rhodobacterales; family Rhodobacteraceae; genus JAFIEN01. The sequence goes on from JBHYFN010000010.1 coordinate 44,186, forward strand.
ATGCCGCCCGGCGCGAGGATGCGGATCAGCTCGTCCAGCGCCTCGGCGCCGACATGGCCGGTGGTGAAGACCCCGGTCGAGACGATGCCGGCGAACTGGCCGTCGGCGAAGGGCAAGGGGCCGCCAAGGGCGAGGCGATGCAGGGCGGCATAGGTGCCTTTCCTGGCCGCCACCGCCAGCATCCCTTCCGAGATGTCGAGCCCCTCGACATGCGGATAGCCGGTGATGCCCAGCCAGTCGCCGATCATCCCCGTGCCCACCCCGGCATCGAGCAGGGGGGCCGCGCCTCTTGGCAGGTGGCGGGCCAGAAGGGCCAGCGCGACCGAAGGGTGCCGGTAGCCGGTCCGCGCCATGTCGGCGTCGTAATGGTCGGCCCAGTCGTCGTAGATCCGGGCGATCTCGTCGGGGGTCGATGCGCCGTAGACGGCACCGAGATGGCCGTCATGCTCTCCTGTCGTCACCGGTCCTGCTCCTGTTGTGGCGTTCCTGTCGGGTTGCCGATACCTAACCTTTCGGGTCACATGAGGAAACCGGAAAGCGGGAGGGAGGACGGGATGCAGGATGACATTGCAGCGATTGCCCGCAAGCTGGACGCTCTTGCCGGCTGGGAGGGGCGGGCCCTGCGGATGGGCGGGCTGACCAACCGGGTCTATCGGCTGGGGGACAGGGTGCTGCGGGTGCCGGGCGAAGGGACCGAGGCCTATATCGACCGCGCGCATGAGGCGATTGCCGCGGCCGAGGCGGCCCGCGTGGGCGTGGCGCCCGAGCTTCTGCATGCCGATGCCGAAAGCGGGCTGATGGTGACGCGTTTCATCGACGGCGCCGCGACCATGACGCCCGAGGGCTTTGCGGGGCGGTCCGGCGCGGTGGCGCGGGCGGGGGCGGCGCTGGCGCGGCTGCATCGGTCGGACGCGCGGTTTCCCTTCCGGTTCGAGTTGTTCGCGATGATCGACGACTATCTGCGCGTCCTCTCGGGCAAGGAGGTGGAGCTGCCGTCCGGCTATCACGACGTGGTGGCCGAGGCGGGCGCGGTGCGTGCGGCCCTCGATGCGCGGCCCGTGCCGCTTGTTGCCTGTCACTGCGATCCCTTGTGCGAGAATTTCCTCGATGACGGGGCGCGGATGTGGATCGTGGACTGGGAATATTCCGGCATGAACGATCCGATGTGGGATCTGGGCGATCTTTCGGTCGAGGGGCAGTTCGACGCGGCGCAGGACGAGGCCTTGCTTGCCGCCTATTTCGGGGGCGAACCGCCGGCCGCCGATCATGCGCGGATGGTGATCTACAAGGCGATGTGCGATCTTCTGTGGACGCTCTGGGGCCTGATCCAGCTGGCTGACGGCAACCCGGCCGAGGATTTCCGCGCCTATGCCGACGGCCGCTTCGCGCGGTGCAAGGCGCTGATGGCCGAGGCGGAATTTGCGCGCCATCTGGCAGTGCTGCGGGCGGGGGACTAGTGCTCGCCGGGTGACCCGCGGGCCAGGCGATGTGGGGGGAAAGGCGGCTATGCGGGACGTTGCTGCCGTTGGCCGTTCAGCTAAATTGCCGGCATGACCAAGGGTGTTCTCAGATTCTTCTTCGACTATGGCGCGGGCTGCCTTTGGGCAGGAGATGCTAAGACCCGCGACCTTCTGGACGTGGGTCCGGTCGATAGAAAACTGCCACTCTCGGAGCCGGTGCGTGAGCAAACAGATCGCATACTTTTTGCGCATGCCTGCTATCTCAACCCTCTGTATCCCCCTGATCCAAGCCTTTGGTCCCAGTCCCTTTGTGACCGTTTCAACGCTGACGTGGATAGCTTGATCCTGAAATTGCGTCAGGAAGTTGGGGAGGATTATGACATCCTCGATCAACAGGAGCGGTATGCCGAAGACGTCAGACTGACTGCCTATCTTCTGCAACATCCCGAGCTAGAAAAACTGCACGAGGCTACGCAGCCGACTGTCCGCTAAGGGCTCAAAGCAGTCATAGAGTATCGTATGTCAGCCGCAGAACCCCACCCGCTTACCCCTCGCGCGCCTTCTTGCGGGCCACGGCGGCAGCGGCGAGCACATGGGTGGTCATCGCCGCTTCCGCCCAGTCGGGATCGCGGGCCGAGATGGCCTCGGCGATGTCGTGGTGGTGCCGGGACTGGCGGATCATGTCTTCGGGCGAATACATCTGGTAGGTCCGCAGCACGAGCCCGAGGTTGACCGCAAGCGACAGCATGGCCGAAAGGCGCGGCGATTGCGCGGCCTGCATGATGGTGCGGTGGAAGGCGGCATTGGCCTCGGAGATCGTCTCGTAATCGGCCGGCCCCTGCGGCGGGGTATGGGCCGACATCACCGCGGCAAGGCGGTGCAGTTCGGCGCAATCGGCATCGGTCGCGCGTTCGGCCGCGCGGCGCGCGCCATAGCTTTCAAGCATGGTGCGGATGCGGAATATCTGCTGGATCTCTTCGGGGTTGAGGCCCGTGACCCGCAGCCCCTCGCCCGGGGCGCGGGTCAGGAAACCCTCGATCAGCAACCGCTTGACCGCCTCGCGCACAGGTGTGCGTGAGATGCCCAGACGCTCGGCCAGGGTCACTTCGGTCAGGCGCTCGTCGGCGGGCAGCGTGCCGTCCAGGATCTCGGCCCGGATCGTGGCATAGGCGGCCTCGGCGGCACTGGCGGGGCGGTCGTCCTCGCCGCGCATCAGGCGGCCTTTCGGGGGGGAAAGCCGCCGGCCTTCATCACCATGCCCGGCACCGGATGGCCCAGTTGCGCCTCGAGCCATTCGGCGGCCGCGATACAGGCGTCGAGGTCCATCCCCGTGGCCACGCCGGAGCGGTCGAGCATGTAGACCAGATCCTCGGTCGCGATATTGCCGGTGGCGCGGGGCGCGAAGGGGCAGCCGCCCGTCCCGCCCAGCGAAGCGTCCAGCACCTCGGCCCCCGCCATGATCCCGGCCCAGGCATTGGCGATGCCGGTGTTGCGCGTGTTGTGCAGGTGCAGGCGCAGCTTCACACCCGGGAAGGCGGCTTTCACGGCGCCCACCCTTTCGGCCACGTCGCGGGGGGTGGCGACGCCGATCGTATCGGCAAGCGCCAGTTCGAAGGGCGCATGTTCCATCGCGCGCTCGACCACATGCAGCAGGCGCGACAGCGGCACCTCGCCCTCGAAGGGGCAGCCGAAGCTCGCGCCGATGGTCAGGCCCGCGTCGATCCGGCCCTGTGCTGCGGCGCGGACATCGGCCCAGGCGGCCAACGTGTCCTCGGTGCCCACGCCTTGATTGCGGCGGTTGAACGTGTCCGAGGCGACGGTGACGAAATTCACCTCGTCCAGCCCCGCCGCCACCGCCCTCTCGAACCCCTTCATGTTCAGCGCAAGCCCGATGTAGCGCGCCTGCCCGCGCGGCAGCCGGGCGCAAAGCTGATCCGCATCGGCCATCTGCGGCACGCGGGCGGGATTGACGAAGCTTGTCACCTCGAGCCGGCGGGCGCCGGCGGCGATCGCCTTTTCGATCAGTGCCAGTTTTGTATCCACAGAGAGGATCGTCTTCTCGTTCTGTATACCGTCGCGCGCCGAAACTTCGACGACTTCGACGTTTTTTGTGGAATTTTGCATGAATCTTCGACGCCCCTCTTTTCTTATGGATACATCGATGTATTCCTTGACGCAAGAATTGAAGACTCGGGTTAACCTTTGCGCAACCATCTTGCGCGAGGGTCCGTGCAACCCTCGGGAGACGTCATGACCGACACCGCTGCCAGCAAGGATGCGCCGCCCCGCCAGGGCCCCCTGACCGATATCCGCGTGATCGAGATGGGCCAGCTTCTGGCCGGGCCCTTCTGCGGGCAGTTGCTGGCCGATTTCGGCGCCGAGGTGATCAAGTGCGAACAGCCCGGCGAAGGCGATCCGATGCGCGTCTGGGGCCGGGAAAAGCCCTATGGCAAATCGCTCTGGTGGCCGGTCGTGGCGCGCAACAAGAAGTCGCTGACGCTGAACCTGCGCACGCCCGAGGGCCAGCAGGTGATTCGCGATCTGGTCAAGGATGCCGACATCCTGATCGAGAATTTCCGCCCCGGCACGCTGGAACGCTGGAACCTCAGCTATGAGGAACTGTCGGCGATCAATCCGAAGCTGATCATGGTTCGCGTGACGGGCTTCGGCCAGACCGGCCCTTACGCGAAACGCGCGGGCTATGGCTCCATCGGCGAGGCGATGGGGGGCCTGCGCTATGTGGTGGGCGATCCCTCGACCCAGCCCAGCCGGATGGGCATCTCCATCGGCGACGAGCTGGCCGCGACCTATGCCTGCCTTGGCGCGATGATGGCGCTCCATGCCCGCGAACGCACCGGCAAGGGGCAGATCGTCGACTCTGCCATCTACGAGGCGGTTCTGGCGATGATGGAAAGCATGGTCACCGAATATGCCGCCGCCGGTTACGTGCGCGAACGCACCGGGCCGATCCTGCCCAATGTCAGCCCCTCCAACGTGTTCGACACGAAGGATGGCAAGCTTCTGCTGATCGCCGCCAATCAGGACACGGTCTTCCGCCGGCTTGCGCAGGCGATGGGTCAACCCGAACTGGCCGAAAACCCCCGCTACGCCACCCATGCCGCCCGCGGCGAGGTGCAGCCCGAGCTTGACGCGCTGATCAACGACTGGACGAAGACGGTCGACCTCGATCCGCTGCAGGACCTGCTCGAGGAACACGGCGTGCCCTGCGGCCTGATCTACACCGCGCCCGACATGCTGAAGGATCCCCATTTCGCCGCGCGACAGGCCATCGTCGACGTGCCGCACCCGGATTTCGGCACGCTCAAGATGCAGAATGTCGCCCCCCGCCTGTCCGACACGCCCGGCGCGGTGCGCCATGCGGGGCCGGACCTGGGCGAACATACCGACGAGGTGCTCTCGGGCATCCTCGGCATCGACAGCGCCACGATGGACGATTGGCGCGCGCGGGGGATCATCTGACCCATGGCACAGGCGGCGGACCGGCAAGAGGAGGAAGGGCCTGTCACCGACAGCTTCCTGCCCCTCGCCGAAGCCGCCCGCCGTCTGGGCCTCACGCGCCTGAAACTGCGCGAGGCGATTGCCAAGGGCGTGATCCCGGCGCGGCGTGACAATCAGGGGCGGTTCCGCGTCGATATGGAGGCCCTGCCCGACGATTTGCCCGCCGCGATGCGCGGGGCCGAAGCCGCGCCCGAGGCGCTGATGAGCGCGCTGTTTGACGAGATCGAAGAGCTTTCCGCCGATCTGGAAGGCTCGCAGGAGATGGTGGACCGCCTGGCCGGCCTCGCCGGCGCGCAGGCCGACGCGCTTGACCGGGTGACGGCGGCGCTCGAGGCGCGCACCGCGGAACGCGACCGCCTGTCCGACATCGCGGGCCGCGCGCTTGGTGCCGCGACCGAGGCCGAGGCCCGCGCAACCGCGCTGCAGGCCACGACCGACCGCGCGCTGACGCTGCTCGACCGGGCCGCAGGCGCCCTGGGCGGATTGCAGGACGAGGTGACGCGGCTGCGCGCCGATGCCACCCAAAAGGACGAAACGATCGCGGGCCATGCCGCGCAGCTCGACCGGCTGTTCACGCTCTCGGAACAGGCGCTCGAACGGGCGGCCGAGGCGCGCCGCGCGCCGGGGCTGGTGGCGCGGATCCTGGGCACGGGCCGCAAGGGATAAGTTACGGGGATGGGAAAGAAGATGAGCAAGACCGAGGAACTGATCCGCACCTACGAGGCGCGCCTGGCCGAGATCGAGGCACGCCTCGCCCGCGTCGAAACCGCCGCCGTGCCGGCCCCCCATGCCCGCCGCGCCCGCGCGCCCGGCGGCCTGCGCCTTGGCGTGGACGTGGGCGGCACCTTCACCGACCTGATCCTGCTGGATGCCGCCCAGGGCAAGGTCTGGTCGGCCAAGGTGCCCTCGACACCGCAAGACAGCTCGATCGGCGTCCTGAACGGGATCGAGAAGATCTGCCGCGAGGCGGGGATCAAACCCTCGGAAATCGCCGAGGTGATGCACGGCACGACGGTCGCCACCAACACGGTGCTGACCGGATCGGGCGCGCGCGTGGGCCTTGTCACGACCAAGGGCTACCGCGACGTCCTGCAGATCGCGCGCTCTTACGTGCCGGGCGGTCTTGGCGGCTGGGTCATCTGGAACAAGTCCCTGCCGCTGGCCCGGCTCGAGGACACGATCGAGGCCGACGAGCGGATCGACGCCAAGGGCAAGGTGCTGGTCCCGCTCGACGAGGCGGCGCTGCGGCGCGACCTGGCGCAGCTCCGCGACCGGGGGATCGAGGCGCTGACCATCTCGCTCTTCAACGGCTATGTCTCGGGCGTCCACGAAGACCGGATCAAGCGCATCGCCGAAGAGGTGATGCCGGGCATCCCCGTCTCGACCTCGTCAGAGGTCATGCCCGAGATGTATGAATACGAACGCACCGAAACCACGGTGGTCAATTCCTATGTCCGCCCCGTGGTGGCGAAATATGTCGCCAACCTGCAGCGCGAGCTGAAGGCCAAGATGGGCGACGTCATGCTGCAGATCCTGCGCTCGGACGGCGGTCTCTCCTCGGCCCAGGCGGCGATGGACCAGCCGGTGAACCTGCTGATGTCAGGCCCGGCGGGGGGCGTCTCGGGCGCGCTCTGGATCGCCAAGAACGCAGGCTTCACCAACCTTCTGACCTTCGACATGGGCGGCACCTCGACCGATGTGGCGCTGATCGAGAACGGCGTGGCCCGCACGCGGCGCGAAACCCGCGTGGCGGATGTGACGGTCCGCGCCCCCTCGATCGACGTGCGCACCGTGGGCGCGGGCGGCGGTTCCATCGCCTATGTGCCCGACCTGACAAAGGCGCTGCGCGTCGGCCCCCAATCGGCCGGCGCCGTGCCGGGGCCGGCGGCCTATGACAAGGGCGGCGAAGAGCCGACCGTGACCGATGCCAACGTGGTCCTGGGCTACCTGCCCTCGGACGCGCGTCTGGGCGGCGACATGACGATCCGCCGCGATCTGGCGGTGGCGGCGGTGCAGAAGGTCGCCGATGCCTTGGGCAAATCGGTCGAGGATGCGGCCGAAGGCATCATCGCCATCGTGAACGAGAACATGTGCGGCGCGCTCCGCCTCGTCTCGGTCGAACAAGGCTACGACCCCCGCGATTTCGCGCTGATCGGCTTCGGCGGCGCGGGGCCCTTGCACGCCAACGCCCTGTCGCGCCTCATCAATTCCTGGCCCGCGATCATCCCCCCCGGCCCCGGCGTCCTCTGCGCCTATGGCGACGCCACCACGCGGCTCAGGAACGAGGCCAGCCAGACCTTCGTCACCACGACCTCGGCCACCTCCGACCGCGAGATCGGGAAGATGCTCTCCGACCTCGCCGACCGCGCCGCCCGCGATCTCGAGGATGAAGGCGTGCCGCGCGCCGAGCAGGAGGTGCTCTACCAGATCGACATCCGCTACCAGGGCCAGGGCATGAAGCTCACCCTCGATGTGAGCCCCGAGGATTTCGGCCGCGATGGCATCGCCGGGATCGAACACCGCTTCGACCGCGAACATGAACAGCTTTTCACCTTCGCGCTTGATGCCCCGCACGAACTCGTGGGCCTGCGCGCCGTGGTGCAGGGATCCGAACAGAACTTCATCGGCCGCGACTACGGATCGGGCGGGGCCGATGCCTCGGGCGCCGTGGTCCATGCCTCGCGCCTCTATGCCGACGGAAAATGGCACGAGGCCAGCATCTATGACCGCGCGAAACTCAAATCCGGCAACCGCATCCACGGCCCCGCCATCGTGACCGAGATGGACTCGACCGCCCTGATCCTGCCCGGGCATGTCGGCGTGGTGGACAAGGTCGGCAATATCCTGATCTGGCCCGAAACCCACGAAAAGGCCCCGAAATGAGCGCGAACCCGCAGAAGAGCGTGGGCTTCGCCCACCCTACCGGCCGCCCCGATGCGGCGCGCCTGACCGCAAGCCGCGCCTCTGCTGCTTCTTTTGTTCACAAATATCCCGGGGGGAGGGCCGAAGGCCCGGGGGGCAGCGCCCCCCCGAAACGCCCCCTGCCCCAGTTCCACCCCGCGCACGCCCGAGGAGTCTGACCCGATGCCCGCACAGATCATCCAGACCAACACCACCCCCTTCACCCGCGTGAAGGTCGACCCGATCACCCTCGACATCGTGGAAAACGCGCTGCGCAACGCGCGCGCCGAAATGGACGCCGTCCTCTTCCGCACCGCCATGTCGCCCGGCATCCGCGAACAGCACGACGCCTTCCCGATGATCGCCAATGAGGAAGGCAAGATGGTCGTGGGCCAGTTCGGCTCTTTCCTCTACGGCTTCATGCAGGGCTATCAGGGCACGATCGAGGATGGCGACATCTTCATGACCAACGACCCCTATTCCTGCGACGGGGCGGTCAGCCATCTGAACGACTGGCTCCTGATGATGCCGATCTTTCACGACGGGCGTCTCGTCTCCTGGGCCGCGATGTTCGGCCATATGACCGATGTCGGCGGCAAGGTGCCCGGATCACTGCCCACCGACGCCAAGATGATCTACGAGGAAGGGCTGATCGTCCCCCCCACCAAGATCTACCGGGGCGGCAAGCTGAACGAGGAGCTGTTCAACATCCTTCTGGCCAACACCCGGATGCCGGAATGGAACAAGTCCGATTTCCTCGCCATCATCGCCTCGCTGCGTCTGGCCGAACGCCGCGTGCGCGAGAATATCCAGCGCTTCGGCGTCGATACCTATATCAGCGCGATGCAGGACATGCTCGACCGCAACAAGGTGGCGATGGGCGCGATCATCAAGCTGTTCATTCCGGAAGGAACGGACAAGGCGTCGCGCTTTCACGACTGGATCGACGATGACGGCCAGGGCAACGGCCCGTTCAAGATCGCCTGCACCCTCTGGCGCGAAGGCGATGTTGCGATCTTCGATTTCGCAGGAAGCGACCCGCAGTCGCTCTCTTCGATCAACTTCCTGTTGAACGAAGAGATGTTCAAGATGTTCTTCGGCGCCTTTACCATCAACCTCTTCGACCCCCAGATCCTGTTCAACGACGGCTTCTACGATCTGGTCGAGGTGCGCATTCCCGAGGGCTGCATCCTCAAGCCCAAGAAGCCCGCGGCGCTCTCCTGCCGCACCCATATGCTGGGCCGGATCTTCGATCTGATGGGCGGGCTTCTGGGCCAGGGCGCGCCCGATGCGCTGAATGCGGCCGGCTTCTCGGACAGCCCGCATTTCATGTATTCGGGCTTCGACGGCAGCGGCAAATGGTTCCAGCTGTTCCAGATCGGCTTTGGCGGCGTGCCGGGGCGCCCCGTGGGCGACGGGCCGGACGGCCATTCCATGTGGCCCGCCTTCACCAACGTGCCCAACGAATTCCTCGAGGCCTATTTCCCCCTGCGCATCCGCACCTATGCCACCATCCCCGACTCGGGCGGTGCGGGTCTGCACCGGGGCGGCAACGGGATCACCATCGCCTATGAGATGCTCGAGGCGGGCGAGATCTCGATCCATGACGACCGCTGGCTGACCTATCCCTGGGGCGTCAACGGGGGTGAGCCGGGGATGCGCTCGACCAAGCGCCTTGTCCGGACCGACGGGACCGAGGAGAACATCCCCTCGAAATGCGACCGCATCAAGGTGGCGCCCGGCGATATCCTGCATTTCAACACCTGGGGCGGCGGCGGCTGGGGCGATCCGCTCAAGCGGCCGACCGAGAAGGTCTTTGCCGATGTGGAGCGGGGTCTTGTCAGCGTCGAGGGCGCGCGGCGCTACGGCGTGGTGATCGCGGGCGGCAAGGTCGACGAGGCCGCGACCGAGCGTTTGCGGGCCGAGATGGCGGGCAAGCGGGGCGAGACGCCCCTGTTCGACCGCGGCTTTGCCGACCTCAAGGAGCTCAAGGCCCGGGCGAAGCGCGAAACCGGGTTCGAGCCGCCGGTCGATCCGGTCTTCTTCGGCCAGAGGCTCGCCGCCGAATGACCGAGTCGCTGGATCAGAACTATGCCCGCGCGGGCTATCATGCGCGGCAGGTCTGGGGGAAACGCCCGGCCCTGCTGCTGGTGGATTTCGCGCAGGCCTATTTCGATCCGGCCTCACCCCTTTACGGCGGCGAAGGCTGCGCGCTCGCGCGCGACCATGCCGCCCGGCTTGTCGCCACGGCGCGCAGGGCCGGCGCCCCGGTCATCTGGACCGAGGTGCGCTACACCAAGGGCGGCACCGATGGCGGCGTCTTTTTCCGCAAGGCCCCGCCGCTGGCCTGTTTCGAGGGCGACAACCCGCTGGGCGAGTTGGCCGAGGGCCTGACCCGCCTGCCGGGCGAGATCATGGTCACCAAGCAATACCCCAGCGCCTTTTTCGCCACCTCGCTTGCCCCCACCCTCACGGCGATGGGGGTGGATACGGTGCTGCTCACGGGGCTGACCACTTCGGGCTGCGTGCGTGCCACCTGCGTCGATGCGATGAGCCACGGTTTCGTCACGCTGGTCGTCCAGGACGCCTGCGGCGACCGCGCCCCCGGCCCTCATGAGTCCAACCTCTTCGACATGAGCGCCAAATACGCCGACCTCGTGACCACAAGCGAGGCGGAAACCTACCTGACCAACAGCCAGACCACCCAACCACAGGGAGTAACCCCATGAAATACCTAGCCTCTGCCGCGACGCTGGCATTGCTTGCCAGCCCCGCCTTCGCCGATATGGACGCCGCCCGCGCCCTTGTCGCGCAATATTCCGAACTGCCCGTCTGGAACGCCCCGGGCGAGGCCTTCGATGCCCGCGCCTGCATGGCCGACAAGAGCATGTTCGTCATCCCGCTGACCAACGCCAACCCGTTCAACGCCGCGATCAGCGCCGGGATGATCCAGGCGGCCGAGATCGTGGGCTTCGACCTGCGCGCCTGGGAAACCCAGATGGACCCGACCCAGTGGATCCAGGGCATCAACACCGCCATGGCCGAAGGCTATGACCTGATCGACCTGCAGGGCGGCCTGCCGCCCGAATTCCTGATCCCCCAGATCACCGAGGCGCGCGAAGCGGGGATCAAGGTCACGGCGACCCACAACTGGGATGCCACGACGCAGGAAACGCCCGATTTCATGGATGGCGCGGGCAATACCGATTACGTCATGTTCGGCGAAATCATCGCCGCCTGGGCCATGGTCCAGACCGATGGCCAGGTCAACGCCCTCGTCCTTGGCCCGGACGAGATCACGCCCACCGCGCCCCTGCGGGATGCGATCATCGGCTACCTTGCCGACAACTGCCCCGACTGCAAGACGACCTATATCAACGTGCCGGTCAACGACTGGGCCACGCAGGGCCAGTCGGCCACGCAGAACGCGCTGCTGGCCGACCCTTCGATCAACTATGTCCTGCCGGTCTATGATTCGATGGCGCAGTTCATCGCCCCCGCGATCCAGATCGCCGGGTCGGATGCCAAGATCGTCAGCTACAACGGCACGCCCTTCGTTCTCGACATGATGCGCGAGGGCGATATCGTCGAGATGGTGGTCGGCGAAAGCCTGGGCTGGGTCGGGCTGGCCGGGGTGGATGTGAACATGCGCGTCCTCTGCGACCTCGATCCCGTAACGGTGCTGAACACGCCCGCCTTCATCTTCACCGACGAGAATGTCGAAACGGCCGGCGTGCCCGCCACCTATGACGACGGCTATGGCGACGTGCATATCGCGGGCTTCAAGGCGCTCTGGGGCATCGAGGACTGATGACCGAGGCGCCGGCGCTTCAGATCACGAACCTTTCCAAAAGGTTCGGTGGCGCGCTGGCGCTTGACCGCGTCGCACTTTCCGTGCGGCGCGGCGAGGTGCATGGGCTGCTGGGCTCGAACGGGTCGGGCAAGTCCACGCTGATCAAGGTTCTGGCGGGGTTCCACACGCCCGAACCCGGGGCCGAGGTGCGGCTTTACGGCCGTCTCGCGCCCCTTCCCATTCCGGGGCAACGCGTGCGCGAACTGGGGCTGGCCTTCGTGCATCAGCATCTGGGCCTGATCCCGTCGCTGTCGGTGACCGAGAACCTGCGGATCGGCGATCTGGCCACGCGGCCCAACTGGCGGATCGACTGGCGGGCGGAACATGGGGCGGCCGCAAAGGTCTTTGCCCGCTACGACCTCGACCTCGATCCACGGGCCGAGGTGGGGCGGCTTTCGCCCGTGCAGCAGGCGCTTCTGGCGATCGTCCGCGCGGTCGAGGATCTGCGGGGCGCCTCGAGCGAACCCGGCGTGCTGGTGCTGGACGAACCCACCCCCTTCCTGCCGCGGGCTGGCGTCGACCAGCTTTTCCGCCTTGTCCGCGCCGCGGTGACGGACGGGGCAAGCGTGATCTTCGTCAGCCATGACGTCGACGAGGTGCGCGAGATCACCGACCGCGCCACGATCCTGCGCGACGGCAAGCTGATCGACACGGTCGAGACGGCCGCCACCTCGCATGACGGCTTTGTCGAGCGGATCATCGGCCGGTCGATGGACAGCTATGGCGGCGCGGGCAAGCGTCTGGCCGATCCCGCGCCGCATGTGACGGTCGAAAACCTCTCGGGCCAGGGCATCGGGCCGGTGTCGCTGGCGCTTGCGAAGGGCGAGATCCTTGGCCTGACCGGCCTGATCGGATCGGGCTACGACACCGTGCCCGCGCTGATCTATGGCGCGCGCAAGGCCGAGGCGGGCCGGCTGAGGATCGGCGCGCGGGGCCTGCCGCTGGCCGCGATGGAGCCGCCCGAGGCGCTGGCCCGCGGCATCGTCTACCTGCCAGCCGACCGTCTGGGGGCGGCGGGGGTCGGATCGCTTCCCGTGAGCGACAATGTGGGCCTGCCGGTCCTGACGCGGCTGAAACGGGCGATGGGCCTGTTCGACACCGATATCGCGCGCCATGCCGCAAGCCTTGGCGCGGGCGCGGGGGTGAAGCCGAATATCCCCACCCTGCCGCTTTCGGCTCTGTCGGGTGGGAATGCACAAAAAGCGCTTTTGGCCAAATGGTTGCAGGTTGAACCTCAACTGATGTTGCTGGATGAACCGACGCAAGGCGTGGATGTGGGGGCGCGGCAGGATATCTGGGACGCGCTCGACCGGGCCGCCGCCGGGGGCACCTCGATCCTGATCGGCTCGACCGATTATGAACAGCTCGCCCAGCTCTGCCACCGCGTCCTTGTCTTTGCCCGCGGCCGCGTCGTGCAGGAGCTGACCGGGGCCGAGCTGACCAAGGACCGCATCGCCGAAGCCTGTTTCCGTTCCACCACTCTCGCCGCCTGAGGGACAAAGGATGACGACACCCAGCCCGCAGGATTACGAACGCCGGATCGCGGCCCTCGAGGCGCGGCTCCATGCCTTCGAAGGCCGCCTCACACCGCCCGGCCAACGCGCCACGAGCGCGGAACTGGCCGAGCGCTATGGCCTGCTGGTGGCCTGGGCGCTGCTGATCCTGATCCTCGGCTATTTCCGGCCCGACCAGATGTTCGCCTGGAACAGCTATGCCTCGATGCTGGGGTCGAATGCGATGATCGTGGTCCTGACGCTGGGCCTGATCATCCCGCTGACGACGGGGGATTTCGACCTGTCCGTCGCCTCGACCATGGCGATCTCGTCGATGACCATCGCGGTCCTCAACGTGCGGATGGGGTGGGAGATCGAGGCGGCGATCCTCATGGCGATCCTGATCGGGGCGGGGATCGGGGCGATCAACGCCTTCTTCATCCTGTGGTTCGGGATCCATTCGCTGATCGTGACGCTGGGGACGGGCTATTTCATCAACGGGGTGGTCCTCTGGATGTCGGGGTCGAACGTGATTTCGGGCGTCTCGATGGACCTGGTGCGCGCCGTGATCCTGACCCGGTTCCTGGGGGTGCCGCTGTCCTTCTGGTATGCTGCGGTGCTGACGGTGATCGTCTGGTATGTGTTCCAGCACACGGCCCTTGGCCGCAGGCTCCTGTTCGTAGGCCGTGGGCGCGAGGTGGCGCGGCTGTCGGGCGTGAACGTGGTCCGGGTTCGGGCCGGGGCGCTGATCGCCTCGGGCACGATCGCGGCGCTGGCGGGGGTGCTTTACACCGGCATGCGCGGGTCGGCCGATCCCTCCTCGGCGCTGGCCTTCCTTCTGCCGGCGTTTGCCGCGGCCTTCCTGGGGTCGACCACGCTTTATCCGGGCCGGTTCAATGCGCCGGGCGCGCTGGTGGCGGTCTATTTCCTGTCCACGGGCATCATGGGGCTGAACTTCCTTGGCGTGCCCAGCTATGTGCAGAACCTGTTTTACGGCGGCGGGCTGGTCGTGGCCGTGTCGATCAGCCAGCTTCTGCGCAAACGCCGCCCGATGGATTGAGGCGGGCGGGCCGATTTGCTAGGGGGCCGGGATGAGCAGCCCCGACAGACCGGACCAGCCCCCCGCCCCCCCTGCCCGCGAATGGCGCAACTTCTATGGCCGCCGCCACGGCAAGGGCCTGCGCCCGCGCCAGCGCGACCACCTCGAGAGCGATCTTGCCGCCCTCTCGCCCGGTCCCGTCAGCCATGAGGAAAACCCGGAGCGCCGGCCGCTGGACCTTGGCGCCCTGTTCGGCGGCAGGCCGGTCTGGCTCGAGATCGGCTTTGGCGGGGGCGAGCATATGGTGCATATGGCCGCCCGCTATCCCGAGATCGGCCTGATCGGGGCCGAGCCCTATGTCAACGGCGTGGCGATGCTTCTGGGCAAGATCCGGGCGGCGGGGGTTGCGAACCTTGCCATCCATCCCGGCGATGTGCGCGACCTCTTCGACGTGTTGCCAGAGGGCAGCATCGCGCGGGCCTTCCTCAACTATCCCGACCCCTGGCCCAAGGCCCGCCACCACCGCCGCCGCTTTGTGACGCCGCAGTATCTTGGGCCGCTGGCCCGCGTCATGGCGCCCGGTGCGGCGCTGCGGGTGGCGACCGATATCCCCGACTATGTGCGCCAGACGCTGGAAGAGGTGCCGCAGGCCGGTTTCACCCGCCTCGAACACCCCGACGATCAGCCCTGGGAGGATTGGCCCTCGACCCGCTACGAGCAGAAGGCGCTGCGCGAAGGGCGCCGGCCGCATTACCTGACCTTCCTGCGCGCGGCGGGCTAGAAGGGCAGAGGCTGGCCCTGCCAATCCTCGAAACAGCCGGTGGTTGCCAGTGTCAGGGCGTCGATCCGCGCGAGAAGCCCCTCAGCGGACTCGGCGGGGGATATCGCCGCGCCCGCCCCGCCCATATCCGTGCGCACCCAGCCCGGATGATAGATCCCGACCGCGATGCCCCGCGGCGCAAGGTCACTCGCCAGGTTGCGGCCAAGGTTCAGCACGGCTGCCTTGGTCGCGCGGTAGATGTAGCTGCCCCCCGGCGCCCGCGCGCTGCTGCCCATCTGGGAAGAGAGGATCGCGATCCTCGCCCCTTGCGCGGCGCTCAGGTTGGGCAGAAGGCTTTGAACCCCAAGGAAAACCCCCGTCACATTGGTGGCGAACCCCTCGGCCCAGAGAGCGGGGTCATGGGCGGGGTCATGGCCGGGGTCATGGCCGTCCTCGAGCCCGCGGCCCCGGTCGGGATAGATCCCGGCATTGCAGACCAGGACCGAGATCGGCCTGCCCTCCAGCCGGTCCGCCAGGGCCCGATGCGCGGCCGGGTCGGTCACATCAAGCGGCAGGAGGTCGCCCGAAGGCCGCCGCGCCGTGCCCAGCGCCTCGTGCCCCGCGGCACGCGCCGCTGCCAGCAGTGCGGCCCCCACGCCGCGATTGGCCCCGGTGATCAGCATCGTCATCAGTTCGTTCGGGCCTTGGGAAGGAAGGGCAAGGGGGCGACCTCGATGCCGTCCTCGATCAGCTTGCGCGCCTCATCCAGTGCCGCCTCGCCATAGATCGGGCGCTCGGGCGCCTCGCCGGCGTGGATGGCGCGGGCCTCGGCCGCGAAGGACAGGCCGACGTAATCGGCATTCTCCTCGATCCGGCGGCGCAGTTCGGCCAGTGCTGCGGCCTGGCGTGCGGCCTCGGATCCCGGCGGCGGGGCGGGCGCGGGCAGATCGGCCAGCCGCGCCGGGGCAGAGGCTTCGTGCCGGACGGCGGGGGCCATCAGCATCTTGCGCACCTCGGTCGTGCCACAGATCGCGCAGCTGACCTGCCCGGCGGCGGCCAGCTTGTCGAAGGCCTCGCCCGACTGGAACCAGCTTTCGAATTCATGCCCCTGGTCACAGGAAAGGGAATAGCGGATCATCGGCCCCGATCACTCTGCTGACACCCGCACCGGGTGCTGGCTGAGCAGGATAGAGGCTCTGGGGCCAGAGGCAAGGGCGGCCGCGATGCTGGCAAGGGCGGATTTCGGCGCTATCTTCCGGCGGGAGCACGACAGGAGGACCACAGGAGGACCGCAGAATGGCAACGCGACGCGCCCTGATGCAGACACTGGCCGCGGCCACGGCGCTTGCCGTGGCGCGCCCCTCGATCGGCCTTGGCATGATGGCCGAGGGGGGCGGGCGGTTCGATTTCCGCTTCGCCTCGATCGACGGGGGCGAGATCGGGTTTGGCGACTGGACCGGCCGCCCGGTTCTGGTGGTCAACACCGCCTCGCTTTGCGCCTTCACCCGGCAATATGACGGGCTGCAGGCGCTTTATGACCGCTACCGCGACCGGGGGCTCGTGGTTCTGGCGGTGCCCTCGGACGATTTCGGGCAGGAGCTGGGATCGGAAGAGGCGGTGCGCGATTTCTGCGAGATGTCCTTCGGCCTTGACCTGCCGATGACGACGATCACAGCCGTGACCGGGCCCGAGGCGCATCCGCTGTTCCTTTGGCTGGCGCGCGAGGCGGGGTTCGTGCCGCGCTGGAATTTCAACAAGGCGCTGATCGGCGCGGACGGGACGGTGCTGGGCACCTGGGGATCGCGCGACGATCCGATGGGGCGGTCGATCACCGGGGCGGTGGAGGCCGCGCTTGGCCTTTGACGCCACCAAGGGGCAAACCACGGGGCCGCAGTTCATCGGCTCCGAGATCTACCGCCGGTCCAGCTATGGCGGGGCGCATCCGCTGCGGATCCCGCGCGTCTCGACCGTGATCGACCTCGCGCGCGCGATGGGCTGGTTCGGCCCCGGCGCCTATGTGACCAGCCCCCGCGCCAAGCCCGCGGCGCTCTCCGCCTTTCACACCCCCGCCTATATCGCCGCCCTGCAGCGGGCCGAGGCGGACCAGGCCGTGCCCGACGCCGTCCGGGCGCGCCACCATATCGGCACCATGGCCAACCCCGTCTTCCCCGAGATGTTCCGCCGCCCCGCCACCTCGGCCGGCGGCGCCATCCTTGCCGGAGAGATGCTGGCCCAAGGCGGCACGATCTTTGCCCCCGCCGCGGGCACTCATCACGGGATGCCGGACCGGGCCAGCGGCTTTTGCTATTTCAACGATCCCGTTCTGGCGATCCTGTCGCTGCGGGCGCGCGGCTTGGGGCGGATCGCCTATGTCGATATCGACGCCCATCACGGCGACGGGGTGGAAGCCGCCTTTGCGAAGGATCCCGAGACGCTGCTGATCTCGGTCCATGAGGAAAACCGTTGGCCCCGCACCGGCCGGCTCGAGGATCGGGGGATCGGTCAGGTCTTCAACCTGCCGGTGCCGCGGGGGTTGCAGGACGATGACATGGCCCGGATCCGCGACCGGCTGATCCTGCCCGCCGTCACCGCCTTCCGGCCCGAGGCTTTGGTACTGCAATGCGGGGCGGATGCGGTGCTTGAGGATCCGCAATCGCGGCTGGCGCTGTCGAACAACGCCCATTGGGGGATCGTCGCGGCCCTGCGCAGCCTTGCGCCGCGCTATCTGGTGCTGGGCGGGGGCGGCTACAACCCCTGGTCGGTGGGCCGGCTCTGGGCCGGGGTCTGGGCCGTGCTGGCCGGGCACGAGATCCCCGACCCCCTGCCCGCCCCCGCGCAAGAGGTTCTGCGCGCCCTCAGCTGGGAGGGGCAGAAGCGCTTTGCCCAACCGCCCGAGCCCTGGATCACCACCCTGCGCGACCCGCCCCGCCCCGGCCGCCCCTGCCCCGAGCTGCCCCCCCGGCTGGACCAGCTTGCGGCGCGGATCCGGTCCGCCCTCTGAGGCGCGGGCCATCTCGGCCAGAGGCTCCGGCAGGCCCCGAGACCCTGAATTCCATCGCTACGGGCTTGCCTCGCCTCGGGTAGGCGGTGATACAGGTTTCCGACCCCGCCGCTCTGCAACGGGCGCCGGGCCATTCTGTGGGAGGAAGTGATGAACCGGATCGACCTTGACGGCCAGGTCGCCGTCGTGACGGGGGGTGCGCAGGGGATCGGGCTGGCGGTGGCGCGCAGGCTGCTGGCCTCGGGCGCTTCGGTCAGCCTCTGGGACATGCGGGCCAATCTCCTGGAGACGGCGGTGGCCGCACTCGGGGCCGGGGCAAGCGCGATCACCGTCGACATCGCCGATCCCGAGGCCGTCGCCGCCGCCGCGGCCGAGGTCGAAAAGACGCTGGGCAGCCTCGACATCCTGGTGCATTCCGCCGGGATCGCCGGCAAGAACGCGCCGCTTGACGCCTATGAGATCGAGGAATGGCGCCGCGTGATCGAGATCGACCTGAACGGCACCTTCTATGTCAACCGCGCGGTGCTGGCCGGGATGAAGGCGCGCAATTACGGGCGGATCGTCAATATCGCCTCGGTCGCCGGCAAGGAGGGCAATCCCAATGCCAGCGCCTATGCCGCCGCAAAGGCGGGCGTGATCGGGTTGACCAAGGCGGTGGGCAAGGAATGCGCGGGCCATGACATCGCGATCAACGCCGTCACCCCCGCCACCGCCAAGACCGCGATCCTTGATGAACTGACCCCCGAATTCATCGACTACATGCTCAGCCGCATCCCCCGCGGCCGCTTCCTCGAGGTCGAGGAGGCCGCAAGCATGATCGCCTGGCTGGTCAGCCGCGAGAACAGCTTTACCACCGCATCCGTCTTTGACCTGTCCGGAGGGAGGGCCACCTATTGACCGCCGCCATTCCGCAAAACCGCATCGGCCGGACCGCGCTGTCCCTGCCCGAGATCGGGATGGGCGTCGCTCATCTGGGCGGGATGTATGGGTTCGTGCCCTCCGAGCAGTCGCGCGCCACCTTGCAGGCCGCCTGGGACGGCGGCATCCGCTTCTACGACACCGCGCCGTGGTACGGGCGCGGCCTGTCCGAACATCGGTTGGGCGATTTCCTGATCGACAAGCCGCGGGACGAGGTTCTTCTGACCACCAAGATCGGCCGCTGCCTCGTCCGCCCCGAGGATCCCGCAAGCTTTGACAAGACCCCCTGGAGCGGCGGGCTGAATTTCGACATCCGGTTTTCCTACAGCTACGACGCGGTGATGCGGTCCTACGAGGACAGCCTGCAGCGGCTGGCCACCGACCGGATCGACGCGCTGCTGATCCACGATCCCGATCCGGGGGTCCATGGGGCCGACTTCGCCACCCGGATGCAGGAGCTTGAGAGCGGCGGGATCAAGGCGCTGGAGGAACTCAAGCGCGCGGGCCATATCCAGGCCATCGGCATGGGCATCAATACCGAGGCCGCGCTGACCGAGGTCGTGCCGCGGGTGCCGCTTGACCTGTTGATCGTGGCGATGCCCTATACGCTGCTTGACCAGTCCGCCTTGCCGACGATGGCCTGGCTGCAGGATCAGGGCACCTCCGTCATCATCGGGGCGCCCTATGCCTCGGGCATCCTCGTGACCGGCCCGGTGCCCGGCGCGCGCTATGCCTATCAGCCCGCGCCCGAGGCGATGATGGACAAGGCCCGCCGGATCGAGGCGGTCTGCAAGGCGCATGACGTGGCCCTGCCGGCCGCGGCCTTGCGCTTTTGCCTGGCCCATCCGGCGGTGGCGGCGATCATCCCCGGCTCGGCCCGCCCCGAAGAGGTGACGGGCACGCTGGCCCATTACCGCGCCGAGATCCCGTCGGATTTCTGGGCCGCGCTCCGCGCCGAGGGCCTGATCGACCCGGAGGCCCCGGTTCCCTGAGCCGCCACGATCGGCAGCTATTTCGAGCCTACGCTAAGCTTTCGAAGGCCCAGGTGTTTGATCCCACGGTTTGATGGTGCGCGCCCAACCTCGCCGCCATCCGCCGATTGCGAGCATCTCCGTCTTGCGCATGACCGCGATCCGACCCCAAACCAAACGAAAGCGGCAGGACATGTCTGCCCGCTCTGATGAAAGACACCGCAGCCGAGCCAGAACGCAGCGGCTTCGCGGTTTGATCCGCCCTGCTCCGGGAGCCCGCCCGACCGCCGACGCCGCTCAGTGCGGCAGCTGCTTGTCCGGCGGTCGGATCCGGACAATCCTCACGTCAGCCGGCACGCCACTTGAGGACTGTGGGCAGAGATGTCTTTACTTCGGTGCGAAGGCGCAAAGCTTGTTGCCATCAGGATCGCGCACATAGGCGACATAATGCGTGCCCTCCCGCACGCCGGGGGCGCCCTCGTCCGCGCCGCCTTGTGCCAGCGCTGCGGCATGGAACCTGTCGATCGCCTCGCGGTCCCGCGACTCGAATGCAAGCATCGTTCCATTGCCGAAGGTTGCGGGCTGGCGATCAAACGGGACCGCCAGGCACACCTTCCCCCGCTCGCCAGCGCGCCCGTATTGCGTCCATGTCGCAGTGGTCAGCTCCCTCGCGCCGCCCAAGGTGCCAAACACCGCGTCGTAGAACGCAATCGAGCGTTCCATGTCGTTGGTTCCAAGCGTGGAATAGGCGATCATGCGACGAACCTCCGAAACTTGCCTCCCCGTACTGCGATCCCGCTCAGGAGAGGTCCTGTAGCGGAATGGTCTTTAGGGAGTCGGTATGTCAACCGGCAGCTTGCTCCGACTCCCCCGCCGCAAGCCGCTGGGGCTTTGCCCGAAGGCGCGCGTGAAGGCGCGGGTGAGGACGGAGGGGCCGGAGAAGCCCGTGCGTAGCGCCACCTCGGCCAGGGGATGGCGCGTGTCCGTCACCATCCGCCGCGCCGCCTGAAGCCGCAGCCGCAGCGCATAAGCCCCCGGCCCCATGCCGAAGGCGGCGCGGAACAGCGTCTCGAGCCTGCGGGGCGAGAGGCCCACGACGGCGGCGGTGCGGGCCACCGGTTCGGGCGCGTCGAGCCGCGCCTCCATCCGCGCGACAGCGCGGGCGACGCGCGGGTCAAGGCGGGTGTCGGGGCGCGTGTCGGGCGGTGTCGCGGCGCTGGCGGGCACCTGCGGTTCGGCCCCGTCGCGCGGCAGCGTGAGGAAAGACGCCGCCACCTGCCGCGCCACCGCCGCCCCGTGCCGCGCGCCGATCAGCTGCAGCATCAGATCGGCCGCCGGTGCCGCCCCCCCCGCCGTGGCCCGGCCCCGGTCGATCACATAGCGGTCGGGGCAGACGTCGATCCGGGGGTGGCTTGCCGCCAGATCCTCGAGATCCTCCCAATGCACGGTCGCGCGGTAGCCATCCAGCAGGCCCGCCTGCGCCAGAACCCAGGTGCCCGCGTCAATCCCCCCCAAGAGCCGGAACCGAGGCGCCATGCGGCGCAGCGCGCGGATGAGTGCCGGCGTCGCCACCTCCTCGCGCCGATAGCCCGCGATCACGATCAGCGCATCCGCCCCCTCGGCCGCCTCAAGCCCCCCGTCGGACGGCAGCGCGAAGCCGCAGGTCAGCGGCACCGGGCCTGCGTCGGGCGAGATCAGCCGCCAGCGAAACGCCTCGCGCCCCAGATGCCGGTTGGCCGAGCGCATCGGATCCAGCGTCGAGGCCACCTCGAGGATCGAGGCATGGGGCAGCACCAGAAGCGCGATGGTCAGGGCCGCGGGGTCGGGCGCGAAGAGTGCGGAATATGTCATGCAGATTTCGTAAATCGCAAGGCACGGCCGCGCAATCCCGCTATCATGCGCGCAAAGGGAGGATCACCATGCCGCTTGCCATGAACCGCGAGGTCTTTATCACCTGTGCCGTGACCGGGTCGGGCGGCACGCAGGACCGCAGCCCGCATGTGCCCCGGTCCCCCGAACAGATCGCCGAAAGCGCGCTGGCCGCCGCCCGCGCCGGTGCCGCGATCGTCCATTGCCACGTCCGCGACCCTGAAACCGGCAAGCCCTCCCGCGACCCCGCGCTTTACCGCGAAGTGACCGAGCGCATCCGCGACAGCGACACGGATGTGGTGCTGAACCTGACCGCCGGGATGGGGGGAGACCTCGTCTTTGACGGGACCGAGGCGATGAACCGCATGTCCCAACGCTCCGACATGGCGGGGGCGGAAGAGCGCGTCGCCCATGTCGTCGACTGCCGGCCCGAGATCTGCACGCTCGACTGCGGCACGATGAATTTCGCCGAGGCTGACTACGTCATGGTCAACACGCCCGGCATGTTGCGCGACATGGCGGCACGGATGGCCGCGAACGGCACAAGGATCGAGATCGAGGCCTTCGACACCGGCCACCTGTGGTTCGCCAAGCAACTGGTCGAGGAGGGGATCATCCCCGAACCCGTCCTCGTGCAGCTCTGCATGGGTGTCCCCTGGGGCGCGCCGGATGACCTCAACACCTTCCTTGCCATGGTCAACAACGTGCCCGCAGGCTGGCACTGGTCGGCTTTCGCGCTGGGCCGCAACGAAATGGCCTATGTGGCGGCGGCGGTCCTCGCCGGGGGGAACGTGCGCGTGGGGCTCGAGGACAATCTCTGGCTCGACAAGGGGGTGCTGGCCACCAATGCGCAACTGGTGGACCGCGCCGTCGGCATCATCGAACGCATGGGCGCCCGCGTCATCGGCCCGGACGAGGTGCGCGCAAGGCTGCAGATCGAGAAATCCGCACCACGGGGGAGGTAGATCATGGAACGTGTGAAATTCACCGCGATGAAGGATGGCGACCGCGAGGATTACACCCTGCTCGACCATCACGAACGCGCCTTCGCCGCCGAAACCGGCACGCGCCTGCTGGCCGCGATGGAGCAGTTGGACGAAAGCCTCTCGGGCTATCAGGTCACGCGGCTTGGCCATTCGCTGCAAACGGCGACGCGGGCCTGGCTGGCCGGGGCCGATAGCGACTGGGTGGTCGCGGCCCTGCTGCACGATATCGGCGACATCTACGCCCCCTACAATCACGACGAATATGCCGCCGCGATCCTCAAGCCCTTCGTGCGCGAACAGGTGACATGGACGGTGGAAAA
This sequence comes from Paracoccaceae bacterium, assembly GCA_051859505.1. Lineage (GTDB taxonomy): Bacteria > Pseudomonadota > Alphaproteobacteria > Rhodobacterales > Rhodobacteraceae > JAFIEN01. The sequence goes on from JBHYFN010000010.1 coordinate 67,276, forward strand.
GCACGGCGATTTCCAGAAGATCTACTACGCCCACCATGTCGGCGCGAACCCCCATGCGCGCGACCGCTACCGCGACCATCCCTTTTACGACGATTGCGCCGAATTCTGCGAGGCATGGGACCAGTCCAGCTTCGACCCCGACTATCCCGTCCTGCCGCTGGATTTCTTCCGCCCGCTGGTGGACGAGGTCTTTGCCCGCAAGGCCTATGACCCGGCCGTCCTGCGCGCGGGCGAACGCGTGCCCTTGCGGGACGCGTCCGTGGCGGCAGCGCGGGCCGCTTCCTGATACCCGACACCATCAACCACGAAGGAGTGCCGGATGGCACATAAGGCAGCACTCATCGGCGGCGGCGTGATCGGCGGCGGCTGGGCCGCGCGGTTCCTGCTCAACGGCTGGGACGTGGCGGTCTTCGACCCCGACCCGGAAGCCCCGCGCAAGGTGGCCGAGGTTCTGGCCAATGCCCGCGCCAGCCTGCCGCAACTGTCGGACGGGCCGATGCCGCGCGAAGGCGCGCTGTCCTTCGCCACCAGCATCACGGAAGCCTGCACCGGCGCCGCTTACGTGCAGGAAAGCGTGGGCGAACGGCTGGACCTCAAGCACCGCGTGCTGGCCGAGATCCAGGCCGCCGCGCCCGGCGTGCCCATCGGCTCCTCGACCTCGGGCTTCAAGCCGTCGCAGCTTCAGGAGGGGGCGGCCGACCCCTCGACCATCCTTGTCGCCCACCCCTTCAACCCGGTCTACCTGCTGCCGCTGATCGAGGTCGTCCCCTCGCCCGCGACCGCGCCCGGGATCGTCGCGCAGGTGAAGGACATGCTCACCGCGCTGGGCCTCTTCCCGCTGCATGTGAGGAAGGAAATCGACGCCCATATCGCCGACCGTTTCCTCGAGGCCGTCTGGCGCGAGGCGCTCTGGCTGGTCAAGGACGGCATCGCCACGACCGAGGAAATCGACGAGGCGATCCGCATGGGCTTCGGCCTGCGCTGGGGCCAGATGGGCCTGTTCGAGACCTACCGCATCGCAGGCGGCGAGGCCGGGATGCGCCATTTCCTCGAACAGTTCGGGCCCTGCCTGACCTGGCCCTGGACCAAGCTTATGGACGTGCCCGAGTTCAACGACGAACTGGTCGAGCTGATCGCGGGCCAGTCCGACGCGCAATCGGGCCACCATTCGATCCGCGATCTGGAACGCATCCGCGACCAGAACCTCGTGGGCTTCCTGCGCGCGCTGAAGGACCGCGACTGGGGCGCGGGCAAGGTGCTGAACGACCATGACGCCGCCCGCCGGGCCGAGGCCCTGCCCGGGGCGGAACCGCTCGAGATGGCGCGGATGACCGTCCTGCCCTCCTGGATCGACTACAACGGCCACATGACCGAAAGCCGCTACCTGTTTGCCTCGTCCGAGACGACGGACGCCTTCCTGCGCCATATCGGGGCGGGGCTCGATTACGTCGCGGGCGGGCACAGCTACTACACCGCCGAAACCCACATCCTCCACAAGGGCGAGGCGAAGGTCGGCGACCAGATCACCGGGCGGCTGCAGGTGCTGGCGGCGGATGAAAAGCGGCTGCATGTCTTCGTGACGCTGGCGCGCGGGGAGGATGTCGTGGCGACGCTGGAACAGATGCTTCTGCATGTGGACATGGGCGCGGGCCGCACCTGCCCGGCAGCCCCCGAAGTGCTGGACCGGCTGATGCCGATTGCTGCGGCCCATGCCGCCCTGCCCCGCCCCGAAGGCGCGGGGCGTTACGTCGGACAAAGGAAATCGTGATGCATTTTGGCCTCAGCGACGAACAGGAGATGATCGTCTCGACCGTGCGCAGCTTCGTCGAGAACGAGATCTATCCGCATGAAGAGCTGGTCGAGCGCACCGGCGAAGTGCCCGCAGAGATCGCCGAAGACATCAAGCGCAAGGTGATCGACCTTGGCTTCTACGCCTGCAACTTTCCCGAAAGCGTGGGCGGCGCGGGGCTGGGCCATCTGGATTTCGCGCTGGTGGAGCGGGAACTGGGGCGCGGCTCGATGGCGCTGGTGCATTTCTTCGGCCGCCCGCAAAACATCCTGATGGCCTGCGAGGGCGAGCAGATCGAGCGCTACCTGCTCCCGGCGGTGCGGGGCGAACGGATGGATGCACTGGCCATGACCGAACCGGACGCGGGGTCCGACATCCGCGGCATGAAGACCACCGCCCGGCGCGACGGCGGCGACTGGGTGCTGAACGGCACCAAGCATTTCATCTCGGGCGCCGATCACGCCGATTTCGTCATCGTCTTCGCCGCCACGGGCGAGGAACAGGCCGGCGGGCAGACCAAGAAGAAGATCACCACCTTCCTCGTCGACCGCGGCACCCCCGGCTTCACCATCCGCGACGGCTACCGCTCGGTCAGCCACCGCGGCTACAAGAACATGATCCTCGAATTCGACGATTGCCGCCTGCCGGACGCGCAGGTGCTGGGCCCGGTCGACGGCGGCTTTGCGGTGATGAACGAATGGCTCTACGCCACGCGGATCACGGTGGCGACCATGTCGGTCGGCCGCGCGCGGCGCGTCTTCGACCTGATGGTGGCCCAGGCCGCCGGCCGCCGCCAGTTCGGCCAGCCCATCGGCCGGTTCCAGGGGGTGGGCTTCCAGCTGGCCGACAGCCTGACCGAGATCGACGCGGCCGATTACCTCACCCTCGCCTCTGCCTGGCGGCTGGACCAGGGCCTGCCCGCCAACCGCGAGATCGCCTCGGCCAAGCTCTATGCGACCGAGATGCTGGCCCGCGTCACCGACCGCGCGATCCAGATCCACGGCGGCATGGGGCTGATGGACGACCTGCCGCTGGAACGCTTCTGGCGCGATTCGCGGGTCGAGCGCATCTGGGACGGCACGAGCGAGATCCAGCGCCACATCATCGCGCGCGACCTGTTGCGCCCGCTGGGGGCATGATGGCGCCCGTCACAGGGGGCGGAGGGGGGGCTGTCTGCCCCCCCGCCTTCGGCTCCCCCCCGAGGATATTTGCGAACAAAAGAAGCAGGGATTTGTTAACCTTGACCTGCCATGCTGCGATCACGGTACAGGCGGGGACGCCGATGACCGTAACGGAAGAAGCCCCCCGACAGTCTGACCCTGTCGGGGGCACCTTCCATCCTGTTTCCCGCAAGACGCTTCCCGGCTTCTTTTGTTTGAAAATATCCCGGGGGGAGTCGCCGCAGGCGACGGGGGGCAGCGCCCCCCGCAAGAAATTTCGGGAAATTTCTTGCTCCGTGCCCAGAGGCGGAGAATCTGCATGAGAGACTTCTCCCGCCTCCTGCGCCCCCGATCCATCGCCGTCATGGGCGGCGGCTGGGCCGGAAACGTCATCGAGCAATGCCAGAAGATGGGGTTCGACGGCCCGGTCTGGCCCATCCACCCCACCCGTGACGAGATCAAGGGCCTGCCCTGCATCCCCTCGCTCGACGCGCTTCCCGCAGCCCCCGACGCCACCTTCATCGGCGTCAACCGCCACGCCACCACCACCATCGTCGCCGATCTCGCCGCCATGGGCGCGGGCGGCGCGATCTGTTTCGCCTCTGGCTGGGCCGAGGCGGGCGAGCCGGCGCTGCAGGCCGAGCTTGTCGCGGCCGCCGGCGAGATGCCGATCCTCGGGCCGAATTGCTATGGCCTGATCAACTATCTCGACGGCGCGCTTCTCTGGCCCGACCAGCATGGCGGGCGGCGGGTTGGGCGGGGGGTGGCGATCCTGTCGCAATCCTCCAACATCGTCATCAACCTGACCATGCAGGCGCGCGGCCTGCCGGTGGCCTATGTGACCTGCCTTGGCAACGCCGCGCAGGTGGGCCTTGCCGAGCTCTCCGAGGCCCTGCTGCTGGACGACCGCGTCACCGCGCTGGGCCTTTACATCGAAGGCATCGACGACGCGCCCGCCTTTGCCGCCATGGCCGAGGCCGCCGCCCGTGCGGGCAAGGGGATCGTCGCGATCAAGTCGGGCAAGACCGCCGCCTCGCAGGCCGCCGCCGCCTCGCATACGGCCGCCCTGGCCGGGGGCGGGGCCGCCTCCTCGGCCTTCCTTGCCGCCTGCGGCGTGGCCGAGGTCGCCACGGCGGCCGAACTGGTCGAGGTGCTCAAGATCCTGCATGTCCACGGGCGGCGCCTTGGCCCGCGGCTCTGCTCGCTCTCCTGTTCGGGGGGCGAGGCGGGGTTGGCCTCGGACCTGGGCGCGCGGGCCGGTGTCAGCTTCCCGCCCCCGCCCCAGGCGCAGGGCGCGCGGTTGGCCGAGATCCTTGGCCCGCTTGTCACCATCGCCAACCCGTTGGATTATCACACGTTCATCTGGGGTGACGGGCCGCGCACGACGGATGTCTTCACCACGATGCTCTCGGGCTATGACGCGGGTCTCTTCATCATCGACCCGCCGCGCCCGGACCTTTGCGATCCGTCCTCGTTCGAGCCGGCGTTGGCCGCGATCGAGGATGCGGGGGCGGCGACCGGCAAGCCGGCCTTTCCCGTCTCGCTTTTGCCCGAGAATTTCGACGAGGATCGCGCCATCGCGATGATAGACCGGGGCTGCGTGCCCCTGATGGGCCTCGAGACCGCGCTGGCGGCCGTCGCGGCGGTGCAAGCGCTGGACGGCAAGCCCGGCTGGCGGCCCTGGTCCGCGCCGCAGGCGGGCGAACCCCGCCTTCTGGACGAGGCCGAGGGCAAGGCGCTGCTTTCTGCCGCCGGGATCGACGTGCCGAAGGGGGTGTCGGCCCCGGATCTTGTGGCCCTCGCGGCCCGGATCGACGCGCTCGCGCTCCCGTTCGCCCTCAAGGGCCTTGGCTTTGCGCACAAGTCCGAGGCCGGGGCGGTGCGGCTTGGCCTTGCCTCGCTTGACGGGCAAGACCCGATGCCGGGCGCAACCGGCTATCTGGCCGAAGAGATGGTCAGCGGCACCGTCGCAGAACTCCTGATCGGCGCGCGGCGCGATCCGGTCTATGGGGCGACGCTCACGCTGGGCATGGGCGGGGTGACGGCAGAGCTCCTCGAGGATACGGTGACGCTGGTTCTGCCCGTCACCGGGGACGACATCGCCGACGCCCTGCGCCGCCTGCGCCTCTGGCCGCTGCTGGATGGCTACCGGGGGCGGGCGCGGGCCGATACGGCGGCCGTGGTCGACACCGCGCTGAAGCTTCAGGCCCTGCTCGCGGCCGATCCGGCGCTGGACGAGGTCGAGATCAACCCGCTCATGGTCGCGGCCCGGGGCGCGACCGCTGCCGATGCCCTGATCAGACGAAAGGACGATGGATGAAGATGCTGACAGACGGCCCGATCCGCACCAGGACCGAAGGCACGATCCTCGAGGTGACGCTTGACCGGCCCAAGGCCAATGCGATCGACGCCACCACCAGCCGGATCATGGGCGAAACCTTCCGCGCTTTCCGCGACGATCCCGACCTGCGGGTGGCGATCCTGCGGGCCGAGGGCGAAAAGTTCTTCTGCCCCGGCTGGGATCTGAAGGCCGCGGCCGGGGGCGAGGCGCCCGACAGCGATTATGGCCCGGGCGGCTTCGGCGGCCTGCAGGAACTGCCCCGGATGAACAAGCCGGTGATCTGCGCGGTGAACGGCATCTGCTGCGGCGGCGGGTTCGAGATCGCGCTGTCCTGCGACCTGATCGTGGCCAGCAATACCGCGACCTTCGCCCTGCCCGAGATCCGCTCCGGCACGATTGCCGATGCCGCCTCGCTCAAGCTGCCGCGGCGCATTCCCTATCACGTTGCGATGGACCTGCTGCTGACGGGCCGCTGGATCGACGCGGACGAGGCTTTGCGCTGGGGCCTTCTGCGCGAGGTCACGACGCCGGAAGAGCTGCTGCCCAAGGCCTGGGATCTGGCGCGGCTCCTGGCCTCCGGCCCGCCGCTCGTCATGGCCGCGATCAAGGAGGTCGTGCGCGAGGCCGAGGACATGACCTTTCAGGATGCGATGAACCGGCTGACGCGGCGGCAGTTTCCCACCGTCGACACGCTTTATTCCAGCGAGGATCAGCTTGAGGGCGCGCGCGCCTTTGCCGAAAAGCGCGATCCGGTCTGGAAGGGGCGCTGAGGGGTTATTGCCGGATCGGCGGGTCTTCGGACCCGTCCTCCTCGCCCGGATCCTCGGAGGGGATCGCGTAGGATCCGGTCAGCCATTTCGCCAGGTCGATATCGGCGCAGCGCTTCGAGCAAAAGGGGCGGTAGCGGGCCTCCGTCTCGCGGGCGCAGATCGGGCAGGCCATCAGACCAGCCCCCGGATCAGCGGCGCGGTCGGCAGACGCTCGCGTTTGCGCTGCAGCTCAAAGAGGCCCATCGCGGTCCAGCCGACAAGCGAGGTTTCCACCGGATCGGCGCGGAAGGCGGCGCGGAGCGACTGGTCCACCTGCTTGCGATGCGCCTTCGACATCGGCGCGAAATCCACCGCGACCTGACCGCCAAGACCCCGCAGACGCAGCGCGCGGGGCAGCGCGCGGGCGGCGGCGAGGTTGGCCTTGAGTGCGGCCGCGGGCGAGGTATCGCCGCCGGTGTTCACATCGACGGCGACCAGCGCGCGGGTGGGCTCAATATGCATCGACCCTTCGCCCAGATCGACCTCGGCCCGCAGGACGGCGGCCAGCGCGTCCAGCACGCCTTCGCGGGCAAAGCCGCCCGGTTCCGTCACCACGTCGTCGGCCTGCCATTCGCGCCAGGCCAGCGCATGCGGCCCGTCGCCTTCGGTCAGGGCCTCGGGCTCGGCTCCCGTCGCGTCGCCCATGACGGCCCCCGCCAGATCGCACATCGCGGCGATGTCGGCGGCGATCTCGTCCTCGGCCGCGCCCTCGCATTGCGACCGCAGGATCAGGCCGAAGTCACCGGGCGCGGCCGCCTCGACGATGGCGTGCAGGCGGGCGCGCTCCTCTTCATCCGCGATCTGGCGCGAGATGTTGTGCCCCGGCGCGCCCGGCGTGACGATGGCGAAGCGGCTCTTGAACAGGATGCGGTCTGTCACGGGCACGGCCTTGCCCGGCTCGGCCACGCCGGTAACCTGCACCAGCATCGGCTGACCGGGGCGCAGGCCCCTGGCCTGCCGCAGGAAGGCCGTCCCCTCGGGCAGGCGCAGCATCATGCCGCCCTGCCCTTTCATCGGCCGGTCACAGATCGCGCGGAAGATCGCGCCGGGGCGGGGCGCGCTGTCGTCGTCGATCAGAAGATCGTCAAGCCGCCCGTTGACCAGAAGCGCCGCCGCCTCGCGCGGGCCGAGATGGTCGAGGATGATGCGGCTGCCCCTCATGACGCGCCCCCGAAGACCGGGAACCCGGCCGCCGTCAGAAGGCCCGCCGTTTCGGTCAGGGGCAGGCCCACCACAGCGGTGAAGGATCCGTTGATCCACGGAATGAAGGCCCCGGCCGGCCCCTGGATGCCATAGGCCCCGGCCTTGCCCTGCCAGTCGCCGGTTTGCAGATACCAGTTCACCTCGGCGTTCGAGAGGCGCTTCATCATCACGGCGGTCATAACGTCACGCTCCCAGAGCTTCGCGCCCCGCCGCACGGCAACAGCGGTGATCACCCGATGCCGGCGGCCCGAGAGCAGGTGCAGGAATGCCGCCGCCTCGCCCGCGTCCGCAGGCTTGCCCAGGATCCGGCGGCCCAGCGCCACGGTCGTATCGGCGCAAAGCACCACCTCGCCCTCACCGCAGGGCACGGCTTCGGCCTTTTCCCGCGCGATGCGGCGCACGTAATCGCGCGGCACCTCTCCCTTGCGGGGATCCTCGTCGATCTCGGGCGGGCGCACTTCGGCGGGGGTCACGCCGATCTGGGCCAGAAGCTCCCGCCTGCGGGGCGAGGCCGAGCCGAGGATCAGCCGCAGCCCCGGATCGGGCGGAAGGGTCGTCAAGGCTTACTTGAAGCGATAGTTGATCCGACCCTTGGTCAGATCATAGGGGGTCATCTCGACCTGCACCTTGTCGCCGGCCAGAACACGGATGCGGTTCTTGCGCATTTTGCCTGCCGTATGTGCGATGATCTCATGGCCGTTTTCCAGCTCGACCCTGAATGTCGCATTCGGCAGGAGTTCCTTCACGACGCCAGGGAATTCGAGCAGTTCTTCCTTGGCCATGGTCTCTCCTTGTTCACGCGTCCCGAAAAAGCCGGACGCGCCCGGCATATGCGCCGCTTGGTCCGGTTTTTCAAGCGCTAATCACGCAAGCGCCTGCGTGACAAGCCGCCCCACGCGCCCGTCCTGTTCCGGCCAATGGGCGAAATTGCCCACCTGGCCGGTGGCGCGGGGGGCGGCGATGGCGGCCGGGTCCACCTCGGCCACCACCGGGCCATGCCGGTCGGTCTCGCCTTGCGCGATGATCCCGTCGGGCGGAAGGCCGTGGTCGGGCGGGCAGAACAGGCCCGCGCGGCCCGTGGATTTGTCGATGATCTCGCATTCCGGGCGCGGGCCGACGAGGGGGGCCTGCACGATCAGGCACTGGTTCTCGATCGCGCGGGCGCGGGCTGACTGGCGCACGCGGGTCTGGCCGGCGGGCAGGTCGGTGCAGGAGGGGACAAGGATCATGTCGGCCCCCGCCTCGCAGAGCGCGCGGGAAAACAGGGGAAATTCGCTGTCATAGCAGATCAGGACGCCGATCCTGCCAAGGGCGGTGTCGAACAGGCGCAGCTCGTCGCCCGGGGTCATGGCCATTTCATTGCGCTCATAGGGGGTCAGGATCAGCTTGTCCTGATGCACCACCGCGCCCGAGGGGCTGACCAGCCAGGCGCGGTTCACGACGCCCCTTTCGGTCGCCACCGGCCCGGTGCCGCCAAGGATGTGGCAGCCATGCGCGCGGGCCAGCTGCACCATCTGGTCCACCCAGGACTGCGCGCGTTCCGCCGCCAGATCGCGCCAGTCCAGCGCGCTGCGCGAGGGCATGTTGCCCAGAAGGGCCGCCTCGAGGGCCGCATATTCCGGCAGGACGACCAGATCGGCATCCGCCTCTTCCAGCAGGCGGTTCAGCTTGTCGCCATGCGGGCCCCAGCCCGGCAGGCGGTCGATCTGATAGGCGACGGCGGCGATCTTCATAGCGGTTTTCCCCAGAATTGCATGGGCTTTGGCGTCTCTTCGGTCTGGCCGAGGTCTTTCCAGCTGTAGCTGGCCGTCACGCCTTCCAGCCGCTCATAACCCCGCGCGCGCCAGAAGGCGTCAAGCGGGCGATAGCCCTCGGGCCGGGCCGGATGGTCGGCGGGGCGCTGTACGGCGCAGAAGGTGACATAGCTGCGCCCCAGCGCGCGGGCGTGATCCTCGCGGTGGTCAAAGAAGGCATGGCCCGCGCCCTGCCCGCGATATTCGGGCAGAAGCACGCTTTCGGCGCAGTAGAAGATCGTCGTCAGATCCCGGCCCGCGAAGGCCGCGCCGAATTCCTCTGCGTGATCCTCCATCGGCGTGCCGGTCGAGGCACCCACGATCCGCCCCCCGTCGAAGGCGCCGACCAGCACCGCGCGCGGCGTGTCGCGGTAGCTGGCAAGGTAGCGGCGCTCGTAATCGAGATCGCCGTCGTAGAGATAGGGAAAGTCCCGAAACACCCGGATGCGCAGCGCCGCCAGATCGTCAAGCGCGCCTTCGACCTCGGCGCCGCGCAGGATGCGGAATGTCAGGCTCATGACACCTGTTTAAGCCAGTCGGCCAGATTGTAATAGGTCGTCACGCGCGAAATCAGCCCGTCGCGGATGTCGAAGAAGGCCCCGCCGGGCAGGCGATAGGTCTGGCCCTTCGCCTCGGGCAGGCCGGGGTCGGTGGCAAGATAGGTGCCGTTCACGGTGAATTCCGCCGCCCCGCGCGTGCCACCCGCGGCCGAGAACAGGACCATGTCGGTCAGCTCCTCGCGGTAGCAGCGGGTCATATGGGCGTTGAATTCGGCGAAAGCCGCCTTGCCAAGGCGCACCTGCCCTTCGTTGACGTGATGGGCCAGATCCTCGGTCACGCAGGCCAGCATTCCATCGGTATCGCCCGCGTTGAAGGCGGCATAGTAGCGGGCAAGAATGTCGGTCGCGTCGGTCATGTGGTCCCCTCGGGTTGCATGGCGCTGCGGGGAGGCCCCCAGCGCGCGGTCAGTCGGTCGATGATCATGTCGCGTGTCTTGCGGTAACTGGCAAGCCGTTCCTCGCGCGATTCTCCCAGCCCCGTCGGGTCGAGGATCGGCCAGTATTCCACGTCCAGATGGTAGAACCGCGTGAGATCCAGCGCGCGGCGCTGGCTGGCGGGCGAAAGCGCCAGGATCAGGTCGAAGGAGGACAGGTCATCGCCCCATTGCTCCATCGCGTCGAAGGACCGCACCCGGTGCCGTTCAAGCTCGACCCCGATCTCGCGGCAGACCGTCACGGCGAATCCGTCGATCTCGAGATCGTCCCTCACGCCGACGGACTGGATGTAACATTCCGTTCCGTAAAGCTTTTTCATGATCGCCTCGGCCATGGGCGAGCGGACGGCATTATGGTCGCAGCAAAACAGCACCGACTGCGGCAGAGGCTGGGGATGCGGGTCATGCCCCTCTGACGCCGCCACCCCGCTCACCCCCCGAAATGCAGGACGCAGATCAGGGTGAACAGGCGCCGGGCGGTGTCGGTATCGACCTCGGCCTTGCCCTGAAGCCGCTCTTGCAGCACGCGGGCCCCTTCGTTGTGGATGCCGCGGCGGGCCATGTCGATCGTTTCGATCTGGCTGGGCGGCAGGGTCTTGACGGCGCTGAAATAGCTTTCGCAGATCTGGAAATAGTCCTTCACCACCTGCCGGAACGGCCCGAGCGAGAGGTGAAACTCGGCCGCCGGCCCTTGGTCCTCGGTGCGGATGTCGAAGACCAGCCGCCGGTCTCGGATCGACAGCGCAAGGCAATAGGGCCCGCCCGGCATCTCGCGCCCCTCGCGGGGGGGCAGGGCAAAGGCGTTGTGCTCCAGCAGGTCATAGATCGCGACCTTGCGCTCCTGCTCGATCTCGGGCGTGGGGGGCGGCAGGCCGCTGTCGTCAAGCGTGATGGCGATGATCCGGGTCATGGCGCCCCCCGGTTCAGCCGGTCGAGCCGTGCGCGGACCGAAAGCCCGTGCGCCTGAAGGCTTTCGGATTGTGCGAGGCGTTCGGCGGCCGGGCCGATGGCGGCCAGCGCCTCGGGCGACATCTTCGCCAGCGTCGTGCGCTTGAGGAAATCCATCACCGACAAGCCGCTGGAAAACCGGGCCGAGCGGGCGGTGGGCAACACATGGTTGGGGCCGCCGATATAGTCGCCGATGGCCTCGGGCGTCCAATGGCCCAGGAAGATCGCGCCGGCATGGGTGATCCGGGCGGCCAGAGCCTCGGGATCGGCCACGCAAAGCTCCAGATGTTCGGGCGCGATGCGGTCGGACAGGGCTGCCGCCTCGTCCAGATCGCGCACGGTGATGACCGCGCCGAAGTCGCGCCAGCTGGCCCCGGCGATGGCGCGGCGGTCGAGCGTTTCCAGCCGCCGCTCTACCGCCTCGGCCACCGCCCGGCCAAAGGCGGGGTCGGTCGTGATCAGCAGGCTTTGCGCGCTTTCGTCATGTTCGGCCTGACTCAGAAGGTCGAGCGCGATCCAGTCGGGATCGTTGTCCCCGTCCGCGATCACGAGGATCTCGGACGGCCCCGCGATCATGTCGATGCCCACCTTGCCAAAGACCCGCCGCTTGGCGGCGGCCACATAGGCATTGCCCGGCCCGGTGATCTTGTCCACCGGCGGGATGGTCGCCGTGCCATAGGCGAGCGCGGCAATCGCCTGCGCGCCGCCGATGCGATAGACCTCGTCCACCCCGGCGATACGGGCCGCCAGCAAAACCAAGGGGTTGCAGATCCCGTCCGGCGTGGGCACGCAGATCGCGAGCCGCCCGACGCCCGCGACCTTGGCGGGAATGGCATTCATCAGCACCGAGGAGGGATAGGAGGCCAGCCCCCCCGGCACATAAAGGCCCGCCGCCGAAACAGCCGTCCAGCGCCAGCCGAGGGTTGCGCCGGCGGCATCGGTCCAGCTGGCATCCTCGGGCATCTGGCGGGCGTGATAGCTGCGGATGCGCTCGGCCGCCAGTTCCAGCGCGGCGCGGTCTTCGGGGGCGACCTTCGCGCATTCGGCGTCAAGCTCGGCGGCCGTGAAGCGCAGCGTTTCGGGGGTCAGGGCCAGCCGGTCGAACCGCTCGGTCAGCTCGATCACCGACCTGTCGCCCCGCGCCCGCACATCGGCGATGATCGCGGCGACGGTGGCATCGACATCGGGGCTGTCTTCGCGCTTCATGCCCAGAAGGGCGGCGAAGGCGGCCTCGAACCCGGTGTCGCGGCTGTCGAGCATCTGGGGCATGGCGGGCTCCTTTCGACGCCGACATAGCGGGCCGGGCGCGCCGCTTCAATCGCCGTGCTGCGGTCTTTGCCCCGAGGGCGCGACATAGGGCCGGGTCACGTCGCGCAGCATCACCTCCAGCGCCTCGACGGTGATCGCGACCTCTGCATCCCCCGCCATGGTCAGAAGAAGGCGCCCGGCGCCATCCTCTCCCGGTTCCCACGACATGGACAAAAGCGACAGGATCAGATCCCTGTCCCGCGGATCAAGGCCCTGGGATTGCACTTTCTCAACATCTTCGAAGCTCAGGACCGATTGCACCCGCTCCGGCTCGGCGCGGGGGCCGTCTTCCCAGCGAAACCGGTTGAGAAGGATCGCAAAGCGCCGTTGCCGCCGCAGCCAGCGCATTTCGGTGACCGGAAACACCGCATCCTGCACCAGGGCCGAGATCACCGGCAGGTCATCGGCCTCGATCGCCCGCAGCCGCAGGGGCCGCTCCGCCCCATCCTCGAAGCGGGCGTCGCCGGTGGTCATTCGCCCCGGACCCTTTCGATCCGCGCGCCCACCGCGCCCAGCTTTTCCTCGACCCGCTCATAGCCGCGGTCAAGATGATAGACCCGGTTCACCGTGGTCTCTCCCTCGGCCGCAAGCCCGGCCAGGATGAGCGAGACCGAGGCCCGCAGATCCGTCGCCATCACCGGCGCGCCCTTGAGGCGGTCCACCCCCGTCACCCGCGCCGTGCCGCCCGTCACCTCGATCTGCGCGCCCATGCGCATCAGTTCGGGCGCATGCATGAAGCGGTTTTCGAAAATCCGCTCTTCCAGCGTGCTGGTGCCCTCGGCGATCGAGAGCATGGCCATCATCTGGGCCTGAAGATCGGTCGGAAAGCCCGGGAAAGGCGCGGTTTCCACATCCACGGCGCGCGGCCGGTCGCCCCGCAGACGCACCTTGAGGCCGGCCTCGGTTTCGGTCACGTCGATCCCGGCGGCATCGAGCCGTTCGGCAAAGGCCTCGACCAGCGCCAGCCGCCCGCCCAGGCATTCGATCTCGCCCCCGGCAAAGACCGGGGCGAGCATGTAGGTGCCCAATTCGATCCGGTCGGTCACGACGGGATGGGTCGCGCCATGCAGCCGGTCGACGCCCTGGATCGTGATCGTCGAGCTACCTTCGCCCTCGATCTGGGCGCCCATCTTGCGCAGGCATTGCGCCAGATCGACGATCTCGGGTTCGCGCGCGGCGTTTTCGATCACCGTGGTGCCCTTGGCCAGCGTCGCGGCCATCAGCACATTCTCGGTCGCGCCGACGCTGGCAAAGCGCAGGGCCACCCGCGCCCCCCGCAGCCCGCCGCGCGCCACGGCATGCAGATAGCCGTCGCGCAGCTCGATCTCGGCGCCCATCGCCTCGAGCGCGGTGATGTGGATGTCCATCGGCCGCGCCCCGATGGCACAGCCGCCGGGCAGCGACACGACCGCCTGCCCCTCGCGCGCCAGAAGCGGGCCAAGGACGAGGTTCGAGGCGCGCATCTTGCGCACGATCTCGTAATCGGCGGTGGTCGAGGTCAGCCCGTGCGACGACAGCGCCAGCACCTGCCCATCCGCCATCGAGGCCACCTCGGCCCCGAGCGATTCCAGCAGCGAGGTCATGGTCTGGATGTCGGAGAGGCGCGGCGCATTGGTCAGCGTCAACGGCTCGTCCGACAGAAGCGTGGCGGGCATCAGCGTCAGGCAGGCGTTCTTGGCCCCGGCAATCGCGATCCGGCCGCTGAGGGGGCTGCCCCCGGTGACGACGATCCGGTCCATCAGCCCGCGCTGTCCTTGGTGCCGTCGTCAGCCGCGGCGGGGGTGTCGGCCCCTGCCTCGGGCTTGCGTGCCTTTGCCTGCGCCTTGCGCCGGGCGATATTGGACTGCAGCGCGGCTTTCAGCCGGGCTTGCCTGTCCTGATCCTTCGGGATGTCCTGACGGGGTGTTTTCATCGGCCGACCAATAGCCCCCGGGCGTGCCCGCGTCCAGTGCTGACAGGAAGGTGACCGTCCCCCTGCCCGATCCAGGCTTGCGGCCCGGGGACGAACGGGGCGAAGCTGGGGCGGTATGGGTCACGAGGAAGGATCGGGTGATGCGGGGAAACCGGCTTGCGGGCGCCGCTCTGGCGGCTGTGCTGATGACTGCGGGCACGGTTGCGGCCGAGGGGTTGCCGGGGCTGCCGGGGCTGCAGAACGGGGATCTGGTCTTTCAAGGCTCGCAAAGCGGGCAATCGGCGGCCATTCTTGCCGCCACGGGCCATCCCTTCACGCATATGGGCCTGCTTCGGATCGACGGCGACAGGATCCTTGTCGTCGAGGCCTGGAGCGAGGTGATGGCAACCCCCTTCGACACATGGATCGCCCGCGATCCGGGCCGGCAGGTGGCGATCTACCGTGACCCGACCCTGACCGCCGATGAGGGCCTGCGGGTTGTGGAAGCGGCCGAGCGCCTGAAGGGCCGGCCCTATGACATCTTCTTTCGCTTCGGCGAGGAGGCGATCTATTGCAGCGAACTGGCCTGGATCGCCTATGCCGCCATCGGGCGCGAGATCGGCGCGGTCGAACGGCTGGGCGATCTGAACATCGGGGACGCGCGGGTGCAGGGGTTGATCGAGGCCCGCTGGGACCGCGATCCCGATTGCGCGGCGGGGGCCAGCGACCTTGCCGGATGCCTGTCGATCCTGAGGGAGCGCGAACTGGTCACACCCGCCTCGATCGCGCTGGACCCGCAGCTTGAGCTGGTCTTTTCGAGCTTTCCCGACTGATCCCTGTCAGCGCTGGATCGGGGGCCAGGTCAGGAGCCGGGTCGGCGCCCGAATGGGGGCAAGATCACCCCTCCCCCGTTCGGATCCAGGCGATGGCATTGTCCATGATCGCGCGGCCGGTTTCGGTCAGATCGCCATCGGCCTCGACCACCGAAAGCCCCTTCTCGAAATTGCTCCGGTCCTTGGCGGCTTCCTTGCGGGCCTGTGCGGCCTCGGCCTCGGTCAGCACGCCGCTATCGGCCAGCCGCTCCATCGCATAGGCCATCCGCGCCGAGACGAAGGTCGCGTGATAGATGCCGTCCATCGGCCGGGGATCGGCGCGCAGCGGCGAGGCATAGCGCTGATGATCGGGGTTGAGCACCAGCGGCTCATGCACCGTCAGCCCGAACAGCAGGCTGTGCCCGGCCTCATGGGCCAGCACCTCGGCCACGGCAAGCGGGGTGCGGTGATGCTTGGGGTTCAGCAGCAGCAGGCCCCAGAACTGGAAATGCGAGGCGCCGTCGAACTCGGTCCTGGCGCCGGGCGGGGCCTGGGCAAAGAGGAAGCGCGACAGGATCGCCTCGATCTCTCCGGCCAGATCGGGCACGCCGGCGCGCAGAAGGGCAAGACCGTCCTGAACCAGAGGCCAGAAGGCATCCGCGGCCTCGGGCGTGATCGGATGGAACTTCTCGGAGTCTTCGCCCATCCGCAGATCAAGGATCTCGTCGATCAGGCCGGCATGGCCACGCGCGGCATGGCTCAGCCCCTCGGCCCGCGCCCCGATCGGGGCCAGGCGGCGGGCGGCGACAAGCGCCTCTTCGGGGCGGTCGCGCAGAAGGTTCTCGCCCAGATGGTAGTACAGCCCGAAAGCCTCGGGCGGCAGATGCGCGCCCTTGGCAAGAAGGCCGAGGGGCGCCTGCAGAAGCTCGGTGATCTCGGGCAGCGGGTCGGCGCAGGCCTCGGCGATATGGTCGAGGCTGGACCACAGGCCCATCCGCGCCGTCTCGTCCGCGGCATGGCCCCGGGCGGGATCGGGCAGAAAGCCGTGATGCGGCGCGGGGACGGATGTTTCCGGCTGAACTGTCAAGATAGAATGCCTCCGATTTCGACGGCGCCTTCCGGGCAGGCGCCTACGCCTCGACGGTCAGCCAGGACGATGACCGGGCCGCCTTGCCAGATGGGGCCGAAACGCAAGGCCTCAGCGCGGTTCGTCGTCGTCCTTCGACGCTCCGTTCTTTAGCCCGGTCTTGATGCCCAGCTTGTCACCAAGCGCCGACGGCGTTGTGATCCCGGCCTCGGGGCCCATCGACGAAACAAGGCGAAAGCCCATCAGCTTGTCAGTTGAGAGACGTGTCATGGCAGATCCTCTGTTGAAATCGCGTCGCGAAAAACTCTCTGTCCTTGGTCAAATGGCATCCAGCGCGGCCTGCGAAAACCATCAAACCACTGGCACCCAAGCCCCGAGCTTGAAGCTGCACCACTTGTGGCATACCACCGGACGGATATTCCAGAGCTTTCCGTTCGTTGATGCGAAAACACCTCGAGGCGACCCTTTTCAATCTGCTCAACCGCCATGACCGGCGGGTCACCTTCGTCATGTCGCATGACCACCGCTATACCGCCCGCGCGCTTCTGGGTCCGCTGGCCGCGCGGCAGGTGCAGCTTGACTGCCTGTCCTATGAGCGTCTTTTCGCCCTGTCCCGCATCGGAAGGGGCAGCTTCATCTTCACCGATTTCGACCGCCTCTCCCCGATGGAGGTCGAGGTGGCGCGGCGGTTGTTCCATCGGCTCAGGGCTGAGGGGGTTGCCGTGCTGAACGATCCCGGTCAGTTCCGGCCGCGTCATGCCATGCTGGCCATGCTCGAAAGGCGCGGGATGAACCGGATCAGCATCTGGTGGCCCGCCGCCGGAGAGATGCCGGACCGCTTTCCGGTGCTCTTGCGCACCCTCGCCGCCCATCGCGGCCCGATCGGCGATCTGTGCACCAGCGCGGAAGAGGCCGAGGCCGCGCTGGAACGGGCTCTGGCGCAGGGGCGCGTCCTGGCCGATCTTGCCTTCCTGACCTTCGCCGCCGAGCCGAATGCCGATGGTGTCTGGCAAAAGCACGCCGCCTTCCGGCTGGGCGATACGATCGTGCGCGCCAATACCGTCAATGATGCGGGCTGGATGGTCAAGACGGGCACCCGCGGCATCGCCTCGCCCGAGGTCTATGCGCAAGAGCTGGCCGAGATGTCGGACTACCCGCACCGCGACTATGTGATGGGGATGTTCCAGGCGGTCGGCATCGACTACGGGCGGATCGATTTCGCCATCGTGGAGGGCCGCCCCACCACCTATGAGATCAACTCGAACCCCTTTGTTCCGGGCGCTGGATCCCACCCCGACCCCTCGCGCGCGCAGACGCAACGGATGGTGCTTGACCAGCTGGCCGATGCCATCGCCGCCTTCGCCTCAAGCCGGAAGGGCCCGTGGATCGACCTCCTCCCCGGGGTCAAGCGCCGCGTGACGCGCGACCGGAAGGTGCTGCGGCGGTTGTGAGGGGCCGCGGTTATCAAGGGTCCGAGGGTGTGAAGGGCTCATGCTCCCGGTGACCCGGCCCGCGCGGCTTTCAGGTCAAGGGGGCGGCGGTGCCACGCTCTTTCCGTCAGAGCGCCAGGGCGCCCGGAGAAAAAGAGGAGGGGCACAGCCAGGTCGGCGACCTCGGGCAAATCCGGGATTTCAGTCCGGGGGGCCTATTCCGCCGACGGGGTCATCAACAGGGTGATCGGAAGCTCGTCTTCACCCTTGTCGCCCACCTTCGCCTCGAGGACGGCGAAAGAGGTCGCGCTGTCCAGTTCTTCGGGCAGGATGCGAAATCCCATCAGGTCGTCCTTGTTCACAAAAGCCATGCTTTCGGTCCTCTTGTTGCGCTGCACTACACCTCCGGATCAGGCCCGACCGGCGGCCCCTTCTTGTTGATATGCGGGTTTCGATCCGTCAAGCACGACTGCCGGAGGAAAGGCCCGACCCGGGCGGCTTTGCGGGCAAGGCAGCGGCCGTGCCACGATCCGGCCGCCCGCGCGCCCGGAGGATCAGAGAAGCGGACGCGGCATTCAGGTCTTGACCCGGCAAGGTTTGACCCGGCGGGGCGCGAGGCAACCGGCACGAAGCGACCCCGCGATTTTGGGCTTGCGCTTGCGGCGCACCCGGCTAAAAGCAGCGCGCCGGAGGCGATGTGATCCGGCCCGGCTGCCGTAGCTCAGTGGTAGAGCACTCCCTTGGTAAGGGAGAGGTCGAGAGTTCAATCCTCTCCGGCAGCACCATTCCCCAAGCCCCTGACACCAATCAACCTTCTGCCTGTGCCGTCGCGCGGGCGTCAGTCAGCCTGTCGGGGTCGCAGCAGCTGACGCGAGGCCGCATCCTGCGGGTCGAACGGCGTGCCATAGCCCGGCGCATTGACGAAGCGCGCCATGCGCAGCCGCAACTCTGCCTGCGCGCCGGGGGCGAGGTCGATCCCCAGCCAGCGCCCGTTGATCGGCAGGGCCTCGCCCTCTTGTTCGGCGGTCAGGAAGTCATGTTCGCCAAAGGCCCCGGCCTGCGCGATCACCCAGCGCGGGGTACGGGCGTCGGTATTGACCAGCGTGACGCCGATGCCTTCGGCGTCGATCCGGTGGACCAGCGCCGCAACCCCGGGGGGCAGGCCGGGGCGCTGGCCTTCCGCGTCGAACCAGCGGATCGAGGCATGTTGCAGCCCGCCGTGATAGACATGCATCGGCGCGCCCATCGTCAGCTGCACCAGCGCCTCGCACAGCACGGGCGTGAGTTCCTGCCAGATGTGGATATTGGTGCGGTCGTGGTCCATCAGCGCCGGGTCATGCGCGTCGCTGCGGAAATTGGCGATCTGGGCCGCCACGGTTTCCAGCGTCGTCTGCAGGCGGCGGGCCGGATAGCCCGGATCGCGGCCCCGGATATAAGCGAACCACTGCGCGGTATTGCCGTTAAATCCCATGTGCCCGCCGATGTTCTTCGCATAGCCGGAAAAGCCGGTGTCGATCGTCTCGAACACTTCCGACAGGCCGCGCTCGGCGCGCTCGGCATCCTCTTCGGCCAGCGACATCATCCAGAGGTAGACGCCATACATCGGATGCAGCTCGCGCCAGTCGCGCCAGCCGGCGTCGTAATGGCGGTTGGGAACAAGGGTCTTGCCCCCCTCCTCGCGCCTGAGCGACCAGAGGTGATCCAGCTGGCTGCGCGGCAGGTCGAGGTGGCTTCTGTCGCCGGTCAGCAGTACGGCATTCGTGGCGGCGATGCAGAGCGGTTCGAGGATGGAAAAGGCGCCATGCGGCCAGCGCCAGCCGTAGTAGCCGCCCCACCACTTGCCGTCATTGTATTCACCGATCTGCCCCGACAGGCCGATATTGTCGGGCGTGATGCCGCCGTTTTCCGCCGTCCGCTCCGCCCAGGCGGCGGTGTAGTCCAGCGCCCAGTCGCGGAAGGACGCGTCACCCGTGTGCAGATAGGCGTGGAGCGCCATCGAGGTGGCGCCAAGGTTCAGCGGCACGTCGCCACGCGCCTGCCGGGCGTTGATGCGGGTCAGGATCTCGGCATAGGTCGCGTCGTCCGACCAGGGGCATTTCATCGCATAAGGGTCGATGCCCGGCAGATCCTCGAAGGGTGGCAGGTAGTTGTCCAGGATCTCGCGGTGGGTGGACCAATCCTCGGCCGTCTGCTGGAAGCGGGGGCCGCGGCTGCCGGTGATGGGCGAGCGGATCAGGCGGCGCGCGCCGTCCCAGTTGCCGGCGCGGTCGGTGGTATAGAGCGTGGCGAAACTGACGGCGCGGCTGCGTTCCTTGAGCGAGGTGGGATCGGCAAGGCCCAGGAAATACTGGAACAGATAGCCTTCGCCGTGGTGCATCCAGTCGTAATAGGCGTCGAATTCCGCGTGGATCTGGCCGTATTCCGTCCATTGCCAGGTGATCCCGTCCCAGATCACCCGCGCCCGGTCCAGCACCGCCCGGCTGCCCCCCAGCGCATAGAGGAGGGGGAAGTTCATGAAGCCCTCGTAAGGGTCGTCGGACCCGTCCATCCCGGGCCATGCGTCGCGCCAGTACAGCGTGCCGTCGGGGCGGGCATAGCGGTCGGCGAATTCAAGGGCGGCGGCATCGAGCACGTCGAAGAGGTGGCGTTGCAGAAGCGCCCAGTCGGGCGGGGCGACGCGGGTCGTGGCGGAAAGGGTGGGGATCACAATGCGGTGCCTGTTTCGGGGTTGAAGAAGGTGATGGCCGAACGGTCGATACCAAGCGCGATCCTTGCCCCCGGCGCAAGGCCGATGCGGGGCGGCAGGCGGGCGGTGATCTCGCGCCCTGCGACGGTCAGGACCACCATCGTGTCGGGGCCCGTGGGCTCGATCACCTCGATCCGGCCGGTCAGGCGAGCGGGGCTGCCTTCGGCAAGGGTGAAATGCTCGGGCCGGATGCCCGCGATGACCCGCGCCCCCTGCCCCGCCGGCGCGCGGTCAAGCGCCAGTCGCTGGCGATCACCCGACAGGATCAGCGCAGGGCCGCCCTCGGTCTCGACCGTGCCATCGAGGAAGTTCATCGCGGGCGAGCCTATGAAGCCCGCCACGAACATGTTGGCGGGCCGGTCGTAGATCGTCTGCGGATCGGCAAGCTGCTGGATCACGCCTTCCTTCATCACCGCGACCTTTGTGCCCAGCGTCATCGCCTCGACCTGATCGTGGGTCACATAGACGACGGTGGTGCCAAGCCGGTCGTGCAGGCGCTTGATCTCGGTCCGCATCTCGACGCGCAGCTTGGCGTCGAGGTTCGACAGCGGCTCGTCGAACAGAAAGAGGTCGGGATCGCGCACGATGGCGCGGCCCATGGCCACGCGCTGGCGCTGGCCGCCGGAAAGCTGCGCGGGCTTGCGGTCCAGAAGGTGTCCGATCTGCAGAAGCTCGGCGGCGGCGCGGACCTTGTCCATGCGCTCGGGCGCGGGAACCTTCCGCATCTCGAGGCCGAAGCCGATGTTCCGCGCCACGTCCATCGTGGGGTAAAGCGCATAGGACTGGAACACCATCGCGATGTTGCGGTCCTTGGGGAAGACGTTGTTCATGCGCCTGCCGCCGACAAGGATGTCGCCCGCCGAAGCCTCTTCCAGCCCGGCGATGATCGACAGAAGCGTGGACTTGCCGCAGCCCGAAGGGCCGAGGAGGACGAGGAAACCGCCGTCTTCAAGCTCCAGATCGACCGAGCTCAGCACCTCGAGCGCGCCAAAGCTTTTGCGGATGCCCTGCAACTCAAGCGTCGCCATGCCCTACCCTTTCACCGCGCCGGCCGCGATTCCCGCGACCATCGCCCGCTGGATCAGCGCAAACAGCACGATCACCGGCAGGATCGAGATGATGCCGCCTGCCGCCAGCATCCCCCAGGGCAGCTGGAACTCGCCCACCATGAGCTGCAGCCCCACGGGCCAGGTGCGCGATCCCTGGCTGGTGGTCAGCATCAGCGCGAAGAGAAACTCGTTCCAGGCGGCGATGGCGACGAAGATGCAGGTCGCGAGCACCCCGTTCCGGGCAATCGGCATGACGATGCGGACCATCGCACCCAGCCGGGTCGATCCGTCGATCCGGGCGGCACTTTCGAGTTCCTTCGGGGCGGCGTCGAAAAAGCCCTTCATCATCCAGACGAACAGCGGCAGCAGGAACGACGTATAGGCGATGGCAAGGCCAAGGCGGCTGTCCAGGAGCCCCACCTGCCGCATGACGACGAAGAGCGGAATGATCATCATCACCGCCGGAAACATCCGCACGACCAGATAGCCCATCATCAGGGGCATCCGCCCCGGAAAGCGGAAGCGGGCGAAGGCATAGCTCGCGATGGTCCCGGTCAGAAGGCAGATGGCGACGGTCACGGTGGTCACGACCAGCGAATTGAGGACCAGAACCGGGTAATTCGACTGGTTCCAGAGCGTCACGTAATGGTCGAAGGTGATGCGGGTCGGCCAGTAGATCATCTCGCGCGTGACGATATCGGCCTCGTATTTCAGCGAGGTGAGCAGCGTCCACAGGATCGGCGCGATGCAGATCACCGACAGGAGAACCAGCACCGCATAGGTCAGCGCGTCCCAGAGTCTTGACCTTGGCATGGCTTACTCCTGATTGATGCGGCTGAGGCGGATGTAGATCCAGGCGAAGATCATCAGCAGGATGAACATCACCACGGACAGGGCGCTGGCATAGCCGAAATTGAAGTCTCGATAGGCGGTCTGGAAGGCAAAGAGCGACAGCACCATCGTCGACCGCCCCGGCCCGCCGCTGGTGAGGACCAGCAGAAGATCGGGCGAATTCACCAGCCCGATCACCCGCAGGATGACGGCGGCGGCGATGATCGTCTTGATCATCGGCAGGGTGATGAGGCGCAGTTGCGCGACAGGCCCCGCACCATCGATGCTGGCGGCCTTGTAAAGGTCGGTCGGGATACCCTTCAGCCCCGCGAGGATGAGGAGGGTGAAGAAGGGAAAGCTTTTCCAGGCCTCGACCATGATGGCGGCGGCCATGGCGGTGGCGGGATCGGCGAACCAGGCGCGGTAGCTGTCGATCAGGCCGGCCTTCAGAAGCAGGTCGTTGATGACGCCCAGCCGCGGATCCAGCATCAGCGACCACATATGCCCCGCAACCACATTGGGCAGGAAGAAGGGCAGAAGGATCATCACCGCGAAGATGCGGCTGCCCGGCAGGTTGCGGTGAAGGGCGAGTGCCGCGATCAGGCCGATCAGGAACTCGAGGATGATCGCGAAGGTGACCCAGACGGCCGTGTTGCGCAGCGAGAGCCAGAAGATCGGATCGTTGATCATCCGCTGGTAATGCTTGAGCCCCACGAAGCCGGTGCCCAGATCGGGCCGGTTCAGCCGCATCTCGCGGAAGCTCAGCTGCATGCCGTAGAGCGTGGGGTAAAGGACCACCGCCGTGATGAGGAGGAGCGAGGGCAGGATGAGCAGGAACATCCAGTAGCGCGTCTCGGACAGCTCTCCGATCATGCGGACGGGGTTGATCGCCTCCCATGTCGTTCTTGGCGGTGATGCGGGGCTGGATGTCATGGGTTCTGGCGGATCGGGTGGTCCCTTGGGCCCGGCCCTCGCGCCCGTGGCGGGCGGAGGAGCCTCCGGCGGGGATATTTGGGAACAAAAGAAGCAGCAGGTGTTTTGCAGCTGGGGCAAGGTCGGCGCGGGCGGGCGGGAGAAGACCCGCCCGCGCCGGGGGCGAGGGCCGCGCTAGCGGATCGCCTCGTCAAGGGCGGCGATCATCTGATCGACCGCCTGTTCCGGGGTCAGCTGCCCGATCAGCACCGCCTGGAAGAGCGGCATGACCGAGGTTTCCGACCAGCCCGCATAGCCCGGGAAGCTGGGCGGCGGGCCGCCGAAGCCCAGCGTTTCCGAGGCCGGCGCATAAAGCGGATCGCCCGCGATGCGCGGATCGGCGGCGGCGACGCTCGAGGCCGGGAAATAGCCGGTGGCTTCCAGCAGGGCGACCGCGGCATCGGGTTCGCCCCAGTAGGAGATCCAGTCCCAGGCGGCATCGGCATTGGCCTCGCTCGTCATCGAGTTGAAGGCATAGCCAAGCCGCGCGACGCGGGCGGCGGGGCCGGCGGGCATGACGGCGGTGGCGAATTCGACGCCGGGTTCGAGGAAGCTGACCATATCCTGGAAGGATCCGGTATGGTGCCAGATCATGCCGGTCTGGCCGGTCTGGAAGGCCTCCATGATCTGGCGGAACCCGTCGTTGGGGGCGCTGGGGGGCACGGCGCCATGACGGGTGAGAAGGCCCGCATACCAGTCCACCGCCTCGACCGCGGCATCGCGGTTCAGGCCGATCTCGCCATTGCTGACGATGGGGGCGCCGAAGCTTTCCATCACGTCGATCACGAAGGACTGCCCGCCCGCGCCGCCGCGCATGCTGAAGCCGTAGCGGTTCTGCGACGCATCGGTGACGGCGATGGCGGCCTGTTCGAACTCGGCGAAGGTCGTGGGGGCCGAGAGCCCTTCGGCATCGAACCAGTCCTTGCGGTAATACATCCAGGGCACGAAGGCGAAGGCCGGCAGGCCGTAGATGCGCCCGTCGGCATCGGTGATCGAGGCGAAGCGGGCGTCGTCGAAATCACCCCGCCTGTCCCAGGCCTCGAGCCGGTCTGTCAGGTCGATCAGCGCGCCCATGGCATGCAGGTCGGCGAAGCGTTCCGAGGCGACCATCGTCACATCGGGGCGCGCATTGGCGACGACGGCCGCCGTGACCTTGGCCATGAATTCCGGGTTGGGGATGTTTTCCTGCGTCACCCTTATATCGGGAAAGCTGGCGTGGAACGAGGCCATCACCGCCTCGAGCCCCGAGAACTCGGACTGGCTGGTGAAGGTGTGCCAGTAGTTGATCGCGGCCTGCTGGGCCATGGCCCAATGCGGCAGGAGCGCGGTTGCACCGACTGCGCCGGCACCTGACTGAAGCAGGCGGCGTCTGGAAAGCGTCGAAGTCATGGGTTCCTCCCTTCTGGATGGCGCCGGGCGGGCGTTCCGCCTCTGTCCCGGCCGGTCGGGTGGTCAGAAATGCCGTTCGGTCACCTCCACCCTGGCGATGGCCTGCGCATCAAGCGCCTTCGGATCGGCGTGGTAGCCAAGGCCCGGCGCGTCGCTGACCGTCAGCTTGCCGTCCACGATGGCGAGCGGGCCGAGGTCTTTGAGACCGTCGATCTGGTCAGTGTTCATGACCA
This sequence comes from Paracoccaceae bacterium, assembly GCA_051859505.1. Classification (GTDB taxonomy): domain Bacteria; phylum Pseudomonadota; class Alphaproteobacteria; order Rhodobacterales; family Rhodobacteraceae; genus JAFIEN01. Next base: position 92,061 of record JBHYFN010000010.1, read on the forward strand.
GCTGTTCGTAATAGTCGTTGTTGCTGATGGCGGCGCAGATCTGGGCGTTCTCCAGCCCCATGCCGTGCACCTGACAGCGCATCCCGAAGCTTTCCGACAGATGGGCGATCTTCATCGCACCCGTGAATCCGCCCTTGTAGAAGGAGGACACGCGGGTCATGTCGAGGGCGCGGGCCTCGATCCAGCTGGCCATGTTGAAATGCACCCCGTCCGAGGTTTCGGCGGCCAGGACCGGGATATCCAGCTTCTCGCAGAGCTTCGTATAGGCGCCGAGGTAGAATTCGCGCATCGGTTCTTCGTACCACAGGAACCCTTCGTCCTGCAGCGCGCGGCCCACGGTCAGCGCGTCGACATAGTCCCAGCCGGCCGAGCCGTCGAACATCAGGTCGGCCTCCGGGCCCGTCCAGCGGCGCAGGGCGCGCGAAAGCTCGATATCGCGCTTCACATCGCCCCAGGCATGCAGCTTGAAGGCGGTAAAGCCGATGTCCATGCAATGCTTGATGTGGCGTTCGTATTCGGCAAGCGTCGGCCAGGTCACGGTCGAGGCATAGGCCGGCACCACCCGGTCATGGCCGCCCAGCATCTGATAGACCGGCATGCCGGCGACCTGCGATTTCACATCCCAGCACAGCATGTCGAGCGCGCCCAGAAGGCGCATGTTGATCTCTTCGACCCGGTCCACCTCCCAGACCAGATGCCACATGCGTTCGGTCAGGAGGGGGTTCTCGCCGATGAAATGGTGGAACCGGCGGCGGACAAGGTCGAGCACGGCATCGCCGCGCGTGAACTCGACCACGCCCGCGATGCCGGCATCCGTCTCCATCCGCACGACGGCCTTGCGCGGTCGGCCACCCTTCGGGATATCGCCATGCGAGCCGGGAAGCCCGTCGCGCCAGATGAAGGCGGGGCCGGGGTCGGTTTCGGTAAGCCAGGTCGTGAAGCCGGTGATCTTCATGGTTTCGCCATCTGATATATCTTGAAGCAAGGTTAGACTACATAATGGCGCAGAACCAAGAGGATTCCGAACCGGATCAGCTCCGGTTTTTGCTTTGTTCTGATATATCTTTCGAACTCCGGCGACAGTGACAAGTTTTTCTGGACAAATGGCGCCCGATTCCGGTCTTTTGGATATGTCAACGGCCGGGATAGCGCGTTCCAAATGACCATCGTTCACCATCAGGACGCCCTCGTGACGGGCGGGGACGTCGACGAACCGCTGGGGTACAGGCTGTTTCGGGATGCCATGGACCGGGGCACGCTCGAGCCGGGGATGACGCTGACCCAGAATGATCTCTGCCGGATCCTGGGCCTGTCACTCACCCCCCTGCGCGAGACTCTGGTGCTTTTGCAAAGCTATGGCCTGGTCAAGGTCAAGGCGCGCACGGGGATCCATATCGTCTATCCCGACGTGGCCTTCATCCGCGAGAATTTCCAGTTCCGCATCATGATCGAGGTCAGCGCGCTGGCCGTCTTCGCGCAGACCGATATCTCGGGCTGGCTGGCCGAGATGACAGAGGCGCATGACCGCAGCGCGCGCGATCTGGCCGGCAGCACCAATATCGAAGAGGCGATGCTGGCCTTCATCGCCACCGACCGGAAGTTTCACGCCGATATCGTGGGCATCCTGAACAATCGGGCGATCTCGGCCACGCATCGGCGGTTGCAGGAAAACATCGGACTGGCGCGCAAGGCGCACAAGCGCACGCTGTTCCGCCAGCAATTGCTGGACACGGTCGAGGAACACCGCCGCGTTCTCGTGGCGCTGCAGGCCGGCGATATCGACCGGGCGACCGAGGCGCTCGAGGCGCATTTCCGGGATTCGACGCACCGCAGCTTTGCCGCCTGATCGCGGCGCGCCGCGCGCCCCTGCCCTCAGCCCTTTTCCGCGCCCGACAGAAGCCCCGAGCGCACCTTGCCCTGCGCCACGAGGAAGACCACCAGAACCGGCAGCGCCACAAGGATCGCCGCCATGATGACCTCGGGCTTCTTGATCGGGATATTGCCGGCCGGCAGGTTGCTGAGCGCGCCCGAGCCGCTGACCAGCGCGGTCAGGCCGACCGGCAGGTTGAACAGGCTGGTCGAGGACAGAAGCACCATGGCGAGGAAGTAATTGCTCCAGATCGCGAGGAAGCTGAAGAAGGCCACCAGCGCGATCAGCGGCCCGGCCAGCGGAAGGGCGATCCGGGTGAATATCTGCCAGCGGTTGCAGCCATCGATCCGGGCCGATTCCATCACCCCCGACGGCAGCGAGGACGAAAAGTAGATGTAGGAAAGATAGACGCCGAAGGGAAAGAACCCGCTGGCCAGGATGAAGCCAAGGTAGGTGTTGTTCAGGCCCAGCGCGCTCATCTGCAGAAAGATCGGCAGCACCGTCGCCGTGCTGGGCGTGATCATCGCGATCAGCGTCAGGATCAGGATCAGCCGCCGCCCCGGGAAATGCCCCAGGGCCAGCGCATAGCCCGCCGGAATGGCCGAGATCAGCGCAAGCCCCACGCCCCCCACCGCATAGATCAGCGAATTGAGCGCCCAGCGCGCCATCTGGAAATCGTTATAGGTGGTCAGGTTGATCCAGGTCGTGCGGAACGCCTCCCATGATCCCAACGACAGTGGCGCGTCGCTGATCAGCGATGTGCCCGTCCGCGTGCTGGCCATGAACAGCCACAAAAGCGGGATGCCGTAGAAACAGATGGCAAAGCCCAGCGTGGCCCAGGCCGCAAGCCGCCCGAGGGTCAGCCGGGGCCGGGCCGGGATCGTGGCGACGGGGCCAGAGGGGCCAGAGGGGCCAGTGGGGCCGGAGGGGGTGAGGGGTGCAGCGCTTGTCCGGGCCATCTCAGTCGATCCTGTAGAAGCGGGTGACAAAGACGATGACCAGCGCGATGGTGATCGAGGTGCCGACCAGCATCGTCGACAGCGCGGCCGAGGCGCCGAAATCCCCCATGCGGAAGGCATATTGATAGGCCAGCTGGTTCAGCGACCAGTCGGATTGGGTGAACTGCGCCCCGGCCATGCCGATCAGCTGCGGCTCGACAAAGATCTGCAGGGCGGCGGCGAAGGTCAGGATCGCCATCAGCACCAGCGACCGCCAGATCAGCGGCAGCTTGATCCGAAGCGCGACCTGCAGCCGGTTCGCCCCGTCCACCCGCGCCGCCTCCATCACCTCGGAGGGCAGGCCCGCCAGCGAACCGCCGATCACCACGATCCAGCCGCCCGAGGCCGAGAAGAAGGCCATGATCGCAAAGACGACAGGATAGCTCAGGCCAAAGATGACGTCCTGCAAGGTGGCCCAGCCGGCCAGCGACAGGATCGGGCCGAAGGGGCTGACCGTGGGGTCAAGGACGAAAAGCCACAGCACGACCAGCGCCGAGGCGATGACCGATCCGGGCAGGAAATAGATCGAGCGGATCACCGTCGCGCTACGCCGCGACAGGCTGTCGAGCATCAGGGACAGGACCGTCACCCCCAGAAGCGTCAGCGTCACCCAGATCGCGGCGAAGCTGGCCACGTTCTGCACCGCGCGGGGGACGCGGAAGTCGCTGAAGACGAATTCGTAATTGATCAGCACGCCGAATTCGCCCTCGAACGTGTCGGTGAAGCTCAGGCCGAGGGCATAGAAGATCGGGAAGGCGCCGAACATCGCCAGCAGCACCAGATAGGGCGCCAGAAACAGGTAGGAGGCCACGACATCGCGCCGCCGCAAGCGGCGCATCTCGCGCCTGCGCCAGTCCGGCGATCCGATCTCGGGCGTGGTCATCTCGGGGCGGTTCCTGCTGTCCGGGGTCGGACGCGGGCCACCGGGGGCGGCCCGCGTCGCGCTTCTTACTGCACGGAGTAGCGGTTCAGCTGGGCGAGGTTGCGCAGCTCGGTTTCCAGCGCGGGCAGCGCAGCGACCACCGATCCGCCGGTCGATGCGGCGGCACTCAGCGTGCCGGCCACCGCCTCGGTCACCGAAAAGCGCAGGCTGACATAGCCGGGATGGCTGAAGGGCGCGGCCGCGACCTGCACGTCGAACACATCCGTCGCGGCATAATAGGGATCCGAGGCGATCCCCGCCCCCCAGGCGATGGCCGAGGGTTCATGCGCGGGCAGCGTCACCGCGTTGGTCTGGTTGTCGACATCGGCCGCCGCCCACATGATCAGCTCGGCCACCGCCTCGGGATGGGCGGTGTCCTTCCAGCCGCCGAAGGTGCCGCCGCCCCAGCTCCAGGTCAGGGGCGCGTCCTGCCAGTCCCAACGCGGCGGAAGGCTTGCCGCCAGCACGCCCGGCTCCCATTCATAGGCGGGTTTGATCACGTATTCGCCGAACCAGGTCGGCCCGATCATCAGCGGCATCATCCCGGCCGAGGCCATCTCCATGAAGGCCGGATCGAAGGGGCCGGTGCGGGTCAGGCTGCCGTTTTCCAGCATCGTATCGACCATCTCGGCCGCGCGGATGCATTCGGGCGTGCCCAGGTCGATGGCGAGCGTATCCTCGGCCCCCTCGACCGGCATGGCGACCTGACAGCCGCCCGAGACAAGATAGGAGAGAAGCGGGAACGGCTCGACCCCGGTGCCCAGCGCCATGCCTTGTGGCCCGACGACGGCGCCCAGCGCCTCGAATTCCTCCCAGGTGGTCGGCACCTCGAGGCCCAGCTCCTCCATCTGGGGCTTGTTGTACCAGGTGATCATGTGCGCCATGTCGTTGCGCAGGCACAAAAGCCGGTCGCCGATCACGCAGGGCGAGTTGGAATTGGGATAGAATTCATCGACCAGCGATTGCGGCACAAGGTCGTTCAGTTCCAGCAGGTAGTTGGACCCGCGGGTCGAAAGCTGGGCGGTGAAGCCGATATCGGACATGAAGATCACGTCCGGCAGCTCGGACCCGGCCTGCAGGGCAAGCTGGACGCGGCCCACAAGCTCGCCGGGATCGACGACGAGGATATCAAGGCTCACGCCATTGTCGGCGGCGTCATAGGCCTCGAAGCTGGGCAGTCGCGGCGTGTCGGACCAGACCGACAGCGTGATATCCTCTGCCGCAGCCGCACCGGCGACAAGCGCCAGTGCCGTGCTGGCCGTTGTGGCACGGGCAAGGCCGCGAAGGGTCTTCTGGGTCGAACGGATGTCAGCCATGGGTTTCCTCCTCCCTGATGTCGGTTCAGTTCAGGGGCGTGGTCAGCGACCGGCCCCCGTCGTCAAAAACATGCAGCCCAAGGACCGGGCAGGTCACGGTGACCGCGTCGCCATTGGCCAGGTCCAGATCGCCCACGACCTGCATCGTGAGGAAATCCTCGGCCCCGGTATCCAGATAGACGAAGGTTATGTTGCCCAGCCTTTCGACCGTCTCGACCCGCGCCTGCAGGACCGGATCCGCGCCACCGCCCGCGCCGCCTGCCAGCCGCAGCGCCTCGGGCCGGATGCCAAGCGTCAGCCGGTCGCCCGTCGTCAGCCCGGCAAGGTCAAGCGTGCAGTCCGACATGCCCTCGGCCGCGATCCGGACGCGCTGCCCGTCGCTCTCGGTCACCCGCGCCGGCAGCAGGTTCATCTTCGGCGATCCGATGAAACCCGCGACGAACAGATTGGCCGGGCGGGCATAAAGCTCGAGCGGCGGGCCCACCTGCTGCACGCGGCCCTGATCCAGCGCCACGATCCGGTCGGCCAGCGTCATCGCCTCGACCTGGTCATGGGTGACATAGATCATCGTGGTGCCAAGTTCGCGGTGCAGCCTCTCGATCTCGAGCCGCATCTGCACCCGCAGCGCCGCATCGAGGTTCGAGAGCGGCTCGTCGAACAGGAACACCCTAGGCTTGCGCACGATGGCCCGCCCGATGGCGACCCGCTGCCGCTGCCCGCCCGAAAGCTGTGCCGGCGTGCGGTCAAGCAGCGCGTCAAGCCGCAGGATCCGCGCCGCCTCGCGCACCCGCGCCTCGACCTCGGCCCGCGGCAGGCGCGACAGGCGCAGGTTGAAGGCGATATTCTCGAAGACGTTCATATGCGGATAAAGCGCATAGGACTGAAACACCATGGCGATGCCCCGGTCGGCCGGTTCGGCGAAAGTGACGTTCTGGCCGCCGATGAGGACATTGCCGTCGCTCACCATCTCGAGCCCCGCGATCATCCGCAGCAGGGTGGACTTGCCCGATCCGGACGGGCCGACAAAGGCCACGAATTCACCATCCGCGATCTCGAGGTCGATCCCCTCGATCACCGATGTCGCGCCAAAGGACTTACGCACGGCCTGCAGGCGCACCTCAGCCATGATGGGCTACCGCGGAAGCGGCCGGATCGACCGCATCAGGACGTGCGACGGGCCTGCCTGAGCCATTCGAGGATCGCAGAAGGTGGGGTTCATTTTCGATATCTCAGAAAGGAAGGCAGGAGGTTCAGTCAAGACAATCTGCCCATAGCAAACCCGAAAAGGCAAGCCCAATCTGACCAAGTTGATCCCATCAAAACTTCTCTTTGATATATCTTATAGCTTGCCCACCGCAGCCCCGGATCAGCCCCGGATCAGACCCGGAGCTGTCTCATGGATCTGCCGGGGCCGGCACGGCTGAAACCGCCTCTTTCACCGCGGCAGCCCGCCGCTTAAGCTGAACCGGCGGGCCTGAACGGCCGGAGAGATGGTGTCACTCGGGTCGGACCATGCGGCCCCGACAGGGCGGGAGCGCGGGCAGATGTTCAACATCATGATCGTCGGCCAGTCCGGCCGCCTGCAATACGAGGCGCTGCTCTTCGCCGCCTCGCTGCGCGCCTCTGCGCCGGGTTTCGCCGGCCGGCTGATCCTGGCCGAGCCGCAACCCGGCCCGCTCTGGCCCGAGGATCCCCGCATCGACCCGGCCATCCGCGACATGCTGACGGAGCTGGGCGCCGAGATCACCCCCTTCGAAAGCCGCCATTTCGGCGCGGCCTATCCCTATGGCAACAAGATCGAGGGGCTTTGCACCCTGCCCCCGGAGGCGCCCTTCCTGTTCTTCGACAGCGACACGCTGATCACCGGGCCGCTGGACCAACTCGGGATCGACTTCACCCGCCCCTCCGCCTCGATGCGGCGCGAGGGGACATGGCCGGTGCCCCGGCCCGGCTGGCCCGGCCACGAGGCGATCTGGCGCGCGCTACACGAGCGTTTCGGGCTGGCCTTCGAGGCCACGCTCGATCCGGATCGGGCGAGCGATGACTGGCAGCGCTACCTCTATTTCAACGCGGGCTGGTTCCTTGGGGCCGATCCCGCAGCCTTCGGGGAGAGGTTTCTCGAGATGGCCCTGTCGGTCCGGGACGATCCGCCCGAGGCGCTTGCGGGCCAGCCGCTTGATCCCTGGCTGGATCAGGTCGTGCTGCCCCTTGTCGTGCACGCCTTCGGGGGTGGGCGACCGGGGCCAGGGCTGGACGGGCTCGACGGGGCCGCAAGCTGCCATTACCGCAGCTTTCCCCTGCTATACGCGCGCGAAGCCGATGAGGTGGTTGCACTTCTGGAACGGATCGCGGCGCCGAACCGGATGAAGCGGCTGCTCAAGCAGCATCCGCCATTGCACCGGATGGTCTATCGCGGCGACGGCGCCCGAGTGCGGGCGCTGTTCGATCGCGGGGCACTGCCCCCCGAAGAACGGCTTATCCGGCAGCGGATCCGCGCTGCCGGTTTCTGGATGCGCTGACGGCCGGGGCGGGGCGGGACGAAAAATTTGGCCCAATTTTTAGTCCCCCGTAGCACCCGGCACGACGGGTCCGCCCTAGTGCCGTTCGACGGCCTGTTTCAGCGTCTCGGGATTGCCGAACTTGGCGATCTTTTCGCGCTGGTAGTTGCGCTCCCAGACGATCGACCAGACATGCCAGCCGATCCAGGCCGCGACCCCGATGATCCAGAGCAGGGTTTCGGTGCCCTGGAAGGGATAGATCGCGCCGATCTCGGCCAGATCCACGGCCCAGGTGGTGACTCCTGTGGTTGCCATTCTGTGGTCCTCCCTCTCAGTTCGGTTGGCTCAGAAGCTCGGCCTTAGCGGCACGGACTTCCTGTTCGGCAAGGCGTTCTTCGGTCGCGGTGTTGAAATCGAGGCCCATCAGCTCGATCTCGCGCGGGATGCGCAGCAGGCCGAAGGCATGCAGGATCCGCGCCACGATCCAGCCCGGCAGGAAGCCCAGCACCCCGAACATGATGATCGCGCCGATGAACTGGCCCAGCGGGTTGATCGCGGCATAGCCTTCATAGGCGCCCGCCGGATGACCCCAGAGGACAAAGCCCGCGATGACGAGGCCCGCGAAACCCGCATAGCCATGCACCGCGACCGCGCCCACCGCATCGTCGATGCGGAAGGTGCGCTCGACCCAGAAATGCATGTTGTAGGCGATGAAGGCACCCGCGCCGCCGATCAGCATCGACTGGATCGGGTGGTAGAGGTCATTGCCCGCACTGGCGCAGATGATCCCCGCAAGGCCCCCCGAATAGGTCCAGAAGGCATCGCCTTTCGACACCATGAAGGCCACCAGCATCCCCCCCGACAGCGACATCAGGAAGTTGAAGGTGATCGCCGACAGCGATGTGGGCGTGAGGTAGATGGTGGTCGCGGTCCAGGTCTCGCCCTCGATCACGCCGCCGATATCGGCCGGGTGGATCAGGGGGATGTTGCAGGCGACATAGAAGCCCCAGAAGCCGGTATAGATGATGAACAGCCCCACCGCGACCATCCAGGGGTTATGCGGCAGGATGTTGCGGATCGACCCGTCCTTGCCGAACTTGCCCAGCCTTGGCCCCAGAACGCAGAGCACCCCCAGCGCGAAACCGCCCGCGATGGCATGGATCACGCCCGAGGCATAGGCATCGTGATAGCCCAGGATCCTGACCATCCATCCTTCGGGATGCCAGCCCCAGGCCGCGTCGATGATCCATGCGCCCGAGCCGATCACGACGGCCAGGATCCAGAACGCACCCGAGTTGATCCGCTCGATCACCGAGCCCGACACGATCGAGGCCGCGGTCCAGGAAAACAGCAGGAATGCCGCCCAGAAGACGCCGGTGATCCGGTCTTCGAGATTGGTGCCCATGGTGGTGGAATTGGCCGCATTGGCCGCCGCCGCCTCCCATTCGATGCCGCCGGTGATGAAGGGGCCGTTGGGCATCGCCCAGTAGAGCCACCAGCCGAAGAAGAAGAAGGTGATCGTCACCAGCGGGATGATCATCGAGTTCTTCATCAGCGTATGCAGATGGTTGCGCCGCCGGCTTGCGCCGACCTCGTACATGCAGAACCCCACATGGATCAGAAACATCAGCGGAATCGTCACCCAGTAATAGAACTCGGTGAAGATCGTCGTCATCGCGTCGAGTTGATTGTCCATTCCCTCTCGCCCCTTGGTTAGCGCGAGAACAGCACCCCGCCGGGACAACCGACCGGGCACTCCTCCCCTCCCCTTTTGGATCGGGCATGCCGATCCGGCTCCGGGAACCCCTCCTCCGGGCCCCGGTCGAGCTGTGATGCCGTGCGGGTCTCCTCCCCTCTGCGGCAAATTTGTTTTCCCCGAGGAAAAAGCCCCTGCGACATTCTGTCAAGGGAAACATGGTCTGCCTAACAAATAAGCAGCGGTTTTCCCGTCGGGTGAAAAAAGTTTCTTGCCAGTTGAATGGCGGAAATCCCGGTGCTAGCGTGCCGCCAAGGGCCAAGGCTGGCCGGAAGGCGAAAGGAAACGAATCCATGTGTGGCATCGTCGGGTTGTTCCTCAAGGACCCCAAACTCGAACCGCAGCTTGGCGCTATGCTGACCGAGATGCTGATCACCATGACCGACCGCGGCCCGGATTCGGCCGGCATCGCGATCTACACCACGCCGCAGGACGGCCGTGCCCGGCTGACCGTGCAATCGGCCGACCCGGAGGCGGATTTCCCCGGCCTCGACACCGATCTGGCCGGTGCCGTCGGCGGCGCGGTCACGATGGAGCGCAAGGATACCCATGCGGTGCTCGAGGTGGAGGCCGAGAAGCTTGACGCCGCCCGCGCCGCCGTCACCGCCCTGCGCGATGGCATCAAGGTGATGAGCGCGGGCGAGACGATCGAGATCTTCAAGGAAGTCGGCCTGCCCAAGGATGTGGCCGCCCGCTTTCACCTCTCCGACATGGCCGGCACGCATGGCATCGGCCATACGCGGATGGCCACGGAAAGCGCCGTCACCACGATGGGCGCGCATCCTTTTTCCACCGGGCCGGATCAGTGCCTTGTGCACAACGGCTCGCTCTCGAACCACAATTCCGTCCGGCGCGAGCTGATCCGCCACGGCATGAGCTTCGAGACGCAGAACGACACCGAGGTCGCCGCCGCCTTCATCAGCCACAAGCTGCAGGAGGGCGAAAGCCTGGGCGAGGCGATGGAGGATACGCTGACCGATCTGGACGGCTTCTTCACCTTCGTCGTGGGCACCAAGAACGGCTTTGGCGTCGTGCGCGATCCCATCGCCTGCAAGCCCGCCGTGATGGCCGAGACCGACCAGTATGTCGCCTTCGGATCGGAATACCGCGCGCTTGCCAACCTTCCGGGGATCGAGGCGGCCCGCGTCTGGGAACCCGAACCCGCCACCGTCTATTTCTGGGAACGCTGAGGATGCAGACCTTCGATCTTGAAGCCGAGGGGCTGCGCGCCCTGAATTCGCAACTTCACGCGCTGAAGGGGCAGACCAACCTGACCGCATGGGAAATCGTCAATCCCAAGGGCGCCCATGCCATTGCCGTGGGGCTGGACGCACCGCTTGACGTCACGGTGCGGGGGTCCACGGGCTATTACTGCGCCGGCATGAACAAGCAGGCCACCGTGCGCGTGGCCGGTTCCGCCGGGCCGGGCGTGGCCGAGAACATGATGTCGGGCACGGTGATCGTCGAAGGCGACGCCTCGCAATATGCAGGTGCCACCGGGCGGGGCGGACTTCTGGTCATCAAGGGCAATGCCTCGTCCCGCTGCGGGATTTCCATGAAGGGGATCAGCATCGTCGTGCATGGCAATATCGGCCATATGTCGGCCTTCATGGCGCAATCGGGCAATCTGGTCGTCCTTGGCGATGCCGGCGAGGCGCTGGGGGATTCGCTGTACGAGGCGCGGATCTTTGTGCGCGGGTCAGTCAAGTCGCTGGGGGCCGATTGCATCGAGAAAGAGATGCGGCCCGAGCATTACGAGCTGCTCGAAGACCTGCTGAAGCGCGGCGAGGCGGATGCCAAGGCCAGGCCCGAGGAATTCCGCCGCTACGGCTCGGCCCGCAAGCTTTACAATTTCAATATCGACAACGCGTCGTCATACTGAGGCCGGACCTGACATGACCGATCTTCCCCGGACCCCGCCCCGCTATTCGGCCACCTTCACTCCGGCCGTGAATGCCGAGATCCGCCGCGCCGCGGCCAGCGGCATCTATGATATCCGCGGCGGCGGCACCAAGCGCCACCTGCCGCATTTCGACGACCTTCTGTTCCTTGGCGCCTCGATGAGCCGCTACCCGCTGGAAGGCTACCGCGAGAAATGCGCGACCGATGTCTGGCTGGGCACGCGGTACGCGAAAAAGCCGATCCATCTGGACATTCCGATCACCATCGCGGGGATGAGCTTCGGCGCCCTCTCCGGCCCCGCGAAAGAGGCTTTGGGGCGCGGCGCGACCGAGGCCGGCACCTCGACCACCACCGGCGACGGGGGGATGACCGAGGAGGAACGCGGGCATTCGAAAACGCTGGTCTATCAATACCTTCCCTCGCGCTACGGGATGAACCCCGATGACCTGCGCCGGGCCGATGCGATCGAGGTGGTCGTGGGTCAGGGCGCGAAACCGGGCGGCGGCGGGATGCTGCTGGGCCAGAAGATTTCCGACCGCGTGGCCGAGATGCGCAACCTGCCCAAGGGCATCGACCAGCGCTCGGCCTGCCGCCACCCCGACTGGACCGGGCCGGATGACCTCGAGATCAAGATCCTCGAGCTGCGCGAGATCACCGAATGGGAAAAGCCGATCTACATCAAGGTCGGCGGCGCGCGGCCCTATTACGACACGGCGCTGTCGGTGAAGGCGGGGGCGGATGTCGTGGTCCTCGACGGGATGCAGGGCGGCACGGCGGCGACGCAGGATGTGTTCATCGAACATGTCGGCATGCCGATCCTGGCCTGCATTCCGCAGGCGGTGAAGGCGCTGCAGGATCTGGGGATGCACCGCAAGGTGCAGCTGATCGTCTCGGGCGGGATCCGCACCGGCGCGGATGTGGCCAAGGCGATGGCGCTGGGCGCGGATGCGGTGGCCATCGGCACGGCGGCGCTCATCGCTCTGGGCGACAATGATCCGCGCTGGGAAGAGGAGTACCAGAAGCTGGGCACCACGGCGGATGCCTATGACGACTGGCACGAAGGCCTCGACCCCGCCGGCATCACCACGCAGGATCCCGAGCTTGCGGCCCGTTTCGACCCCGTGCTGGGCGGGCGGCGGCTGAAAAACTACCTCAAGGTCATGACGCTCGAGGCGCAGACAATCGCGCGGGCCTGTGGCAAGAACCACCTGCACAACCTCGAACCCGAAGACCTTTGCGCTCTGACGATCGAGGCGGCGGCAATGGCGGGCGTGCCCATCGCGGGCACCAACTGGATCCCCGGGCGCACCGGCGGTTTCTGACAGAAAAAGAACGAAGGACAGGGAGTTACCATCATGGCGACAGATCTTGCCAAATGGGCCGCCGACAAAGGCGTCAAGTATTTCATGATCTCCTACACCGACCTGTTCGGTGGCCAAAGGGCCAAGCTGGTGCCCACGCAGGCCATTTCCGACATGGCGGTGGATGGCGCGGGCTTTGCCGGTTTCGCCACCTGGCTCGACATGACGCCGGCCCATCCCGACCTGCTGGCGATACCCGACCCCGAAGCGGTGATCCAGCTGCCCTGGAAGAAAGAGGTCGCCTGGGTCCCTGCCCGCGTCACGATGGAAGGGGAACTCGTCCAGCAGGCCCCGCGCAACGTGCTGGAACGGCTGGTGGCCGAGGCGGCAAAGGACGGGCTTCACGTCAAGACGGGCGTGGAGCCCGAATTCTTCTTGCTCAACGCCGAAGGCACCGCCGCCTCGGATATCTACGACACGGCGGAAAAGCCCTGCTACGACCAGCAGGCGATCCTGCGCCGCTATGACGTGATCGCCGAGATCTGCGACTACATGCTGGAAATGGGCTGGGAACCCTACCAGAACGACCACGAGGACGCGACCGGCCAGTTCGAGATGAACTGGAAATTCGACGACGTGGTGGCCACCGCCGACAA
>JBHYFN010000011.1:0-104742 GCA_051859505.1 Paracoccaceae bacterium
TCCTCTCCGAGATCTACCGCGACCTCGGCTTCGACAGTTTCAAGATCAAGTTCTCGGACCGCCCCGAAAAACGCGCCGGTTCGGACGAGGTCTGGGACCGGGCCGAAGCGGCCCTGGCCAATGCGACGCGGGCGGCGGGGTGCGACTATATCCTCAACCCCGGCGAGGGCGCCTTCTACGGGCCGAAGCTGGAATTCGTGCTGACCGATGCCATCGGGCGCGACTGGCAATGCGGCACGCTGCAGGTGGATTTCGTCCTGCCCGAACGGCTGGACGCGACCTATATCGGCGCCGATGGGGCCAAGCACCGCCCCGTCATGCTGCACCGCGCGACCCTGGGCAGTTTCGAACGCTTCATCGGCATCCTGATCGAGGAACATGCCGGCAAGCTGCCCTTCTGGCTCGCGCCGCGGCAGGTGGTCGTGGCCTCGATCGTCTCCGAGGCCGATGCCTATGTCGCCGAGGTGGTGCAGGCCCTCGTGGCGGCCGGTGTGCGTGCCCGCGCCGATACCCGCAACGAAAAGATCAACTACAAGGTCCGCGAACATTCCTTGGCCAAGGTGCCCGTCATCCTTGCCCTTGGCGCGCGCGAAGTGGCCGAACGCACGGTCAGCCTGCGCCGGCTGGGCGGGGATCGCAGCGAGGTTCTGTCCCTCGACGAGGTGGTCGCCGCACTGGCCGCCGAAGCCGTGCCGCCCGATACGAGAACCTGACCCCCTCCCCCGCTCTTGTGCTGCCGCCGCCGCTCGGTCACAAGGTTTGCGGGAAAAGGGAACGGCATGATGATTTGGCCTGCACGGTTGACAGCGTGTAGCGTGCAGCCGTCTGTTCACGGCACACGGGTTAAGGGGTCGTCCAGGGGTTTTCAGGAGAGCCAGGTCGGCCAGCAGGGCCACCGGCAGGATCAGGCGCGCGGCGCGGCGGTCGGAGGGGGGGCGTGATCACCTTCCTGACAACCGCCGGCCATGACTATACCGTCCGGGCCTTTCAGGAAGAGGTGCTCCGCCCCTATCTGCCGCAGACCCGGGCGATGAGCTATGACGCGCTGTTCGCAGCCAGCCGTCTGCCGCCGGGCACCTATGTCTTTACCGATCTTGACCGCCTGTCCGAAACCCAATGCCGTCTGGCGGCGCGGTTCTATCAGGCGTTCAAGGCGCTCGAGGGGTTTCGCCCGCTGAACGATCCCGCGCGGCTGTTGTTGCGCCTGCCGATGCTGCGGCGGCTTCACGCGGCGGGGCTCAACGACTTCACCGCCTATCGCGCCGACGAAGAGCCGCGCCCGGCGCGCTTCCCGGTCTTTCTGCGGATCGCCAATGACCATCTGGGCCCGCATGGCGACCTGATCCACGATCAGGCGGAGCTTGATGCCGCCCTGTCGCGGCTTTCCGCCGAAGGGCTGCCGCTGTCGCATTTCATCATCGTCGAATACTGCGCCGAGCAGAAGGAGCACGGCCTGTTCGAACGGGTCGCCTATTTCCGCGTGGCGGATCGGGTGACGCCGTCGCTGGTGCTTGTCGCCTCGGACTGGAAGGTGAAGCAGCCCGATGCCGAGGACGAGCTTTACACCGAAGACCTCGAACACCGCCACGCCGCCTTCGTCCGGGACGAGATCGGGGCCGAGCAGATCCGCGCGGCCTTCGATCTGGCCGGGGTCGACTATGGCCGGGCCGATGTCGCCTTCGTGGGCGGGCGGCCGCAGGTCTATGAGGTGAACACCAATCCCACGATCCGGGCCGGCAACATCTTTCGCAACGACATTCACGCAGCGTCCCGCCTGCAGTATCGCGAAAGATTCGGGGCCATGCTCCATGCCATCGACCTGCCCGAAGGCCCGGCTGTTCCGGTTCCGGCACTTGATCCGATCGACGAGGGGGCCGGGCTGTTGCGCCGCCGCGCGCTGCAGCAGGCGCGGGACGAGGCGGCCCGGTGGCGCGCGCTCGAGGCCGAGCGCGACGCGGCCCGCGCCGAACTCGCGGCGTTGAAATCCGGCCGCTTCTGGCGGGCGAGTGCGCCCCTGCGCCGGATGATCAATGCGCTGTCCGGCCGCAAGCCGTGAGAGACAGTTCCCGCGAGCGGCACGCCGGCTGCGTCACTCCACTCCGAGAGCGGCCCTGACCGAGGCGGTCCAGCCCTGATGCCACTGGCCGTCCTGCTCGATCACCGGCCGTTTGAGCAGGGTCGGATGCGCCGCGATCAGCACGGCAGGGTCGGCCGCCCGCTCCTTGTCCGACAGGGCGCGCCATGTGGCCGATGACCGGTTGACGGCGGCCGGGCCGAAGGCGGCAACGATGGCCGCCAGATCCTCGGCGCCGATCCCGTCGGCGCGGACGTCGATCACCTCGGGCGCATGGCCCGCGGCCCGCAGCGCGGCCAACGCCTTGCGGCAGGTGTCACAGGTCTTGAGGCTGAAGACTCGCATGTTCTGCCCACTCCTTGTGCAGTTGCGCCTCTATGCCGTGCCTGCGCGCGCTTGTCATTTGCCTTTTGCCGGTGAACGCATAGCTTTCCGTTGGGGAAAGGCGGCGCGGCATCGGGTCTTGCAGCTCTGCCCGATTGGCCCCGGCCGTGTCCTAAAGGGAGGCGGTCAATGGCGGAACGGCCGCAGGGATTGCGGTCACGACCAGGACAACGGTGAAGGCGAAGGCGAAGGAGCGACAGATGCCCAGCGGGACGGTCAAGTGGTTCAACACGACGAAGGGCTATGGATTCATTGCCCCCGATGACGGCGGCAAGGATATTTTCGTGCATATCTCGGCGGTCGAACAGGCAGGCCTGACCGGCCTTGCCGATGATCAGAAGATCGAATTCGATCTGATCGAAGGCCGCGACGGGAGGCAGATGGCCGGCAACCTGCGAAAGCCCTGATCCGGCCTCGAACGGGGCCCGAACGGGGCCCGAACTGGCCCTGAACTGACCACGATCGGGGCCCGGCCCGTGCTCAGGCCGTCACGAGCCGCGTGACGGCAACCCCGGCCCAGGCCGAAAACCCGGTCAGCACCGCCCCCCAGGCAACATCCGCCGCAACCATCGTCGGATGCCAGTCCTTCATGATCGCATAGCTGGTGAATTCATAGGTGCCATAGGCCATCGCCCCGATCACCGCGCCCCCGATCAGCGCCTGAACCGGCGCGCCCTCGCGCAGCGCGGGCAGTGACACAAGCCAGACCACACCCGCGATGAAGACAAGGTAGAACAGCGCCGCCGGCACGATGCGGATCTCGGACAGCATCAGATGGCCGATGTGGTTCTCAAAGAGCGGCTTCATGAACCGCGTCAGCATCACCGCATCCAGCGCAAGAAACACAAGCACGGTGACGACATAGAGGATGAGGAGTGTCATGGGCTCTCCCTTTCTGACCCCGAACCCTAGCGCGCCCCGCTGCCAGGTCCAGACTGCGCCCTACTCGCCCCAAAGCTGCACGAACTCGCGCCATTCCCCCTTGCTCATCC
Organism: Paracoccaceae bacterium; assembly: GCA_051859505.1. GTDB lineage: Bacteria > Pseudomonadota > Alphaproteobacteria > Rhodobacterales > Rhodobacteraceae > JAFIEN01. The sequence continues at coordinate 3,451 of JBHYFN010000011.1, forward strand.
CCGAGCTTTCCTGCGTCACCGCCTCGCCCTGCAGGCGCCGCTTGAGGCAGGCCACCCCCTTTTCCGACAGCGTCGCCCCCCCCATCCGGTAATCGGCGAAGGCGGCCCAGGCGGCGGGCACCCAGTCGGCCACGATCTGCCCGATCGCCTCGGCATAGACGCGGATCTCGTACTGGGCATGGGCATCGGCGCGCAGGCGCAGGAAATGGAACAGGTTGTGCAGATCGACCTTCCAGTACCATTGCGTATAGATATTGGCCGGCAGGTTCATCCGCGCGAGTTCCCGCGCAAGGCCCTGCTGGCCCTCCTGGCTGATCATCGCCTCGTAATGGTCATAGGCGCGCCCGGCATCCTCCTTCAGCCAGTCAAGCACCCGGGCGGCTTCAGCTTCTGTCAAGCTTTCTCCCCTACCCTGGTTGTTGACGGTGCTCTGCGCGGCAAGATCGGCCGCGCGGGGGATATAGAATTCACGGTCGAGGATCGAATAACGTGCGGAATATTCGTTCACATTGGCGGTGCGGTGCCGGATCCACTGCCGCGCGACGAAAACGGGCAGCTTCACATGCAGCTTGATCTCGCACATCTCGAAGGGCGTCGAATGCCAGTGCCGCATCAGATAGCGGATCAGCCCCTCGTCATTCTGCACCGATTTCGTGCCCCGCCCATAGGACACCCGCGCCGCCTGACAGATCGCCCCGTCATCACCCATGTAATCCACCAGCCGGACGAATCCGTGGTCCAGCACCGGATGGGCCAGATACAGATGCCGCTCTGCCCCCTCCGACACGCTGCGCAGCGTGGGGCGCGGCTGGGCGCGCAGATCGGCGATCTCGGCCTCTTGCTCGGGCGTCAGGGCCATGGGCTTCTCCTTGCGGGTCGTGGCGACGGGGCCACTCTATCTTGTAGGTCGGCCATCGCAAGGGCCGCCGCACGCCGGGTGGAGAGGACACGACCCGGGCAAATGACGCGCGAGCCTGCCCACGCAGAGTTGACATCGCACCGCCTGCCGACAGACAAAAGGGCCATTAACCTTCATCACCGGGGCTGTGATCCATGAAACGTACCCTCTTGCTACTCGCCGCCCTCGGTTTCCTTGCCGCCTGCGGTGACGGCCAACCCTTCTTCAACGACGATGATCCCGGCATCGGCGACGGCGGAGATGGCGGCGGCGGTGGCGGCGGGGATGATGACGGCGCCGGGTCGATCAGCGGGGGGGCTTTGCCGCCCGGGACGCGGGATCCTTCGGCCAACAGCGGGATCATCCGCTACGAGGCGCGCAACGAACAGGGCGGCGGCTTCGTCCGCGACATCAGCTACAACGCGGCGCGCGATCAGTTCACGGTCGACAACCTCGCCTTCGACGGGGCCAATATCTACACCCGCGGGCAGGACGTGCGCAGCATGGGCGGATTCGCCGTCTACGAATCCAATCCGGTCGAATTCGACCCGGTCTCGGGCGCCGCGATCGACCAGCTGACCTATCGGGCGATCTATGGCGTCAGCCGGAACACGACCACGATCCGAGGGCGCGAGGTGCCGGTCTCGCAATTCGCGATCGTGCGGACGGGGTCCTATGTGGGCTATGGCTTCGGCGGCTTCATCTATGAACGCAACGGCGGCGTCACCCTGCCCCGCACCGGCTTTGCCGCCTATAGCGGCACCTATGCGGGCCAGCGCGTGTTCGACGGCGCCGGCGGGCAGGAATTCACCCGCGGTGATGTGAACATCGCGATCGATTTCGAGGATTTCAACGACGGTGCCGGCGTGAGGGGTGACATCTCGAACCGCCGTGCCTTCGACATCAACGGCAATTCGATCCCGCTGGGGGGCGATGGCGAACTCATCCTGCCGACGCTGCGCTTCGTGATCGGCCCCGGCGCCCTGACCCCGAGCGGAGAGATCACCGCCGGTCTGCAAAGCCTGACAAGCAATCCTGACGGCAGCGTCGAGATCTACGAGGAAGGCAATTACTATGCCATCATCGGCGGCCGGAACGCCTCCGAGATCGTCGGGATCTTCGTCGTTGAAAGTCAGGATCCGCGGTTCAACAGTGTCAGGGCGCAGGAAACCGGCGGTTTCATCGTTTATCGCTGATGTCGGGCATTGGCCGCCTGACGGCGCTTGCCGTCGCCCTGCTGAGTGCTGTCGGCCTGCCCGATCAGGCCGATAGCCAGATCACCACCGATGCCGCGGGCCTGCGCGACATCGGGCAGGATCTGGTCTCTGCCGGGCTGGCCGAAGACGCGGCCCTTGTGGCCGAGGCGCTGCTGGCGCGCGATCCGCAGGATGCCGAGGCACTGATCATCGCCGCGCAGGCGGCCCTGCTGACCGGGCGGAACGAGGCGGCGGTGGATTTCGCCACCCGGGCCCATGCCGGCGCCTCGGGGCCGGTCGCCTATGTCGCGGCCCGTCTTGCCGCGACGGGCCATGCCCAGCTGGAACAATATACCCTGTCGCAGATCTGGCTGCGCCGCGCGCGCCAGGCCGCGCCGGATGAGGCCGCCATCCGCGAGATTGCCGAGGATTACCGCTTCGTGCGCGAGCGCAACCCGCTCAACGTGCAGCTGACCTTCGGGATCGCCCCCTCCTCCAACGTCAACAGCGGCAGCGCGAGCGAGACCATCGTCCTGCCCGGCCTGCCCTTCGAATTCATCCTGAGCGGCGATGCCCGCGCCCTGTCGGGGCTGCAGATCTCGGGCGGGGCCGCGCTGAGCTATCGGCTGTCCGTCACCGAAAGCTCGGCGACCTTCGCCAATCTGCAGCTTCAGGGCCGCACCTATGCCCTGTCCGACAGCGCGAAAGAGCAGGCGCCCAATGCCCGCGGCAGCGATTATGCCGATATCTATCTCTCGACCGGTCTGACCCATCGCTGGCGGACCGAGGTCGGCGGGCCGATCCATTCGGTGACGGGCAATATCGGCCAGATCTGGTATGGTGGCGATCCCTATTCCCGCTTCGCGACCCTGTCCTATGAATGGGACAAGGCGATTGCCGACCGCCAACGCCTTGCCCTGCAAGGGTTTCTGGAATGGAACGAGCGGCTGACCGATGGTGCGGACTATCCGACGGCCGGGGTCCGGGCGCGCTGGACGGTGGTGGGGGAAAGCGGCAACCGCACCACCTTGTCGCTGACCCTGCGCGAGGCGATGACCGACCGGCCCGACCTGGGTTTTCAGGGAGGCACCCTCTCGGCGCAATACGATCTGGCCCAGCCCATAGGCGGGATGCAGCTGGGCTTCGGGGCCGAGCTGGATTACCGCGATTTCACCGGCTCGATCTATTCCTTCGACGGCCGCACCGACCTGCGCCAGACGCTGCGCGCCTCGGCCGCGCTGACGCAGATCAATATCTTCGGCTTCGAACCCGTCGTCTCGATCGAGGCGTCGCGGACCGATTCGAACATTCCCCTGTTCGAAAAGGACGACCTGCGGGTGAATTTCGGTCTGCGCTCGAGCTTCTGAGGGCTGGCAATGGCCCGTCCAGATGTTACCTACAAAAGGTCAAGACGGAAGGAGCTGCCCCATGGCATTGAAATATCTGCATACGATGGTTCGCGTGAAGGACCTCGAGAAATCCAAGGCCTTCTACGAAATGCTCGGCCTGAAGGAAATTCGCCGCTATGACAACGAAGGTGGCCGCTTCAGCCTGATCTTCATGGCGCCTCCGGGCCAGGAGGATGCGCCGGTGGAGCTGACCTACAACTGGGATGGCGACGAGGGCCTTCCCAGCGACGGGCGCCATTTCGGCCACCTCGCCTATGAGGTCGACGATATCTATGCCATGTGCCAGAAGCTGATGGACAATGGCGTGACCATCAACCGCCCGCCGCGCGATGGCCATATGGCCTTTGTGCGCTCGCCCGACAATATCTCGATCGAGCTGCTACAGGCGGGCGCCGCGAAGCCCGCGCAGGAGCCCTGGGCCAGCATGGAAAACACCGGCCATTGGTGACGGGCAGACCCCGGCAGACCCCGGCAAACCCCGGCAGACCCCGGCAGACCCGCCAGACCCCGGCGGATCAGTAGATATAGCGGATCTGATCCGACCAGTATCTTTCGATCCGCCGCAGGCTTGCGACGATGGTGTCCATCCCCTCGGCATCGGTCACGCCGCGCGTGATCAGCCCGTCGGCATGGGTGGCAAAGAGGCGGGCCACCAGATCCCGGATGCGGCGGCCCTTTTCGGTCAGCCGCACCCGGACAGAGCGTCGGTCAATCTCGCAGCGCTGGTGGTGCATGTAGCCCAGATCGACCAGTTTCTTGAGATTGTAGCTGACATTGCTGCCCTGATAGTAGCCGCGCGATTTCAGCTCGCCCGCCGTCACCTCGTTATCGCCGATATTGAATAGCAGAAGCGCCTGGACCGGGTTGATCTCGAGCACGCCGACCCGTTCGAATTCATCCTTGATCACATCCAGCAGCAACCTGTGCAATCGTTCGACCAGCGTGAGCGCGTCAAGATAGCTGACCATGAAACCGGCCTGCTGGGCCGAAATCCGGTCTGATTGCAGATGGCTGTGGACGCTCATGCCGACCTCCGATTGCTCGTCGCAGGGCAGATTTGAGGCAAAAGCGCCAACATTCGGTTAAACAGCGCGGCACAACCGAAGGAAATCCCGAAGATTTTAGGCAATACCCGTTCAGGCGGGCCGGACGATCCCGCGCGCCCCGTCGCGGATCCGGGCGATCAGGGGGGCATAGACCTCGGGCGGGGCTGCCTGTCCGGCGATCCAGCCATAGATCTCGAGATCGCTTTCGGCCAGCAGCGCCTCGTAAAGATCGAGCGCCTCGTCCGACATCGTGGCAAGGTTGTCTGCCGCAAAGGCCTGCAGGATCAGGTCCATCTCCTTGATCCCGCGCCGCATCGAGCGCATCCGCAGGCGCCTGACCCGGGTCTCGGGCGTTTCCGCAGCGGTGGTCACTGACGGTTGCCTGCGTAGCCGCGCAGCCGCTTTTCCAGCTGCCCGATCCGGCCCGCCATCGCCAGCATGGCCGCACGCAGGGCGCGCACATCCTCGAGCATGTCGGCCACATCCGGCCCGTTCTCTGCGCCCCCCTCTGCGGGCGGTTCCTCGGGCCCGTCGCCTTCGCCGGTCAGCAGCCAGATCAGCGAAACCCCCAGCATCCCCGAAAGCATCTGCAGCCGGTTGGCACGCGGCTCTGACAGGTCGTCCTCCCATTTGGCCAGGGTCGCAAGCCGCACCCCGACCCGGGCGGCAAGCTCGGACTGGGTCAGCCCCGCCCGTTCCCGTGCCGCCGTAAGCCTGTCGCCGAAAGTGGCTGCCTCGTCGCTGTACCAGTTATCGGTCATCGCGCCTTCCTTGCCGCTTGATCGCATCTGCAGCCCCTCCTATGACACAGGCGCCGCCGAAGTGCCACCCGCCGACCCGGAGCGCCCCGATGCCCTTCCTTTCCGACACGCTTGCCCGTGTGAAACCCTCGCCCACCATCGCCGTGACGATGCGCGCGGCCGAGCTCAAGGCCGAGGGGCGCGACATCATCGCCCTTGGCGCGGGCGAGCCGGATTTCGACACGCCCGAGAACATCAAGGCCGCGGCCAAGCGCGCTATCGACGAAGGCCGGACGAAATATACCGCCGTCGATGGCATCCCCGAGCTGAAAGCCGCGATCTGCGCCAAGTTCGCGCGCGAGAACGGGCTGAGCTACACGCCCCGGCAGGTCAGCGTCGGCACGGGCGGCAAGCAGGTGCTTTACAACGCGCTGATGGCCACGCTGAACGAAGGCGACGAGGTGATCATCCCCGCGCCCTATTGGGTGAGTTATCCCGACATGGTGCTTCTGGCCGGGGGCACGCCGGTCATCGTCGCGGCGACGCTGGAAAACCGCTTCAAGATCACCGCCGATCAGCTTGAGGCCGCGATCACGCCGCGGACCAAATGGCTGCTGTTCAACTCGCCCTCGAACCCCACGGGTGCGGGATATTCGCGGGACGAGCTGAAGGCGCTGACCGATGTGCTGCTGCGCCATCCGCATGTCTGGATCCTGTCGGACGACATGTACGAACATCTTGTCTTCGACGATTTCCGCTTCTGCACGCCCGCCGAGGTGGAACCGGCGCTTTACGACCGCACGCTGACGGTCAATGGCGTGTCCAAGGCCTATGCGATGACGGGCTGGCGGATCGGCTATGCGGCGGGGCCCGAGGCGCTGATCAGGGCGATGGCCAAGGTGCAGTCGCAAAGCACCTCGAACCCCTGTTCGATCAGCCAATGGGCCGCGGTCGAGGCGCTGAACGGCAGCCAGGATTTCCTGGCGCCCAACCGCGCGCTGTTCCAGCGCCGGCGGGATCTGGTCGTGGGGATGCTGAACGCCACGCCCGGGATCACCTGCCCCGTGCCCGAGGGCGCCTTCTACGTCTATCCCGACATCTCGGCCCTGATCGGCAAGACCAGCCGCGACGGCCGCCTGATCGACAGCGACGAGGCCTTTGCCACCGCCCTTCTGGACGAGACGGGGGTTGCCGTGGTCTTTGGCGCGGCCTTCGGCCTTTCACCGAATTTCCGCATCAGCTACGCTACATCGGATGCCGCGCTGACCGAGGCCTGCGCCCGGATCCGGGCCTTCGTCGACGGGCTGAGGTAAGGAGGCATCATGCCGGGGGATCTGCCCGACTACTACTTCCGGATCCGCGAGAACGGAGCCGCAGTGTTCCGGGTCGAGACCGAGAACCGGCAGCGGCGGATCGAGATGGACCAGATCGCCGTGGTCAACACCCGCAACGGCGAGATCCGCCCCCAGGGCAACCGGACCCTGAGCGACGGCGACCGCGCCGCGATCACCGATTGGCTGGCCGAACGGCAGGAGGTGATGCTGCGGCGCGAGGTGGATGATCTCTTGCGCACGATCGACCATCTGAACCTGACGGCGCAATGGGTGCAGTCGCGCGCCACGCCCGAGCAGCTGGACGCGGTGACGGACCGGCTTCTGATGGCGATGCATGACCTGCGCAGCGTGCTGGTGCGCAAGAAGGCCGAGCGGCTGGGCAAGCCCGAAGGCTAGGCCTATTTCGTCTCGGCTACGGCCGGGGTGATCCGGCGCTTGAGGCTCGCCTCGCGCCAGGTGATGAAGCTGACGGCGGCCAGGATCAGGCTGCCGCCCGCGATGACCCAGACATCCACCGGCTCGGCAAAGAAAAGCGCGCCCATGCTGACGGCCCAGACCAGTTGCAGGAAGGTGACGGGCTGGGTCACGGTCAGGGGGGCTGCGGCGAAGGCGAAGGTCATCGTGTAATGGCCGGCGGTGGCGAAGACGGCGGTGAGGAAGAACCAGCCCAGGATCTGCGGCGAGGGCGGCACCCAGACGGCGAGCGCCGCCGGAAGGAGGCCGATGGTCACGGTGATCGAGAGCATGCCGACGATCACGGTGGCGCTGACCTCGCCCGAGAGCTGCTTGGCGACAAGATATCCCACGGCGAACATGATTGCGGTGCCCAGCATTGCCAGATGACCGGGGTCGATCTCGCGCAGGCCGGGGCGCAGCACGATCAGCGCGCCGGCAAAGGCCGCGGCGATGGCCAGCAGGCGGCGGAGCGCAAAGCCCTCGCCCAGCACCAGCGCCGCGCCGATGGTCACAAGGACCGGGGTGAGATAGCCCATGGCCGTGACCTCGGCCAAGGGGATGCGGGTCATGGCGTAGAACCAGAAGATCACGCCCGCGGTATGGACCAGCCCCCGCAGCCCGAAGAGCGCGATCTGGCGGCGGGTCAGGCGGGCGGCCAGGATCGGGCCGATCATCGGGATCAGGAAGGGGATGGCCAGCGCATAGCGCAGGAAGGCCGATTGCGCGGCGGGCACGGCAGTGCCCACATGTTTGACGATGGCCGTCATGCAGACGAAGAGAAGCCCCGTCAGCACCATCCAGAGCACGGCGGCAAGGGGGCGCGGCTCAGCCGTCATGGCGCAGGGACCGGTCCGTCACCTTGCGCAAAGATCCGGGCCGGGGACCCGGAATTTGTACAAATTCCGTGCGAGATTATGTGCATAATCTCGCCTGCCGGCCGACAGCTGCGCCGCGTCACGCAGCCTCGAACGCCGCCATCACCTCTTCCGAGGCCTCGAAATTCGTCGTCACGCTCTGCACGTCGTCATCATCCTCGAGCACCTCGACCAGCTTCATCAGCTTGGTCAAGGTCTCGAGATCGACCGGCGTGGTGGTCTGCGGCATCCAGACGAATTTCGTGCTTTCGGATTCACCCAGCGCCGCTTCCAGCGCCTGCGACACCTCGTGCAGATCGGTCTGGGCGCAATAGATCAGATGCCCGTCCTCGTCGCTCTGCACATCCTCAGCGCCGGCCTCGATCGCGGCCATCAGCACGGTCTCGGCATCGCCCACATCGGCGCGATAGGCGATCTCGCCCTTGCGGTCGAACATGAAGCCGACCGAGCCCGTCTCGCCCAGGTTGCCACCGTTCTTGCCGAAGGTGGAGCGCACGGTCGAGGCGGTGCGGTTGCGGTTGTCGGTCATCGCCTCGACGATGACGGCCACGCCGCCGGGGCCATAGCCTTCGTAGCGGATTTCCTCGTAGGCGTCGGCATCGCCGCCCTGGCTTTTCTTGATCGCGCGCTCGATCACGTCCTTGGGCATGGAGGCCGCCTTGGCCTCTTTCACCGCAAGCCGCAGGCGGGGGTTCTTGTCGGGATCGGGATCACCCATCTTGGCCGCGACCGAGATCTCTTTCGACAGTTTGGAAAAGATCTTCGAGCGGACCTTGTCCTGCTTGCCCTTGCGATGCTGGATATTCGCCCATTTGGAATGGCCGGCCATGGTGCCTCCGGTTCTTGCCCTGCTGCTGACCTGCGCCTCTTACCCGAGAGGCGCGGGGGGCGGCAAGTGGGCAGGCGGCGGCCGTATGGTGGGCTTTGCCCACCCTACCGGACAGGGCGTAGGGTGGGCGAAGCCCACGCGCCCCCCAAGAAGGCAGCACGCCCCTTGATCAGGGCCGCCCCTCGAACCAGCCCGTGCCCGCCGTGCCGCTGACCTGAACCCGCGCGCGGGTGGTGCCTGCGGGCAACTCCCGCACCACCAGTTCGCCGGTATAGTTGGGCGCAAACAGGATCTCGCCCATCTGCGGATCAACCGGCGCCAGATAAGCGACCGAGACGAACTCCACGTCCCGGCAGCCCCGCACCGGCGTTTCCCAGTTCGCAAGCTCTGCCGTTCCCGCAGGCGCGTCGATGATGCAGGAGGGCCGTCCGCCCGAAAAGGCCAGCGTCACGCTGTTGCCCCGGATCGCCGCCGCATAGGGGGCGGCCACGGGAAAGCCGTCAGCCTCGAATGCCGGCTCTTCGGCCGCCGGTTCCATGCAGCCCACCAGAGCCGCAGAGGCCGCCACCATCGCAAATCTCTTCATCGCAAACTCCTTGCAACACCCTCGGGCCATCCGCCCTTCAGCCGCCCTCGGCCCGGGCACCCGGCTATTCGGCCGGCGGCCAAACGCAGCATCCGCCCGGGACCCCCACAAATCCGGCCCCGCCTTCGCCCGTGTCGAAGACCACCTCGATCACCCGCGCATCCGCCGCGCGCCCCGGCGTGGAGAGCTCGCCCCCGAAGGAATAGGTATCCTCCACCCTGAGGGTCGACAGCGAGGTGCCATCCGGCATCTCCATCGAATGGTTCTCGAACCGGTAGCGCACGTTCAGAAAGCTTACCCTCGGGCAGGATGTCGACGCCGCCTCCCATTCCTCGCCCCGGACCGTGCCGGGATCGGGCCGCACCGTGCAGACCTGCCCGTCAGGATAGCTCAGCCGGACCTCTTCGCCCAGGAGTTCCGCGGCGATGGGCACTTCGCCGCGCGCGACGAACCGGCCCTCATCGTCGCCCGACATGCAGGCCGCAAGCGCCACAACGGGCAAAGACAGGATCCACCGCACCGACATGGGACGATGCTTGAGCATCCCCCCCGGTCTGGCAAGCCCTTTTTCGCCTCAGAGCGGAAAGAACAGCGGGATCACCACCGCCATCGTCACCGCCGCGATCAGGTTCAGCGGCAGGCCGATCCGCAGGAAATCGGTGAAGCGATAGCCGCCCGGCCCATAGACCAGCGTATTGGTCTGATAGCCGATGGGCGTGGCGAAACTGGCACTCGCCCCGAACATCACCGCCACGATCAGCGGGCGCGGATCGACGCCAAGCGTCTGGGCAAGGCCGATGGCGATGGGTGTCAGGATCACCGCGATGGCGTTGTTCGACACGATCTCGGTCAGGAAGGACGCGATCAGATAGATGCAGAGCACCAGCACCATCCCCGACACGCCGACAAGCGAGGGGGCGAGTGCATTGACCATCATCTCGACCGCGCCCGAGTGATCGAGCCCCGCCCCCACCGCCAGCATCCCGAAGATCAGCGCCAGAAGCCGCCCGTCGACATAGCCCAAGGCCTCGTCGGCATCGATGCAGCGCGTCACCAGAACGATGGCCACGCCGATGAAGGACAAAACCGCAATCGGCGCGATGCCCAGGGCCGACAGCACGACAATCCCCACCAGAACCCCGATCACGATGGGCGCATGGGTCCGCCGGTAGGCCCGCGCCTTGGGATGGCTGACATCGACAAGATCCATATCCGTCGCCAGCCGCTGGATATCCTCGGCCGCCCCCTCAAGCAGAAGCGTATCGCCCACCCGCACCACCAGATCGTCGATCTGCCGGCCGATGTTGCGGTCGCGCCGGTGGACGGCCAAAGTATAGACGCCGTAGCGCCGCCGCAGGCGCAGATCGCCCAGCCGCCGGCCGACCATCTTGCAATTGGGCGTGATCAGCACCTCGACCGTCGTCGTCTCGACCGCCGAGACCTGATCGACGCGCTTGAGCGCCTTGTTGGCCTGCAGCGACAGAAGCTCGGTCATCGCCGTGCGCAGCACCACACGGTCGCCCACCTGCAGCGTCACCCCCGTCAGGTCGCGCCGGAGCGAGGCATCACCCCGGATCACGTCGATCAGCCGCACGCCGTCGCGCTTGAAAAGCTGCACCGACAGCACCTCGCGCCCGATCAGGTTGCTGTCGGGGGGGATGACGGCCTCGGTGAAATAGCGCATCCGGCTCTTGTCGGTGAGCACATTGGCCATGCTGGCCCGGTCGGGCAGCAGGTAGCGCGCGAAAAGCGCCAGATAGGTCACGCCCACGGCGCAAAGGACAAGGCCCACCCCGGTGATCTCGAACACATGGAAGGCGGCCTGCCCCTGGGCCTGGGCCACACCATCGACCAGCAGGTTGGTCGAGGTGCCGATCAGCGTCACCGTGCCCCCGAGGATCGAGAAATAGCTGAGCGGGATCAGCATCTTCGAGGCCGAAAGCTTGAGCTTCTGCCCCAGCCGGACAAAGATCGGCATGAAGACGACGACGATGGGCGTGTTGTTGACGAAGGCCGACAGGCCCAGCACCGTGCCCGTCAGCGATCCCAGCGTGGCGGCGGGCCGCGCCTCGACATGACGCGCCGCAAGGCCCGAGATCCAGTCCAGCGCCCCGGTCCGCACCAGCGCGCCGACGATGATGAAGAGCGCGGCAATCGTCCAGGGGGCCGTGTTGGAGAAGACGGCATAGGCCGCCTGTTCGGGCAGGATGCCAAGGATCAGCATGCTCACCGCGCCGGTGATCGCCACCACCTCGACCGGAAAGGCCTCGCGCAGGAAGGCCAGGAACATCACCGCCACGATGCCCAGCGCGACATAGGCCTCGACCTCGGGCGCAAGTTCGATGCCGAACATCAGACGGACCTTTCCGCAAGGGGCACCAGCCGGGGCCGCGGCGTGACAAGCGCCAGCCCCGCCAGCATCAGGACCAGCGCCGCCCAGACCCAGCCCGAGAACCTCTCACCCAGGATCACCATGGCCCAGATCACTCCCGTTCCTGTCACGATATACGATGTCTGGGCCGCGAAGACAGCACCGGCATTCTGCGCCAGCCAGACATAGGCCACATAAGCCACCGCATGGATCGCGGCCGAGGCAACCAGCGCAAGCTCGGCCGCGCCCCAGGGGGCGGCAAGGGGATTGATCCAGAAACCCGTGATCAGCGCTGCCGGCAACACGATCACCGCGCTCAGGATCGAGGCAAGGCACATCGTCTGCAGCGCATCCATGCCGCCCATGTCGCTGCCCGCGACATAATTCCCCTCGATCGCATAGAACAGCGGCCCGATCAGCGCGATGGGAATGACGGCGATCATCGCGCGGTCGGGCAGGCTGGCCTCGGGCAGGGCGATCAGCGCCACGCCCGCGATGCCCAAGAGAAGGCCCAGCACGCGCAAGCCGCTCAGCCGGTCCATCCCCAGCGCCAGCGCGATCGGGAAAGAGATCAGCGGCACAGAGGAGATCAGGATCGACATGATCCCCGCCGGAAGATGGGTGACAGAGTGATAGAAGGTGATCCCCGGAATGATCGAGCCGGTCAGCGCGATGATCAGGGCAAAGCGCAGGCCGGCCCGGGTCAGCACCAGCCCCCTGCCCCGCAGCGCCAGGAGCCCCCCCAGGATCAGCGCCCCCAGGGTGAATTGCCAGAACATCAGCCCCAGATGCTTGTAGCCGGTCGAGACAGAGATCTTGCCCAGAACCTGGCTCGACCCCCAGGAGAGGCCGCAGAACAGAAGCACGAGGAGGAAGGGCAGGTTCTGACGCAAGGTGCGAGGGCCTCAGGGTGCCGAGGGCGACAGCGCGCCGCCCTGCCGGACCATGACGATGCGGGTGGCACGGCCGGTGCGGTCGTCGGTCTCGACATAAAGGCCCGAAAGCGTGGCGGGGCCGGTCGCGGGGGTGAAACGCTCTTTCGGCATGCCGGTCACGAATCGGCGCAGCGGCTCGGCCTTGTCCATGCCGATGACGGAATTGTAGTCGCCGCACATGCCGGCATCGCTCTGGTAGGCGGTACCGCGCGGCAGGATCATCGCGTCCGAGGTGGGCACATGGGTATGGGTGCCGACGGCGATGCTGGCCCGCCCGTCGCACCAATGGCCCAGCGCCATCTTCTCGGAAGTGGCCTCGCAATGGATGTCGATCAGGCTGGCCTGCACCATGCCGCCGGGCGGATGGGCGCGCAGCACCGGATCAAGTGCCGAGAAGGGATCGTCGAAGGGCCGCTTCATGAAGACCTGCCCCAGCACCTGCGCCACAAGCACCTTGCGGCCCTGCGTCGCCTCGAACACCCGCGCGCCGTGGCCGGGGGCGGATTTGGCGAAATTCAGCGGGCGCAGGATGCGGGGCTCGGTCTCGATGAAGGAGAGCATCTCCTTCTGGTCGAAGGCATGGTCCCCCAGGGTAAGGACATCGGCCCCGGCCGCCAGCAGGATGCGCGCATGTTCCGGCGAAAGCCCGGCCCCGGAGGTGGTGTTCTCGGCATTCACGACGACGAAATCCAGCCGCCAGTCGGCGCGCAGCCGCGGCAGCGCCTCGGCCACGGCGCTGCGGCCGGCCCGGCCCATCACATCGCCCAGAAACAGGATCCTCATGAGGGCCGAGCCTTAGGGCCGGGCGCGGCCATAAGCAAGATGCGCGCGAGGCGATCCCGGGGCCACCGCGGCGGGATGATGCGCCGAGGGCCGGGATGGGGGGCAGAAATTTGGCCAAATTTCTGCCCCCGGCCACCGTGGCGCAAGGCCTGGATCCGGTCGCTTGCCCGAACCCGGGTCTTGCCCGGAGCGCACGAGAGGCGAAGCAGACCACGGGCGGGGGCAGGGCGGCAGAAATTTGGCCAAATTTCTGCCCCGGCGGCCGCGCTCAGCCCTGCCCCCGATCCGGCACGATCACCCCCCTCTCGGTCACGATCAGGTCAAGCGGCTGGTCCGTCGGCTCAAGCGGCAGCGCATCATCCTGCTGCGCCGCCCAGGCAAAGCCGATCGCCAGCACCGGCCCCGCGGCGCGCAAGGCCTCGAGCGTGCGGTCATAGAACCCCCCGCCATAGCCCAGCCGTCCGCCTGCGCCGGTAAAGGCCACCAGCGGCACGACCACGACCTCGGGCCGGATCCACTCCCCCGCCTCAGGCACAAGGGCGCCGAATTCCCCCACGACCATGGCCCCGCCCGGCTCCCATCGGCGAAACCGCAGCGCCCTGCCCCGCCCGATGATCACCGGCACGCAGACAGGCCCATGCACAGCCGCCTCGGCCATCGCCGGGGCGGGGTCGATCTCGGAGCGCATCGCCATGTAGCCGGCCAGCGGCCGCCCCCGATGGCCCTCCAGCACCTTACCGAGCACCGCAGAGGGGGCGTGCGCTGCCTCATGCGCCGCCTCATGCGCCGCCTTGCGCCGGGCGAAGGCGGCCTTGCGCGCCTCCGCCTTGATCGCCGCAAGATCGCGCGCCGCGCTCAAAGCAGCACCACGGTCGCGATGCCCAGAAAGACGAAGAACCCCACGATATCCGTCACCGTCGTGACAAAAGGCCCCGAGGCCACCGCCGGGTCCACGCCCGCGCGGTTCAGGATCAGCGGCACCGCCACCCCCCCCAGCGAGGCCAGCGTCAGCGTCACCCAGAGCGAGGCGAAGATCACCCCGCCGATGGCCGGCTCGCCGAAGAACAGCGTCACCACGCCGGCCATGATCGCCCCGAAGGCAAAGCCGTTGACCAGCCCCACCCCCGCCTCGCGCCGGATCACCCGCCAGGCGTTCTCGGAGGTCAGGTCGCGCGTCGCCAGCGCCCGCACCGCCGTGGCCACCGCCTGGGTACCCGCATTGCCGCCCATCGAGGCCACGATCGGCATCAGGATCGCCAGCAACACGATCTGTTCGATCGTCGCCTCGAATTGCGAGATCACCTGCGCCGCCACATTGGCCGCCACCAGCGTCACCAGAAGCCAGCGGAACCGCCGCCCCGCCGTGGCAAAGACCCGGTCCGAGATCGAGGTCTCGCCCACACCGGCCAGCTTGAGGTAATCCTCCTCATGCTCTTCATCCAGCACCGTCATCGCATCGTCGATGGTGATGACGCCGACCAGCCGGTCGGCATCATCGACCACCGGAACCGAGATCAGGTGATAGCGCTCGAACAGGCGGGCGACTTCACCTTCCTCTTCCAGAACGTTGATCGTGCGGAATATTTCCTCGACGATATCCTTCAGCCGCACCTCGCGCCGCGACGACAGGATCCGCCCCAGCGTGGCATTGGCCACCGGCTTCATCCGCGGATCCACCAGGACCACATGATAGAACTGATCCGGCAGATCGACACCCGAGCGCAGATAGTCGATCGTCTCGCCCACGGTCCAGTGTTCGGGCACGGCCACGGTTTCCACCTGCATGAGACGGCCGGCCGAATATTCCGGATAGGCCAGCGCCTTCTGCACCACGACCCTGTCGGGGCCTTCCAGGGCCTCGAGCACCGCCTCCTGCTGATCCTCGTCGAGGAATTCGACCAGATCGACGACGTCGTCCGATTCCAGATCGCGCAACGCCTCGGCCAGCTGGTCGGGGGCGAGCGATTCGATCACCTCTTCGCGCAGGCCCTCGTCCAGTTCCGACAGGATGTCGCCATCCACCCCGCCATGCCAAAGCGCCAGAAGCGCGCGGCGTTGGCGGGCGTCGATCTGTTCGATGATCGCGGCGATATCGGCCGGGTGCAGCGGGTCCAGCAGACTGTCCAGCCGCGCCGCATCGCGCGCGGCGACGGCGTCCTTCACCGCGTCGAACAGGTCGCGGGTCAGGCCCTGATCGCTTGCATCCTCGGGGCGGGTCAGCAGATCTTCGGTCATGGCGCTCTCCTTGCTGCGGACCATAGCGGAGCGCCCCCGAACGGCAAGCGCCGCGCCCCGCAAGAGGGGGTGTCACGACCGCAAGCAGGCGCGCAAGGGGGCCATTTACGCCGCCCGCGCCCTGCCCTAGCGTGGCCGCATGACAGACCATCTCCTGCTGGGTCAGACCCTCTCGTTTTCCGGCGATCCCCTGCGCCAGCCTTGGGCCGAGGTCAGCCATCATTCCGCGCGCGGGGGCGTGCTGTCGCGCGACGGGCGCATCATCGCCACGGGCGAGGCCGATGACCTGCGCCGCCGCTTTCCGCAGGCCAGGATCACCGATCACGGCGCGGCGCTGATCACGGCCGGTTTCGTCGATGCCCATATGCATTATCCCCAGACCGGCATGATCGCCAGCTGGGGCAAGCGGCTGATCGACTGGCTGAATCTCTATACCTTTCCCGAAGAGGCGCGCTTTGCGGATCCGGCCTATGCCGACCGGCAGGCGGGTCTGACGCTGGACCTTGCGCTGGCCCATGGCACCACCACGCTGGCCAGCTTCTGCACCATCCACCCCCACAGCGTTGACGCCCTCTTCAGCGCGGCCGAGGCGCGCGGCATGGCCGTCATCGCCGGCAAGACCTGCATGGACCGCGACACCGCCCCCGAGAGCTTGCGCGACAGCGCGCGGGCGGCGCATGACGAAACCGCGGCCCTGATCGCCCGCTGGCACCAAAGGGGGCGCGCGGTCTATGCGATCTCGCCGCGGTTTTCGCCCACCTCGACCCCGGAACAGCTCGAGGCTCTGGGCGCGCTCTGGGCCGCGCATCCCGAGTGCCTGATGCAGACCCATCTGAGCGAACAGACCGACGAGGTCGCCTGGGTCCGCGATCTTTACCCTAAGGCGCGCGACTACCTTGATACCTACGAGATGTTCGGCCTTCTGGGCGCGCGCGCGCTGTTCGGCCATGCGATCCACCTGGCCCCGCGCGAGAGGGACCGGCTGGCCGAGGCGGGGGCGGCGCTGATCCATTGCCCGACCTCGAACAGCTTCATCGGCTCGGGGCTGTTCCCGCTGTGGGATCTGGCGCAGGCGGGGCTGCGGATCGGGCTGGGCACGGATACCGGGGGCGGCTCGTCCTTTTCGATGCTGCGCACGATGGCGGCAGCCTATGAGATCGGCCAGCTTTGCGGCACGGCGCTGCATCCGGCGCAGCTGATCTGGCTGGCAACCGAAGGCTCGGCCCGCACGCTTCACCTTGGCGGAGAGATCGGCAGCCTCGCGCCGGGGGCGATGGCGGATCTGGTGGTGCTGGACCTTGCCTCGACGCCGGCCATCGCGCAGCGCTCGGCCCGGGCCGAAGACCTGTGGGACGCGCTTTTCCCGACGATCATGATGGGCGACGACCGGGCGGTGGCGCAGGTCTATGTGGCGGGAAAGCCTGCCCTTTCGTCCGACGGCGGGGCGGGCGGGTAAGCGCCCCCGACCCTGCCCGTCAGCGCTCTTCGGCCGCCATCATCAGCACCCATGTCGTGCTGACGCGGCCCAGGCCGAAATCCTCGGCCTCTGGGGCCAAGAGGATGTCGCGGTGCTTGGGCGAGTTCATCCAGCCGTCGACCACCGCCGACCCGCTGTTGGTGCCGCGGGCCAGATTCTCGCCGATATAGCGGGGGTTGTAGCCACCGGCGCGGGCCCGATCCTCCGGTGTGCTGCCGTCGCGGCCGATATGGGACAGATAGTTGTGATCGACCAGATCGCGCGCATGGGCCGTGGCCACCGCGTTCAGAACCGCATTTTCCTCGACCCGGCGCAGGCCGCTGTCGCTGCGCCGGTCGTTCACCAGAAGGCCGAAAGAGGCATGGGCCAGAAACGGATCCCCCGGCGCGGCGGGGGGTGGGCCATTGCCCGCCGCCCCCGACGCCGGGATCCCGTCGGGCAGGACCATCGTCGTCGATCCCCCCATGCAGCCGGCCAAGGTCATCGGCGCCAGCAGAACCGCGCCGCACAACAGACGGCGCACAGTTTGAACGGGTGATTTCGGCATGTCGCTCCTCACTCACACTTATGTCACTCGTCAACGGTGCTGCCCGGAGAATCCTTCCGGGCAGGGCTTGTCGGCTTAGCAGCCGCGGGCAAAGACCGAGACGTAATAGCCCTGCGCCTCGCCCGAGCCATAGCTGGTGTAATTGCCCAGGATGTTCGAGCGGTGCTCCCGCCCGGCCGCCCAGCCCGCGACGCTCGCCTGGACCGAGCGCTGGCCCCAGGCGAGGTTCTCGGCCGCGCCGCCATGGCTGCAGCCCAGATCCCGCAGCCGGCGCCCCAGATCGCGCCCGTCCGAACTGACATGCGATACATGCCCGTTGTGGGCCATATCCTCGGCATGGGCCTGGGCCGCACGCATCAACAGCGGACTGGCCGACAGCGCCGGCTTGCCGGCTTCGGCCCGGATCCGGTTCAGCGCATGCCCCATTTCATCGGTGGGTACAGCCGAAACCCGGGTCATCGGCGCCTGCTCGACGCGGCCCTCGGTCCGGATGGTCGGCCCCGGCAGGGGAACCACGACGAAACATCCCGACAGAAGAGATGCCAGAAGGACTGCGGAAATTACACGCATGAGTTGAACCTACCTCTTGTTTGCCCCGCGGCCAAACTAGGGCACGGGGCGGGGGAAGGGAACGCCGCTTGTGGTTGGGCGGCAAGAAATCGCTACATCTGCGCACCAAGCATCAAGACCCAGGTTGTATTGACGCGACCCAGGCCGAAGTCCTCGGCCCGCTGGTCGAGCATGTTGCTGCGATGGCCCGGGGAGTTCATCCAGCCGTCGATGACACCCGCCTCGGTCGTAAAGCCGCGGGCGATGTTTTCCGAGATATAGGACCACTCGTATCCCGCCGCCTGCGCCCGGTCGCCCGGGGTCGAGCCGTCGCGCCCGGTGTGCGAGAGGTAATTATGGGCGACCATGTCAAGCGCATGGCCCGAGGCGGCGGCGTTCAGATAGGCGTTCTCCTCGAGAAGCCGCACCCCTTCGAGGGCGCGTTCGTCATTCAGCAGCAATCCGAACGAGACATGGCCCAGAAACACCTCGCCCGGAGGAGTTGCGGGCGTATAGTCGGATGGGGGGTCGGTGGGCGCGATCCCGCCCTCGGACAGGACTTGCGTGCTTGTCCCGCCCATGCAGGCCGCCAGAAACGGCAACAGCACCATCACGCTTTTTCGCATTCCGTCCATCCCCCCCGGGCAGCAGCAGAACTAGCAGCAGTCGGGGCAAGGATTAGGAGGTCATTGGGGCAGGGCTGCGACCCAAAGGTGAAAATTCACGCGCAAAGGCGGCGGACAAGTGTCCTTTGTCGGGCGATCAGGGCGTCAAGGTCGATGGTCACAAGCGCGCCGTCCCGCACCACGGCCCGCCCCTCGACCCAGAGGTCGCGCACCCGCCGCGGCCCGGCCAGAAGAAGCGCCGCGCTGTCCCAGCTGCCCGCGGAGTCGATGCCCGAGACATCCCACAGCGCCAGATCCGCCCGCATCCCCGGCGCGATCCGGCCGCAATCGTCGCGGCCCAGAACCTCGGCCCCGCCGCGCGTGGCCAGCCGGAGGGCGGCCCGCGCGCTCATCGCATCCGCGCCCCGGGCCACGCGCTGCAGCAGCATCGCCTGCCGCGCCTCGTCGATCAGGTTGCCGCTGTCATTGCTGGCCGATCCATCCACCCCGAGGCCCACCCGCACACCTGCGTCCAGCATCGCCCGCACCGGCGCGATCCCCGATCCAAGGCGGCAATTCGAACAGGGACAATGCGCAACCCCGGTCCCGGTGCGGGCGAAAAGCCCGATCTCGGCCGTGTCGAGCTTGACGCAATGGGCATGCCAGACATCCGCGCCGGTCCAGCCCAGATCTTCGGCATATTGGCCGGGGCGGCAGCCGAATCGCGCAAGCGAATAGGCGACATCCTCGTCATTCTCGGCCAGATGGGTGTGCAGCATCACGCCCTTGTCGCGCGCCAGAAGGGCCGCGTCGCGCATCAGCTCTCGGCTGACGGAAAACGGCGAACAGGGGGCCACGCCCACCCGCACCATCGCCCCCGGGGTCGGATCGTGGAAGGCGTCGATCACCCGGATGCAATCGCGCAGGATCGCCGCCTCGTCCTCGACCAGGCTGTCGGGCGGCAGGCCGCCGGCGCTTTCGCCGATGCTCATGGCGCCGCGGGTCGGATGAAAGCGCAGGCCCGTCTCGGCCGCCGCAGCGATCGTGTCATCGAGCCGCGCGCCATTGGGAAAGATGTAAAGGTGATCCGAGGTCAGGCTGCAGCCCGAGAGCGCAAGCTCGGCCAGCCCCACCTGGGCCGAGACGAACATCTCTTCAGGCCCGAACCGCGCCCAGATCGGGTAGAGCGTCCGCAGCCAGCCGAACAGCAGCGCATCCTGCGCCGCCGGCACGGCGCGGGTGAGCGTCTGGTACAGATGATGATGCGTGTTCACGAGGCCCGGGCTCAGGATGCAGCCCGCCGCCTCCACCACCTCGACCGGCCCTTGCGGCGCAAGCCCGCCCTCCAGCAGATCCCGCCCCAGGGCCACGATCACCCCGTCGCGGACCAGCACATCGCAGCCTTCCGGCTCGGCCCCGTCATCCCCCATGGTCAGAACGCGATCGGCGCGGCGGAGAAGCAGATCAGCCACGCCCGGCCCCCCCTAGCCGCCCGCCACGCCCAGAAGGTCAAGCGCCTCGGCATGGATCGCGGCATTGGCCGCGGCAAGCACCCGCCCGCCCTGATGCGCCGGCCGCCCCTCCCAGTCGGTCACGATCCCGCCCGCGGCCTCGATCACGGCGATGGGGGCCTGCACGTCATAGGCCTGCAGACCCGCCTCGATCACCAGATCGACCTGACCGGCGGCCAGAAGCGCATAGCCATAGCAATCCATCCCCCAGCGCACCAGCCGCGCCTTGCCGGCCACCACCTCGAAGGCGGCGCGCTCGGCCGGGCTGCCGATTTCGGGGAAGGTTGACAGAAGGATCGCCTCGTTCAAGGCGCGCGGCGCGCGGGTGGCCAGAGGCAGCGTCCCGCCCGGCCCCGTCACATGGGCGCGGCCCAGCCCGCCTTCGAAGCGTTCGCCGATGAAGGGCTGGTCGATGATGCCGAAAACCGGGCCGTCGCCATCGGCGACCGAGATCAGCACCCCCCAGGTCGGCGTGCCGCAGATATAGCCGCGCGTGCCGTCGATCGGATCAAGCACCCAGGTCAGGCCGCTGGTCCCGTCCTTCGGTCCGAATTCCTCGCCCAGGATCGCATCCTGCGGGCGGCGGGCCTCGATCAGGGCGCGCATCGCCGCCTCGCTGGCGCGGTCGGCGGCGGTGACCGGATCGAACCTTTCGCCGGGCTGGCCCTTGTCCTCGCTCGCGATGGCGGTGCGGAAATGCCGCAGGGTTTCCGGCCGGGCCACATCCGCCAGGGCATGCCCCAGCGCCCGCAGCTCTGCGGCCGTCGTTGCGTCCACCCTGTCACTCATCTGCACTGCCCCGTCTGCCCTGCACCGGCCTAGCAATGCGGCCGCGCCAAGGTCAAGCCCGCCGCGCCCACCGGCTTGGGCGGGCGACCGAAGGCGGTGACCGAAACGAAGGCCGGATCAGGCCGCCTCGCTCATGACGCGGGCCAGATCGAACAGACGCCGCCGCTGGTTTTCCGGCATGGCGTAATACGAGCGCAGAAGCTCGAGCGCCTCGCGGTCGGTCAGGATATCTCCGGGCATGTCGCTGCCCGTCATCGTATCTTCGGCCAACTCCGCATCCAGCCCCTCGAAGAAGAAGGCCACCGGCACCGAAAGCGCCGCCGCGATATCCCACAGCCGCGACGCGCTGACCCGGTTCATCCCGGTTTCGTATTTCTGGATCTGCTGGAACTTGATGCCGACCTTCTCGGCCAACTGCTGCTGCGTCGTGCCGATCATCCAGCGCCTGTGCCGGATCCGCTTGCCGACATGAACATCAACCGGGTGCTTCATCTGGATTTACCTCTACCTGATCTGGCCGAACCCCGCAGGGGCCGGCCGGTTTCCTTGTTCTCAGACCGCTGCCCGACAGCATCGAGCCTGCATCCATCCCACCAGAGACTTCGCCTGGTTGTCGATAGGCGCGGCTCCGAATTGATTGGGCGATCAAACACGCATCGGTTGCAGAAGTCATCCTGCCCTTTTGGACAGGTTGCAGTGTGAAAACCGTCAATTCACCCGCCCATTCGGGCAGATATACGGAACAAAATAGAAACAATCAGATACAACTTGACGATATGGCCCGGTTTGCAGCAGATCCAGGGGCAGGAGATCCCCCCGATGCGCGCCTTCCGAGTCACCGGATTCGACGAGCCTCCACATCTTGCGGATGTGCCCGAACCGACGCCCGGACCGGGCGAGGTCTTGCTCGATATCCGGGCCTGCGGCCTCAATTTCGCGGATCTTCTGATGTGCGAGGGGCGTTACCAGAACACGCCGCCCCTGCCCTTCACCCCGGGGCTCGAGGTCTGCGGCGTGGTCCGCAGCCTCGGCGCGGGCGCCGCGCAACAGGCGCCGGCCCTGCAGATCGGGCAGCGTGTCGCGGTTTTCGGCGGCTCGGGCGGTCTGGCCGAGCGGGGCGTCTTTCCCGCAGCCCTCTGCCGCCCCGTCCCCGACACAATGGACGATATCACCGCGGCAGGCTTTCAGGTGGCCTATGGCACTTCGCATCTCGCCCTGACCCGGCGCGCCCGCCTGACAGCGGGCGAGACGCTTCTGGTTCTGGGGGCAGCAGGCGGCGTGGGGCTGACCGCGGTCGAGATCGGCCGCATCCTCGGTGCCCGGGTCATCGCCGTGGCCCGCGGCGTGGCGAAACTGGAACTGGCCCGCAAGGCCGGCGCGCATCACCTGATCGACGCCGAGGCCGACCTCAAGGCCGAACTGCGCGCCCTGGGGGGCGTGGACGTGGTCTATGATCCCGTCGGCGGCGGGGCTTTCACCGCGGCCCTCGGCGCGGTGCGGCGCGAGGCGCGGATCCTCGTCATCGGCTTTGCCAGCGGCACGGTGCCCCAGATCCCGGCCAATCACCTTCTGGTCAAGAATGTCGATGTGATCGGCTTCTACTGGGGCGGCTACCTCGACTTCGCGCCCGAGGCGCTGAGCGAGAGCCTCGATACGCTGATGCGCTGGCATGCGGAGGGCCGACTTGCGCCCCATGTCGGCCATGTCCTGCCGCTCGAGAGCGCGGCCGAAGGGTGGGAGCTCTTGCGCAGCCGCCGCGCCACCGGCAAGGTCGTCATCACGCCCTGACCAGTCAGGCCGGAGGCGCCGCCGGCCATCTTGGCCGGCTTCGGGCGCGGCCTCCGGCGGGGCCGGCAGAGGCCTCGGCGCGATGCGGCAATTCCGCCCGAAAGTGTCGGAAATACACCGTTTTCACGCCGTCAGTTCTTGAAATGTGCCCCCCTTTGAACGATATTCCGGGCAAGGTCGTCGAATGACGCGACGGTACCGGTTCAACCTTGGAGGTCTCAATGGCTGAATATCAAACGATCCGTTCTGGCGCCATCAGCACGGCCCAGATCGACGAGGGCCTGCGCGCCCATATGAACAAGGTCTATGGCACCATGTCGGTCGGCATGGTGATCACGGCGCTGGCCGCCTGGGCGATGTCGGGCCTGTCGGTCACCGACAGCCCGGTGGGTGCCGCGGCCATGGTGCGCGAAGGGCAGTATCTGACCGATTTCGGTTATGCGCTCTATGCCTCGCCGCTGCGCTGGGTGGTCATGTTCCTGCCGCTGGTGATGGTCTTTGCCTTCGGCGCGATGATCAACCGCATCTCGGCCCCGGCGGCGCAGCTGTTCTTCTACACCTTCGCCACGGCGATGGGCGTTTCGATCAGCTGGATCTTCCTCGTCTTCACCAGCTTCTCGATCGTGCAGGTCTTCCTGATCACGGCGATCGCCTTCGCGGGCCTGTCGCTTTACGGCTATGTGACGAAGAAGGACCTGTCCGGCATGGGCACCTTCCTCATCATGGGGGTGATCGGCCTGATCGTGGCGATGATCGTCAACATCTTCCTGCAGTCGCCGGCGATGATGTTCGCGATCTCGATCATCGGCGTGCTGATCTTCGCCGGCCTCACGGCCTATGACACGCAGAAGATCAAGAACACCTATGTCGCCCATGCGGCGCATGGTGATGTCGAATGGCTGGAAAAGGCCGCCATCATGGGCGCGCTGAACCTCTATCTCGACTTCATCAACATGTTCATGTTCCTGCTGCAGCTGTTCGGCAATCGCGACTGAACCCGGGCAGGAGCCAAGGATCCGGAGGGGTCGGCGGAAACGCCGGCCCCTTTTTCCTTGCCGGCGCTCCAGCATTGACCCGCAGCAAGGGGGGCTCTGCCCCCCGGCCTTCGGCCTCCCCCCGGGATATTTGGGAACAAAAGAAGCCAAAGACTCTGCCGCAGGGCGGCCGGGGCGCCTCTTGGCGCGCCTCTTTCTGCTTCTTTTGTTTGAAAATATCCCGGGGGGGCGGCGCAGCCGCGGGGGGCAGAGCCCCCCTCGCCGTTTGTCAGTCGCGCGCCACCATCCTGAGCCAGATCCCCTCGCGCGAGCGGACGGTCAGATGCGCGACAGGCACCGGAACCCGCGCCGGGTCGGGCTCGAAGCGGAACCGCGCGACGAGCATCGCCAGCAGGAGCACGCCTTCGGCCATGGCGAAGCCCGCACCGGTGCAGACCCGCGGGCCGGCCGAGAAGGGGATATAGGCCTCGCGCGCGCAGGTTCGGCCGTTCTCGGTGCCCCAGCGTTCGGGGTCGAAGCCGTCGGGATTGTCCCAGAGCCTTTCCTGCCGGTGCAGATGCCAGGGCGAGAGCACGATCTGCGCGCCGGGCGCGACGGGGCGGTCGCGGAAGCTTTGGGGGCAGGCCGCCTCGCGCACCATCATCGGCACCGGAGGGTAAAGCCGCAGCGCCTCGCGGAACACGTCGCGGGTGACGCGGAGCCGCGACAGCGTGCCGAAATGCGCCGCAAGCCCGGCCCGCGCCTCTTCGGCCACGCGGTCCTGCCAGTCGGGGTAGAGCGCCAGGAGGTAGAGCGACCAGGCCAGCGCCGAGGCCGAGGTCTCGTGCCCGGCCAGAAAGAAGATGGCGACCTGATCGATCATCTCCTCGGGTTCGAAGCCCTGCCCCGTCACCGGATCCTTCGTCGTCATGATCTTGGTGGCAAGGTCGTCGGGCGCGGTGCCGGCGGCGATCGCCTCGGCGCGCGCCTCTACCAGACCCGAGATCAGCGCCCGGATGCGCCGCGCCGTCCGGCCCGTCTCGCGCCGGAAGAAGCGTGGCATCCAGCGCGGCAGCGGCACGAGGGCGGCCAGGTTGACGATGGGTTGGCTGCGTTGATGGGCCTTGAATTCGGCGAAGACCCGGGCGGCGGTCTGATCCTCGATCGGCAGGGAAAAGAGCGTGCGAAAGATCACATCGGCCGCGACATGGCTGGTCTCGGGCTCAATCTCGATCGCGCGGCCATCGGTATGGGCGGCGAGCCGCGCGCAGGCGGCCTCACCTGCCGCCCACATCGCCGGAAAGGTGTCGCGCAGCCGCCCGCCTTCGAAGGCCGGGTCGATGATGCGGCGCTGGCGCTTCCAGTGTTCGCCGTTGGTCAGGAAGACGGATTGGCCCAGAAGCGGGCGCAGCCCTTCGCCCACGCGGTCGGATTTCGGGAAATCCTCGGGCGCCTCCTGCAGGACGCGGCGCACCAGTGCCGGATCGTTCACGAGGTAGCTGCGAAAGAACGGCGTGCGGAACTCGGCCATCCAGGCGCGATAGAGCCGGGCGGGCTGGGCCGAGAGGATATCGGCGCGAAACAGTTGCAGATAGCGCCAGAGCGAGACCCGGTCGGGCCGCGACGGCGGTTTGGGCGGCAGGGGGCGCAGCGGTTCCGTCACGCGGCCATCGTCCGGTATTTCGAGGCCGGCACGTCGATCCGCGATTTCGAGGGCGGCCGGTCGGCATAGCGCGCGGCAAGGGTATGCGGCCCCGCGGTGATCTGGAAATAATCATAGTCGCGCGGAGCGTCGAAGGCGCAGAGATACTGGAAATGCAGCCGGAAGAACCGCCAGCGCAGCGCCTTCCAGCGTTCGGGCGAGAGCGACCGGGTGAAGGCCGCCGAAAAGACCAGCGGCCAGCGTTTCGGCTCGGGCGCCACGCCCGAGACCGCCACCGGATCGCAAAGCGCGAAGGAACAGCCGTCGCCCGGCGCGGTGACATCGACCCAGGCGATCCTGTCGCAGATCGACAGATGCGCGAGATCGGCCCGAAGCCGGTCGGCCTTCGGCAGGAAGGACACCATCGGCACCACCTGCCCGAGGGTCAGAAGGCCAAGTGCGGCACCCCGGGGAATGCGCCCGGCGCGGTCGAGATCGGCCAGGATCGACACGGCCAGATGCGCGCCCGAGGAATGGCCGACGACCAGCACCTCGTCATAACCGCCCTCCAGCGCGGCGGCGATGGTATCGGCAAAGGTGGCAAGGCGGTCTTCCAGCGCGGGCGGATAGGCGCCCCGCCAGCGGGCGGTCCAGGCATAATCATGCATCAGGTAATGGGCGAAGAGGCGGCCGTCGCGGGCCTTGAACCAGCGCAGGACCAGCACCATCACCACCGCCAGCACCGGCCAGTAGAGGAAGGGCGCCACCTCGCCCAGCGACCAGCCGCCAAAGGTCAGCGCCGCCTCTGCCCCGCGCAGCACCAGCCGCCCCGCCAGCGCGCCAAGGCCGATCGCCAGCAAGAGCTGCCCGATCAGCATCCCCACCGGATAAAGCGCCGCGATCACCGGCCCCTTGCGCAGCCACATCAGCCGCCGCAGCGCGCCCGAGGCGATGTAGATCCAGCCGGTCCGGATCATCTGCCAATAGGTCGCGGGGATCGAGGCCGTCATCGACGAGCGCACCAGATCGGACCAGACCAGCACCTCGACATCGGCCTCGACCGGCTGATCCTCGATGCGCGCGGTCACATGCCAGCCATAGGGCCCGCCGCCCTGCTTCGGCGCCAGCGCGATCTCGTAGCCCGAGATCGCGGCCTGTTCGGCCGCTTCCTTGCGGTAGAGCTCGCGGTAGCGGCGGGGATGGAACGGGTCATAGCCGGGGATGTAGAACACCCGCCGCCGCCTGACCGGGGTTTCGAAATCGTCACGCATGCCACCATCCTCGCGCAGGCGACTTTGCCCCGGAATTCCGGCGAAAATAAGCCCCCGCAGGCGCGGCCCGGCCCGAAGAGCTGCGGCCCGTTGCCGCAAAGGCGTCGGCGGCGCCGGTCTCTGCTAGCCGATCGTGGCCAGCACGGGGAAACGCTCCAGCAGCCACCAGGAGAAATCGGTGAAGGATCCGGTCAGCATCATCAGCCCCACCGTCCAGAGCAGCAGGCCCGAGATCCGCTCGATCCGGTCCATATGCCGCTTCATGAAGGCCATCGCGCCGGAAAGGCGCGGAAAGAAGGCCGCGACCAGGAGGAAGGGAATGCCAAGCCCCGCCGCATAGAAGGCCAGAAGCATCGTGCCGCGCATCACATCCGCCTCCGAGGCGGCAAGGCCGAGGATCGCACCAAGGATCGGGCCCAGGCAAGGCGTCCAGC
The DNA here is from genome assembly GCA_051859505.1 of Paracoccaceae bacterium. Taxonomy (GTDB): domain Bacteria; phylum Pseudomonadota; class Alphaproteobacteria; order Rhodobacterales; family Rhodobacteraceae; genus JAFIEN01. The sequence goes on from JBHYFN010000011.1 coordinate 30,731, forward strand.
CCAAGGCGAAGGCCAGCCCGAGGATATAGGCGCCGAAGGCCGAACCGCCCTGATCGCCGGCATCGACCCGCGCCTCGCGGTCCAGAAAGCCCAGCCGGTAGACGCCGATGAAATGCGCGCCAAAGATCATGATGGTGATCCCGGCGATTGTCAGGAACCAGTCCTGATATTGCAGGAACATCCGCCCGAAGGAGGAGGCCGCGAACCCCAGAAGCAGAAAGACCGTCGACAGCCCCAGCACGAAGAAGGCCGCCGACAGAAGGACACGGCGCCGCGCCGCGCGCTCCTGCGTCATCTCGGTCACGCTGACCCCGCCCATATAGGCAAGGTAGGGCGGCACGATGGGCAGGACGCAGGGGCTCAGGAACGACAGCACCCCGGCCGACATGGCAATCAGGATCGCCGGCAGAAGCGTGGCATCGAGGATGAGATCGGCACTGAGCATCGGGCGTCCTTTTTCTCCGACATAAGCCGGCCGGGCGGCGGCGTCACCCGCCAAGACGTCACATCTTTCGGACCGGATTGAAACACGGGACCGCGGCTACCCCGGCTCTTGCCCTGCCCGTCCCCTGCCCGCCCCCTGCCACGCGCCAATCCTAGGCCGGCACCGGCACCATCGGCGGCCGTGCCCCCGCGCGCCGCGCCCGCGCGTAGCGCGCCAGCGACAGGTCCGAGGCGTCGATCCCCGGCGCCCGGCCCGAGACCAGATCGGCGATCACCCGGCCCGAACCGGCCGCCATCGTCCAGCCCAGCGTGCCATGCCCGGTGTTGAGCCAGAGGTTGCCAAGCCTCGTCCGCCCCAGAACCGGCGTGCCATCGGGCGTCATCGGCCGCAGGCCCGACCAGAAACTGGCCTGCGCCGCGTCGCCTGCGCCGCCGAACAGATCCTCGACGGAATGGCGCAGGGTCGCTTCCCGGGCAGCGGGCAGGCTGTGGTTGAATCCCGAAAGCTCGGCCATGCCACCGACGCGGATCCGGTCGCCCAGACGGGTGATGGCGATCTTGTGGGTCTCGTCCATCACGGTCGAGACGGGGGCAAGCGCGGGGTCGATGACCGGCAGGGTGATCGAATAGCCCTTGACCGGAAAGACCGGCAGCCCGATCCCCAGCGGCCGCAGCAGCTAAGGCGAGTAAGAGCCCATCGCCACCACGAAAGCATCGGCCGTCACAAGGCCCGCATCGGTCCTGACCGCCGTGACCCGGTCGCCCTCGGTCACAAGGCCCTGGACCCCGGTGCCGTAACGGAAGGTCACGCCGCGCGCGGCGGCGCGTTCGGCCAGCGCGGTGGTGAAAAGGAAGCAATCCCCCGTCTCGTCGCCCGGCAGGCGCAGCCCGCCGGCGATCTTGTCGCGCGCAGAGGCCAGCCCCGGCTCGGCGGCAATGCAGCCGTCGCGGTCCAGAACCTCGAAGGCCACGCCATCGGCCTTTAGCACGGCGATATCCTTCTCGGCCGCCGCGACCTGCGCCTCGGTCCGGAACAGCTGAAGCGTGCCGCGGCTGCGCTCGTCATAGCGGATGCCGGTCTCTTGCCGCAGATCCTGCAGGCAGGCGCGGCTGTATTCGGCCAGCCGCACCATGCGCGACTTGTTCACGGCATAGGCCTCGGGCGTGCAGTTCATCAGCAGGCGGGCCAGCCAGCTCAGCCCCGCCCAGCCCATCGAGGGGCGCAGGATCAGCGGCGCATGTTCCATGAACATCCATTTCAGCGCCTTGAGCGGAATGCCCGGCGCGGCCCAGGGGGCGGAATAGCCCGGGCTGATCTCTCCGGCATTGGCGAAGCTTGTCTCGCGGGCGGGGGCGGGCTGGCGGTCGATGACTGTCACCTCATGGCCGGCCTCGGCCAGATACCAGGCGGAGGTGACGCCGATGACACCGGCCCCGAGAATGACGATTTTCATGATCCGCTCTGCCCTGTTCCCGCTGGTGTTTGCCGTGGCCCGCTCGGGCCTCGGGGGCTTTTGCTCCATTCACGACGGGATGTGCTCGCCATTTCTGGCGCGGGGAGAAGAAATTTTGCAAATTTCTTCTCCGTTACCGTCGTACTATCGGACAATCTTGCGCCATACCGGGAAGGTTCGGAAAGTCCTGCGGCCAGGCCTTTGCTTTCGCCCCCCTTGCCCGCCGCCCCTTTGCCCCTAGCATGAGAGATCAGTCAGCAGCGGAGCGCGCATGTCGATCAACACCCTCCCCATCGCCGCCGGTCAGGCGCTCGAGGCGCTCTGGTCCGGCTGGCAGCTGCAGGCCGCAGGTGGCCTCACCGCCTCCTGGATGCTGCATGGCCGCCCCGGCATCGGCAAGACCGAGATCGTCCAGACCCTTGCCGCCCGCGCCGGCGCCCGCCTCTTCGATCTGCGCCTTACCACGATCGAGCCGCAGGATCTGCGCGGCCTGCCCTATTACGACCACGACACCCGCCGCACCACCTGGTACCGCCCCGAAGACCTGCCCGACGACCCCGCGACCCCCTCGATCCTCTTCCTCGACGAGCTGACCGCCGCCGCCCCCTCGCTCCAGCCCACGGTCTATGGCCTGCTGCAAGAGCGCCGCGTGGGCCGGCACCTCCTGCCCGCGTCCGTCTTCATCGTCGCCGCCGGCAATGCGGTCGAGGACGGGGCGATCGCCTATGACATGGGCACCGCGCTGTCGGACCGGCTGATCCATCTGTCGGTCGTGGCCGAGGCGCAGGACTGGCTGACCAACTACGCCATCCCGCAGGGCCTTGACCCGGCGGTGATCGCCTTCATCCGCACCCGTCCTGACATGCTCGAGACCACCGAACAGACGCTGCGGCGGGGCGAGATGATCGCCTGCACCCCCCGCTCCTGGGCGCGGGTCAGCGCGATCCTGGGCGCGGTGAAGGACCGCCGCCTGCGCGATATCCTTGTGGCGGGCGTCGTGGGCGAAGGCCCGGCCGCCGAATTCGCGCTGATCGCCAATGACATCGCCGCCACCGTGCAGGTGGCCGAGATGATCGCCGCACCCCCCTCCGAGCGCATCGGGATGTACCCCCCTTCGATGCACGGCCTGACCGCGCTGACCTACGGCCTGATCGCCGCCGCCGACGAGGAGACCCTGCCCGCGGTGATCGAGGTCATGGCCGGGATCCGCAGCCTCGCCCGCGACCGCGAGGAGCGCGTCTTCGCCGCCCTGCCGCTGGGCGAACTCACCGCCTATGGGTTCGAGCTGCTGATCGACAAGGCGCTCAAAGCAGGCTGGACGCAGGCCTTCAAGGACTCGGCCGCCTACCGCGCCTATGCCGCGACGCGCGAGGCGGCGGGCGCCGCATGAGCCGCCACAGCACCCGCGCCCGCGCCGCGCTTCAGGCGCTGGCCGAGCGCGACCCGGCCATCGGGGCGCTGTCGCTCTGGTGCGCGCATCGCGATGTGGAGGACGGCCCCGCCGCCGCCACACAGGGCACCACCATCCGCTACGGCCCCGGCTTCGATGCGCTGCCCCGGCATGAACAGGAGGGGCTGGCCGCCCATCACATCCTGCACGCAGCGCTCCGCCATTCCGCCCGGATGGAGGCGATGGCCGCCCGCCAGCCCGACCGTTTCGACGCCGAGACCTGGAACATGGCGGCCGATGCCATCGTGAACGAGGCGCTGATGCTCGCCGGCTACGCCCTGCCCCGCCCCGCCGTGGGGCTGGTCGAACTGCTGGTCGGCCTCGCGGGCGAAAGCCTGCCGCCCGAACAGGCGCTGGCGGAGTGGGATGCCGACCGGCTCTATATCCGGCTGATGCAGGGCCCCGAGGCGCAGGAGCGCGCGGGCGAACACGCCAGGACCCGCGCCTTCCGCCCCGACCTTTCGCCCGAGGCAGCACCCGAGGACAGCGGGCAATCGGCGGCGGACTGGCGGCAGCATCTCGCGCGCGCGATGCAGGCGGGGCGGATGGCGGGGCGCGGCATCGGGCGCTTTGGCCACCGCATCGCCGACCTGCCGGTGCCCGAAACCCCGTGGGAGGTTGTGCTCCGCCGCATCGTCACTCGCGCCGTGACCGACGCCCCCCAAACCAGCCCGACCCGCCCCGCCCGCCGCTGGATCGCCGCCGAGGCCGAGGCGCAGAAGCACGCCACCCCCGCCCCCGCCTTCGAGCCGGGCCAGCGCCGCGCGCGCGACATCCCCCGGATCGTCGTGGGGCTTGATACCTCAAGCTCCATCGACGCAGGCAGGATGGCGCAGTTCATGGGCGAGGTGGCCGGCATCGCCCGCCGCACCGGGGCCGAGGTCCATGTGATCCCCTTCGACGAGGCGGCCGAGCCTCCGCTGCGCCTCGACGTGGGGCGCTGGCAGGGGCAGTTGGCGGGCCTCGTGACGCGGCGCGGCGGGGGCACGGATTTCCGCCCGGCGCTGGCGGCGGCGATGGGGCTTGCGCCCTCGGTCATCGTGATGCTGACGGATCTGGAGGGGCCGATGGGCCCGGCCCCGCGCGGGGTGCCGGTCCTCTGGGCGGTGCCGGATGCGGGGGTGGTGCCGGAGGTGGCGTTCGGGCAGGTGGTCAGCCTCGCGCGGTGAGGGGGCGGGGCGTGATGGCTGCTTGGAGCCCAGAGTAACGAACGCTGCACCCGACACGAAAGACCGCTTTGCGCCAGCCATGGCTATCCGTTGTGCATCACAATATTGAAGCCTTCCTCTGGCGATGGCGCAACGAAATGCTTTGAAAACCGAAGGAATTGGTCCTCAGTCACGGCAAACGGGTGGTCGCCACGTGCGTTACGCTCGCGAAGTCGTGCAAGGCAAAGCTCATCAGACGCATTGAAGACGTGAAGTTGGTGAAGGGTGCCACTTGCCTCAATGATTGCGCGCATCCAAGCGCGTTGTTCTAGGGTATTCGCTGCAAAATCCAAGACAACCGAAACTCCCGCGTTCAGCAGCGACACCACGTGAGGCCCCATAACTTTTCGTAATTTTGATGAACACCGAACGTAGTCAGAAGGCGACAACATTTCGCTCGAAAACAAGGCGCTCAGCCAATCATCCTCGGCGAGCAAGACCGTTGCATTCGCACTACCAAGCTTGGCAGCGAAAGTTGATTTTCCGGCAGCAATTTTACCGCACAAAACGTGCAGGGTTGGAGATGTAGTAACCATTGAGTATGACCTTGATCAGCGCATAAGGTGTGTATGATATTCAGAAATCGACCACCCGGCCCGAACTATCAGGCCGGGACGGTAATTCGGATTTGACGCCGAGCGCAAATTTTCTGAAGCAAGGTTTTCATACCGGATAGCTCGCACGAAGCAGAGGTATTGTCCATCCTGAAGCAGACATTCACCGCCTTGAACGCATTGGCAGCTTCGTCCCGCAAAGCTCCCCCCCTCACGCCCTCAACCGGATCGGCCGCCCCGGCGCGATGTGGCTCGCGGCCTCGACGATCGCCTCCGCGTCGATGCCGAAATGGTGGTAGAGGTCGGCGATCGTGCCCGTCTGGCCGAAATGCTCCACCCCCAGCGGCACCGTGCGGTGCCCCGCCACCGCCCCCAGCCAGGACAGCGTCGCCGGGTGGCCGTCCAGCACCGTGATCAGCGTGCAATGGGCGGGCAGCGCCTCCATCAGCCGCTCGGCATGGCTGACCGCGCCCGCATTGCCCCGCGCCCGCGCGCGGCGCGCCGCTGTCCAGCCCGCGTTCAGGCGGTCGGCCGAGGTGACGGCCAGCACGCCGATATCGCGCCGCGCGCCCATGATCCGGCCCGCGGCCTCGATCGCCTCGGGCGCCACGCAGCCCTGATAGGCGATCACCACATCCGCATTCGGCCCCGGTGCGCGCAGCCAGTAGGCCCCGTCGATCACGCCGCGCGCAAACTCCGGGTCGTCGCGGCGCAGCACCTGTTCCACCGGCCGGGTCGAGAGGCGGAGGTAGACCGAGCCCCCCGTCTCGTCCCGCAGCCAGGTGCGTTCGTCCGGGTCGCCCTCGCCGTCGCGCTGGAGGTAGTCGAAGGACCAGTCCATGATGAGCGACAGCTCGTCGAGGAAGGCCGGCTCGAAGGCCGCGATCCCGTCCTGCGCCATGCCGATCAGGGGCGAGCCGATGGATTGATGCGCGCCGCCCTCGGGTGCCAGCGTGACGCCGGAGGGCGTGCCCACGAGCAGGAAGCGAGCGTCCTGATAGCAGGCATAGTTCAGTGCATCCAGGCCACGGGCGACGAAGGGGTCATAGACCGTGCCGACCGGGATCAGCCGTTCGCCGAACAGCGAATGCGACAGCCCCGCCGCGCCAAGAAGCAGCATCAGGTTCATCTCGGCGATGCCAAGCTCCAGATGCTGGCCCTTGGGCGAGAACATCCATTTCTGGGCCGAGGGGATCCGCTCTTCCCGGAACGTGTCCCCCCGCGCCTCGCGCGCGAAAAGGCCGCGCCGGTTGACCCAGCCGCCGAGGTTCGTGGACACCGTCACATCCGGCGACATGGTGACGATCCGGTCGGCGAGCGGGCCGCCGGAGCGGGCGATCTCGTCGAGGATCTTGCCGAAACCCGCCTGGGTGGACAGAAGCTTGTCGGTCAGCGCAACCGGCCCCGGGGTGGGCACGGCGGGCGCGGTATAGCGGCGGGGGCCGGTCGAGAAGAAGGGGACGCGGGCGAGGAAATCCCTCAGCGCGCCCTCGTCGGGGACGGCGGCGAAGGGGGCCCATTCCTGCCCCTGCGGCACACCCATCCGGGCGCGGAAGGCCTCCATCTGCGCGGGCGTCATGAGGCCTGCGTGATTGTCCTTGTGGCCGGCAAGCGGCGTCCCCCAACCCTTGATCGTATAGGCGAGGAAGACCGTGGGCCGGTCGTCGGTGATCCCGTCGAAGGCGGCGCAGAGCGAGGGCAGGCAATGCCCGCCAAGGTTCTCCATCAGCCGGGCGAGCTCCTCGTCGCTGCGGCTTTCGATCAGCGCCGTCACCGCCCCCTGATCGCCGATGTCATCGAGCAGCCGCTTGCGCCAGGCAGCGCCCCCCTGGAAGGTCAGCGCCGAATAAAGCGCATTGGGGCAACGGTCGATCCAGCCGCGCAGCGCCTCGCCCCCCGCCTCAGTGAAGGCGGCCTCTTGCAGCGCGCCGTATTTCAGCCGCACCACGCGCCAGCCGAAGGCCTCGAAAATCGCCTCGATCCGCGCCCAGAGGCCTTCATGCACCACGCCGTCAAGGCTTTGGCGGTTGTAGTCGATCACCCACCAGACATTGCGCAGATCGTGCTTCCAGCCCTCTTGCAGGGCCTCGTAGATATTGCCCTCGTCCAGTTCCGCGTCGCCGATCAGGGCAATCATCCGCCCCGTCTTGCCGCCCCAGCCGTGGCCCTGCACATAGTCCTGCACCATCGAGGCAAAGATCGGCAGCGCCGCCCCCAGCCCGACCGAGCCTGTGGAAAAATCCACGTCATCCACATCCTTGGTGCGCGAGGGATAGCTTTGCGCACCACCCCAGCCGCGAAAGTTCTGCAGTTTTTCAAGGCTCTGACGGCCCATCATGTACTGGATCGCGTGAAAGACAGGCGCGGCATGGGGCTTGACCGCGACCCTGTCCTCTGGCCGCAGCACGTGGAAATAAAGCGCCGTCAGGATCGCCGCCATCGAGGCGCTGCTGGCCTGATGCCCGCCGACCTTCACATCCCCCTCGCCCTTGTCGCGCAGGTGGTTGGCATTGTGCACCGTCCAGGCCGACAGCCACAGCGCGCGGGCGTGGAGCACCTCGAGATGGTCCCTATCGGTCATTCCCGGCCCTCCTCGCGTGGTCCGTTGCGGATGATCTGGCGCACCTCGCCCTCGACGGAATCGAGGATCGCATGCACGGCCGCCGCCGCCCCCTCGGGATCGCCGGCCAGGATCGCGTCCGAGAGCGTGCGGTGATGCGGAAAGCTGCCCAGGCCAAAGACGTTGCGTTCAAAGGGCGAGGCGACCGAACGTTCAAGCATGTGGTCAAGCCGGACGAGAATTTCCCCGAACATCGGGTTGCCCGTCGCCTCGGCAATCGCGCCGTGAAAGGCGTGGTCGGCCTCGCGGTAAGCGCCGCCGGCGGCGATGATCGCCAGAAGCGCGTCGCACAGCCGCGCGATCTCGGCCTTCTGGGCGGGGCTGGCGCGCTCGGCCGCCTTGCGGGCGACATCGGTCTCGACGGTCCGGCGCACTTCCAGCAGCCGCAGGATCGACAGCCCCTCAAGCTGCACCATCACCGGGGCCGCACCCCGCGCCGAGACGACCGGCGCCGACAGATAGGTGCCGTCGCCGCGCCGGCGGCGGATGATGCCCATACCCTCCCACCGGTTCAGCGCCTCGCGCATGGTCGACCGGCCCACGCCAAGCTGCGCGGCAAGCTGCACCTCGGGCGGCAGTCGATCCCCGATGCTCAGGCCAGCGCGTTCGATCATCTCGGCCAGGGCCTCGAGCACCGCCACGCCGCGCAGGCCGTCTTCGCGGGCCTCCAGGTATTTCAGGGTCTGATCAGTCGCCATATTCGCCTCCGGCCTCTGACCCATAGGTCAGGCGGCATCGCTCAGCGTCAAGAGGGTCGTCAGCGCCTCGACCAGAAGATCCATCTCGGCCCGCGTGTTGTAGCCCTGAACCGAAAGGCGGACGATGGTGTGATCCTTCCAGTCGAAACAGGGGATCTCGATCCGCCAGCGCTCCATCAGCGCCTCTTGCAAGGCCTTCGGATCGGTCCGGGGGACGGGCATCGAGACCATCTGCGGCGCGCAGAAGGCGGTGCCTGAAAACGGCGCAAGCCCGGTGCGCCGCGCCAGCCGGGCGGCCGTTTCCTGCGCGAGGTCGCGGCACCGGGCGGCCACGCCCGTCCAGCCCTGCTGCTCGCGAAAGCGGATCGCGTCGGGCACGGTCAGCCAGGCGGCGGGATCGCGGGTGCCCTGCATCTCGATACTGTCGATGAAGGGGGTGTTGCCGAAAACGCCCGAGGCACCCGGTTCGTGCAGATCCTCGGTCCAGCCGTGGGAAATCACCAGCGGGTTGATCGTCTTCTGCAGATCGCGCCGCACATGCAGGAAGGCCGCCCCCTTGGGCGACATCAGCCATTTGTGGCAATTGCCGGAATAGAAATCCGCGTCCAGCGCGGTCAGGTCCAGCGGGATATGGCCGGGCACATGCGCCCCGTCGATCACGCTCAGGATGCCGCGGGCCCGCGCCTCCTTCACCGCGCGTTCGATGGGAAAGACAAGCGCGGTGGCCGAGGTGATGTGGCTGAGGAACAGAACCTTGGTCCGATCCGTCATCGCGCCAATGACGGCCTCGGTGAACCCGGCCTCGTCGGTCAGCGGCAGCGGCACGGTCACGGGCACCACCTTCGCGCCCGAGCGCCGCGCGACATAGGCCCAGGTCTTTTCCAGCGCCGCATATTCGTGATCCGTCGTCAGGATCTCGTCCCCCGGCGAGAGGGCGAGCGACTGCGCCACGATGTTCAGGCCCACGGTCGCATTCATCACGCCCACCAGATCGTCGGGATCGGCGTTCAGGAACCCCCCCAGCGCCACCCGCGCATCCCGCATCCAGGCGCTGTAGCCGCGCACCGGATCGAGGAAGGCGACGGGCTGGCGCTCCAGCTTCAGCTGCCAGTCCTGATAGGCCTGAAACACCGGCTTCGGGCAGGCCCCGAAAGAGCCGTGGTTGAGAAAGACCACCTCGGGATCAAGATGGAAGAGGGAGGCGAGATTGTCGTCCATGATGCCTCAGCTCCCTTTCAGGGTCGGGTCCAGCGCATCGCGCAATCCATCGCCGAACAGCGTCGTGGCCAGAACCGTGATGGCCAGCGCGGCGGTTGGGAAAACGGCCATGTGCCAGTAGAAATACATGAAATTCATGCCGGTATTGATCATCTGCCCCCAGCTGGGCGTGGGCGGCATGACGCCGATCCCAAGGAAGGACAAGGACGCCTCAAGCATCATCGCCAGCGGGATCGCCAGCACGAAACCCACGATGATGGGCGAAACCGCGTTGGGGATCAGGTGCTTGCGGATGATATAGCCGGGGCTGGCGCCAAGCGCCTGGGCCGCGCGGACGAATTCCTTTTCCTTGTAGGCCTTGACCTGCGCCCGCACCAGAAGACAGACCTGCACCCAGCCGAACAGCCCCGCGATCACCACGATGGTCAGGAAGCCGCCCCGCGTGACGGCGGCCAGAAGCATCGCGGCCAGAAGCGGCGGGACGACGGAAAAGATCTCGATGATGCGCATGACGACCCAATCCGTCTTGCCGCCGTAATAGCCCGCCAGCGCCCCCAGCGGGATGCCGATCAGGATCGAACAGAAGGCCGCCGCAAAGCCGATGGTCAGCGACACCCGCGCGCCATAGACGATGCGGGTAAAGAAATCGCGTCCCAGATCGTCGACCCCGAACCAGAACTCGGCCGAAGGGGGCGCAAGCGCCTGGGTCAGAAAGGCCTGCTGGTTCGGCCCGGTCTTGGTGACAAGCGGCGCGAAGATCGCCAGAAGGATCAGCACGCCCAGCACCACCCCCCCCGCCACGGCGGCCTTGTTGGCCGAAAACCGCTTCCAGGCGAACCACATCGGGCTGCGCTGCCGCCCCTTGGGCGGGGCCGCGGGCGGGGCAAGGTCGGTTGCGGTCAGGCTCATTGCTTGCGCCCTCCGTTGCGGATGCGGGGGTTGAGGGCCGCGTAGAGGATATCGGAGATGATATAGGCCACGCAGAACAGAAGCGTCAGGATCAGCATGAGCGCCATCTCGGTCGGATAGTCGCGGGTGCGGATCGACGAGACGAAATAGGATCCCAGCCCCGGCACCCGGAACATCGCCTCGACGAAGATCGACCCGGTCGCCGTGCCGATGAACATCGGCAGGAACACCGTCACCATCGGGATCGCCGAATTGCGCAGGACATGGGTATAGACGATCCGCCCCTCGGACAGGCCCTTGGCGCGCAGCACGGTGACGAAGGGCTTGTTGAGCGTGTCGAGCATGGCCGAGCGGGTGTAGCGGGCATAGGTCGCGAGCGGAATCGTCGCATAGGCGGCGATCGGCAGCACCCATTTATGCGGCTCGGGCCAGCCGCTGGACGGGAACCAGCCCAGCCAGACGGCAAAGACGAGGATCAGGATCATCGAGGTGACGAAGACCGGGATCGTCAGGCCCAAGGTCGCCACGGCCGAGGCGAGGTAGTCGATCCATGTGTTGCGGTTGAGCGCGGCCGCGATCCCCAGCAGGATGCCCAGCGGCGCCCCGATCAGCACGCCGAGGCCGCCCAGCACAAGGCTCGGGATCCAGGCCTGCGACAGAAGCGACATGACGGTTTCGCCCGGCGCCTGGAACGGCACCCCGAAATCGCCTTGAAGAACGCCGCCCATATATTTGAAATACTGCACATAAAGCGGCTGATCGAGGCCGTATTGCGCCATCATCCTTTCGCGCACCGCGGGCGGCAGCGGCATCTCGCCGCCGTCGAAGGGCCCGCCGGGGATCGAATGCATCATCAGGAAGATGATGACCGAGACGATGAAAAAGGTCGCGGCGACCGAGATCAGCCGCTGCAGGATGAAGCCGGTCATGTCAGGATCGCCTCCAGCAGATGGCCCGGCGCAACCTCGACCAGGCGGGGCACGGGCTGCGGGGCCAGCCCCAGATCGGCGGCCGACAGGCGCGGGGTCGCCGCCTCAAGCTCGGCCCGCGTGCGGAAGGTGCGATGCCGCCGCTCGCGCGGATGGGCGGCGGGGATCGCGTCGAGCAGCGAGACGGTATAGGGATGGCGCGGATCGGCGAAGATCGCCTCGGTCGGCGCCTGTTCCACGATCCGCCCGTTGAACATCACCGCGACCGTATCGGTCAGCGAACGCACGACCGACAGGTCATGGCTGATGAACAGGATCGACAGGCCCATTTCGGCCTGCAAGTCCTGCAAAAGGTTGATGATCTGCGCCTTGACCGAGACATCCAGCGCCGAGGTCGGCTCATCCGCGATCAGGACCTGCGGCTTGAGGATCAGGGCCCGCGCAATCGCCACCCGCTGCCGTTGCCCTCCCGAAAGCTCATGGGGATAGCGGTTGCCGTAACTGCGGTGCAGGCCCACCCTTTCGAGCCAGTCCAGCGCCTGCACCTCACGCTCGCGCGCCGATCCCATCCCATGGATTTCAAGCGGTTGCGCGACGATCCTGGCAAGGGTGAACATCGGGTCCAGCGCCGAATAGCTGTCCTGGAACACCACCTGCATCTTGCGCCGATGGGGTTTCAGCGCTGCCGCCGGCAGGCGGGTGATATCGGTGCCGTCCAGCAGGATCTGCCCGCCCGACGGCTCGGTCAGGCGCAGGGCGACCATGCCGGTCGTGGTCTTGCCCGACCCGCTTTCGCCCACCAGCCCGACGATGGCATTCTTCGGCACCACCAGATCGACCGCGCGCACCGCCTGAAGCTTTTGCGGCGGCTTGAACCAGCCCCCGCCCGGCAGCGAAAACTCCTTGCTCAGCCCCCGCAGTTCCAGCGCCGCGACCGTCATGTCAGCCTCCAGCAGGCGGCGCGCGCGCCGGGGCCGGTCTGTATCACCGGCGGCATCTCGGCGGCGCACCGCGCATCGGCTTGGGTGCAGCGGGGATGGAACGGGCAGCCTGCGGGCGGGTTCGAGGGATCGGGCGAGCCTCCGGGGATCTCGACCAGCCGCTTGCCCGGCGCAAGACCGGGCATCGAGGCCATCAGCGCCGCCGTGTAAGGATGCTTCGGCCCGTCGAAGATCGCTTCGACCGGCGCCTCTTCCATGACGCGTCCGCCATACATGACGACAACGCGGTCCACCGTCTCGGCGATCACGCCAAGGTCATGGGTGATCATCACCAGGCCCATGCCAAGTTCGGCCTGCAATTCCTTGATAAGCTGCAATATCTGCGCCTGAACCGTTACATCCAACGCGGTCGTGGGTTCATCGGCGAACAGCACCCGCGGCTGGCAGGACAGCGCCATCGCGATCATCGCGCGCTGCAGCATGCCGCCCGAAAGCTGGTGCGGATAGCTGTCGGCCACGGCGGCCGGGTTGCGGATCTCGACCCTTGCAAGAAGCGCCTCGGCCTCGGCCCGTGCTTGCCCCTTGGTCACGTCGCGATGGGCGCGGATCGTCTCGCCAATCTGGTAGCCGATGGTGAAGACGGGGTCGAAGGCGGTCATCGGATCCTGGAACACCATCGCCGCGATCCGGCCCCGCAGGCTGGCCAGCTTGCGCTTGTCGGCGGCCAGCATGTCGGTGCCGTCAACGTTCAGGCGGGTCGCCGTGATCCGGGCGGGCGGCTGGCGCAACAGGCGCAGCGCCGCCATGCAGGTGACGGATTTGCCCGAACCGCTTTCCCCCACGATGCCAAGGCTTTCGCCGGCATCGACATGGAACGAGGCCCCGCGCACCGCCTGCACCACGCCATCGGCCTGCGGAAAACTCACCTCGAGGTCGGAGATCTCGACCAGATGCATCGTGCCTGCGCCTGTGATTTTCGGGAAAGGTGCCCCGATCCGCTGCAAGGCGCAACAGGCCGGGGCAAGTTGCCCGCCCCCGAAGGGACAGGCAGGGAGAACCCCCTAAGGGTCAGTCGGCCACTTCGACATTTGCGTAGAAATACGGCACCATGCGGTTAAGCGGCGTCATCCCGTTCGAGTTCGGCTCGACCCCCGGCCCCGAAAGGCGGTCGCCGACAACGAACATCTGGATCGGATGGACCAGCGGCACGATCGAGGCATTGTCGATCATCACCTGCTCGGCCTGCCGATACAGCTCGAAACGCTCGTCCCAATCGGGGCTGGCATCGGCGGCGGCGACCAGTTCGTCATATTCGGGGATCCGGTGGTCATGACGGCCGCCGTTGAAGAAGATCCCGTAGAAGTTCGACGGGTCGATGTAGTCATATTCATACGGAGCAAGGAACAGGTTGTTTTCCTTGTTCAGCATGGCCTGCATCCAGTCCTGGATCGGCATGACGCGGATGTTCATGGTGATCCCGAGGTGTTCCTCGAACTGGGCCTGCAGATATTGCAGCATCGGCGGCGTGATCGCGCCGTTGTAGCCGCCCTGGTCGCGATACCAGATCTCGACCTCGGGGAAGCCCTCGCCGCCCGGATAACCGGCCGCGGCCAGATGTTCGCGCGCGCGTTCCGGGTCGAAGACGGCCTGGGCCACGATCTCTTCGTTATAGCCGGGGTAGGAGGGCGGCAGGATGGAGCCTGCCGGCACCGCGAGGTTGCGCAGCACGGTGTCGGTCATCTCTTCACGGTTGACCGCGTAGTAAAGCGCCTTGCGCACGTCCACATTGTCGAACGGCGGGCTGTCCATGTCGAACGAGATGTAGGAGGTGGCGAAGATCGCGTTCTGCCGGATCATGTCGGGCATACGCTGCTCGACAAAGGGGATCTGGCCTGCGTTGAGGAAGGCGAAATCCGTCTCGCCGGCCAGGAAGGCGGGCAGGCCGACTTCGGGCGCGCCAAGCGAGGGGTCGATGACGACCCGATCCACCTGCGCGGGCCAGGGGCCGGTATAGGCCTCGTTCTTCACCAGAACCATGCGGTTGTTCGACCGTTCCCAGCTTTCCAGCGTGAAGGCGCCCGAGGCGACGATCGTGTCGACGCTGGTGGCCCAGTCATCGCCATGCTGCTCGTACATATGGACGGGGACCGGATACCAGAGGCTGACCACCGAGGGCAGATAGGGCTTGGGCGAAGAGGTCGTGACCCGGATCGTCAGATCATCCACCGCCTCGAGGCCAAGCGCCTCGACCCCGGCCTCGCCCGAGGTGACTTCGGGCCAGCCGGCGATGCCGCCCGCGAAATCCCAGTACCAGGCAAAGTCATAGCCCGTGGTCGCCGCGCGCTCGAGCGCGAAGACGAAATCATTGGCCGTCAGCGGCTCGCCATCCGAGAAGGTCAGCCCCTCGCGGAGCGTGAAGGTCCAGGTCAGCCCGTCCTCGGACTGTTCCCAGCTTTCGGCGGCAAGGCCGTGCAGCTCGAACTCGGCGTCGAAGCTGGTCAGCGGAAGCTGCACCATCTCGGGGTTGCCGGCGCGGGCATAGACCGTCTTCATGTAGTCGAAATAGGTCCCGCTGGTATTGTCGCCGGGGGCATTCACCGTGCTTTGCGCCGCGGCAGGCGCGGCAAGACCCACGGCGATCGCCACGGCACCGGCCCAGGTCAGGCTGGTCGTGCGAAGATACGACATGTGCAAACTCCCTCGTTGGTCGCCCGGACGGAACGACGCGCCCCGCCCTGTCAGCCCCGCCGGATCCCTGTCACGGTCGGGGCGATTCCGGTATCAGTCCACCGTCCTCGGAATATGTCTGACATTTGCCTTCCTCTTTGGCAACAGATTTGACTTTCCACATAAATGAATGAAACCAGCGGCTTGGCCGCTGGCTTCAAAAAATGTCTGACAAATTTCCGGCAGGGGTCGCGCCGGATCACCCGCCGGATCACCCGCCGGATCACCCGCCGTCGAGCACCCCCTTGGGCAGCCCCGCCACCATCGCGGCGGGCCGCTCGGCGGGATGGCTCAGCGTGATCCGCTGCCCCGCCTCGCCCGAGCGCAGGATCGCCTCCATGATCTCGAGCACATGGAGCGCCAGATCCAGCCCCGCGCGGTGCGGCCGCCCGGCACGAATCGCGGTCGCCATGTCGGCCAGGCCGAGGATTCGGTAATTGTCGTCGCCATAGCCATGCGCCTGGGCAAGCTCGCGCCACTCGCCCTTGCCATCGGCCACCATCACCGCCCCGTCAAAACGGTTGGGATCGGGCACGATCATCGCGCCGGTGCGGCCGTAAAGCTCGATATGGTTGTGGTCATGTTTCCAGACATCGAAACTCGTGGTGATCGTCACCTGCGCGCCATTCTCGAAATCGAGGATGCCCGAGATATGGGTCGGCACCTCGACGCTCACCACCTCGCCCGCGCGCGGCCCCGAAGCGATGGTCCGCGTCTCATGCGCGCGGGCCACGGCGCCGGTCACGGCGCGCACCGGGCCGATCATGTTGACCAGACAGGTCAGGTAATAGGGCCCCATGTCCAGCATCGGGCCGCCCCCGGCCTTGTAGTAGAAATCGGGGTTCGGGTGCCACAGCTCATGCCCCGGCACCATCATATGCGCGCTGCCCGCCACGACCTCGCCGATCACGCCCTCGTCCAGCGCCGCCCGCGCCGTCTGGTGCGACCCGCCAAGGAAAGTATCGGGCGCCGATCCCACCCGCAGCCCGGCGGCCTCGGCCGCGGCCACCAGCTTGACCGCCTCGGACAGTTCAACCGCCAGCGGCTTTTCCGCATAGACATGCTTGCCGGCGGCGATCACCTGCAGGCCCACCGGCACATGATGCTGCGGCGTGGTCAGGTTCAGCACCACCTCGATGCGCGGATCGGCCAGAAGGGCCGCCACCTCCATCGCCTCGATGCCATAGGCCTCGGCCTTGGCGCGGGCGGCTTCCATGTTGATATCGGCGCAGGCCACGATCCGAAGAACCGGAAAGCCCGGGGCCGCCTTCAGATAGGCGTCCGAGATATTGCCCGTGCCGATGATGCCGATGCCGACGGGGTCCATGCGTTCCTCCTGATGATGCGCGAGGCGAGGGCTAAGCCCCCGCCCCCGCAGTGTCAATCAGAGCCGCACACCATAGATGCGCTGCGCGTTGCCCTGCGCGATCGCCGCCGCCTCGTCCTCCGAGAGCCGCGCCAGCACGCCCTCGCAGATGTCGATCCAGGCCGGCATCCCGGTGCCCAGGTTCACCACCGGCCAGTCGCTGCCCCAAAGGATCCGCGCCGGCCCGAACGCCCCGATCACATGGTCGATCCAGGGGGCCAGCGTCTCGGCATTCGCGGTGCCGGGCGCGGCATAGGCGCTGATCCCCGAAAGCTTCAGCGTCACATTGTCCAGCCGTGCCATGGCATCGATCCCGTCGCGCCACGAATCGAACGCCCCCCCGGCGATATCCGGCACGCCGCAGTGATCCAGCACGAAGGACACCTCCGGACAGGCCCGCGCGAGCGCCTCGGCCAGGTGCAACTGATTGGCGCGAAAGCACATGTCGAAGACGCGGCCCTTCGCCCCGACCTTGCGGATATTGGCGCGAAAGCCCTCGGCCTCCGACATCCCGTCACCGACCACATGCAGGATGCGCCGGAAGCCCACGACCCCCAGCCCCTCGCATTCCTCAAGCCAGGCGTCGAAACCCGCCTCCTCCTCCGGCCGGCACGAGGCGATCTGGCCCAGCAGCCCCTGTTGCCCGATCAGCGTCGCCACATAGCGCGCCTCGGGCTGGTAGTCGGCCTCATCGACCCCCACCTCCATGAAGATCCGCCCCGCGACCCGGTCGCCCCCCAGCGCCACCGCATCCTCCAGCGTGAAATCACCCGAGGCCAGCGCCGGCGCGCCTTCCGTCCAGGCATAGCCGAAGCGATCCCGCCAGATCAGATGCAGATGCGTGTCGATGAATGCCATGCTCCCCTCCCTCTCAGATATTCGCCCAACCACCGTCGATCACATGCGCGACCCCGGTGGTATAGCTGCTGTCGTCGCTCGCCAGATAGGCGACGAGCGCCGCGATCTCCTCGGGCCTGCCGATCCGCCCGATGGGCTGGCGCGCGACGAAGGCGGCCTTCGCGGCCTCGTAATCGCCCGTATCCCGCAGCCGCTGATCCAGCGAGGGGCTCTCCACCGTCCCCGGACAGATCGCGTTGCAGCGGATGCCCTGGCCCACGAAATCGGCGGCGATGCTCTTGGTCAGCCCGATCACGCCGGCCTTGGTCGCGCCATAGACAAAGCGGTTGGGCGCCGCGATCACCGACCCCGCCACCGAGGCCATGTTGATGATCGAGCCGCCGCCGTTGGCGATCATCCCCGGCAGAAAGGCCCGGCACATCCGGTACATGGCCGTCATGTTCAGATCCATGCTGAAGGCCCATTGATCCTCGTCGCAGTCCAGGATCGTGCCCGCCGCGACGAAACCGGCGCAGTTGAACAGCACATCCGGCGCCCCCACCGCCGCGACCGCCGCCGCAATGCTCTCGGGCGACCGCACATCCAGCACCCGCACCTCCAGCCCCTCGGCCGCCAGCTCGGCCAGCGCCGCCTCGTTCACATCGGTTGCCACCACCTGCGCGCCTTCCGCCGCCAGCCGCAGGGCCGAGGCCCGCCCGATCCCCTGCCCCGCCGCCGTCACCAGCGCCCGCTTGCCCTCAAGTCGTCTCATGCATCACCCCAGAGGCCGAACCCCTGCCCTTCTTTTGTTTCCAAATATCCCGGGGGGAGCGGCAAAGCCGCGGGGGGCAGCGCCCCCCAAGCGCAAATTTGCAAAATTTGCGCCCCCCACCCCAACCCTCACACCGGCAGACAGGCCGGGCCGATCGGCTCAAAGCTCTTGTAGGTCAGGATGAATTCCTGATGCCCCAGCTCCTCCGATTTCGTCCGCCGCCCCTCGGCCAGCCCCACCACCCTGCGGTAGATCTCCTCCCCCACCTCCGCCAGCGTGGCCTCCCCCGTCAGGATGCGGCCCGCATTCACGTCCATATCCTCTTCCATCCGCGCATACATCACCGGATTGGCCGCGATCTTCACCACCGGGGCCAGGGCCGAGCCCACCACCGACCCCCGCCCCGTCACGAAGAGCGTGCAGAGCGCTCCGCTCGCCATCATCTCCACGATCTCGGCAGTGTCGCTGATATTGGGAAAGCCGAAACGCACCTCGCCATCGGGCACCACATCCATCAGATAGAGCCCCCCCTTCGGCGGAATATCCCCCGGCTTGATCAGCCCCGAGATCCGCGACTGCCCCGATTTCATGTAGGCGCCCAGCGATTTCTCCTCGATCGTCGTCAGCCCGCCATCGGCATTGCCGGCGGCAAACGACCCATACCCCAGCGCCGCATAATAACGGGCCGCCTTCTCCACGCTCGCCCGGATCTCGGCCCCCAGCTCCGGCGTGGCGGCCCGCGCCTCCATGATCCCCTCGCAGCCGATCAGCTCCCCCGTCTCCTCGAAGATGCAGGCCGCCCCCTCGGACACCAGCCGGTCGAAGGCGATCCCCGCCGCCGGATTGCCGGTGATCCCGCTCGTCCCGTCCGACCCGCCGCAGACCGTGCCCACGACCAGATCCGACACCGCCATCGGCACCGTCTCCGCCGCCGCAAGCCTCGGCGCCTGCTCCTCGACAAAGGCCCGCCCGGCGGCGATCGAGGACCGCGTCCCCCCCTCGCCCTGAATGACCACCACCCGCAAGGGCCGCCCCGAGGCGCGCACCACCCGCTCCAGCGCCGCCCGGTCGAAACTCTCGCAGCCCAGCGAGACAAGCACCACCGCCCCCACATTGGGATGGGTGCAAAGCCGCTCCATCATCTTCTGCGCATAAGGATTGGGAAAGCAGCCCGGAAAGCCGATCACATGCGCCCGCTCGGGGTCCGCCTCGGCGATCCTGCGGGCCACGTGATGGGCGCATTCCACGAGATAGGCCACCGCGATCAGGTTGCGGATCCCCTTGCGCCCGTCCTGCCGAAGATAGCCGCGCATCATGCCTCCGCCTCCGCCGCATGCCCGCCCCGCCCATGCCCGCCCCGCCCATGCGTCGGCGTATAGTCGCTGCGAAGGTTGTGCAGATGCACATGCTCCCCCACCGCAATCGCGCAGGACGCCCGCCCGATGGGCGCGCCGTATTTCACCACCTGCTCCCCCTCGGCCAGATCGACCCGCGCAATCTTGTGCCCCAGCCCCAGCGCCTGATCCAGCACCACCGCGCGCCCCTCGACCAGCACCCGCTCCCCGCCCTCGATCCGCTCGCGCAGCACCAAGACGCTGTCGCCGGGCGACAGCAGCAACAGCCTCGGGTCGGTTCCTTCAGAACTTGCCATGACGCAAATAGGCCTCCTGCGGGTCCACCCCGTCGAGGATCGCACGGCGCACGAGGCTCTCCGTCTCCATCGCCGCCACCGCCTTTTCCGTCACCTCGTCCAGCCGCTCCACCGGGATCACCACCATCCCGTCACGGTCGCCATGCACCCAGTCACCGGGCCGCACCAGCACATCGCCAAGCATCACCGGCACATCCACCCCGGTCGGCCGCCACAGCCCCACCACGTCGCGCGGCGTGTGAAATGTCCGCCAACACGGAAACCCCAGCCGCAGGATGAAGCTCGCGTCGCGCAGGCCCCCGTCCAACACCGCCCCCAGCACCCCCTTGCGGTGCAGCGTCTCGGCCGAGAGCTCGCCCATCTGGGCCACCAGCTGGTTATGCGGCTGGCTGACCCAGACATGCCCGGCCTTCGCCCGCGACAGAAGCCCCGTCCAGTCGAGCAGCGTCTGATGCGCGTCGGCCGTCTCGTCGATGCGGCCTTCGATGGTGAAGGCGGGCCCGGTCAGCACCATCTCCGGCTGCAAGGGCGTGATCCGGGGCGGGAGCGTGAAGTTGCGCAGGCCCATCGCGCGCATCACGTCATGGATGACAGACGTATAGACCCCCTGCAGCACCCCCACCCGGGCGTCAGTCATGGTGAAAGACCTCGGGCATATCGGCCCACCACTCGCCCTCTGCCCGCGTCTCGAAGGGCCGCTGGCAGGGCGTGCAGACAGCCCACCACTCCTGCGTCTTGGGATCGGCCGCCATCTTCGCCATGTCGCCCTCGAAATCCTCGCCCACATATTCGAAATAGGAAAACAGGATATTCTCCGGCTCCTTCAGGAAGATCGAGTAATTGCGGATATTGCAGGCGGTGATCGTGGCCAGAACCTCGGGCCAGACGGCGGCGTGAAGCCGGATGTATTCCGCCTTCTTCTCCTCGTTCACCCCGATGACCGATCCATAGCGCTTCATGATGTTCCTCCGATGATGACCTGGCTCCCCTCGACCGTCTGCGCGGCAATCGCGCTCCAGTCCCAGTCGATGCCCAGCCCGGGCGTCTCGGGCGGATGCGCGCGACCCTGCCGCAGATCGAGGCGCGAGGTGGTGATCGCATCCAGCTGCGGGATATATTCCAGCATCCAGGAATTGGGCACGGCACAGATCAGGCTGACATGCAGTTCCATCAGGAAATGCGGGCAAACGGCGATGTTATGCGCCTCGGCCATATGCGCCACCTTCAGCCAGGGCGTGATCCCCCCGATCCGCGCGGCATCGACCTGACAGATGCTGGCCGCACCCTGCAGGAAGTAATCCTTGAACTGGCTGATCGAATAGAGGCTCTCGCCCACGGCAATCGGCACGCGGGAATGGCGGGCCAGCTGGGCATGCGCCCCCACATCATCGGCGGGCATCGGCTCCTCGAACCAGCCGATCCCGTGACGGGCCAGCATGTCGGCCCGCATCATCGCCTGATGGAGGGCGAAACCCTGATTGGCATCGGTGAACAGGTGAAACGCATCGCCCACCGCCGCACGCACCGCCCCCAGCCGCGCATCATCCTCGGCCAGATGCGGCCGCCCGATCTTGACCTTGGACCCGGCAAAGCCCTGCGCCTGTACCGCCAGCGCATCCTCGACCAGCGCCTCCATCTCGATATGCAGCCAGCCACCTTCCGTCGAATAGACCGGCACGCTGTCCTTCGCCCCCCCCGCCATCCGCCACAGCGGCACCCGCGCCCGCCGGCAGCGCAGATCCCAAAGCGCAGTATCCACGGCCGCAATCGCCAGCGAGGTCAGCGCCCCCACCGCCGTCGCATGGGTCGCAAACAGCAGATCGCGCCAGATCCCCTCGATCTCTTCCGCCTCGCGCCCGATCAGCCGCGGCGCCAGCGTCTCGCGCAGGAGCGAGACAACCGCCGGCCCCCCGGTCCCGATCGTGTAGGAATAGCCCGTCCCCGAGGCGCCATCGCTGTCGGTGATCGTGACGATGGGGGTCTCCTGACTGACGAAAGACTGGATCGCATCGGTGCGCTTCACCTTCGGCACCAGATCCACCATCCGTATCTCGACCCGTTCGATCCGTGCCATCAGGCCCCCCCCCTGTCACCCCTCGCCGCATCAAAAGGCCAGAGCCGCCCGAGCGCAAGCCGCCTTCGCGCCCGCGCGCGCGCCCCGGACACCGATCCGCCCCCCCACACCCCGGCCGGCCCCGCACCCTGCCCTCTTCCTGCTTCTTTTGTTCCCAAATATCCCGGGGTCCGGGGCAGAGCCCCGGTTCCGCCCTCGGGATCGAACACCCCGCCCCCGTCTATCACACCCCGCCTATCCCGCCGGTCCGATCCGCACCCCGGGCCGCGCGCCGCCAAGGGCGGCAAAGGCCATCTGCCGGCAGGTCAGCACGATCACCTGCTGATCCGCCGCGACCCGATGCAGCGCGGTGAACATCCGCACGATCCGGTCGTCATCGCTATGGACCAGCGCATCGTCGAGGATCACCGGCACCGGCCGCCCCGAACGCGCAAAGAGCCGGGCAAAGGCCAGGCGCGTCAGGATGGCGATCTGTTCCTGCGTGCCGCCGCTCAGCCGCGAAAGGCTCTCCTCGGCGCCCGCCCGCGCCAGCCGCCCCGGCAAAAGCGTGTCGGGGTCGAAATCCAGCGCCGCATTGGCATGCAGGATCGCCAGAAGCGGGGCCAGCTCCTCCTGAACCGGGCCGAAATAGGCCTCGCGCGCCGCCGCCCGCGTGCCCTGCAACACCTCGCGCAGCCGCAACAGCGCCGCGACCTCGGCGCGCAGCCGCTCCCCCCGCTCGCGCGCCGCAGCCAGCCGCCCCTCGGCCTCTTCCAGCGCCTCGCTCAGGCCCAGATCCGCCTGGGCGCGGATCTCGCCCTCAAGCCGCGCGCGCGCCTCGCGCAGGCTGGCGATCTCGGAGCGGGCCGCGGCAAGCGCGCTCTCGGCCCGCGCCTTCTCGGCGCGCAGGGTCTCCAGATCGGGGACCGTTTCGGCCAGACGATCCGCCGCGATCCCCGCCGCCGTCTGCGCCTCTCGCATCCGCATCCACTCGGCCTCGGCCGTCGCGAGCCTTGCCTCGCGCGTATCAGACCGCCCCGCCGCCGCCTCGGCCGCCGCGGCCGCTTCCTCGGCCTGTCGCGCCTCGGCCCGGGCCGCCGCCGCGCGGCCCGTCAGGTCCAGCACCCCGGCCCGCAGCGCCTCGAACGCCGCGCGCGCCTGGGCCTCGGCCGCCAGCGCCGCCTCATGCGCAAGGGCGAGGGTCGCTGCATCCTCCTCCGCCTCTCCGCCTCGGGTCTCTCCCCCCTCCACCGCGGCGCGCGCGCGCGTCCGGTCCAGCGCGGCGCGCAGGGCGGCGATCCCCTCGGGGGCGAGCGTTCCCAGCATCGCCCGCGCCAGCCGCGCTGCCCCTTCGGCCTCCTTGCGGTCGGAGAGGGCGGCGCGCGCCTCCTCCACCGTCTCCGCCCCGCAGGCCTCAAGCGCGGCGCGCAGCTCTGCCGCCGCCTTCTCCAGACCTGCGCGCGCAGCGCCATCGCCGGCGGCGCCGGGGTCGATGGTCATCTGCCCGATCCCCGGCAGATCCAGCCGCATCCGGCGGGTCAGGGCGCTGTCGCCCTCGGGCAGGGGGCCGTCCTCGGCGGTGATCCGCTCGGCGCCGCTGTAGCGCAAGGTCAGCCGCACCGCCTGCGCCTCGGCCCGGGCCCGCGCGGCGGCCTCGGCGGCGAGGGCCTGTTCGATCCGGGTCAGCCCCGCCTCGGTCGCCTGCGTCAGCGACAGCGTCGCCTCGGCCGCCGCAAGCACCGCCTGCTGCGCCTCGGCCGCGAGCAGCGCCTCTTCCTGCCGGGCCAGCACTGCCGCCGCCTCGCGCGCGCTGGCCCGCCGGCTGGCGCGCTGCAGGGCCTCGGCCGCCTCCGCCACATGGCGCGCGGCCTTGTCCCGCGCGGCCTCTGCCGCCGCCTCGCCCGCCCGCGCCTCGGCCAGCTCCGCCGCCAACCGCTCGGCCCCAGCCGCCGCCCCCCGCGCCCGATCCGCCGCCCCCCGCGCCGCCTCGATCGCCTGCGAGAGGGTGGTGAACGCCGCCTCGGCCGCGTGATGCTGCAGCCTGGCCAGTTCCGCGCGCTGCCGCGCCTCGGCCAGTTGCGTCGCCCGATCCTCACCGGCCTTGAGCGCGGCCTCCGCCGCCTGCGCCGCCGCCAGAAGCGCCGCCTCGGCCTCGGGCCGGGTCAGCCGGGCAAGGGCGGCGCGGGTCCGGCCCAGATCCTCCAGCGCCGCCGCCAGCCGCGCCGACTGGGCCTGAAGCCCGGCCACCTCGGCCTCCAGCGCCTCGACCTCGTCCAGCGCCTCTTTCAGCGGCCCGCCCGCGCGGGGGCGATCGGTGCCGGTGACCTGCCGGTCAAGGGCGGCCTGACAGGCGGCCATCACCCGGTCCATCCGCCGCCCGCCGGTCATCAGGTCGATCTCTCCGGCGACCGAGGACAGAAGATCGCGCCGCGCCGTGAGCCCGTCGCCCTTCCCGTCCTCAAGCCCGGTCACGCCCTGACGCACCCACAACAGCCCCGCAGGCCCGGCCTTGCCATCCCCCAGAAGCGCGGTGATCCAGCGTTCGGCCTCGTCCGCCTGGGCGATGACCCGGCCCGAGCGCAGATCGCTGACCCGCGCCATGGCCTTGCTCAGAAAGGTCTTTTCGACCCGGAACAGGCCTTCGGCGGTTTCCACATCGGCCCGCACGCCCACGCCCCCGCCCCCCGGATCGGGCTGCAGCGACCGCACCTCGCGGTGGCGGCTGCCGTGGGGTTGAAAGAACAGCGCGTGCAGCGCGTCGAAGAAGGTGGTCTTGCCGAATTCGTTGGGCGCGTCGATCACGGTGATCCCGTCGCCGATCCCCTCGATCTCGGCCACCTGCCCGGCAAAGCGCCGCACGTTTTCAAGGGCCAGCGCGCGAAGCTTCATTCCGCCTCCCGCGCGAAGGCGAAGAGATGCTGCAGCGCCCGCGCCGCGACCTGCCGCGCCTCCGGGGCAAGGCTCTCGTCCCCGGCCTCGGAGGCCAGCGCCTCGGCCGCCATCCGCAAGGCGCCGCCGCTGTCGATCCGGTCCAGATCGGCGGCATCCTGCGCCAGCGCCAGCGCGCCGGTCTGCGCCTCGAAATGCAGGAAGTCCGGCGCAAGCCGCGCGAGCCCCGCGGCCAGATCATCCTGCGCCGCCAGCCCCAGCCGGCCCGAGACGACAAGCTGCATCAGAACCTCGGCCCGCCGCGCAAGTGCGGGCAGCGCCGGTTCCAGCCGGGCCAGGGGATCCTCGCCCTCCAGCAGGTCAAGCGCCGCATGCACCCAATCCAGCGCGCCGGTCGCCACCGATTGCACCTCGGGCACGGCCCCCGGCCCCGCCAGCCCCACGATCAACGCCGCCCCCGTGACGCCGCCGGTCCGGGCGTGGCGAAAGCCGTCAGCCTCGGGCGTGCCGGCATACCAGGTCCGCGCCCCGATCCGCAGCTGCCCATGCCAATCCCCAAGCGCGAGATAGTCCAGCCCCGAGCGCTCGGCCCGGTCGGGCGGGATCACCGCCGGATCGCCATCCTCGCCGCTGGTGAAATCCGTGACCGCCCCATGCGCCAGCCCGATCCGCAGGGCCCCCGGCGCGGTTTCGGCCGCCAGAGCCTCGGTCAGATCCCGCCCCGGCCGCCGCGCCGTGGCGGGGGCGGCCAGCAGAACGACCTCCGGCCCCGCCTCCCCCTCCCCGGGGGAAAGCCCAACCGGCCCGGGATCCAGCACCAGGCGCAGATTCGGCGGGGCCTCACCCGCGATACGCTGCCAGAGCGGGCTTGCGGCAAGGCTGTCGTGATTGCCCGGCAGCATCACCCAGGTCAGCCCCGGATCGGCCGCGATCGCATTCAGCGCCTGCCGGATGACGGCGGGGGCGGGCGTCTCGCTGTCGAATGTGTCCCCGGCCAGCAGCACCGTCCCGGCCCCTTGCGCCCGCGCCGCCTCGGCCAGCCGGCCGATCAGCCCGGCCCGCGCCTGCCGCAGCGCGCCGCGCACCTCTTCGGGAAAGCGGCCGAAGGGCTTGCCCAGATGCAGATCGGCGCTGTGCAGGAAACGGAACATCGGCCCCCGAAGGATTGTGCCGCCCCACCCTGCCCCGGCCCGCCCCTCCGTTCAATGGCCCTGTGCAATGGCCCGGCGCAATGGCCCGGCGACACCGCCCCCGGCGCCGGCCCTTTGCAACCTGCGGCAACCGCGCCACATTCCCGCCACAATTCCGACACCTCCCCGCCCCCTTGCTCTGGCATTCTGCCCCGAAGGCCAACAAGAGCCGGGCGCTGTCGCAAAGACCCAACCCATGGGCATCGCACAGCCGAGCAGAAAGGAAGACCCGATGGCACAGGCCATTCCCGCCCCCACCGGCGGCCCGCTTCGCACCGAGGCCACCGCGCCCGACCGGCGCATCACCGACCCCGACCCGGCCCGATCCGCGCCTCGTCCGGCGAGCCTCGACAAGACGCCGCCCGCTGCCCCCCTGTTCCGCGACCTCGCCAGCATCTGAACCCGGGCGCAGGCACTGGAGCCTCGGCCCGCCCCGTGGCAGACTGCGGCCATGACGCCGATCTCCTCGATCCGCAATCTCGGCCCCGCCATGGAGGCCGCCTTCGCCCGCGCCGGCATCGCCAGCGCCGAGGAATTGCGCGCGCTGGGCGCCGATGCCGCCTATACCCGCCTTCTGGCCCAGGGCGAACGGCCGCATTTCATCGCCTATTACGTGCTGCACATGGCGCTTCAGGGCCGGCCCTGGAACGATTGCCGGGGCGCCGAGAAAGCCGCCCTGCGGCAGCGATTCGACGCGCTGAAAGCCGAGGCGCAGACCGCACCGGGGGCCGAGCTTGACCGCTTCATGCGCGAGATCGGGCTCATCGGCGGCCGCGCCCGCTGAAGCGGTCTTTTCCTGTGCGCGCCGGCACAGTAAACCCCTGGCAACCAACCACGGGACAGATGCCGCCATGACGCTTCTCCGCAAGGCCCTTCTCACCCTCGCCCTGCTGTCGCTCGCCGCCTGCGCCCGCGCGCCCGAGACCCTGCCCGGCTACCGCAGCCACAACCCGCCCTTGCACCAGAACGAGACGCCCGAACTGCGCAAGCTGATCGACGAGGCGGCGGTGATGCATGACCTGCCGCCCGAGCTTCTGCACCGCGTCATCATCCGCGAAAGCCGCCACAATCCGGCGGCGCGCAACGGGCCCTATTGGGGGCTGATGCAGATCATGCCGGAAACCGCCCGCACCATGGGGTTCCGCGGCCAACCCTCCGAACTGCTCGATCCCGCCGTGAACCTGCGCTATGCGGGGGCCTACCTGCGCGGCGCCTATATCGTGGCCAATGGCAATCATGACGAGGCGGTGCGCTGGTATGCCTCGGGCTATTACTACGAGGCGCGCAACCGCTGCCTGCTGGTCGCAACCGGCCTGCGCGGGTCCGAAGTCCGGCGCGACTGCCGCGGCTGACCGGGCGCCCTAAAGGCCAGGATCGCCCGGCCCCGGCCCGTGGTCAGGCGGGGGGTCATACAGCGCGCGCTCCGCCGCATCGGGCGGCTCGAAGAGGCGCAGCCAGCCCTCCACCTCCTCCCGGCTGATCGCAGGGCTTTCGCGGCCCCGCGCGGCGATCCGGGCGTAAAGCACATCGGCAGGCGCCTCCAGGGCATGAAGCTCCACCCCCACCCCAAGGGCGCGCGCGCCCGCGCGCAGGTGGTCACGCTCGGCCCGCCCCCAGGTGCCCCATTCGATCACCACCGACAGCCCCAGCCGCAACAGGTGCTGCGCCATCTCCCATTGCAGCGCCTCGATCCGGGCGCGGGCGGGGCTGTCATGCAGGTTGACCGCCAGCGCCTCCATCCAGTCGTCGGGATCAAAGCGAAAGGCCGGCCGCGCCGCCGCGATCCGGCGCGCCAGCGTCGTCTTGCCCGATCCGGGCAGGCCGCAGATGAGGATCAGACGGGGCAGCACGGCATCAGGATGGCCTGTTTCACCCCAAAGGCAAAGGCCCATCCGCAACGCAAGACGCCCGCCCCAGCCGGGACGGGCGCCTCAAGCTCTCTGACGAAAGACCCGCGCCGGTCAGCCGACCAGTTCGAGGCCCGAAAAGAAGAAGGCGATCTCTTCCCTGGCCGTCTCGGGCGCGTCCGAGCCGTGCACCGAATTCTCGCCCACCGATTCCGCGAATTCGGCGCGGATCGTGCCGGGGGCGGCATCCTTGGGATTGGTCGCGCCCATCACCTCGCGGTTGCGCACGACGGCATCCTCGCCCTCGAGCACCTGCACCACGACCGGACCCGAGGCCATGAACTCGGTCAATTCGCCGAAGAAGGGCCGCTCGCGATGGACCGCATAAAACTGGCCGGCCTGATCGACGGTCAGCTGGATCCGCTTCTGGGCGACGATGCGCAGGCCGGCCTCTTCGAATTTGGCATTGATCTTGCCGGTCAGATTGCGCCGGGTGGCGTCCGGCTTGATGATGGAAAGGGTGCGTTCGGTCGCCATGTCTGAACCTCTGGACTGAAAAGCGGGGCCAGCCCCGCAAAGGACGCGGCCCCGTTAGCATGGCCCCCCGGGGATGAAAAGCGCCGCCGCGCCTCCCCCCCCCCCCCCCCCCCCCCCCCCCCCC
Source organism: Paracoccaceae bacterium (assembly GCA_051859505.1). GTDB lineage: Bacteria > Pseudomonadota > Alphaproteobacteria > Rhodobacterales > Rhodobacteraceae > JAFIEN01. The sequence continues at coordinate 59,149 of JBHYFN010000011.1, forward strand.
CTTCCTGCTTCTTTTGTTCCCAAATATCCCGGGGGGAGGCGCCAGAGGCGCCGGGGGGCAGCGCCCCCCTGCCACACCTCCGCCAGGACCACCCCGTCCCATTGCCCTCGCCCGCCATTTGCCCCAGAACAGCCGCATGGCCCGCGACACCGCCTTCACCTGTTCCGCCTGTGGCGCGACCCACCCGCGCTGGTCCGGCCGGTGCGAGGCCTGCGGCGGCTGGAACACGATCCACGAAGAGGCCCCCCTCGCCACCGGCCCCGCCTCGAAAACCCTCGGGCGCAAGCGCGGCAGCGCCATCACGCTGACCGATCTGGCCACGAAGGAAGCCCCGCCCCCCCGCACCCTCGCCGGCGTCGAAGAGCTTGACCGGGTGCTCGGCGGTGGCCTCGTGCCGGCCTCGGCGATCCTTCTGGGCGGCGATCCGGGCATCGGCAAGTCCACGCTCCTCTTGCAGGCCGCCGCCCGCTTCGCCCGCAACGGCCTTTCCGTCGTCTATGTCTCGGGCGAGGAATCGGCCGCGCAAGTGCGCATGCGCGCCGCGCGCCTCGGCCTGACCGAAAGCCCGGTCCGCCTCGCCGCCGAAACCAACCTGCGCGATATCCTCACCACGCTCGAAACCGCCGCCCCCGATCTCGTCATCATCGATTCGATCCAGACGATGTGGGCCGATCATGTCGAGGCCGCCCCCGGCTCGGTCAGCCAGGTCCGCGCCGCCGCCCATGAACTGACCGCCTTCGCCAAGCGCCGCGGCATCAGCGTCGTCATGGTCGGCCATGTCACCAAGGAAGGCGCCATCGCCGGCCCCCGCGTGATCGAGCATATGGTCGATTGCGTCCTCTATTTCGAAGGCGAACGCGGCCATCCCTTCCGCATCCTGCGCGCCGTCAAGAACCGCTTCGGCCCCGCCGACGAGATCGGCGTCTTCGAGATGACGGGCAAGGGCCTGGCCGAAGTGCGCAACCCCTCGGCCCTGTTCCTCTCCGAACGCGGCCAGCCCGCGCCGGGATCGGTGGTCTTCGCCGGGATCGAGGGCACGCGCCCCATCCTGTGCGAGTTTCAGGCGCTGATCGCCCCCGCCCCCTCGGGCCAGGCGCGCCGCTCGGTCGTCGGCTGGGATGGCGGGCGGCTTGCGATGATCCTCGCCGTGCTCGAGTCGCGCTGCGGCATCGCATTCGCCGGGCTCGACGTCTATCTCAACGTGGCCGGCGGGCTGCGCATCGGCGAACCGGCCGCCGATCTTGCGGTTGCCGCGGCGCTGATCTCGGCCCGGCAGGACCAGCCGCTCGATCCTTCCTGTGTCATTTTCGGCGAGATCAGCCTCTCGGGTGCGCTGCGTCCGGTGTCGCAAACGGAAAACCGGTTGAAAGAGGCGCAAAAACTTGGTTTCACCACGGCGATCCTGCCAAAAGCGGTCAAGCGGACGGCGGGTGCCGGGATGACATTGCGCGAGGTCGCCGATCTGGCGGGTTTCGCGGACGAGATCTTCGGCATCAGGGCGGAAAGCCGGGAATAGGGGCGAGGGCATGGAAGGTTTCACCATCATCGACGGGGTTGTCGCCGTCATCATCGTGCTTTCGGCGCTGCTCGCCTATTCGCGCGGCTTCGTGCGCGAGACGCTCGCCATCCTCGGCTGGATCGCGGCGGCCGTGCTGGCCTTCCTCTTTGCCGATCAGGTCCGCCCGCTGATCGCGGGCCTGCCGATCGTGGGCGATTTCATCGGCGGCTCCTGCGAACTGGCGCTGATCGCGGCTTTCGCGGCGGTCTTTGCGCTGGCACTCGTGGTCTTTTCGATCTTCACGCCGCTCTTTTCCTCGGTGGTGCAGCGCTCGGTCCTGGGCGGGCTCGACCAGGGGCTGGGCTTCCTCTTCGGCGTCTTGCGCGGCATCCTCCTCGTGGGCGTGGCCTTCTTCGTCTACGAGACGGTGCTGGCCGCCCAGTCGATCGCCATGATTGAAGACAGCCGCGCGGCGGCGGTCTTTTCGCGCATGACCGGCACGATCGAGGAACAGGATCCCGAACAGGCGCTGGGCTGGGTCACCCGCCAGTACGAGCAACTGGTCAGCAACTGCGGCAACTGACCTCCCCGATCGCCGGCCAGAATGTGATAGGTTCGTGACAGCCTGCCCTCCTGCGGCTAAGAGGGGGCAAGCCTGACACCGGATCCGGAGCTGCCCCCTTGTCCTGCCCTGCCCAAGGCCCCAGACGCTTTCCCCCCCATCCGTTCGACCCCGCCACCGATGACGACAAGCTGCGTGAGGAATGCGGCGTCTTCGGCGTGATCGGCGTCACCGATGCGGCCAATTTCATCGCGCTGGGCCTGCACGCCCTCCAGCACCGCGGGCAAGAGGCCGGCGGCATCGTCACCCACGACCCCGAGACCGGGTTCAACTCGGCCCGCCGCATGGGCCTCGTGCGCGACAATTTCACCAGCCACGAGGTGATGCAGACCCTGCCCGGCGCCATCGGGATCGGCCATGTCCGCTATTCCACCGCCGGTGGCAAGGGCCAGACCGCGATCCGCGACGTGCAGCCCTTCTTCGGCGAATTCGCCATGGGGGGGGCGGCCATCGCGCATAACGGCAACATCACCAATGCGGTGTCGCTGCGGCGCGAACTGATCGAGCGCGGCTCGATCTTCCAGTCCTCCTCCGACACCGAATGCATCATCCACCTGATGGCCCGCTCGATGGGCCGCTCGATCCCCGACCGCATGGAAGAGGCGCTGCGCAAGGTCGAAGGCGCCTTCTCCATCGTCGCCATGACCCGGACCAAGCTGATCGGCTGCCGCGATCCGCTGGGCGTGCGCCCGCTGGTCCTGGGCCGCGTGGGCCCTGCCGCCAACAACGCCTGGGCGCTCGCCTCCGAAACCTGCGCGCTCGACATCATCGGCGCCGAATTCGTGCGCGAGATCGCGCCGGGCGAAATGGTCGTCATCAGCCCCGACAAGGGGCTCGAAAGCCATTTCCCCTTCCGCCAGCGCAAACCGCGCTTCTGCATCTTCGAACATGTCTATTTCAGCCGCCCCGACAGCACGCTCGGCGGCCGCTCGGTCTATGAAACCCGCGAGGCGATCGGCCGCGAACTGGCGAAAGAAGCCCCGGTCGAGGCCGATCTCGTCTGCCCCGTCCCCGACAGCGGCACCCCGGCCGCAATCGGCTATTCGCTGGCCTCGGGCATTCCCTTCGCCATGGGGATCATCCGCAACCAATACATGGGCCGCACCTTCATCGAACCTTCCGAACAGATCCGCAACATGGGCGTGCGCCTCAAGCTCAACGTCAACCGCGCGCTGATCCGGGGCAAGCGGGTGATCCTCGTCGACGATTCGGTCGTGCGCGGCACCACCAGCCGCAAGATCAAGGAGATGATCCTCGATGCCGGCGCCGCCGAAGTGCATTTCCGCATCGCCTCGCCCCCCACCGCCTGGCCCTGTTTCTACGGCGTCGACACGCCCCAGCGCGAGAAACTCCTCGCCGCCACCATGTCCGAGGAAGAGATGCGCGCCCATCTCGCGGTCGATTCGCTGCGCTTCATCTCGCTCGACGGCCTCTACCGCGCGGTGGGCGAGGCGATGGGCCGCAACCCCGAGGCGCCGCAATACTGCGACGCCTGTTTCTCGGGCGACTACCCGGTGATCCCCGCCGACATGATCGACCAGGGCTTCCGCATGAAAACCGCCGCCGAATAGCCCCCGACTACCCCCCCAAACAGCCGCCAAACAGCCGCCAACCCCGGCGCCGCGGCCCCCCGCCCCTGCTTCTTTTGTTTGAAAATATCCTCTGGGGGTCCGGGGGGCGAAGCACCCCCGGGCGCCGGGGCAAGATCCGCCCTCAGGCCCCTTCAAGCGCCGCCATCACCGCCGCCACATCCGCCCGGCAGGCATAGTGATAGCGCCCCGTCACCCGTCGCGGCAGCTGCGCCAGCCGCGCCCAGAGCGGCACCTCGCCCCGCGGCAGCGGCCCGGGCGCGCGAATGATCCGGTGCTCCAGCCCCAGATTGGCGCAGGCCAGATCCAGCCAGGGCTCCTGCACCGGGCCGGGGCGGATCTCGATCACCCGGGCCCCGGGTGCCAGGAACACCAGGTTCGCAAGCCCCGCCCCGCTTGGCCCCAGAAGGATCCGCGCGCCCCCCACCGCCGCCGCCTGATCGGCCACCCGCATCCGCCCCGGCTGCAGGATCCGCACCCCGCGCGCCCGCAGACCTTCCAGCAGCGCCGCCTCGTTGACGATGATCCGCCCCGTCTGCCAGCGCCGGCCCAGATAGACCGGCGGCCCATCCCCCTGCGCTTCCCCCGCAGCCGAAGCCGCCAGCACCCCGCCCAGATCCCGCAGCATGCCGCCCGCGCGGTGCAGGTAGTGGTTCTGCGCCGTCGTCAGGATCAGGTGATCCACCGCCACCACATCGTCGCGAACCTCGCGCAGCGCCGTGCGGATCCCCGCCCGCGCCACAAGATCGCGCTGCCACCGGCTCAGAAGCGGCGACAGCGGCGCATGACGCGCCAGAAGGCCCGCCCGCTCGGCCCAGAGAAGCGGCGGCAGCGCGTCGAACAGGAAATGCCCGTAATTCGCCCCCGCACCGGCATTCATCCAGACCATCCCCCGCGACAGCCGCCGCATCGAGGCCGGCGCCACGAAGCGCAGCCCCCCGGGCCCCGAATGCATCCCCCGCAGCCGCGCCATATCGCCCCGCGCGATCCGCCCGCCCGCCTCGGTCGCCTGCACGATCCGCCCGTCCGGCCCCAGAACGATGCCCCGCCCCGGCCAGACCACCGCGCCGCGCAGATGGACCAGCACCACATCGCCCGCCGCCTGCCCGGCAAGGGTCGCGGGCGCCTCGATCTCGTCCCAGTGACCCGGCCCCGGCGGGCTTTCCCCCCGCGCCAGCCGCGCCGCCAGCCCCGGCAAGGCGGCATAGGCGCTGCGCTCGGGTTCAGAGCCGGGCTGAACGGCGATCACGTTCATGCCGCCCCCGCCGCCGCGATCCCGACCAGCCGGATATCGCAGGCATTGCGCTCGGCCAGGAAGGCCTGCATCTCGGGCGTGCGGAACACCGCGCGGTCAAAGGTCGAGCGGCTTTCGTTCAGCCGCGCGACGGGCGGCGGCTCCTGCCCGGTCAGGGCGCGAAAGGCCGGCGCGATATCGCGGCCCAGCCCGATGCCGGCATAGTCCTGCAGCCGCGCGGCGATCCGTTCCTCGTCCCAGTCGCGCCACCAGTCGGGGCTGTCGGGCCGGGGCGGCGCTTCCAGCACATAGGTCGATTGCAGGTTCAGAAACAGCGACCAATGCTCCGACAGGATCGGGATGATCGCGCGCGGATCGGCATTGTCGGTGGCCCGGATCCGCCGCGACAGATGCCGCGCGAAACCGTCATAGCGCCAGTAGCGCCAGGGGCCACGGTCGAAGATCTCGATCCACCACTGGTAATGCGAGGCGACCTGATCGGTCGGATCGCGCAGAAGCGTCACATAGCGCGCCGGCCGGCCGATCCGCGCCATATGGGCCTCCATCACCGCCCGCGTCAGATGCCCGCTGACCCAGTCGGCCCCCGCCAGCAGCCGGTCGAATGTCGCGGGCTGGCGCGCATGAAGCTCCAGATGCGAACAGCCCCGCGCCAGGCCCCGTGCCAGCCAGCGCCCGCCCACCGAATTGTCGATCACCGCCCCCGGCAGAAGCCGCGCCGCCACCGCCCAGCCCCGGGGCGAGACGCGCGGGCCATGGTGGCGCAGCAGAAGGCTGTTGAGCGTGCTGCCCGCGGTCTTGGGAACATGGATGAAGATGTCGAGGGGGTCGCGCCGGGCTGTGGCGACGGGCTGGGGCATGGCGCACTCTCGGCTGGCTCTCGGCCCCCTGATAGGCAAGCGGCCCGCCCCCCGCAAGCAGGCGAGAACGCGCCGGCGCTTCTTGCGGCCGCTTGCGCTTTTCGCTTATGCAGCGGCGCATGAGCGCGCCCCGTTTCGCCAATATCTTTGTCCTGTGCACCGGGCGCTGCGGATCGACGACTTTCGCGCGGGCCTGCGGCCATCTGACCAACTACACCGCCGCCCATGAAAGCCGCTATGACATCCTGGGCCCCGAGCGTCTGGCCTATCCGCCCGGCCATATCGAGGTCGACAACCGCCTTGCCTGGTTCCTGGGCCGCCTGGGCGCGCGGTTCGGCGATGAGGCGGGATATGTGCATCTGACCCGCGACGCAGAGGAAGTGGCCCGCAGCTATGCCCTGCGCGGACGGCACGGCATCATCCGCGGCTATCGTCGCGACATCCATTACCGCCCCCGCGCCGAGGACAGCCCCGAAGAGCTGGTCGCCATCGCCCGCGACTATGTCGAGACCGTCACCGCCAATATCGAGGCCTTCCTGAAGGACCGGCCCCATGTGCTGCGGATCCGGCTGGAAAGCCTCGGCCCTGATTTCGACCGATTCTGCGACTGGGCCGGGGCCACGGGCGACATGGATGCCGCCCGCGCCACGCTTGGCCGCATCCATAACGCCAGCCGGCCCGCCAAAGTCAGCCCCTCCAAAGGAACGCGCCCATGAAAACCGCCCTGATCACCGGCGCCTCGCGCGGCCTTGGCGCCGCCCTGGCCGAGGCGATGGCCCCGACCCATCACCTGATCCTCGTCGCCCGCACCACCGGCGGCCTGGAAGAGACCGACGACAGGGTCAAGGCCCGCGGCGGCGAGGCCACGCTGGCGCCGATGGACATCACCATCCCGGCCGCGATGCAGCAGCTTTGCGCCTCGATCCACGCGCGCTGGGGCGGGCTCGATCTCTGGCTGCATCCGGCGATCCATGCGGCCCCGCTCGCCCCCACCGCGCATCTGGCGGAAAAGGATTTCGACAAATCGCTTGCGATCAATGTCGCGGCGACGGCGCGGCTGATCGGCTATGTCGCGCCGCTTCTGGGGGCCACGGGGCGGGCGGTGTTCCTTGACGATCCGCGCGGCGGCGAAAAGTTCTTCGGCGCCTATGGGGCCACCAAGGCCGCCCAGATCGCCCTTGCCCGCAGCTGGCAGGGCGAGACGCAGCGGATCGGCCCCGAGGTCCGCATCCTCACCCCCCGCCCGATGCGCACCGCCACCCGCGCCCGGTTCTATCCCGGAGAGGATCGCGACGCCCTTGCCGCCTCGGCCGAAGAGGCCGCGCGGCTTCTGCCCGAAATCCTCTCGGACAGTCCCGTCGCTGGCTAGGCACGGCCCGAACCCGGCCGCCCTGGCCTAGCCGCCCTGCAGCGACAGGCCCCTGCGGCCGGCAAGATCGGTGAAATACTGCCAGGCCACCCGGCCCGACCGGCTGCCCCGCGTGGCCTGCCATTCGATCGCCTCGGCGCGCAGCTCGGCCTCGTCGATCCTCACGCCATAGGCCGCGCAATAGCCGCGGATCATCGCAAGGTAATCGTCCTGACTGCAGGGATGAAAGCCCAGCCAAAGCCCGAACCTGTCCGAGAGCGAGACCTTTTCTTCGACCGCCTCGGAGGGGTTGATCGCCTGCTGGCGTTCGTTCTCGATCATGTCGCGCGGCATCAGGTGCCGCCGGTTCGAGGTCGCGTACAGCACGACATTCTCCGGCCGCCCCTCGATCCCGCCATCCAGCACCGCCTTGAGCGATTTGTAATGCGCATCGTCATGGCCGAAGGACAGATCATCGCAGAACAGGATGAACCGCCCCGGCGCCTCGCGCAGAAGTGCAAGGCAGCGGCCGATCGTGGGCAGGTCCTCGCGCTGGACCTCGACGATCTTCAGCGCCGGAAACTCGGCCTGGACCGCGCCATGCACCGCCTTGACGAGGCTGGATTTCCCCATCCCGCGCGCGCCCCACAGCAGCGCATTGTTCGCCACGAAGCCTTGGGCGAAGCGCCGGGTATTCTCGATCAGCGTATCGCGCGCCCGGTTGACGCCGACCAGAAGCGACACGTCGATCCGGTTCACCCGCGCCACCGGCAAAAGCCGGTCCGGGTCGGGATGCCAGACATAGGCGGCCGCGGTGAAATCGGGCGCGGGCGCGGGCGGCGGGCTGATCCGCTCCAGCGCTTCGGCGATCCGCGCAAGCAGCTCTGCCTCGCTCACGCCTTGAGATCCTCTTCAGCGTCGTCGTCGGGCGCCTCGTCGTAAAGCGATTCGTCCTCGCCCAGAACGCCCGCCTCGCGCAGTTCCTGTTCGCGCCGCTTCTCGATCCGCTTGATCAGGAAGATCGAGATTTCGTACAGCGGATAGATCGCGAGGAAGAGAATCAGCTGCGTGATCACATCGGGCGGCGTCACCAGCGCCGCCGTCATCAGGATCAGCACGACCGCATATTTGCGCATCCGCCCCAGCCCGGCCGAGGTGACAAGCCCCGCCTTGCCCATCAGCGTCAGCAGCACGGGCAGCTGGAAACAGAGGCCAAAGGCCACGATCAGCTTGAGCGAGATGTCCAGCGTCTCGTTCACCTTGCCCTGAAAGACGATGTCGATCCCGCTGTCCGAGGTGGGCAGGGCCGGAGCCTCGCCATCAACGCCAGGCACCAGCGTCGCCAGAAGCGAGGAGGCATCGGCAAAGCCCAGGAAGAACCGCATCGCGAAAGGCGTGACGACGTAATGCGCGAAGGCGGCCCCGGCCAGAAACAGCAGGGGCGAGGCCAGAAGGAAGGGCAGGAAAGCGGATTTTTCCGACCGATAGAGCCCCGGCGCGACAAATCTCCACAGTTGATAGGCGATCACCGGAAAGGAAAGTGCGAGCCCCCCCACCATCGAAATGCGCACGAGGGTGAAGAAATACTCTTGCGGCGCAGTGTATTGCATCACCGGATTGGGGTCGCCCAGGCCGCGCATCGTCGCCTCGATCGGGCCGAGGATGAAGGCCAGGATCGGCTGCGCCACGGCGAAACAGGCGACCATCGCCACGACGAAGGCCAGAACCGACCGGATCAGCCGGGTGCGCAATTCGGCCAGATGCTCGATCAGCGGGGCCGAGCTGTCTTCGATATCGTCTTCGACCTGCGCCATCAGCTTTCCTCCCCTGCATCCGGGGTCTCAGCGGCGGGAGGCTTGCGGGGGGCTGCGGCCTTGCGTCTTGGGGCCTTGGGCTTTTCGGCCGCCGTCGCGGAGGGTTCCTCAGCCGGGGCCGCCTTCGCCTTGGCGGCCTTTGCCGGGGCCTTCGACTTGGCGGGCGCCTTCGCCGCAGCCTTTGCCGGAGCCTTCTCCGCAGCCTTCGCCGGGGCCTTCGACTTGGCGGGCGCCTTCGCCGCAGCCTTTGCCGGAGCCTTCTCCGCAGCCTTCGCCGGAGCCTTCGCGGTCGTCTTTGCCGCCTTTGTCGCCTTCGCCGGAGCCTTCGCCGCGGTTGCAGCCTTCGCCGCCGGTGTCTCCGCCGCCGCCTCCTCGGAGCCCGCCTTTTCCGCCGCTTCCGCCTCGGCGGCCAGCCGCCGTGCCGTGGCCTCTTCCAGCCGCGCCTTGCGCTCTTCGGCGCGCTTGGCGGCCAGTTCCGCCGTCGCCCCGCCGGCCTTGTAGGCCGAGGTCTTGCCATCCAGCCCCGAGGTCGCGCCGCGCAGGGACTTGTCCAGACTGTCCAGCCCCGTCTGCTCGCGCAGCTTGTCCAGCCCATAGGCCTTGGGGTTCGAGGCGGCTTTCAGCGTCTTGTTGATCTCTTTCATCCCGGCATCATCCGCCGCCGCATCCATCGCCCGCGAAAACTCGCGCGCCATGCCGCGGGCCTTGCCCATGAACCGCCCCACATTGCGGAACATGATCGGCAAGTCCTTGGGCCCGACGACGATCAGCGCCACGACGCCGATGATCAGCAGTTCGGTGAAACCGAAATCAAACATGGATCACGCCTTTTGCCGGATCGGTCCGACCCGGTTTAGTTCCCGTTTCAAGCCCCGTCTCAAACCTTGTCCTTGTCCTCGGCGGGCGTCACGTCGCGGGCGGCTTCGGCGGTTTCGTCCTCAAGCTCTTTCTTGCCCTCGTCCACGCCCTTCTTGAAGGCGGTGATTCCCTTGCCGACCTCGCCCATCAGCGAGGCGATCTTGCCGCGTCCGAACAGGACCAGCACCACGACCGCGATCAGAAGCAGGCCCAGCGGGCCGATGTTGTTCAGCATCCCGATTTCTCCCTGGATCTGCAGATGGCCCTGATGGCCACGAGGGGAGAGCCTAGGCAAAGCGGCGGGGAACCGAAAGGCCCCGACCCCGCCGATCCGCCGTCAACGCTGGTCGAGGCGAGGATTTTGTGACACAAACCTGTCAGGAGCAAAGCCACCCCCCGGAAGGCCCCCCCGATGCGCCGCAGCGACCGCCTGTCAGACCTGTTGCAGATCCTGCGCGACGGCCGCTTGCACCGGGCCGAGGATTTGGCCCTGCGGCTGGGCGTGACGCCGCGCACCATCTATCGCGACATGGAGACGCTGGCCGCCTCGGGCATTCCGGTCGCGGGCGCGCGCGGGCGCGGCTACCGCGCCACCGCCCCGGTGACGCTGCCGCCCCTGAACCTGAGCCTGGCCGAGCTCGAGGCGCTGCATGTCGGCCTCGCGGTGCTGGCCGATGCGGCACAGGACGATCTGCGCGACGCGGCAGCAAGCCTTGCGGCCAAGATCGACGCGGCCCTGCCCGAGGATCAGGACAGCCTGCCCGCCGCCACGGCCTTTGCCCTGCCCCCCTTCGCCGATGCGCGCGCCGGGTTTCGCCACGCCCCCCCGATCCGCGCCGCGATCCGCGCCCGGCAAAAGCTGTCGCTCCGCTACCGCGAGGCCGATGGCGCCCTGAGCGACCAGACGATCCGCCCGCTGCGCGTCGATTACTGGGGCCGGCTGTGGAGCGTCACGGCCTGGTGCGAGCGTCGGGGCGGCTTCGCCCGGTTCCGCCTTGAACGGATCGAGGCGCTGAAGCTCTTGCCGCAGCTTTTCGTGGACGAGCCGGGCAAGACCCTTGCCGATCACGACGCGAGCCAGAGGTAGACCGAGCGCCTGTCCGCCGGCCCTAGGGGCCTTCACTCGCCGAACAGCGTTTCGGCATCGACCCGGCCAAGGTTGCGCAGAAGCTGGCGGACAAAGGTGGTGTCGCGCACATTCTCGGTCGTCACCCGGCGCGACAGGACCACGACCTGCCCATTCGCAAGCCCGAACCTCTCGATATTGCGCAGGGCGCCGGCCCCGTCGAAGCTGATGGCAAGGACGGTGCGGTCGATCTCTTCGGGGGCGAGGAAGCCGAAATGCCGGAACCGGCTTTCGATATAGTAGAAATCCGTCTCGTCGATCAGCCCCGCCACACCGGGCGCGCCCACGGCGGCGATCACGCTTTCGCGCGTGTCGACGCCCACCTGCAGCTGGGCCAGCTCGCTTTCGGGCGGCACATAGCCGTGATCGCGGTACAGCGGCGTGCAGCCGACCATCAGCGCCAGCGACGCCGCCGCAAGCAAGGGCGCCACGACAGGCACAAGGCGCCGCGCGCGCTGCGAGATTTCGCCTTGCAAGGCCATGGCCCGCCTGCCCATCATCGACCCCTGCCCTCTTGCCTTGTGCCCGAACGGCTTTTATCGGGCTTACAGCAAGCACGGCCCCCTGTTCAAGAAAGGAAGCGTCATGCCCCCTTCTCAGGCCGATCACGACAGCGCGGGAGGGCCAGGCCGGATCATCCGGCTCGCCGATCTGTCGCGCCGGCGCGACACCTCTTTCACGCTGGAACCCGATGCCCCGGCCCGCGCCGCCATCGCCGCCGAGCTGGGCATACCGGCGATCCGCAAGCTGCGCCTGTCGGGCCATCTCGAGGCGGTGGGGCGGGCCGACTGGCGGCTGGTGGCCGATCTGGGCGCGACGGTGGTGCAGGACTGCGTCGTCACGCTCGCCCCCGTCGTCACCCGCATCGACGAGGAGGTGCGCCGCCAGTTCGTCGAAGGCTTCACCGATCCGGGCCCCGGCGAGGTCGAGATGCCCGAGGATGACACGCTCGAACCCCTGCCCCAGACCCTTGATCTGGGCGCGGTGATGATCGAGGCGCTGGCCCTTGCCCTGCCGCCCTGGCCGCGGGCGGAAGGCGCCGAACTGCCCCCCGTGACGGTCAGCGATCCCGGCACCGAACCCCTGACCGATGCGGCGCTGCGCCCCTTCGCCGGGCTGAAAGCCGCCCTTGGCCTGCCCGAGGGCGATGCGGACGACCCCGAGGACACAGGCCGCGAGGACACAGGAGAAGAAGGCGAAGGCCGCGCCTGAAACGGGCGGCCCGATACCTCTTGCACTTCGCGGGAAGGGCAGTATTTAAGGCGCTCTCCTGACTCGCGGCTCGACAGCGGTTGCGCAGACGTGTAAAGCGCGCGGGACATCGTTGTGACACTTGCATGACGACGACGAAACTGGGCCTTCGGCCCGCCGGAACCCAGAGGTTGTGACATGGCCGTCCCACAGAACAAAGTCTCCAAGGCCCGCAAGGGCGACCGCCGCTCGCATGATGCGCTTGTGGCTGCAAATCCCAATGAATGCGCCAATTGCGGCGAACTGAAGCGTCCGCATCACGTTTGCCCCTCCTGCGGGCATTACGCGGCACGCGAAGTCGTGGCGATGACGACCGAGGTCGATCTGGACGACGAGGCAGCGTAAGCTGCCTCTGCGGGTCATGGCGGCGCCCAATCAGGCAAACTCTCCGTCACTGGCCCCCGGGTCGGCGGCCGTCATTTCGCTGGATGCGATGGGCGGCGACAACGGGCCTGCGGCGGTCGTCGCGGGCCTTGCGCGTTTCCTGGAGAAGGCAGCGGGCGTTACCGTCCTTCTGCATGGCCCGGCCGAAACGCTGACCCCGCTGGTCGCGCGGCGCCGGATCGCGGACCGCGTGCGCATCGTCGATGTGCCCGGCGTGGTCGCCATGACCGACAAGCCCAGCCAGGTGATGCGCAACGGCAAGGACACGTCGATGTGGTCCTCGATCGAGGCGGTCCGCTCGGGCGAGGCCTCGATCTGTGTCAGCTGCGGCAATACCGGGGCGCTGATGGCCATCGCCATGCTGCGCCTGCGCAAGGCCGAGGGCGTGAACCGCCCCGCCATCGCCTGCCTCTGGCCCTCGCGCAATCCCGGCGGGTTCAACCTGATGCTGGACGCCGGCGCCGATATCAAGGCCGATGCCGACGACCTCTTGACCTATGCGCTGATGGGCGCCTCTTACGCGCGCAACGGCCTTGGCATCAGCCGCCCCCGCGTCGGCCTGCTGAATGTGGGGGTCGAGGAACACAAGGGCCGGGCCGAGCTGAAATCCGCCCATGACCTGATCGCCGAGGCCGCCCCGCGCGGCGATTTCGACTATATCGGCTTTGTCGAGGGGGGCGACCTGCCCTCGGCCCGGGTGGATGTGATCGTGACCGACGGCTTCACCGGCAATGTCGCGCTGAAAACCGGCGAGGGGACGGCGACGCTGATCTCGGAGCTTTTGCGCGAAGCCTTCAACAAGACCCCGCTCTCGCGCATCGCGGCGCTCTTGGCGATGACCTCGCTGGGGCGGCTGAAGAAGCGGATCGACCCGCGGCGCGTCAATGGCGGCGTGTTCCTCGGGCTGAACGGCACGGTGGTGAAAAGCCACGGCTCGGCCGATGAAACCGGCGTTGCCGCAGCGCTTTTGCTGGCCAACCGGCTGGCCGCCTCGGGCTTTTCCGCCAAGCTGGCCGCCCGCGTGGCCAGTGCTACGGCACTCGCCGAGCGCCCCGCCGAAGCGGCGCCGGCAGAACCGCCGCCGCCTGAAGACGAAGACACACAGACGACCGGCCTTGTCGGGCCGGAGATTGCAGGGAAGGCATGACGATACGCGCCGTGGTAAAGGGTGTCGGGCACTATCTGCCCGAACGGGTTGTGCCCAATTCCGAATTCGAAGCCTCGCTTGATACGACAGACGAATGGATCCGGTCGCGCTCGGGGATCGAGCGGCGCCATTTCGCCGCCCCCGACGAGACCACCTCCTCCATGGCCACAGAGGCCGCCGAACGCGCGCTGGCCGCGGCCGGGCTTGAGGCTCAGGATATCGACGCCATCGTCATGGCGACCTCGACGGCGGATTTCACCTTCCCCTCGGCCGCGACCATGGTGCAGGCCGGGCTTGGCATGAAGGGCGGCTTCGCCTTCGACGTGCAGGCCGTCTGCGCCGGTTTCGTCTATGCGCTGGCCAATGCCAATGCGCTGATCCTCTCGGGCACCGCGCGGCGCGTCCTGGTGATCGGGGCCGAGACATTCTCCCGCCTGATGGACTGGACCGACCGGTCGACCTGCGTGCTGTTCGGCGACGGGGCCGGCGCCCTGATCCTCGAGGCCGAGGAGGGCGCGGGCACCTCGGCCGATCGCGGCATCCTTGCTTCTGACCTGCATTCCGACGGGCGCTACCGCGATCTTCTGCATGTGGATGGCGGCGTTTCGACCGGAACGACCGGGCATCTGCGCATGCAGGGCAAGGAAGTCTTCCGCCATGCCGTCGAGAAGCTGGCCGAAACCGCCCATGCCGCGCTGGACAAGGCGGGGCTTGGCAGCGGGGATGTGGACTGGATCGTGCCGCATCAGGCCAATCTGCGCATCATCTCGGCCACGGCGCAGCGGATGCAGGTGCCGATGGAGCGGGTCGTCGTCACCGTTCAGGACCATGGCAACACCTCGGCCGCCTCGATTCCCCTGGCGCTTTCGGTGGGGGTGGAGCGGGGCCAGATCCGGCCCGGCAACCTCATCGTCACCGAGGCGATCGGCGGCGGTCTGAGCTGGGGTGCGGTGGTCCTGCGCTGGTAGCGAAAAGGCGCCTCAAGGCCGCGCTACAAGCCCTTGATATTGACTCCAATTTGAAGCGCAGCCTAATGTCGCTCCAAACAGGGGGTGCGTGATGGCTGACAAGACCTTGACCCGGATGGATCTGGCGGAAGCCGTGCACCGCGAGGTGGGCCTGTCGCGCAACGACAGCGCCGAGCTTGTCGAATCCGTGCTGCGGCATGTTTCCGATGCGCTGGTGGCCGGCGAAACGGTCAAGATCTCGTCCTTCGGCACCTTCTCGACCCGCGAGAAATCGGCCCGGATCGGTCGCAATCCCAAAACCGGCGAAGAAGTGCCGATCCATCCCCGGCGGGTTCTGACCTTCCGATCCTCGCATCTGATGAAGGATCGGATCGCCGCCGGCAACAAGAAGTGACGGCCGCCGGAACGCCACGGCCGCCCGGATCCGGACGGCGGCCTGCCGCAGCATGAACGGGATCTGACGCGGAATGAGCAAATCCCCCGAGGCCTTCCGGACGATCAGCGAAGTGGCCGACTGGCTGGATACGCCGGCCCATGTCCTGCGGTTCTGGGAAAGCAAGTTCAGCCAGATCAAGCCGGTCAAGCGCGCCGGCGGCCGCCGCTACTACCGCCCCGAGGATATGGCGCTTCTGGCCGGGATCAAGCTGCTGCTGCATGAACAGGGCATGACGATCAAGGGGGTGCAGAAGCTGCTTCGGGAAAAGGGCGTGCGCCATGTCGCCGATCAGGCGGCGGGCCTGGCGCCGGACCCGGCAGAGGGCGGCGCCTTCGCCGATCCCGCGCCGCCGATCTCCCCGCCGATCTCCATGACGCCGGACCGCAGCGCCGAGCAGCGGATGCCGCCCGCCCCCGATGCCGCCGGGCAGGAGTTCTCGCCTCCGCCCCCCGCAGGACCACGGGCTGCGATGCCGCCTCCCGAGCCGCTTCCCGAACCCCTGCCGATGCATGCCGCGCGCCCGCCGCAGCTGCCTCCGCTTCAGGCGGGCACGATGCCGCCCCGCCCCGCCCCGCCCGAAAGGCGCCAAGGCGGCGCGGCGCCTCCCCCTCCTGCAGACCAGGCGGCGCGGCCGGCCGCGCGCGGTATCCCCGCCCTGCCCGATCCCCGCCCCGCCGCCCCGGGTCTTTTGTCAAAGCTGGCACGGATGCAGGGCACCCTGCGCCCCGCCCAGGCACGGGCCCTCGCCCCGCTGGTTCGGGATCTTGCCGCATTGCGCGACCGCCTCCGGCAGGATCCGGCCTGAGCGAACCCGGCTCCGGCAGAAGCGAAGACAAGCCCCGTTTTCCGGCTTGCCCTTGCCCGCGAAACCCGTCAAAAGGCCCGCAGTCGGGCTATAGCGCAGCCTGGTAGCGCGTCCGTCTGGGGGACGGAAGGTCGCAGGTTCAAGTCCTGCTAGCCCGACCAGAATACCCGCCGCGCATCCCGCGGCGGGTTTTTGCTGAGAGGGGATGTGATCGTGTCAGAGGCCATGGGCATCCTGCCGTGTCAGACGATCCGGGCCATGCTTGATGCGGGCGCGATCACCACCGAAACCACCACCGAAACCGGCCTCGCACCGAACCAGATCCAGCCCGCCAGCCTTGACCTGCGGCTGGGCTCCGTCGCCTACCGGGTCAGGGCCTCTTTCCTGGCGGGTGCCGGGCGAACCGTCGCCGAACGGCTGGCCGAGTTCGAGATGCACCGGGTCGATCTCAGCAAAGGGGCCGTGCTCGAAAAGGGCTGCGTCTATGTCGTGCCGCTGATGGAGGGGCTGGCCCTACCGCCCGATATCGCCGCGGTCGCCAATGCCAAATCCTCGACCGGACGGCTTGACCTCCTGACCCGCACCATCACCGATGGTGGGGCGGAATTCGACAGGATCCCGGCCGGCTATCGCGGGCCGCTCTATGCCGAGATCTGCCCGCGGTCCTTCTCGGTCCTGGTGCGTCCCGGCATGCGGCTGAACCAGATCCGCTTTCGCCGCGGCGATGCCGTGCTGGACGATGCGGCGCTGCGCCGGCTGCATGCGACGACGCCGCTGGTGCCGGACGAGGCGGTGATCACGGGGGGGCTGGGCTTTTCGGTCGATCTGGCACCGGCCGAGGGGACGCTGGTCGGCTGGCGGGCCAAACCGCATACCGGGGTGATCGACCTCGACCTGATCGGCCATTACGAGGCGGCGGCCTATTGGGAGCCGATCCACAGTTCCGAGGCCCGGATCATCCTCGATCCCGGCGCTTTCTACATCCTGGTCAGCCGCGAGGCGGTGACGATCCCGCCGGATCACGCCGCCGAAATGGCACCCTATCTGGCCATGGTGGGCGAATTCCGGGTGCATTACGCGGGGTTCTTCGATCCCGGCTTCGGCTGGGCCGCGGCCGGAGGGGCGGGATCGCGCGGTGTGCTTGAAGTGCGCTGCCACGAAGCACCCTTCGTGCTGGAACACGGGCAGATCGTCGGCCGGCTGGTCTATGAGCGGATGGCCGAAGTGCCCGACACGCTTTACGGCACGGGGATCGCCTCGAATTACCAGGGGCAGGGCCTGAAACTGTCAAAGCAGTTCCGGACCTGACGCCGGGGAGGGCCGAATTTGCAAAATTCGGCCGCCGGAATTTTGCAAATTCCGGCCCCCCTCACACCCCGCGTTGCCCTCAGAAATGCAGCGCGCGGCCGTAGGCGTCGAGCACCGATTCGTGCATCATCTCGGACAGGGTCGGATGCGGAAAGACCGTCTCCATCAACTCCGCTTCCGTCGTCTCGAGCGTGCGGCCCACCACATAGCCCTGGATCAGCTCCGTCACCTCGGCGCCCACCATATGCGCCCCCAGAAGCTCGCCCGTCTTCGCGTCGAAGATCGTCTTGACCATTCCCTCCGGCTCTCCCAGCGCGATGGCCTTGCCATTACCGATGAAAGGGAAGCGGCCGACCCGGATCTCGTGACCGTCCGCCCTGGCCTTTTCCTCGGTCATTCCGACGCTGGCGACCTGCGGATGGCAATAGGTGCACCCGGCGATGGACCCCGGCTTGATCGGATGCGGATGGCCGCCCGCGATCAGCTCGGCCACCATCACACCCTCATGGCTGGCCTTGTGCGCAAGCCAGGGCGCACCGGCCAGATCGCCGATCGCATAGACCCCGTCGACCCCGGTCCGGCAATATGCGTCGGTCACGACATGGGTCCGGTCGACCTTGATCCCGGCCTCTTCCAGCCCCAACCCCTCGACATTGCCGACGATGCCCACGGCCGAGATGACCGTGTCGAACGCGCGCGTCTCGGTCTTGCCGCCGGCCTCAATATGGGCGGTCACCTTGCCCTTGGCGCGGTCGAGCTTCTTCACCGTCGCCTTCTCGAGGATGGTCATGCCCTGCTTGACGAACTGCTTTCTGGCGAAGGCGCTGATCTCGGCATCCTCGACGGGCAGGATGCGGTCCATCACTTCGACCACGGTCGTCTTCGCGCCCAAGGTATTGTAGAAGCTGGCGAATTCGATGCCGATCGCGCCCGAGCCGATGACCAGAAGATCCTTCGGCATCCGCGGCGGCACGAGGGCATGGCGATAGGTCCAGACCAGATCGCCATCCGCCTCGAGCCCGGGCAATTCGCGCGCCCGCGCGCCGGTGGCCAGAACGATGGCGGGGGCGGACAGCGCCTCTTCGCCCTTGTCGGTGGTCACCTCGACCCGGCCCTTTCCCGCAAGCCGCGCCGTGCCCATCACCACCGTGATCTTGTTCTTCTTCATCAGATGGCCGATTCCACCCGACAATTGCCCGGCCACGGCGCGCGAGCGTTTGACCACCGCGTCCAGATCATAGGAAATCCCGGTCGCCGAGAGGCCGAATTCCTTGGCCCGATGCATCAGGTGGAACACTTCCGAGGACCGCAGCATCGCCTTGGTCGGGATGCAGCCCCAGTTCAGGCAGATGCCGCCAAGGTTCTCCTTCTCGATGATGGCGACCTTCAGCCCCAGCTGCGCCGCACGGATCGCCGCCACATAGCCCCCGGGGCCCGCGCCGATCACGATCATGTCGAAAGTCCTGGCCGCCATCACATTCTCCCACGATCGTTCGGTCGCCCGCGCAAAACTGGTGGGCAAAACTGGTTTGACGTTAAACCAGTTTCGCGCAGACGACCAGAGACGACCCCGCATGGCAGCCATTCATGCGGCGAAGGCCCGGTCAGTTCGATGGCGCGACCCGGACGCAGTTGCGCCCCGCCTCTTTCGCCGCATAAAGCGCGGCATCGGCGCGGCGCAGCAGATCCTGCACGACAGAGGCGCTTTCGGGAAAGGCGGCCACCCCGGCCGAAACCGTCACCCGGGGCAGGAACCCCTCCATGTAGCGGACCTGCACATCGGTCACCGCATCGCAGATCCGCTGCGCGACCACGGCGGCCGTTTCCAGATCGGCATCGGGAATGAGGACGGCGAATTCCTCGCCCCCGAAACGGCAGATGATCTCTCCTCCGACCAGCATTTCCTGCAGGCGGTTTCCGATCGCGCGCAGCACCATATCGCCGGCGTCATGGCCGTGATTGTCGTTGAATTCCTTGAACCGGTCCGTGTCGAAGGCGATCAGACCGAAGGGCACCCCGCGGCGTTCGGCGATGCCGGTCTGGCGGCGCAGCGCATCGACGAAATAGCGCCGGTTGTAGAGGCCGGTCAGAGGGTCGCGGATGGATTGATCCCGAAGCTCGTCGCGCAGCTTGGCATTCGCGATGGCGAGCGAGATATGCTCGGCGCAGCGGATGGCGAATTCGCCCTGGTCGCTGATCCGCGCGGCACCCGGCACATTCTCGTCAAAGCGGATGTGGAGCAGGCCGACCGTATCGCCATGGGCGACGATGGGCACGCAGATATATTCGGTGACCGGCACCTTGTGGCCATGCGCCGTCACGTGATCGCAGGGAAAGCACAGCCCCCCCGCCCTGTATTCATAAGACCGCCCCCGGCGCAGCGCCCAGCAGCTGTCGGCCATGATCGAGGGATGCAGGTCGACCGTGTTCCAGTTGCACATCCCGTCCAGCACGTCGCGCGAGTTGGAATAGATGTAAAGCTCGCCCTTCGACCCGGGCAGCAGCGTCACCATGAAGCTGCGCACGATCTGATAGAGTTCGTCCAGGGATTTGCAGGACTGCAGCCATTCATCCAGTTGCGCCAGCATCCGCGCCTCGTGCTGGCGCGCGCGTTCCTGGGCCAGAAGCTCCATCGCCCGCGCCTCGGCCGCTTCGGCGACGCGCTTGGCCTCGGCCAGTTCGCGGGCCGCCTGCCGTTCGGCCGTGACATCGGTGAAGGTCACGACATAGCCGCCCCCCCGCGTGGGGCGGCCATGGGTCAGCACCACCCGGCCCGAGGGCAGCACCCGGTCAAAGGAATAGGGCTGGCGTGACAGGACGAGCGATTCGGCCTTCCTCAGCTCCTCCACCGTCATCTCGCCGCGTTCGAGCGATCTTTCCCGAAAGGCCTGGCGCGAGCTGCCGATGCGCAGGTCGTCAGTGGTGATTTCCATCACCTGATAGATCCGGCTGTTGTGGAGTTCGCAGGTGCCTTCGGCCGACCAGACCAGAACACCCTGTTCCATGATGTTCATGATCTGGGTCGACAGGTCGCTTGCATCCTCGCTGCGCTCGGGCGAGGGGGCGAGCTTGACAACCTCGGGCAGGACCGGCTCCGCCTCTGCTTTGTGACGTTCCTGTTTCACGGCGGGCCATCCCGGGCTCTGGTTTGGCCCGATCATCGTGCCAAGGGATTGCCGCCGGATTAACGCCGGCCCGGAGCGCGCCTCGAACTGCGTAAAACTCAACCTTTTCCGGCAAAGACCTCGACAATCGCCTTGTAGCCGCCCTGGGCCAGATACTCCGCCTCGGCCGCGGTGGTTTCCCGGCCAAGGGCGGCGTTGCGGGTCGGGAACCGGCCGTAGCGGCGGATCACCTCGCGATGCGCCTCGGCATGGGGGATGTTCTCGGCGCCCGTCTCGGGCATCCGGGTCGCAAACAGCTCGACCGACCTGTCCTGATCGACAAGGTTTTCGGAATGCATCAGCGGCATGTAGAAGAACTGCCGCTCCGGCTCGGGGATCGGCGCGTCCCAGCCCTGTTCCAGCGCCAGTTTCGACGCCGCCCGCGCGATCGGATCGCTGGCGAAGGCGCGCGGATCATCGCGAAAGAGGTTGCGCGGAAACTGGTCCGTCACGATCAGATAGGCCAGCGCCCCCCGCGGCGAGGTCAGCCAGGGCCCCAGCCCGCCCGCCATCGCCTCGTCCCAGAGATCGGCAAAGCGGTCGCGCACCTGGGCGTCGATATCCTCGGTGCCGGCATACCAGCCCTTCGGCCCGATCTCGTCGATCCAGAAGCGCAGAACCGCGTCAATCCTGTCCATCCCGTCCCTCCTTATGCGGTTGCGGCTGTTCCGCCCCGATCTCGGCCTCAGTTTCGGCTGCAGCCTCGGCCGCGATCTCGGCCTCGAGTGCGGCCTCCTCCATCGCGGCCCCCGCCACGACGCCGGTCGCCGTGGCGGCAATCGGCGCGTATGAGACCATGTCGCCCACGATCTCCTTGTCGGGCTGGCGCCGCATCCGCCACAAGGCATAGACCGCAAGGCCCAGCATCGCGACCGAAATGATCGCCCAGAACCCGTTGGCGCCCAGATTGTCCATCGTCCAGCCCACGATCAGCGGCCCGGCGATCGCGCCCAGACCGTTGATGAACAAGAGCCCGCCCGAGGCCGCGGCCATATCCTCGCGCTCAAGATAGTCGTTGGCATAGGCGATCAGCAGCGCGTAAAGCGGGTTCGACGCCCCGCCGACAGCGGCCGCGGCCAGCACGATCAGCCAGTATTGCCCCGGGATCAGGAAGGCCACCAGCGCCGCAACCCCCCCCACCAGCGCCAGCGCGAGGATCAGGATCCGCCGGTCGATCCGGTCCGACAGCCAGCCGATCGGATATTGCAGCACCAGCGCCGCCAGATAGGTGGCCGACACCATGACCGAGATCTGCGGGATCGAAAGCCCCGCCCGCGTGCCATAGACCGCCGACATGCCGAACTGTGCCGCAAAGACCGTGCCAAGCGCGAACATCCCCGCACAGGCCAGGGGCGACACCTCGATCAGCCGGCGCACCGACAGCGGCTTGGTGGCGGAAAAGGCCGGCGCGGTTTGCGTCACCGACAGAAGCACCGGCGCGAAGGCCAGGCTAACGAGGATCGAAGGGATGACGAACAGGATATAGCCCGACACATCCCCCAGAACGAGCAGGTATTGCGCCGTCACGATCCCGCCCATCTGCACGATCATGTAAAGCGACAGCGCCTTGCCGCGATTGGCATTGCTGGAGGCGTCGTTCAGCCAGCTTTCGGCGGTGATATAGACGCCGCAGAAACAGAAGCCGAAGATCA
This sequence comes from Paracoccaceae bacterium, assembly GCA_051859505.1. Lineage (GTDB taxonomy): Bacteria > Pseudomonadota > Alphaproteobacteria > Rhodobacterales > Rhodobacteraceae > JAFIEN01. The sequence continues at coordinate 81,231 of JBHYFN010000011.1, forward strand.
CCCGGCCCAGCGTCCAGGCCCAGGGCTCGGTCAGGGTCGGATAGAGCAGGATCACCGCCGAGATCATCGACCCCAGCGCCGCGAATACGCGCACATGGCCCACCCGCCGGATCATCATCGGCGCAAGCCGGCTGGCAAAGAGAAAGCCCACGAAATAGGCCGACATGATGATCGACATCGCCAGGGTCGAAAAGCCCTCGAGCTCGCCCCGGATGCCCAGGAGCGTGCCCTGAAGACCGTTGCCGATCATCAGAAGGAACATCCCCAGAAGCAGCGCCCAGGAGCTGCCCAGAACCTGCAACATGACCGCTCTCCCGCTCGCTCCGGCCGCCCGTTCCGGCCGCCTGCCCCGATTGCCTGCCCCGATTGCCTGCCCCGAATGCCTGCCGTGCCCCCCTCCTATCCCGCCGCGCACCACAGGACCATGACAGAAACGACACCCCGGCCCCCGCCACAGACCGCAAGGGCCCTGTCGCGCGCCAGACCGGGCGCTTCACGGCAGCGTCGCAGCGGGCCGCAGCAGGCGCAAGCCGCCCGGGCGCGGGCAGCCCGCGGTCAATCCGTCAGGAAGCTCCCCAATCCCTGCCCCGCATGCGCCCGCGTCAGCCGGGCGATCAGCTCGGCCCGGCCCAGATCGGTCCAGTCCCGCAGGCTCCAGCGCGGCGTGTCGAACAGCGCCCGGCGCAGGTCGAAATGGGTGGCGACGGGCCGGACGATGATCTCTTCCCCCGCAATCGCCCAGTCCACCGCGGCAAGCCGCTCGGGCCGCGCGGCCACAAGGGCCGCCTCATAGGCCATCGGGTAGATCGGGTCGGGATCGCCCTTGAAATTGGCGCGCCGAAAGGCCGGAAAGGCGATGTAGAGCGGCTCGTAGTCCAGCGACCGCAGCGCCGACAGCACCTCGAGGCTCGCCCGCGTCTCGTTGCATTCGATCCAGAGGATCGGCCGGCGCTCTTTCAGATAGCGGTAATCGCCCCGGATCGCATCAAGCTCGGCACCTTCGATATCCAGCTTGAGCAGGTCATAATCGCCATGCGCCTCGCGCAGCTGCGCCAGCGTCCTGCAGGGCACGGCCGCTCCGTCCGCCTCCTCCGGCCTCTCGTGGAAGCGATAGCTCTGCGCCCCCCTATTGCCGCTTCCCGCGCTCTCCGGCACCAGCGAAAGCCAGCCCGGCCGCATCCCCACACCGGCCCCCACAAGCGCCGAGGGGCAGGAGAGGCCCTGCCGCAGATTGGCGCCCAGATGCGGCAGCAGATCCGGGTTCGCCTCGACCCCGAGCACCGATCCCGGCGTCCTGAGACGCGACACGCCCAGTGAAAACGTCCCCAGAAAGGCACCGACATCCCAAAGCCGCCCCCCCTCCGGCAGGATCCGCGCCGCAAGCTCCGCCTCGACCGCGCCCCATTCGCCGTGGTCCCGCAAGGTGCGCAGGATCAGGTCATCCGGCCAGTCGGGGCAGGACAGCGGGCCATAGAGGCTCTCCACCCTCACCGCCCCGACCTCGGGGCCGGGGGCGGGGCCGGGGGCGGGGTCGAGGCCGGATGCGGGCTGCGAAGGCGGCAGGTGAAAGGTCATCGCACTTGGGGTTCCTTGCCGGGCCGAAACCCGCTCAGCCCCGACCTTGCGCGATCCTGGTTAAGAGAGTGCTAATCCCGACGCCGTCAGAGGCGCCCAAAGCTTGCATCGGCCCGCCAGAAGGATGGTGCCCCCTGTCTGGATTGAACAGACGACCTACCGCTTACAAGGCGGTTGCTCTACCGCTGAGCTAAGAGGGCACGAAACGCCGGCTAACACGACTTGCCCCGCCATGCAATCCTGCGCCCGGGGCCGATCGGGCCCTGCGGGCCGAGCTGCCACAATATCGCCCCCTGGCACCGGTAGTTGCAACAAAGACCTTGAAAAACCGAGCCGGGAGCCATTTCTCAGGAAGAGCGGCCGAACCTCCGGCCGGCAAGCGACAACCGGAAGGCCCGACGTCATGCCCCACGCCAGTGCCCCAACGGTTCCCGTGCGGATGGACGGTGACGGGCCTATGGAGGGGTCTTCGGGGGGGGCTTCCGGTGGGCCGTCGCAGGGCAAGGCCCGCCCGACAACGATCAGCCCGTTCCGTCCCGAAACCGATCCCCTCGCCTTCCGGACGGCCCTGGGCGCCTTCGCGACCGGCGTGACCGTTGTCACCACATCGACGCCCGAAGGGCCGGCGGGGATCACCGCCAACAGCTTTGCCTCGGTCTCGCTCGACCCGCCGCTTGTCCTGTGGTCGCCCGCACGCGCCTCGGCCCGGTTCCAGCTTTTCGCCGGGGCCGATCATTTCGCGATCCATGTGCTGGGGCTGGAACAGCGCTGGATCTCGGATCGGTTCAGCCGCGCCCGCGATGCGTTCGAGGATCTGCCCTGGCAGGCGGACCGGCACGGCACCCCGATCATCGACAGCGCGCTGGCGCGGTTCACCTGCACGACGGTGGCCCGTCATGACGGGGGCGACCACCTGATCGTGGTCGCCCGCGTGACCGAGGCGACACGCCGCGACGGCGCGCCCCTCGCCTTCCAGGGCGGCCGGTTCGGCAGCTTTCACATCCCGGACTGACCGCGGCCGGCAGGCCGGAATTTCCAAAATTCCGGCGCCGAATTTGGCCAAATTCGGCCTTGCCCTCAGAGGTAGCGGTTCACCAGATTCTCGAGCCGCTCCTGCCGCCCCGAGCGCGGCTCGGGATTGATCCCCTCGGCCCGCACCCGCGCCTCGATGCTTGCCAGGTCCGACGACAGAAGCGCCTTGCCCGCCGCCGTCTCCCATCCCGCATAGCGCTCGGCCCGCGCCGCCTCGAGCTTGCCATCCTCCAGCATCCGCGCCGCCGCCTTCAGCCCCGCTGCACAGGCATCCATCCCGCCCACATGCGCCAGGATCAGATCCTCGGGATCCAGCGACTGCCGCCGGATCTTGGCATCGAAATTGGTGCCGCCCGTGGTGAAACCGCCCGCCTTCAGGATCTCGTAATAGGCCAGCGTCATCTCGGGCACGTTGTTGGGGAACTGGTCGGTATCCCAGCCCGACTGGTAGTCGTTGCGGTTCATGTCGATCGACCCCAGGATCCCCAGGCTCGCCGCCAGCGCCAGCTCATGCTCGAAGGAATGCCCGGCCAGGATCGCGTGACCCTGTTCGATATTCACCTTCACCTCGCCTTCCAGCCCGAAATCCTTGAGGAAACCGTAAACCGTCGCCACGTCGTAATCATACTGATGCTTCGTCGGCTCCTGCGGTTTGGGCTCGATCAGGATCGTGCCCGGAAAGCCGATCTTGTGCTTGTAATCGACCACCATCTGCAGCATCCGCCCCGCCTGCGCGCGCTCGCGGCCGAGATCGGTGTTCAGAAGCGTCTCATAGCCCTCGCGCCCGCCCCAAAGCACATAGTTCTGCCCACCCAGCCGGTGCGTCGCATCCATGCAGGTCTTGATCGTCGCGGCCGAGAAGGCAAAGACATCCGGGTCCGGGTTGGTCGCAGCACCCGCCATGAAGCGGCGATGCGAAAAGAGGTTCGCCGTGCCCCAGAGAAGCTTGACCCCGGTCTCCTCCATCTTGGCGGCGAAATAGTCGGTGATCTCCTCCAGCCGCGCCGTGTTCTCGGCGAAGTCGCGCCCTTCGGGTCGCACATCGGCATCGTGGAAACAGAAGAAGGGCGCGCCGAGGATCCGGAACATCTCGAAAGCGGCATCAGCCTTGATCTTCGCATGCTCCATCGTCTCGCCGAACCAGGGCCGCTCGAAGGTCTGCCCGCCGAACGGATCGCCGCCGGGCCAGGCAAAGCTGTGCCAATAGGCCACGGCAAAGCGCAGGTGATCTTCCATCCGCTTGCCCGCGATCACCTCGTCGGGGTTGTAGTGGCGGAAGGCGAAGTCGCTGTCGCTCTCGGGCCCCTCATAGCGGATTGCGGGGATGCCGTTGAAGAAATCGGTCATGGGTCTGCCTTTCAGTAAAGCCCCTTGAGGGCCTGATAACCTTGCTTGTAGCGCGCATGGGCCTCGGCAAAGGCCGGGGCCAGCGTCGTATCGGGTTCGATGACACGGGCGATCCGGGGCGCCGTGGCCAGTTCGGCGCCTGCGCCGGTCGCGGCCATCAGCCCCAGCCGCGCCGCCCCGTATGCCCCGCCGAAATCGCCCGCCACGGGCAATTCCACGGGCAGCCCCAGCGATGTGGCGATGGCCTGGACCCAGTAATCCGACCGCGTGCCGCCGCCCACGCCGATCAACCGCTCGATCCGCGTGCCGGTGCCGGTCAGCGCGTCGAAACTGTCGCGGAAGGCGTGGGTCACGCCCTCCAGCACCGCGCGGGTCAGCGCTTCGCGGTCGGTCCCGTGGTCCAGATGCAGGAACTGCCCCCGCACCGCCGCATCGTTATGCGGCGTCCGCTCGCCGCCCAGATAGGGCAGGAACAGCGTGCGACCCGGCGCGCGCAAGGGCCCCAGCCCCCCGGTCAGCTCCGAGGCGGATGCCCCCCGAACCCCCGATAGCCAGGTCAGCGAATCCGCGGCCGACAGGATCACCCCCATCTGGTGCCAGGTGCCGGGCAGCGCATGGCAGAAGGTATGCACGGCACTGGCCGCATCCGGCTGATAGGCGCTAGATGCCGCGAACAGCACGCCAGAGGTGCCGATGCTGACGAAAGCCTCGCCCGCCTTGACCACGCCCACGCCCACGGCGCTGGCCGCATTGTCGCCGCCGCCGCCCGCCACCACCACGCCGGAGGGCAAGCCCCAGCGCGCCGCCAACTCGCCCCGGAGGGCGCCCGAAACCTCGGACCCTTCCACCAGCCGCGGCATGCTGGCGCGCGATAGCCCCGTCGCCGCGAGAAGCCCGTCATCCCAGTCGCGCTTGCCGGTATCAAGCCAGCTTGTGCCGGCCGCGTCCGACATCTCGGCCACCGCCTCGCCCGTCAGCCAGAGCCGCAGGTAATCCTTGGGCAAAAGCACGAGGGCGACCTTGTCGAAAACCTCCGGCTCCTGCGCCCGGACCCAGGCCAGTTTCGGCGCCGTGAAGCCCGGGAAGACGATATTGCCGGTTTTCGCGCGAAACGCCGGATCGCCGTCAAGCGCGGCCGCCTCGACCGCCGAGCGCGTGTCGTTCCACAGGATGCAGGGGCGCAGCACCTTGTGGCCCGCATCCAGAAGCGTCGCCCCGTGCATCTGGCCCGAAAGCCCGATCCCGCGCACCGCAGCCAGCCCGACCTTGGCCGCAAGCTCTGCCATCACCGCCTCGGCCGCCGTGATCCAGCTTGCGGGATCCTGTTCCGACCAGCCGTCATGCGGCCGCGTCACCTCGAGCGGGGCCACAGCCTCGGCCAGCACCTGCTGGCCGTCGTCGATCACGATGCCCTTGAGGCCCGATGTCCCCAGATCCAGCCCGATATACATGGTCCCCCCCTCGCCCGGATCCGCTCCGGGGCCGCACAGGAGAAGCCGCCGCCGGATCCACCCGGACGACTCTCCTCCCTCTCCCGCAACAGAGTCCGTCAATTTACTTCAGCTGTCAAAATAAAATTTGACGGCCGCAGGCAATTCCTGCCAGCTTTCTGCTCAGACCCTCACTTGCATGGGCGATTGCCGGATCAAAGCGCCGTGATTACTTCATCAGACAAAGATAATACCCGGCGCCCCTTCGGCTGCGGCCCGCTTCTTCCGGCGGTTCGCGCGGCCTCGGTCCCGCTGCGCCAGCAGGTGCTTGACCATGTCCGGGCCGAGGGGCGCGCGGCCCGGGCCGGGATCGCCCGGACCCTCGGGATCAGCGCAGGCTCTGTCACCGCATTGACCGCCGAGCTGATCGCCATGGGCCTGCTGCGTGAGGTCGCAGCCCCCCAACCCCGCGATCCGGGCCGGGGCCGGCCGCGCGTCGCGCTTGAAGTGGTGGCCGAGGCGCATCGCGTGATCGGCATCAAGCTGTCGGACGAACACCACTCTGCCGTCCTGACCGATTTCGCCGGCAATCTCCTGGCCGAGGCGACCCTGCCGATCCCGCCCGGTCGCAAGCCGCTCGAGGTGATCCTTGCCGAGCTTCACGGCCTTCTGACCCGGCTTGACACCGCAGCCCCCGGCGGCGCGCGCCCCGTTACGGCCATCGGGATCGGCCTGCCGGGCCTTGTCGATCACGGATCGGGCCGGGTGCCCTGGTCGCCGCTTCTGGCCGAGCGCGACGTGGCGCTGAAACAGGAACTGGAAGAGCGGCTGCGCCTGCCCGTCCATGTCGACAATGATTCCAACATGTTGACGCTGGCCGAACTGTGGTTCGGGGCGGGGCGCGCGATGTCGGATTTCGCGGTGGTCACGATCGAACATGGCGTCGGCATGGGGATGGTGCTGAACAACCGCCTGTTCCGGGGCGCGCGCGGGATGGGGCTGGAACTGGGCCATACCAAGGTGGGCCATGACGGCGCGCTGTGCCGCTGCGGGCGGCGCGGCTGCCTCGAGGCCTATCTTGCCGATTACGCATTGGCGCGCGAGGCGGCGACGGCGCTGGACCTGCCGCCCGGCGGGGGCCGCCAGGCCACGCTCGAGGCGCTTTTCGCCGAGGCCCGCGCCGGCAACCCCGCGGCCCGGGCGATCTTTGCCCGCGCCGGGCGCTATCTGGCGCTGGGCCTGTCGAATGTGGAGCAGCTGTTCGATCCGGCGCTGATCATCCTGTCGGGCGAAAGGATGCGCTTCGACTATCTCGCCGCCGGCGAGGTTCAGGCCGAGATGCAGGCCCTGGGCCTGCCCGACTCGCGCCCGCCCGTCCGCGTCGAGAGCCACGCCTGGGGCGATCTGGTCTGGGCGCGCGGCGCGGGCGCACTGGCGCTGTCGGCGGTGACCGAGAGTCTGGCCGGATAAAGCGATTATTTGTCAGCTATCTAAAAGTCGCTCTTCATGTTTCACATGAAGAACGTCCGCCGCCGAAAATCCGCATCCGAGGTTTGACCTTCGCTGCGATCTGCTCTAGAACAAAAAGAGAACAAATAAGCCGAGGCTGCCCATGCCCGACCCCCGCATCACCGCCCCCTCCCGCGCCACGACCCCCCGAGACGGGGCCCCCGTGGGCGAGGCCACCCCCCGGCAGGCCACCCTGTCCGAGATCTTCTCGCCCCGCGCGATTGATGCGGCCGCCACCGGCTTTGCGCTGGCCCATGTCGATCCCGCGAAGGGGCCGGTCCTGTGGATCCAGGACCGCCTTTCGCGGCGCGAGGCGGGGCGGCCCTATCTTCCCGGCCTCGGCCCGGTGCAGGACATCCTCTATCTCGAGGTCTCCAAACCCGTCGATGTGCTTTGGGCGATGGAGCAGGGCCTGTCCTGCCGCGCCCTTGCCGCGGTGATCGGCGAGGTCTGGGGCCAGGCCCCGGCCGTCGATTTCACCGCGACCAAGCGGCTCGCGCTCCGCTCCGAGGCGCAGGCCGTGCCTGCATGGCTGATCCGCCGCGCCGCGAAACCCGACCTGAGTGCCGCGCGCGAACGCTGGCATGTCTCCTCGCTGCCTTCCGCGCTCGACCCCGACGATCCCCGCGCGCCGGGCGCGCCCCTCTGGCAGGCCGATCTGTTCCGCGCCCGCTGGCGTGCCCCCGCCCGCTGGGTCGCCCGCTATGACCGGGCGCGCCACAGGCTCGAGCTTGACCACGAACTCGCGCCCCGGCCGGCGGATCCGGCCCTCCGAAACCCCGACCTGCAGACCGGCTGACCGCCCGCCCATGCCCCGCCCCGGAACCGGAGACACCGGCACCATCCTGCCCTTCGCCCGCCCCGCCCCGGCGGATCCCCCCGCGCTGCAGGGGCTGCAGAGCGATCCCGACACGCTCGCCCGCGCCATTGCCGCCCTGCAGGGCGCGCTTGTGGCCGAACTGCACCGCGCCCAGAACGATGCCCAGAGCGATCCCCCGGACAGCCCCGCCCCCCCGGCGGAAGAGCCCATCACCCCCATCGGGGCCCCTCGCACCCGCGCCCTGCCCCAGCCGGAGGAAACCCAGCCCGACGAGCCCCCGCGCGATCCCCTCGCCCGCCGCATCCTTGCCCTGCATTTCCCCCGTTTCCCCCTCGAACGCTGGCTGCGCGAGGCGGCGCGGCGCGGCGAGGACATCCCCGACGACCTGCCCTTCGCGCTCGCCGCCGAAGGCCCGCACGGCCCCGTCATCCAGGCCGCGAACCGCGCCGCCGAAGCGGCCGGCGTGGCGCCCGGCGCGCGGGTGGTCGACATGCGCGCCCTCTGCCCCGCGCTGCGGATCGCCCCCGCCGACCCCGGCGCCGATGCCGCGGCGCTCGCCCGGCTGATGCTCTGGGCGCGCCGCTGGTGCCCCTGGACGGCGACCGAGGGCGCGGCGGGGCTGATGATGGATGTGACCGGCGCGACCCATCTCTGGGGCGGCGAGGCGGCGCTTCTGGCCGAGATCGAGGGGCGGCTCGCCACGATCGGCCTGACCGCCCGCGCCGCCCTCGCCCCCACGCAAGGGGCGGCCTGGGCGCTGGCGCGATACGGGGCCACGCGCGAGATCTGCGGGGCCGAGGCACTGGCCGCCCGCATGGCCCCCCTGCCGGTCCGCGCCCTGCGCCTGACACCCGAGACGGTGCTGCTTTTGCAACGGCTGGGGCTGAAGACGGTGGGCGATCTGGCGGCGCTGCCGCGCATCTCGCTTGCGCGGCGGTTTTCGCGCGCGGCCCTGCCGGAAAATCCGCTGCTCCGCCTCGACCAGATGATGGGGCGGCTGGCCGAACCCGTCTCGCCGCCCGAAGATCCGCCCCGCTTCCTGGCCGAGATCCGCCCCCCCGACCCCCTGCCCGACCCGCTTCCCCACATGCCCGCCCTCGCCCGCGCCCTCTGCGACAGCCTCGAGAGGGCGGGTTTCGGCGCGCGCCGGCTGCGCCTGACGCTCTATCGCAGCGATGGAGAGGTCAGCGTGATCGAGGCCGCCACCGCCCGGCCCAGCCGCGATGCGCCCCACCTCGCGCGCCTCTTCGAAGGGCGGCTCGAGGGCGTGGACCCCGGCTTCGGCTTCGACCTCCTGACCCTCGACGCCCCCGTGGCCGAGGCGCTGGAGGCACCCCAGCCCCGGCTCGACGGCCGCGTGCCCGACACGGCCGACCTCGCCCGGCTGGTCGACCGCGTCTCGGCCCGCTTCGGCCCCCGGGCGCTGCGCCGCCCCGCCCCCCGCGCGAGCCACCTGCCCGAACGGGCCGAGGACTGGCCCGCCGCCATGGCGGCGCTGGCCCGAACCGCCCCCCCCTCGCGCCCCCTGCCCGCCCGCGGCACCCGGCCCCTGCGCCTGTTCGAGCCACCTGAGGAGGTCGAGGTCCTCTACGCCGTGCCCGAAGGCCCCCCCGCCCGGTTCCTGTGGCGCCGCGTGACCCACCGCGTGACCCGCTTCGCCGGCCCCGAACGCCTGGCCCCCGAATGGTGGCGCGCCCGCCCCGGCACCCGCCTGCGCGACTATTACCGGATCGAAGACCAGCACGGCCTGCGCTTCTGGATCTGCCGCGAAGGCGTGCTGAACGACGGGCGCGGCACCCTGCCGCGCTGGTTCGTGCAGGGGATCTTTCCATGAAGCGCTGCGCCCCGGACGAAGGGCAGAGGGGGGCTCTGCCCCCCGGGCCTCCGGCCCTCCCCCCGGGATATTTGAGAACAAAAGAAGCCCGCATGGAAGGCAATGCCCATGCCGCGCGCCCGGATGTCAGTGCGGGGGCGCGCGCCGGGGCTCTTGCCGAGGCTTTATGCTTCTTTTGTTTGCAAATATCCTCGGGGGGGCCGGAGCGCAGCGGAGGCGGGGGGCAGACAGCCCCCCTGCGCGCTTCGGGCGGGGTGCGACGCTGAGCCATGCCCGAGAACGACCACCAGCAGCCTCGCCGCAGCCTTGGCGAGGAGGGCTTTGTCCCCAACCCCCGCGCCCCTTTCGTGGAACTGGGGCTGACCTCGTGCTTTTCCTTCCTGCGCGGCGCCTCGGATGCCGTGGACCTTGCCGCCACCGCCTGGGCCCAAGGATACGACGCCATCGGCCTGGCCGATCTGAACACGCTGGCCGGGGTCGTGCGGATCCATACCGAGGGCAGGAAGGCCGCGCTGAAGCCTCTCATCGGCGCGCGGATCGTGCTGCTGACGGGCGAGGCTTTCCTGGCCTATCCCGTCGACCGCGCCGCCTATGGCCGGCTGTCGCGCCTGATCTCGAAGGGTCGGCGCCATGATCCGGAAGGCCGCTGGCAGGAGAAGGGGCGCTGCGATCTGACGCTTGACGATCTGGCGGCAGCCCAGGAGGGGCTGCAGCTGATCGCCCTGCCGCCCGATGATCCTGACGGTTTCGCCCGCGCCCTGCCGCGCCTTGTGCGCCGCCTGCCGTCGCTTCGCCATATCGCCGCGCGCTATCTTTATCGTGGCGACGACCGTGGGCGGATCACCGCGCTCGACCGGCTGGCGCGTGCCCAGGGCCTTGCGATCCTGGCCACCAATGACGTCCTTTACCACGCGCCCGAGCGCCGCCCTTTGCAGGATGTGATGACCTGCATCCGCGAGAAATGCACGCTCTCCGAGGCGGGCTTCCGGCTGGAACCCAATGCCGAGCGGCATCTGAAATCGCCCGAAGAGATGGTGCGCCTCTTCTCCGAATGGCCGCATGCGATCCGCGCCGCGCGCGCGGTGGCGGATGCCTGTCGCTTCGACCTTGAGGAGCTGAAATACGAATACCCCCGCGAGGTGATCCCCGAGGGGCGCAGCCCGCAGGACTATCTCGAGGAGCTGACATGGGCCGGCGCCGCGCGCCGCTATCCCGGCGGTGTGCCGCCCGAGACGCGGGCGACGCTCGACAAGGAACTGGCGATGATCGCCAAGCTCGACATCGCGCGCTATTTCCTGACCATCCATGACATCATCCGCTTTGCCCGCGAGGAAGCGCAGCCCCCGATCCTGTGCCAGGGGCGCGGCTCGGCCGCCAATTCCGCCGTCTGCTATGTGCTGGGCATCACCGCGGTCGACCCCGCGCAGCACCAGTTGCTTTTCGAGCGTTTCATCAGCGAGGAGCGGAAGGAGCCGCCCGATATCGACGTCGATTTCGAGCATGAACGCCGCGAGGAGGTGATCCAGCATATCTATCAGAAATACGGCCGTGAGCGCGCGGGCCTTTGCGCCACCGTCATCCACTATCGCCCGCGATCCGCGATCCGCGAGGTGGGCAAGGTCATGGGCCTGTCCGAGGATGTGACGGGCGCGCTTGCCCGCACCATCTGGGGCTCCTGGGGCAAGGAGGTGAACGGCACCCATGTGGCCGAGGCGGGGCTGGACCTCTCGGATCCGGTGCTGCGGCGCACGATCATCCTGGCGCAGCAGCTGATCGGGATGCCGCGCCATCTGGGCCAGCATGTGGGCGGCTTCATCCTGACCGAACGCCCGCTGACCGAGACCGTGCCCATCGGCAACGGCGCCATGCCCGAGCGCAGTTTCATCGAATGGGACAAGGACGATATCGACGCGCTGGGCATCCTCAAGGTCGATATCCTGGCCCTTGGCATGCTCACCTGCATCCGCAAGGCCTTTGACCTGATCGCGGCGCATTACGGCCAGCGCTACGACCTTGCCACCGTCCCGCAAGAGGATCCGCGGGTCTATGACATGCTGTGCAAGGGGGATTCCATCGGCGTCTTTCAGGTGGAAAGCCGGGCGCAGATGAACATGCTGCCGCGCCTGCGGCCGCGCACCTTCTATGACCTGGTGATCGAGGTGGCCATCGTCCGCCCCGGCCCCATTCAGGGCGACATGGTCCACCCCTACCTGCGCCGGCGCAGCGGGGAGGAGGCGGTGGACTACCCCTCGCCCGCCCCGCCGCATGATCCCGAAGAGCTCAAGCACATTCTCGGCCGCACCCTTGGCGTGCCGATCTTTCAGGAACAGGCGATGAAGATCGCGATCGAGGCGGCGCAATTCTCGCCCGCCGAGGCGAATGAATTGCGCAAGGCGATGGCGACCTTCCGGTCGCGCGGCACCATCGGGCTGCTCGAGGACAAGATGGTGGGCCGCATGGTCGCGCGCGGCTATGACGAGGAGTTCGCGCGGCGCTGTTTTGACCAGATCAAGGGTTTCGGCGAATACGGCTTTCCCGAAAGCCATGCGGCGAGTTTCGCGCAGTTGGTTTATGTCTCGAGCTGGCTCAAGTGCCATTTTCCCGATGTCTTCGGGACGGCGCTGCTCAATTCCCAGCCGATGGGGTTCTACGCCCCCGCCCAGATCGTGCGCGACATGGTGAACCACGGGGTCACGGTGCGCGCGCCGGATGTGAATTTCTCGGACTGGGATACGACGCTGGAACCGATCTCGACCGGGGGCCTTGCCGTGCGTCTGGGCCTGCGCCAGATCGGGGGCTTGCCGGTGGCCGCCGCCGCGCGCCTGCTGGCCGCGCGGGATGCGCCCTTCGAGAGCATCCCCGACCTCAAGACCCGCGCGGGGCTGTCGGCCGCGCATGTTCGCAGGCTGGCCGAGGGGGATGCGATGCGCTCGATGTTCATCGACCGGCGGCAGGCCTTGTGGGAGGCGAAGGGGCTGCGCGACGCGCCGGACCTGCCGCTCTTTCGGGACGGGACGGACGAGGGGGCGGAAGGGTCGGTGCCGCTGCCGGTGATGCCGCTGCGCGAACAGGTGGTGGCCGATTACCAGACGTTGCGGCTGTCGCTGAAGGCGCATCCGATGGCCTTCCTGCGCAAAAGCCTGCGCCGTCAGGGCTATGCCGCCTGTTCCGATCTGGCCCATGCGCGCGACCGGCAGCGGTTGAAGCTTGCGGGCCTCGTGCTGGTGCGGCAGCGGCCCGGCACGGCCAAGGGGGTCTGTTTCATCACGCTCGAGGATGAAACCGGCACCGCCAATCTGGTGATCTGGCCCAAGGTGATGGAGGCCTTCCGCAAGGTCGTGATGCAATCGCGGCTTCTGGTGATCCACGGCACCGTCCAGCGCGATGTCGAGATCGTGCATGTCGTGGCCGAACGGCTGGAGGATCGCTCGGACGCGCTTTTGCGCCTCTCGCCCGACGGGATCGCGCCCTCTCTCGCCCATGCCGACGAGGTGAACCGGCCGCAGGGCAGCGATCTGGCCAATCCGATGTCCGCCGCGCATCAGGGGCATCCGCGCAACATCCGTGTGATCCCGAAAAGCCGGGATTTCCACTGAGGCGTGGCGGCCAACCGGGGCCGGCGCCCAAAGATTAGGCAAATGCCGGATTCCGGGCAGCCCCCGGGCCAAAGCCCGCTTGCCAGCCCGCATTTCCCCCGTAAGATCGGGCACATGACGCAGGCACACCTCTATGACGAAATGTGGGGCCACGGGCAGGTTCAGGCCCTGGGCGAGGGGCCGGCGCAGGTGCAATATGCGGGCCTGCGCGATCCCTATGCCCGGTTCGACGACTGGCTGAAGGGCGAGGATCCGGCCCGTCTGCGCCGCAAGCAGCGCGAGGCCGAAGAGGTGTTTCGCCTGACCGGGATCACCTTCAACGTCTATGGCCGGGCCGAGGCGGCCGAGCGGCTGATCCCCTTCGACATCATCCCCCGCATCATCGCCGCGCGCGAATGGCAGCGCCTTGCCCGCGGGATCGAGCAGCGGGTGCGCGCGATCAACGCCTTCCTGCACGACATCTATCACCGCCAGGAGATCATCCGCGCCGGCCGCCTGCCGGCCGAGATGGTGGCCCGCAACGCAGCCTTCCTGCCGCAGATGATCGGCGTGGCCCCCCCGGGCGGGATCTATACCCATATCGTCGGCGTCGATCTGGTGCGCACCGGCGAGGACGAATTCTTTGTCCTCGAGGACAATGCCCGCACGCCCTCGGGTGTGAGCTACATGCTCGAGAACCGGGAAACCATGCTGCAGATGTTTCCCGAGCTTTTCTCGAAGAACCGGGTCAAGCCGGTCAGCAACTATCCGCGCCTTCTGCACCGCAGCCTCTCGGCCTGCGCGCCTCCTGCCACGAAAGGCACGCCGGTGGTGGCGATCCTGACGCCGGGCATCTACAATTCGGCCTATTACGAGCACAGTTTCCTCGCCGATCAGATGGGCGTCGAGCTGGTCGAAGGCCACGACCTGCGCGTCGTCGATGGCCGCGTGGCGATGCGCACGACCCAAGGCTATCAGCCGATCGACGTGCTTTATCGCCGGGTCGATGACGACTACCTTGATCCCCTGAACTTCAACCCCGACAGCGCCTTGGGCGTGCCGGGCATCATGGATGTCTACCGCGCGGGCGGCATCACGCTGGCCAATGCGCCCGGCACCGGGATTGCCGACGACAAGGCGATCTACAGCTACATGCCCGATATCGTTGAGTTTTATACCGGCGAACGCGCGATCCTGCAGAACGTCCCCACCTGGCGCTGCAACGAGGCGGAGGCGCTGGCCTATGTGCTCGACCACCTCTCCGAGCTTGTGGTGAAAGAGGTGCATGGATCGGGCGGCTATGGGATGCTGATCGGGCCGACCGCCTCGAAGAAAGAGCTGGCCGAGTTCCGCGCCAAGCTGAAGGCCCGCCCCGGCAATTACATCGCCCAGCCGACGCTTTCCCTCTCGACCGTGCCGATCTTCAGCAAGGCCGGTCTTGCGCCGCGCCATGTGGACCTGCGGCCCTTCGTCCTCGTCTCGCCCGAGGGGGTCACGATCACGCCGGGCGGCCTGACGCGGGTCGCGCTCAAGAAGGGCAGCCTTGTCGTCAATTCCAGCCAGGGAGGCGGCACCAAGGATACCTGGGTGCTGGAGGACTAGGGCGATGCTGGGCAAGACGGCGGGCGGGCTTTACTGGATGTTCCGCTATCTGGAACGCTCCGAGAATACCGCGCGGCTGGTCGAGGCGGGCCAGCGGATCGCGCTGACGCGGTCAAGCGCGGATGACGAATGGACCTCGGTCTTGCAGACGGCCTCGGTCCTTTGGGGCTATCAGCAGAAATACGACGAGGTGACGAAGGAAAACGCGATCGACTGGATGCTGCGCGACCGCGACAACCCTTCCTCCGTGCTGTCTGTGGTCGAATCCGCGCGCAACAATGCCCGGATGGTGCGCACGGCGCTGACGCGCGAGGTCTGGGAAAGCGTCAACGACTGCTGGATGGCGCTGAAGGCAGCGCTGGCGCGGCGGGTCAGCGAACGCGACCTGCCCCATGTCCTCACGCTGATCCGGCAGAAATCGGCCTTCGTGCGCGGGGCCCTCACCGGCACGATGCTGCGCAATGACATCTACAATTTCGCCCGCATCGGCACCTTCATCGAACGCGCCGACAACACCGCCCGGATTCTCGACGTGAAATACTGGGTGCTTCTGCCCTCGGCCCAGGCGGTGGGGTCGAACCTCGACAATGTGCAATGGGAAACCATCCTGCGCTCGGTCAGTGCCGAGGGCGGGTTTCGCATGACCTATGGCCAAAGCGCGCGGCCCCGCGAGATCGCGCAGTTCCTGATCCTCGACAAGCGGATGCCGCGCAGCCTTGCCTTCTGCGCCGAGAAGGTGGCCGACAATCTGGGCTATCTCGCCGCCGATTACGGCGAGCGGCTGATGGTGCATGACATGGCGGATCGCCTTTCGGACGGCGCGCTTGATATCAGCATCGACCAGATCATCGAAAGCGGGCTGCACGAATATATCCAGGATTTCCTTGCCGCCACCGCCGCCATCGGCGCGCAGACCGAAATCGACTATCGGTTCTATGAATGAGCCGGCTGCCGGGAAAATGCCGATGCGCCTGAAGATCAGCCATGTGACGACCTATGACTATGACGCCCCGGTGCCCTATGCGCTCCAGCAATTGCGCCTCACGCCCAAGTCGCATGGCTTTCAGCGGATCCTTGACTGGTCGACCCTCGTGACGGGCGGGCAGAAGGAGCTGAGCTTCGAGGATCACCACCGCAACACCGTCGATCTGGTCAGCTTCGATCCCGGCACCACAAGCGTCACCATCCGCTGCGAGGGCGAGGTGAAGCTGACCGAAACCCATGGCGTTGTCGGCGCGCATGGCGGTTTCGCCCCGCTCTGGCTGTTTCAGCGGGTGACGCCGCTGACCCGCGCCGGAACCGGCTGCCGGCGGCTGATCGCCCAGGCGCAGGAAGCCGCCCCCGAGAGCGAGGGGGTGCTTGCGCGGATCCATGCGCTGATGGCCGTGGTGGCCGAGGTCGTGGCCTACAAACCCGGCGAAAGCAGCGTGACCAGCACCGCGGAAGAGGCGCTGGCAGCGGGCTTTGGCGTTTGTCAGGACCATGCCCATGTGATGATCGCCTGCGCGCGCGCGATGGGCCTGCCGGCGCGCTATGTCTCGGGGTACCTCATGATGGAGGATCGCATCCATCAGGAGGCGACCCATGCCTGGGCCGAAGTGCATCTGCCCGATCTGGGCTGGGTGGGGTTCGACGCGGCCAATGGCATCTGCCCCGATCTGCGCTATGTGCGGGTGGCGACCGGGCTTGACTATGCCGAGGCGGCGCCGGTATCGGGCATGCGGTTCGGGGCGGGCGGCGAAAGGCTGACGGTCGAACTGGCCGTACAGCAGCAATAGGCAGAAGGCAGGCATTCGGACATGACCTATTGCGTCGGCATGCGGCTGGATCGCGGACTTGTCTTCATGTCCGACACGCGCACCAATGCGGGGGTCGACAATATCTCGACCTATCGCAAGCTGTTCTCCTGGCAGGACGAGGGCGACAGCGTCGTGACCCTTCTGACCGCCGGGAACCTGGCCACGACGCAATCCGTCGTCAGCCTGATCGAGGAACGGATGAAGGCGCCGGGCGACCGCTCGCCCTCGATCCTCGGGCTGCCGTCGATGTATCAGGTGGCCCGCCTCGTGGGCCAGACCCTGCGCGAGGTGATCGCCCAGCATGCCCAGACCGGGCAGATGGCCGACAGCGCCTTCAACGCCTCGATCATCGTCGGCGGGCAGGTCAAGGGCAGCGAGCCGCGGCTGTTTCTGGTCTATCCCGAGGGCAATTTCATCGAAGCGGGCGAGGATACCCCCTTCCTCCAGATCGGAGAGACGAAATACGGCCGCCCCATCCTCGTGCGCGCCTATGATCCGGCAATGAGCTTCGAGGCGGCGGTCAAGCTTCTGCTGGTCAGTTTCGATTCGACGATCAAGGCCAATCTCTCGGTCGATCTGCCGATCGACGTGCAGATCTACGAACGCGACAGCCTGCGCCTGGGCCAGGCCTTCCGGGTGCAGCGCGACGACCCCTATTACCGCAGCATCTCGAGCGGGTGGGGCGATGCGCTGAAGACCGCCTTCGACAGCCTGCCCGATCCGACCTTCTAGGACGGGGCCCGCATCATGACCTGCTATGCCATCGGCGATATCCACGGCCAGCTTGATCTTCTGGCCGGCGCCCATGCCCTGATCCGGGCCGACCGCCGCCGCACCGGCGATATGGCCGCCCCCGTCGTGCATCTGGGGGATCTGGTGGATCGCGGGCCGGAAAGTGCGGCGGTGATCGAATATATCGGCGCAGGCCCCGCCGATGGCACCCGCTGGATCACGATCCGGGGCAATCACGACTACATGTTCCGCCTGTTCCTGCAGGACAGCCCCGGCCGCGATCCCCATCTGCGCCCCGATCTCGACTGGCTCGATCCCCGTCTGGGCGGGGTCGAAACGCTGGCGAGCTATGGCGTGGCGGCCGCCGATCAACGCCCCTTGGCCGAGGTTCATGCCGAGGCCCGCGCCCGCGTGCCCGCTGCCCATCTGGCCTTTCTTGATGCCGCACTTCCGGCCGTTGCCATCGGGCAGGCTTTCCTGACCCATGCCGGCGTTCTTCCCGGCCTCGCGCTTGACCGGCAGGAGGCGCAGGATCTGATGTGGATCCGCCAGCCTTTTTTGCAGGATACCGCCGATCACGGCGCGCTGATCGTGCATGGCCACACGCCCGAAGGCGAAGAGCCGCGCCATTTCGGCAACCGCCTTTCGGTGGATACGGGGGCGGCCTATGGCGGCCCGCTCTCGGTCGTGGTGATCGAGGGGCGCGCGGCCTGGCACCTCACGCCCGAGGGGCGGGTGCCCCTGCCGCCGCCTCAGTCGCCGCTTCAGTCGCCTAATCCCGATCCCTGACATGGCCGGGCGCGGTGAGGGGCACCAGATCATGCCCCGCGGCCCCCAGCGCCGCCCGAACCGCCCCGGCCATCGCCACCGCCTCCGGCCCGTCGCCATGCACGCAGATGCTGTGAAAGGCGACCGGCAGGCATGCACCCCCGCGCGTCACGATCCCGCCCGCCTCGACCATCGCCAGCACATGGGCGACAGCCTCCCCGGCCTCATGCAAGACGGCACCGGGCCTTGAGCGCGGGGTCAACTGGCCATCCTCTTCATAGCTGCGGTCGGCAAAGACCTCGCGCGCGACGCGCAGACCCGCCTCCCCCCCCGCATGGTCCAGCGCCGAAAGCGCGGGCGCCAGCAGGATCAACCCCGGATCCAGCGCCGCGATGGTGCGGGCGATGGTGCGGGCAAGGTCGGGATCGGCGGCGGCCCGGTTCGACAGCGCGCCATGCGGTTTGACATGGGTGACAGGCCAGCCGCAAAGCCGCCCCATCGCCACAAGCGCCCCGATCTGCGCCGCAAGCTGCGCCTCGACCTGATCGGGCCGCAGCGCCATCGGGCGCCGCCCGAAGCCGGCCAGATCGGGATAGCCGGGATGGGCCCCGATGCTGACGCCCTTCGACCGCGCGCCAATCACCGTGGCGCGCATCACATCGGCATCGCCCGCATGACCGCCACAGGCGATATTGGCACTGTCGACCAGTTCCAGCATCGCCGCATCCGCCCCCATGACATAGGGACCCCAGCTTTCGCCCAGATCGGCATTCAGCGTGATGCGCATGGCTTCCCCTCACGGCTCGGTTTTCAGGGGCAGCGCGCCGGGAAAATGGTCGGGGCGCTCCATATCCACCATGCCCCCGATCAGCGAGGCTTGCCAGAGCCTCTCCGCCTCTGCCGTATCCTGGCCAAGCGGGCGGATCGTCTTTGCCGCCGCCTCAAGCAGGCCCTGGCGCGCGCGGGCGGCGGCCTCGGCCTCGGGCAATGTGACAAGGCTCAGCCGCACCGCCTCGCCCGGCATCAGGCGGGCGAGGCGGGGCAGATCGGCGCGGATCACGGTGGCGATCTTGGCATAGCCGCCGGTCGTCTGGGCATCGGCCCGCAGCACGATCGGCAGGCCGTTTCCCGGCACCTGGATCGCGCCGGGCACCACCCCTTCGGACAGGATATCCGGCCCCTGACCGGGGGCGAAGGGCACGGGCGGGCCGCTCAGGCGCATGCCCATCCTGTCGGTCGCGGCGCCAACCTCCCACAGGGTTTCGGTCAGATGCCGCAGACCCTGCGTGCCGAAACGCTCGTCCTGCGGCCCGGCGACCACGCGGATCGGGCCGGTGGGCGGAGGCGGCGGGGTCAGCAGGGCATCGGGCCGAAGGGGGGCCGCGGGCACGGGCAGAAGGTCGCCCTCGCACAGCGCCCGCCCACTGAAGCCGCCGAAACCGGCGGCAAGGCAGGTGGCGCGGCTGCCCAGGATCTCGGGCAGGTCCAGCCCGCCGCCCAGCCCGATCAGCGAAGGCGCGCCCCGCTCGGGCGGGTCGATCACCAGCGTCTCGCCGGGGTTCAGCGTCACGGCCTGCCAGGCCTGGATCCGGCGCGGCGGCCCGGCGCCGTCGATCTGCGCGGAAAGGCCGGGGCCAAGGGCCAGGCGGACCGCCGCCCCCTCGGCCCGCAGGACAGGGGCGGTCAGGACCAGTTCGATGGCGGGGGCGGTGACCGGATTGCCCAGAAGCCGGTTCAGAAGCCAGAGCGCCTCGCGGTCCAGCGCGCCGCAGAGCGGCACGCCAAGCGCGCGGCCCCGGACAAAGCCCATGTCCTGCACCAGCGACCGCAGGCCGGGCCGGATCACCCGCAAACCGGCGGTCATGGCGCCCTCCGGAAGCGGGCCGGATCGCAGCCCCCTTGGGCCACCGCGCGCAGGAGCGCGGCATGCTCCTCCGGCCCGACCGGGCGGAACCGGACCCGGTCGCCCAGTGAAAGCAGCGCCGGGCGGCTGCGGGCGATGTCGAACAGCGGCACCGGGCAATGGCCGATCAGATGCCAGCCGCCCGGGCTGTCCCAGGGGTAGATCACGCACATCCGGTTGGCGATGGCGACCGACCCGGCGGGCACCTTGGGGCGCGGCTCGGCCCGGCGCGGTCGGGCGAGGCGTTCCGGGATCTCGCCCAGGAAGGGCAGTCCGGGCAGGAACCCCAGCGCCAGGACCGTCAGCGGCGCAGCGGCGTGATGCGCGATGATCGCGGCTTCGGACAGGCCGGTGGCGGCGGCGAGCGGGGCAAGGTCGGGGCCATGGGGGCCGCCGTAAAGGCAGGGAAGCTCCCAGAGCGTGCCGGCCTCGGCATCGTTCGCGGTGGTTTCGTCGGGGTCAAGCGGGGCAAGAAGGGCGCAGGCCGCTTCGGCAAGCTCTGCCTGCCCGGTCAGGAGGGGGTCGTAATGCAGGGTGACGCTGGCGAAGGCGCCGACCGCCTCTTGCAGGCCGGCGATCCGGCCCGCCTCGATCGCCGCGTCCAGCGCGCGGCAGGCCGCCCGGACCCGCGCCATGGCCAGCGGGCCCGGCCCCTCGGCCAGCTCCAGCGTCAACGCGCTGTCGGCCAGCGGCAGAAGGCGCAGGATCTTCATTCCGCGGGCCCCCGGTCAGGGGGCGGGGGCCTCAGAACGCCTTGAAAGTCAGCGTGGTCAGCGATCTTTCGATCCCTTCGACATCCAGCAATTCGTCATTGATGTATTTGCCCACATCCATCCCCTCGGGGATATAGAGCTTCATCAACAGATCAAAATCGCCGCTGGTCGAATAGAGCTCGGAATGGATCTCCTTGAGCGCGATGGCCTCGGCCACGCGATAGGTGGCACCGGGCCGGCATCGGATCTGGACAAAAACGCAGGTCGTCATCTTTCCCCCGGGAAACTGGGTCTTGGTCAGGCTCGGGGCGCGGCGCCGACACGGCCGGGGCCGGGTCCACCCGGGCCGCGGCGGCGCGGGTCAGCCGTGCCTGCCGCGCGCCCCGTCCGGCGGCCCCCCGCAGCCATCGGCCCCGGGGGCCTTCGCCCCTGCCGGACGGTCTGCCTGGTGGCCGTCCCCGGCAACAGGCTGGCACGCCCCCGGCCCGGCCGCAATCCCCTATCGTCGCGGGGGCGCCCCGCGAAGCGAAGCGCCCGCGGGGCAAGGGCGCGCGGGCGCGCCCCGAGGGAAAGCCGCGGCCTTCAGGCCAGATTGAGGCGGCGGCGCGGAGCCTCTGCGGCCAGGGCCGGGAGATGCGCCAGTGCGGTGGGGAGCGCCGCATCCGCTTCGCTGGTGGGCCCTTCGGAAGCCAACCGCCCACGGCCGATGAGGGCATCGCCCTCGACAAAGGTGCCGGAGGCGGCCGAGCCGGGCCATGGGGTGCTGCGCGCCTGTCGATCGAGCGTGAGCCCGCCCAGCCAGTCACCCTGCGGAAAGGGCATCGGTGCGGGGGTGGTGGTTTCGGACAGCCCCGCCGCATCCGCATCGGGTTCAGGCAACAGGGAGGGATCCGCCGCCTCGGCGAAAGCGGCAGCGAAGGTCAAGGCCGGGGCCGCAGCCGGGTCAGACGCCATGTCGCGGGCCGGTTCCGGGGCCACTTCTGCGGCCGGGGTCATATCCAGAGCCACTTCACGACGCACATCCGGTGCCGTTTCCGAAGCCGGGACCCTCTCCGCCGGATCTTCGGGCCAGAGCGCCGGCAGCGGGTTCGCAGCCTCCTGACCAGCCGAGGCAGGGGATGCGGTCGTTTCCACCGTCGGGGTCAAAGCCTCCGGCAGATCGCCCGGCGCCGCGGCAAGGTCCGGCGAATCGGTCGACAGGGCCGCGTGGCGCGCCGCTGTCGGCTGCGGCAGGGCGGGCTGCGGCAGGGAGGGCGGCGACACGTGGAGCGGCGCCCCGGCCATGCCGCGCCAGTCGACCGGCTCTGACGCGTCTTCGTCTGCGGGGATCCGGTCGGCCACGGCCCATCGCCGGGCAGAGCGGTCGGGCGCGGTTTCCGACACGCCCGCCGAGACGGCCGAAAGCACCACCTGCCCCACGACCGAGGGCGCCACCGTGCGACCCAGAATCGCATAAAGCGCGGGGATGAGGTCGAAGAGTTCGTCCATATCCGGCCCGGTGCGTTCGGTCAGCAGGATCGCGCTGGCCATCGGGTTGCGGCATTCGGCCAGAAGCGCCAGCGAATGGCTGAGCCGCCCGCCCACCCGTTCACCCAGCACCAGCACATCGACCAGATCCCGGCGCAGGAAGCATTCGGCGGCTTCGACGCTTTCCATGCAAAGCACCTGAAACCCCTTGGTCAGCAGCGCCTGCGCCAGTTCCGCCTGCCGCGCGTGATCCTGTTCGAGAACCATCACCTGCATCTGTCACCTTTCCATTCTGGAGGTCCATCTGCAGGCAGGCTAGCGCGTTCAGACTTAACGGCGCCTTAAGCGCGCCAGCCGAAAGGACAGTTTTTCGCATCGCGGCGCCGACGGTCGGGCCCCCGAAAGCCCCCTGCCCCCCTGCCCCGCCGCGCGCCCGGCTATTGCATGAAGGCCGCGAGCGCCTCGGGATCGACCCGCACGGCCACGCCCGACATGGGCAGCCGGGAAACCGGGGAGTCCTGCCGGAAGATCAGCCAGCCGTCCTCGTAGCGCGAAAGACCGAAGCCGATCATGTAGAACCTGTCCTCAAGCGACAGGATGGCGACCTGCTCGGTCACCTCCTCGGCGCCGCGTTCGACGGCCAGCATGGCGTAGAGATCCACGAAGGCCGCGGAGCCGGCCTGCTCGGGGTCCGCATCTATCGTCAGCACGACGTCCAGTCCGGCCAGACGCCCGGCCTCGAGCGCGTCAAGGAAGGCGGCAAGCCCCTCGGCATCCAGCTGCATGATTCCGCGGTCAAGGAAATCCTCCGGCACGGGAAAGAGAAGGCTGTAGGTCAGCATCTTGACCTGAGACCCGAGGTTGCCGGCGAAGGTCGCCTGATTGATCTGGTCGAAGAACGGGCTTGAGGCCGGCAGCATCGTGGCCGGCGTCAGCATCTGCATTCTTTCAAGCGAGCCCGCGACATCCGTCCCTTCAAGACGGTCGATGGCGGTGGTCGCCAGAATGGCGTCGAAATCCTGCGCGGCCACGGCCTCGATATAGGCACTGATCGCGGCCTCGGGTGTGTCAAAGCCCGCGGCCTGGGCCTGGGCCGGTTGGGCCAGCCAGAGAGTTGCACAAAGGATGGCAAGAAATGATGAAACGCGGCGCATCGGCCCCTCCTGAAAAATCAATGTCAAACGGGGGGATGGGACCACAGGGCGGGGGTGGGTGTCAAATCGGGCGGCTCTGGGCCCGCGCGCCCGGCACGCGAACCCGGCACGCGCTCCCGCCCGCCCCCCGGTTGGCCCGCCGGCGCAAAGGACGCAGGGGCACAGGAAAATCGCCCCTCCCGCTTGGAAGCCGGCCAGAGGCCCCGTATAGCACGGGCAAGCCAAGCCGGAGTTGACCGATGCGCAGCGCCA
>JBHYFN010000012.1:0-101802 GCA_051859505.1 Paracoccaceae bacterium
TGAACAAAAGAAGCAGGCAGGGTCTTTCAGGGGCCCTGCCTGTGTCGTTCAGGCGGGGCGGAGGCGCGCGCGGCCCAGCAACAGGGCGCCGATCACCGCGATGCCGGCCGTGGCGGCCGCCGTCAGGCCGAGGGTGGCCGTGCCATTGGCCAGGATGATCCCCACCAGCGCCCAGATCACCGTGGCGCCGTATTCGGGGGCCTTGGGTTTGGACCATTGCACCGCGAGCGCGACCAGGAGCGCGCCGGCGACCCCGGCATAGGCCCAGCCGAGGCTGCCGAACAGCAGGCCGTAGCCGGCCGCCGTGCTGCCCAGCGAGACGAAGGAGGCCGCGGTCAGCCAGCCGGCATAGATCGCCACCGGCGCCTGCAGCCACCAGCGGTCGGTTGTGGGAGCGCGCAGCAGGGCAAGGATCGCCATGGCTGCCATGACGAAGATCGTCAGCGTTGCCCAGATCGCGCTGAGGTTGGCGATGGCGAGCCAGGGCGCGCCGATCGCAAGGCTCAGGATCAGGGCCGGGCGGGCGCGGTTCCAGCCCGCATCGCCGCCGCGCCTCCAGAGGCCGAAGACGGCCGAGACGACCAGCCAGCCATAGATCAGGCCCCAGATCGAGAAGGCATAGCCGGCCGGCTGGATCGGCGGGTTGATCTGCGGGATCGGCAACTGATCCGCCGTGAACCCTTCGAACGGCGGGGTGATGAAGGGGGCCGCGGCAAAGGCCAGCGTGGCCAGCAGGGTGAGGAGGGCAAGTCTTTGTGTCATGGTCCTTCTACGCACGGCAGGCCGGTCCGGTTCAGTTGGCGCATCTTCCCGCGCCGGGTTGACAGCCTGCCCCCTGCCCCGCAGGCTTTCCGGGCAGGAGCGGCTCATGAAGCGCATCGTCATCTGTTTCGACGGCACCGCCAACCGGCATGATGCCGGGCCGCAGACCAATGTGGTGCTGATCGCGCGGGCCGTGGCCGAGCGGGGGCATGATGAGGCGCTGCCGCTGGTGCAGTATCACCTCGGGGTCGGCACGGGGCGGGGGACGAACCGCGCCTCGAAGATGCTGGACCGGACGCTGGGGGGGGCGCTGGCCTTCGGGCTGGTGGATGTGGTGGAGGAGGCCTATCGCGCGCTGGCCTTTGCCTATGAGCGGGGCGATGCGATCCAGATCTTCGGCTTTTCCCGCGGCGCCTTTACCGCGCGGGTCTTTGCCGGGCTGCTGCGGTCCTGCGGGATCCCGCGGCGCAGCACCGTCGGCGCGATCCCGCAGGCGCTGGACCGGCATCTGTCCAAGGCGGCGGGCACCCATCCCGACGATCCCGAGAGCATCGCCTTTCGCCGCTGGTTCGCGCCCGACACCGCGACAAGCGCGCGGGAGCTGGCCGCACCGGGCCGGCGGGACGAGGATGGGGCGATCCGGCTGTTCGTCGATTACATGGGCCTGTGGGACACGGTGAAGAGCTTTGCCCGGCCGCAGCGGGTTGAGGGGATGCGCGAGCCGGTGCCGCGGCTGTTTCATGACCTCGACCTCAGCTCGATGGTGCTGTCGGCGCGTCACGCGGTTTCGATCGACGAGCGGCGCGCGCTCTATCCGAACTGGAATTTCCGCAATTTCGACGCGCTCAACGCGCGGCACCCCTCCGTTGTTCCGCGCTATCAGCAGGTCTGGTTTCCGGGCGATCATGGCTCGGTGGGCGGCGGGGGCACGCGGGTGGGGCTGTCCTCCATCGCCTTTCGCTGGGTGGCGCTGGGGGCGGCGCGGGCGGGCCTGCGGCTACTGCCGGCCGACATGATGCGGCTGGCCTGGCGCATGGCGCCCGGCGATCCCTTGGCCAACCGGCTGGCGCCCGGGGGGCTTCTGGCCTTGCTCCTGACCGCTATGAAGCAGGATCGGCCGGGGCCCTCGGATCCGGCGGCCCTGTCGGTTGCGGCACTTGACAGGTGGCGGGCCGATCCCGCCTATCGCCCGCGGACCCTGCGCGCCGTCACCCGCGCGCTGGAGGGGATGGACGAGGGCGCCCGCGATGCCCTGCGCGCAAGGCTGGTCGCCCGCGACGGCGGGCTGACCCATGACCCCGGGGCCCCCTGGTGGCTGCCCTGGCCGGATGAGCCGGGGCCGGGGGACGCCGCGTCAGATCAGCTGGCCGTCGGGGCCCAGTGAGCCGCGCCCGCCCAGATAGGGGCGCAGCACCTCGGGCAGGAGGACCGATCCATCCGCCTGCTGGCCGTTTTCAAGCACCGCGATCAGCGTCCGCCCCACCGCAAGGCCCGAGCCGTTCAGCGTGTGGACGAACTCCGGCTTGCCACCGCCTGCGGGCTTGAACCGGGCGTTCATCCGGCGCGCCTGGTAATCGCCGCAGGTCGAGACCGAGCTGATCTCGCGGTAGCGGTTCTGGCCGGGCAGCCAGACCTCGATATCATGGGTGCGCCGCGCGCCGGCCCCCATGTCGCCGGTGCAGAGCACGACCGTGCGATAGGGCAGGTCCAGCTTTTCGAGGATCGCCTCGGCGCAGCGGGTCATGCGTGCATGTTCCGCCTCGGACTGGTCGGGCGTGGTGATCGAGACCATCTCGACCTTTTCGAACTGGTGCTGGCGCAGCATTCCGGCGGTGTCGCGGCCGGCGCTGCCCGCCTCGGAGCGGAAGCACTGGGTATGGGCGGCATAGCGGCGCGGCAGGCTGTCTTCCTCGACCGTGTCGCCATTGACGAAATTGGTCAGCGTGACCTCGGCGGTGGGGATCAGCCACCAGCCATTGGTGGTTTCATAGCTGTCCTCGCCGAATTTGGGCAGTTGCCCGGTGCCCAGCATCATCTCGGGCCGGACGAGGACGGGGGTGATCGCCTCGGTCAGGCCGTGTTCCTCGACATGGGTGTCGAGCATGAATTGCGCCAGCGCGCGGTGCAGGCGGGCGACGGCGCCCGAGAGCACGACGAACCGCGCGCCCGACAGCTTGGCCGCGGTTTCGAAATCCATGCCGCCCCGGACGGCCGGGATCTGGTAATGCTCGAGCGGCTGGAAGCTGAAGTTGCGCGGCGCGCCGTGGCGACGGATCTCGACATTGTCGTCCTCGTCGGCGCCGTCGGGCACATCGTCATAAGGCAGGTTGGGGATGGTCAGCAGCAGGTCGCTGAGCGCCTGATCGCGGGCCTTCGCCTCTTCGCCAAGGCGGGCGATCTCGTCCTTTTTTTCGGCCACCAGCGCGCGCAGGCGTTCGAATTCGGCCTCGTCGCCGCGGGCCTTGGCGGCGCCCACGTCCTTGCTGGCCTTGTTGGCCTCGGCCTGGGCCGTCTCGGCGGCAAGGATGCGGGCGCGGCGATCCTCGTCCAGCGACAGGATCACCCCAGAGACGGGCGACAGGCCACGGCGCGCAAGGGCCGCGTCGAAGGCGGCGGGGTTTTCGCGGATGGCACGAATGTCATGCATGGCGGGATCCTTCCGGCGGGTCTCTGCGCGCTTCTAATGCAACAGGGCATCCAAAAGGTGAACCGGAAAAACCGGTCGGGCCCGGACCGAGGCCCCAAGACAGCGAAGGCCCGCCCCCGAGGGGACGGGCCATCCGGCATCAGGCGGCCTGCGATCAGCAGCTGGCGGTGGTGTGATTGCCGTTCTCGACGCTGTTCCAGCACAGCTGCCCGGCATAGCGGGGGCGTGTCACGATCTGATCGTTGAGCATCATCGCACCAAGCCCGACAGTGGCCGGCGGCTCGTATCCCACTTGCGTTTCGGTCAGGATGCCGACCTCGCCGTTGAACATGTCGGGCAGGCGATCCCGGATCAGCGCCAGTTGGGTCGTGGTCATGGAGGTCACACCGCTGCCCCGACCCTCCGACCAACGCACCTCGTATTGGTCGTTGTTTTCGTCGTAGCGGAAGACGGTGATCCGCATCCGCGTGTCGGTATTCGCGCCGACAAGGAACTGATGCATCTCGAACAGGCTGTTCATGTAGACCGGCGTGATGAAGCGCGTCTCGCGGCTGAGCATGTCGCCGATCGTATAGGCGGATTTGAGGTTGACCGTCTGCGCCCGATAGGCATCGAAAAAGACCCAGATCGCCAGGAGCGCCCAGATCAGCATCGGCAGCACAAGCATCAGCTCGACAACGGCCGAGCCGTCTTCGTCCTTGCGGAACCTTCTGGTGAATCGACGCAGTTTCATTCGGCTACTCATCACATCAGTTGCTTGAAGGCGGCGCACCGGGTTCGACCACGAAGGCCGAGACCGAGACCATCGCATAGGCGCCGGTTTCGTTGTCCACCAGACGGGCGCCCAGCCCGCCCGTGGGCATGTAAGGATCGTAAAGCGCACAGGCGCGCAGGATCACCATCTGGTTTGCCGCGCCCACCTCGAACCGGCGCAGATCCCGGTCCGCATCGGCCCGGTCCACGCAATCGGCATCCAGCGGGATGTTGGTGAAGTTGCGCGGGTTCACCGCCTGCATCTCGAGGCGCAGGTTGTTCTGGCAATCGGGGATCATGCGCGCCGAATTGCAGATCACGTTCTTGAGCACGTCATGCATGTCATCGACACTGTTGAAATCCGCCGGGTTCAGCGCACCAAGACGCACCGCGCGCACCGTCATGTCCAACCCGCGATCCAGCATCACCTGACGCGCAAGCAGCATGCCCAGTTCGAAGGTCATCACGAAGATCGCGAACATGAAGGGCAGGATGATGGCGAATTCCACCGTCACCGTGCCGTCTTCTTCACGGCGAAACCGCGAGAACCGTGACAGAAATCCCGGACGCCTGATCATTGCACCAGCCTCAGCGCGTTGATCTGGCTCGCGATCGAGCGGAAGGCGGCGCGCACTTCCAGCCCCTGCGCATCATAGTAATGCGAGGGAGAGGTCGCGCAGAGGAAAAGCTGCTCCTCGCCACCCGGAAGGGCCTCGAAGGCGACACTGAAGATGACCACATTCTGGGCCTTGGCCATGTTGCAGGCGTCCTGCAACTGGTTGTCCATGTCGGCGACCTCGGTGCGGGTGCGGAACTGGTTCATCATGAAGTCGGCGATCTGGGCGCGCTGGGTGTTGGTGGTGCCAAGCGGGCGGCCATACATCTGCCAGGCAACCCAGTGCATCCGCACCTGCGACCAGACCTCTGGCCATGTCTGGCGCGTGGTATTGGCCCAGTTGGTCGTGTTGGGGTTGTAGCACAGGCCGGTGTTCGGCGAAGACCCGTTCCAGGGGCGCGAGTGCCACTGGGAGAGATGCGGAACCCAATAGGGCCGGCTGTTGCAGATCGTGGTGGAGGTCGAGTTGTTCACGCGATCGGCATGGAAGATGGACATGTAGCCGTCGTTCGCCCTCCAGATCGGCGCATCACCCGAGCGATAGGCCGGGTTGAGCCGCTCTTCGGGGAAATGCTCGCCATCGGTCATGAGCACGATCACCTTGAGCGTATTGTCCCGGTCCCAGTCATAGGGGCGGCCGGACTGCTGCATCGTCATGGCGCCCATGCCGATCAGCTCGTTGAACATCGGACGGTTGTCGGGATTCATGAGGTTGAGCCCCCAGACCATGCCGGCATTGATCGACGTCGCCCCGATCGCGGTCAGACCATTGATCCGGCTTTCCAGCAGGGCCTGGTTGCGCGTCGGAAGCGTGACGACGTTCTGCGCCATGGGTGGGCACCACATGTTCACATCGCGCGGAAAGTTGTTCGAGATGTGGTAATAGGCATTGGCGCGCGTGGTGGTTGACCAGGTGTCGACATAGCCGGTCGCAGGCATCGGCGCGGTCCGCGACATCGCGATATCGTCATAGGCCGAGGCGGGCAGGTCGACGCAGTTGACATTGGCAACACCCGTCGGGTCGGTGATGTTGAAGCGGCTGAACAGTTCGGGGCCGAGGTTCACCTGACCGTTGTAGGGCACGATCCCGATGGAGACGCGCTGCTCCACATCGTCCTGCAGCACAATCTCGACGAATTCCACGGCCGCGTCGCGCAGGTTTTCGATCCGGTTGAACGAGTTCATCGAGCCGGAGACGTCCAGCACCATGATCACTTCGATATCGCTCACGCTTTCCGTGGCAGCGCCGGCGGCCGGAGCGGTCAGATTGTCCACGCCGATCATGAAGATCGGAGTCACCGCAAGCTCGGCCGTGGCCGAAACGGTGCGACCGTTGATCCCCTCGATCACGTTGATGTTGGTGACCTTGTCCAGAAGGCCGGCCTTGCGGAAATAATCCTCGACCACTTCATAGGGGTCGCGCGTGTTGTCGAGGTTGGCCGCGGCAAGCACCGCGCGGTCAAGCGTGGCCTGCAGTTTGGAGCGGTTGGCCTCGTAGCGCATGATGTCGACGGCGATGCCGCCGACGAACAGCATGCCCATCAGAAGAAAGAGGGCCATCACCGTGGTGCTTCCGTCCTCGGCGCGGATGAAGCGCGCGAGGCGCCGGGAGCCTTGTGAATTCTTCCGATTCAGCAGCTTGACCATATTCGACCTTTCTCGCCGAACGTCCGGATACACCCCAATGACCGGACGTCAGACCTATTGACCCGGCTCGATAGGTCCCTCAACTTGGGGCGGAAATGTGGCAATGGCCTTTCGGCCGCGGTATTGCCCCCTGCCGGGGAAACAGTCTGGCCCGGCCACCGGCATTGACCCCGTTTCAGCGACGCCCGGACAGCGGGGCCAGCCCCGGGGCCACTCTCGGGAACGGGATCGCAACGCTTTTGGGGCCAGAGTCGCGAATCAGACCGGCAGCCCGAATCGGCGGGTTCTCGCTGGGCACCGTCATGTCGATCCGACAGTTGGCGCCTATGCTTCTTCGCGACTCGGCCCCTCAGGGAAAGGACAGAGAATGACCCTACAGACACCTCCGGCGGACGGCCTGCCTGCCGAACCGGGTTTTCGCGACTCGGTGGACCTGATGTTCAACCGGGCGGTGCGGTTGATGGATCTGTCTCCGGGGCTGGAGGAGAAGATCCGGGTCTGCAACGCCACCTATACCGTGCGGTTCGGCGTGCGGCTGCGCGGGTCGATCCATACCTTCACCGGCTATCGCTCGGTCCATTCCGAACATATGGAGCCGGTCAAGGGCGGCATCCGCTATGCCCCAAACGTCCATCAGGACGAGGTGGAGGCGCTGGCCGCGCTGATGACCTACAAATGCGCCCTGGTCGAGGTGCCCTATGGCGGCTCGAAGGGGGGGTTGTGCATCGATCCGCGCGACTGGGACGAACACGAGCTGGAACAGATCACCCGGCGTTTCGCCTATGAGCTGATCAAGCGCGACCTGATCAACCCCGCCCAGAACGTCCCCGCCCCCGACATGGGTTCCTCCGAGCGCGAGATGGCCTGGATCGCGGACCAGTATCGCCGGATGAACACGACCGATATCAACGCCAGCGCCTGCGTCACCGGCAAGCCCTTGAATGCCGGCGGCATTCACGGCCGGATCGAGGCGACGGGGCGCGGCGTGCAATATGCGCTGCGCGCCTTCTTCCGCCATCCCGAGGATGTGGCCCGCGCGGGCCTTTCCGGCGGGCTGGAAGGCAAGCGGGTGATCGTGCAGGGGCTTGGCAACGTGGGCTATCACGCCGCGAAATTCCTGGCTGAAGAGGATGGGGCCAGGGTCATCGGCATCATCGAACGCGACGGGGCGCTGTTCTCGGAAACCGGCCTCGATGTCGAGGCGGTCAAGCAGTGGATCACGAAACATGGCGGCGTGAAGGACTATCCGCAGGCCCGCCATCAGGCCGATGGCGCGGCCGTCCTCGAGGCGGAATGCGACATCCTGATCCCCGCCGCGATGGAAGGGGTGATCCATCTGGGCAATGCCGCCCGGATCAAGGCCCCCCTGATCATCGAGGCCGCCAACGGCCCCGTCACCGCCGGCGCGGACGAGGTGCTGCGCGAACGCGGCTGCGTCATCATCCCCGACATGTATGCCAATGCCGGCGGCGTGACGGTCAGCTATTTCGAATGGGTCAAGAACCTCAGCCACATCCGTTTCGGCCGGATGCAGCGCCGCGCCGAAGAGGCGCGCACCCTGATGCTGGTCAACGAGCTGGAGCGCCTCAGCGCCGACAAGGGGCTGGGCTGGACGCTGTCGCCGGGCTTCAAGGCCGAATACCTGCGCGGCGCGGACGAGCTGGAACTGGTGCGCTCGGGGCTGGATGACACGATGCGCGCCGCCTATGCCTCGATGCGCGAGGTCTGGCACGGGCACGGGCAGGTCGAGGATCTGCGCACCGCGGCCTATCTGGTGTCGATCCAGCGGGTCGCGGCCAGCTACCGGGCCAAGGGGCTGTAGCGCGGGGGGCTTGGGCGTTGGGAGTGGCGGGGGCCGTGACGGAGGTCTGGGCGGGTTCCGTGGCGGGGTCGCTCAGGCGGCAACCTCGACCGCCGCGACGATCCCTTCGACCACTTCGGCCAGCAATGCCTCGTCCGCACATTCCGCCATGACCCGGATCAGCGGCTCGGTGCCCGACTTGCGGATCAGAAGGCGCCCCGTGCCGTTCAACCGCGCCTCGCCTTCGGCGATGGCCCGCGCCACGGCGGGCGCCGACAGCGGCTGGGCCCCGGCCTCGTAGCGCACGTTACGCAAGACCTGCGGCACCGGGTCGAACTGCCGCACGAGGCGGCTGGCGGGCAGGCCCGTCTCGATCATCGCCGCGAGGATCTGGATCCCGGCCAGCAGCCCGTCGCCGGTGGTGGCGTAATCGGTCATCACGATATGGCCCGACTGTTCCCCGCCAAGGTTCCAGCCCCCGGCGCGCATCGCCTCGACCACGTAACGGTCGCCCACCGCGGTCCGTTCAAGCCGCAGGCCACGGCCCCGCAGGAAATGCTCGAGCCCGAGGTTCGACATCACCGTCGCCACCAGCGTGCCGCCCGCAAGCCGGCCCGCCTCGGCCCAGCGCGCGGCCATCAGCGCCATCAGCTGATCGCCGTCGGCCACCTCGCCGTTTTCGTCGATGATCATCACCCGGTCGGCATCGCCATCAAGGCAGATGCCGATATCGGCGCCATGGGCCACCACGGTTTCCGCCGCCGTGCGGGGATGGGTCGAGCCGCAGCCTTCATTGATGTTGAACCCGTTGGGCGCGGTGCCCACCGGGATCACGGTCGCCCCCAGTTCCCACAGCACCTCGGGTGCCACGCGATAGGCCGCGCCATTGGCGCAATCGACCACGACCTTCAGCCCGTCCAGCCGCCGCCCCGCCGGGAAGGTGCTTTTCAGCCGCTCGGCATAGCGGAACCGCCCGTCGTCGATCCGCTTGGCCCGGCCGATGTTGTTGGCCTGCGCCGGTTCAACCCCGGAGGCGACCTGCGCCTCGATCTCGGCTTCGGCCTCGTCGCTCAGCTTGAAGCCGTCGGGGCCGAAGAACTTGATCCCGTTGTCGTGATGCGGATTGTGGCTGGCCGAGATCATGATCCCCACATCCGCCCGCATCGAGGTGGTCAGAAGCCCCACCGCCGGCGTGGGCACCGGCCCCAGCAGCAGGCAGTTCATCCCCGTCGAGGTCAGCCCCGCCGTCAGCGCGCTTTCGAACATGTAGCCCGACAGCCGCGTATCCTTGCCGATCACCACGCGGTGCCCGTTCGACCCGTCGTTGCGGAAATACCGCCCCGCCGCCGCCCCGATCCGCAGCGCCATTTCCGCCGTCATCGGATCGCTGTTGGCCCTGCCCCGGATCCCGTCCGTGCCGAATAGCTTGCGCGTCATCCGCTCAATCCCCGATCAATGCCTGTTGCAGGCTCAGCGCCTGTCTTGTTTCCGCCACGTCATGCACCCGCAGCACATGAACCCCCTGCCCCGCCCCGAACAGCGCCACGGCAAGCGACCCCGGCATCCGGGCGCGGGGATCCTCCGTGCCGCCGATCGTGCCGATGAACCGCTTGCGCGACGCGCCCAGAAGCAGGGGCAGTCCAAGATCGTGATACAGCGAGAGGTGGCGAAGCACAGTCAAGTTATGTTGCAAAGTCTTACCGAAGCCGATGCCGGGGTCGATCACGATCCGCGCCCGCGCGATGCCCGCCGCCGTGGCGGCCTCGACCCGCGCTTCGAGCCAGTCGAGGATATCGTGGACCACATCCGCATAGCGCGGATCGTCCTGCATCGTCTGCGGATCGCCCTGCGCATGCATCAGGCAGACCGGAACGCCGCTTTGCGCCACAAGGGCCGCCATCTCGGGATCGAAGGTCAGGGCCGAGACATCGTTGACCATATCCGCCCCGGCCGAAAGCGCCGCCGCCGCCACCACGGCCTTGCGGGTGTCGATGCTGATCGGCGTCGTGATGCCCGCATCGCGGATGGCGCGGATCACGGGGGCGGTGCGGGCGATCTCTTCGGTGTCGGGGATGGGGATCGCGCCGGGCCGGGTGCTTTCGCCGCCGATATCAAGGATATCGGCCACCCGCGACAGCCGCTCGGCCCGCGCGACGGCAAGGCGGACCGTCGACAGATCGCCCCCGTCGGAAAAGCTGTCGGGCGTCACGTTGAGGATGCCCATGATGCGCGGCCGGTCAAGCGTCAGGCCACAGAGATCGGGGCGCGGCGCGCTCAGCCGCTGGCGGACATCCGCGTTGACCTCGCTGCAGAGCAGCTCTTCGACCTTCTGCCCGTCGCGGAAGATGTCGATGCTGTCGAACCAGACGGTGGCGCTGCCCGCGAGGGGCGCATCGGCCTCGTAGCGCGGTTCGGCCCGGTCCATCAGCCCAGTGCGCGGGATCGCCCGGAACCGCGCGGTCACGAGAAGGCCCGCAGGGGGATCGCCCCCGGCCGGGGCTGTGCCGCGCCAAGGACCAGAAGTTCGCCGGCCTGCATCTGTCCGGCGAACCAGAGCGCGAGGCCCAGCGGATCCTCGGGCCCCGCCTCGGGCGGCTCGACCGCGTCCAGCACCAGCTTGGACGGCGCCCAGATGCAGGGAAGGCCGCGCGCGATGTGCCAGTCAAGCTCGGTCCGTGTGGCGGTGACGGTCAGGCGCGGGTCGCCGGCGGCAAGGCGCCAGGCGGCCTGTTCGATCGCCAGAAGCCCGATCCTGCGGGCGGCCTCCCCCCCACTCGCTGCCGGTTCCGGGCGCGCTTCAGGGGCAGCGCCGGTGCAGATCACAAGCGGCTCTCCCTGCGCCATCAGCCGGTCCACCAGCGCGGGAAGGTCTGCGGTATCCGCATCGGGCGGCAGATAGGCGACGCAGGGCAGCGGCCGGTCACTGCCGCCTTGCGCCTCGGCCAGGGGCAGCGGGTCGCTTCGGCCGCGCGCGATCTCGACCCCCAGCGCGAAGGGGCCACGGTCCAGCTTCTCGATCCGCACGAAAACCCGGCCCGCCTGCGGCGCCAGCAGGATCCGGGCCGCGATCCTCTCGGCCAGCGCCTCGAGCAGGTTGAGCCGTTCGGCGGCCAGTTCGGCCGCGATGGCGTCGGTCAGCACGTCATAGCTCAGGATGCGGTCCACATCGTCGCCCTGCCCCGCGCCCCGCTCGGCCAGCTCGACCACGATGCCAAAGCGCACGCGCTGCGTTGCTCCGCGTTCGCTCTGGAAGGCGCCGATCTCGACCTCGACGACATGGTCGCGCAGCGAGATGCGGTCGGGCAGGTCATGGCCCGTCGTGGCGCGCGCCCGCGCTTCGGGCGGGGCGAAGGCAAGGGCGATCTCGTCACTGGTTCCGGTCATGCGGCCCCCTTTTTCGCCCCCATACCCTAGCCCGCGCCGAACGCCAGAGCGAAGCCGACAAAGACGCTCACAAAAGCGGCAAGTGGGCCTAGTTCGAGGCGGTCCGGGTCGGCTGCCTATAGAAGTGATGCGCCCCGACCGTCGTGGTGCGGGGAAAGCGGTTCGCCCAGGACGGATGCACCGCGCGGGTGTGGTAATGGGTGGCGCCGTCGGTGAGTGTCCGGGGCTGGCCGGCCAGCATCTCATGCGCCACTTGGGCCACCTGACGATGGGCGTCGCGTTCGTGAAACCGGATCGGCCGGCCGTCGCAGCGATAGGTGAACTGGCAGGAATAAAGCGCCGTGCCGCCCTGCCCGATCACGCCACAGACCGAATTGGGGTAATCGGCGCTGTCCACCCGGTTCAGGATCACCTCGGCCACCGCCATCTGGCCCTGCCGGCTTTCGCCGCGCGCCTCGAAATAGAGGGCCTCGGTCAGGCAGTCATGCTGCTGCGGATCGACGGTCTGGCGGGGCAGGATCGCGGCCGCGATCATCACCGGCGCATGTCCGGCAAGAAGTTGTGCAATCAGGTCTTCATCCGGGGGCGTCGGCTCTACGGGGCGCGGCTCGATGCCACGCTCGGCCGGCGGGGGAAGAAGGGCGGTCATCGCGGCCTGCAGAGCCGCATCGGGGCCCTGCGCGGCGGCCAGGATGGCACCCATCCGGCTGTGGTCCAGCTCTTCCGCCGTGGCAGGCTGGGTCGGTCCGATCAAGGCGCCACCCAGAAGAAGGGTCGCAGATATCAGGGCACGAAGCCGCGTATGAGGATCCTTTTCAAAGGTCACTCGTCGTCTCGCAATGTCGCGCAGGCAGGCCCCACGCAGCCGGCGGCGAGCGCTAGTGACTTCGCCGCCGGCTGTCCACCTCGGGGCCGGCCCCGGATCGGCGGTTTTCAGCCGAGGAAAGGGTCTTTGAATAACCGCGCGTTAGGGCGCGCTCTTCACCTCACGCGCGAAGAGCGCGGCGATCCTCGATCGCCAGCTGCCCGGCCGAGAGCCGCGCCAGGGGCACACGAAACGGTGAGCAGGAGACGTAATCGAACCCCTGCCGGCGGCAGAAACCGATGGCCTTGCGGCTGCCGCCATGTTCGCCGCAGATCGACAGGACGATTTCGGGCCGCCCCTTGCGGCCGCGTTCGGCCCCGATGCGCAGAAGCTCTCCGACGCCGTCGACATCGAGGGTGTGGAACGGATCCTCCTCATAGACCCCCAGCTTGACATAAGAGGACATGAACCGCCCCGCATCGTCGCGCGACAGGCCATAGGTCATCTGCGTCAGGTCATTGGTGCCGAAGGAAAGAAAGCTTGAATGCAGCGCGATATCGGCCGCCCGCAGCGCCGCGCGCGGCGTTTCGACCATCACCCCCAGCCGATAGGTGAAATTCACCCCCGTCTCGGAGCGGACGGCCGCGGCGACCGCGTCGATCCGCGCCTTGACCAGTTCGACCTCGCGCATCGCGCTGACCAGCGGGATCATCACCTCGGGCACCACCGCCTCGCCCTCGCGGCTGGCGGCGATCGTGGCCTCGAAGATGGCGCGGGCCTGCATGTCATAGATCTCGGGCACGGTGATCCCGAGGCGCACCCCGCGCAGGCCCAGCATCGGGTTGTATTCCTGCAGCGCCTCGACCCGCGCCTCGACATCCGACATCGGCAGCGCCAGCCATTCCGCCAGATCCCGCATCCCCGCCTTGTCGGAGGGCAGGAATTCGTGCAGCGGCGGGTCGAACAGCCGGATACAGACCGGCAGCCCCTGCATGATCCCGAACAGCGCCGCGAAATCCGCCCGTTGCATCGGCAGCAGCCGATCCAGCACGGCGGCCCGGTCGTTGGCGGTTTCGGCAAAGATCATCTCGCGCATCATGCCGATCCGCTCGCCTTCAAAGAACATGTGCTCGGTCCGGCACAGGCCGATGCCTTCGGCGGCGAAATTGCGGGCGGTCTGGGCGTCATGGGGCATGTCGGCATTGGCGCGCACGCCGATATCGCGGAAATCGTCGGCCCAGGCGAGCAGCGTCTGAAAGGCCGCATCCAGCGCCGCCTCGAGCATCTTCGGCTCGCCGGCGAGGATCTCTCCGGTGGTGCCGTCCACGGTGATCACCTCGCCCTCGGCGAAGCTGCGCCCGTCGGGCGACAGGATCCGGCGCTGCTTGCGGTCGATGGCAAGGTCCGAGGCACCGACCACGCAGGGCAGGCCCAGCCCCCGCCCGATCACCGCCGCATGGCTGGTGATGCCACCCCGCAGCGTCACCACGGCGCGGGCCGCATGCATCCCCCGGATATCCTCGGGCGAGGTTTCGCGCCGGATCAGCACGCAATCCTCGCCCCGTGCCGCCGTTGCCTGCGCCTCGTCTGCGGTAAAGACGATGCGCCCGGCGGCCGCACCGGGGCTTGCGCCGATGCCGGTGACGATCCGGTCGCGCCGGGCGGCGGGATCGACCTGCCGGTGCAGAAGTTCCGACAGGGTCGAAGGCGCGATCCGCATCACCGCCTCGTCGCGCGGGATGATCCCGTCTTCGGCCAAAGCCACGGCAACCCGCACCGCCGCGCGCGAGCTGCGCGGCAGGCGGATCGCATCCAGCAGGCGCAACTCTCCGTTTTCAAGGGTGAATTCGATCTGCATCTCTTCGCGCAGCCGCACCCGGATCTGGTTGCCATAGGCGATGAGGCGGGCCAGCACCTCGGGGCAGCGCTCCTCGAGCGAGGGGCCGCGCCCGTCCTGCGTCAGGTAGATCGCGCCCTTCTCGGCGCTCAGCGCCTCGCGCCCCTGGCTCTGGCTGAGGTAGCGCCCGGTGATCCGCCGCTCGCCCGTCGTGGCATCGACGAACTGGATCACGCCGGACCCGCTTTCCCCTGCCCCCACGCCCAGCGCCATCGCCTGCACCACAAGGCCCAGCCCCGCATCCGCCGGCGCGCCCTTGGCCTGCCGCAAAAGCCGCGCCGTCGTCCCGTCCCAGGCCCGCGCCATGGAGCGCAGCACCTCGGTCAGCTGCACCTGCGGATCCTGCGGAAAGGCCTCGTCGGTTTCGAATTCATAGGCCGCAAGGGCGGCGCGCAGGGCAGCAAGGCTGGGCTGGTCGGGCAGGTCGAAGGCTTCGGGATCAAGCCGGGCGACATGGATCGCATAGGCCTGGACAAAGCGCAGGTAAAGCGAGGTCGCCGGCCCCTCGCCGATGGCCGCGCACATGGCGGCGTGGCGGGCGTCGGTCATGCCGATATTCAGGATCGCCCCCGGCCCGCCCCAGTCGGGATCAAGGCTGGAGGGCCGCACCGACAAAAGCGGCGCGGGGCCGAACGGCTCCATGATCCGCCCGATATCCGGCAGTTGCCCGCGCGCGATGGCCTGCACCGCGTGGAACGACAGCGCGACGGTCGTGGGCACCGGCATGTTCAGCCGGATCAACCGCTGCAGGCATTTCGCCCGCCCCCCCACCAGCTCGGGCCGCATCGACGAGGTGGGGGTGATCAGCGTGATATCCTCGATGAGCGCTTGTTTCTGCACTGCGGCAATTCCTCCTGCCCGCACCATACGCGTCCGGGGCGGCGGGGTGCAAAGGAAAGTTGACAGGTCCGGCGCGGGGGTGAGGTCGCGCCGGGCCTAGCCTTCGATCCGGGTCAGGTCGGCGACCGAAAGGCAGATCGTGCGGATCCGGCTGAGCAGGTTCAGGCGGTTGCGGCGCAGGATCTCGTTCTCGGCATTGACCTGGACTTCGGTGAAGAAGGCGTCGATGGGGGCGCGGAGTGCGGCCATGGCGTGCATGGCGGCGGCGAAATCCTCTGCCTCCATCGCCGGGCCAATGGCGGCCTCGGCCGCGTCGAGCGCGGCAAAGAGGGCGCGTTCGCTGTCGGTCTCGGCGAATTTCGGATCGGCGCCAAAGCTGTATTCGACCCCGTCCTTCTCCTCGGCCTGGGTCAGGATGTTGTTGGCGCGCTTGAAGCCCTGCAACAGGTTCTCGCCATCGTCGGATTTGAGGAAGGCCGCCAGCGCCTCGGCCCGCCGGACCAGCAGGGTGAGGTCGTCATTGCCGGGCGTCGCGGCCCCGGAGGCCGCGCCACTATAAGGCGCAAGGCAGGCGTCGATCACGTCGTGGCGGATGCCCTGATCCTTGAGGAAGACCTTGAGGCGGTCGTGGAAGAAGGCGAGGAGCGATACATGTGATCGGACTGCAACTGAAGCAGAATGATCCGCTTCCAACGTCTCACCTTTCGGAAGGAACTCCGCCATCAGCGCGTGGCTGTCTACTTGGGCCTGAAGAATGTTGTCGTCCATGTCCTCCAAGTGTTCTTGGGCCTCCTCCTTGGAAACCCCCCAAGCCTCCGCATAAGTCTCGCTAGCTTTGCTCAACTCATCGTTGGCTTCCATCATTGCGCGCTCTGAAAACTGCTCGAGCAGTGTTTGGCTCGCGGCGTGAAGACTCTCTTCTAGCCGCAACCGCAACCCATTCCCCAGCACCAGCCGGATCACCCCCAGCGCCGCCCGCCGCAGCGCGAAGGGATCCTTGCTGCCGGTCGGCTTCTCGTCGATGGCCCAGAAGCCCGTCAGCGTGTCGATCTTGTCGGCCAGCGCCACGGCGACCGAGACGGGGGCCGAGGGCACCGCATCCGCAGGCCCGAGCGGCGAGTAATGCTCCTCGCAAGCCACGGCCACCGCTTCGGGCAGGCCGGCGGCGGTGGCGTAGTAGCGACCCATCAGGCCCTGCAATTCGGGAAACTCGCCCACCATCTCGGATTGCAGATCGGCCTTGGCCACCCGCGCGGCAAGCGCCGCCTCATCGGGATCGGCACCGACCATGGGCGCGATCTCGCGCGCCAGCGCCTCGATCCGGCGGACGCGGTCCAGCTGGCTGCCCAGCTTGTTGTGGAAGGTGACGTTGGCAAGGCCTGCCGCCATCCCCTCTAGCCCCTCCGGCGAATTCACCCGGCGCAGGTCGTTGTCCCAGAAGAAGCGCGCGTCCGACAGGCGGGCGGCCAGCACCTTGCCGTTGCCGGCAAGGATCGTGGCGCCGTGGTCGGGCGTGTCGATATTGGCGACGGTGACGAAGCGTTCGATCCGGTTGGTGCCCGGGTTGCGGACCGAAAAGAACTTCTGATGCTCTTTCATCGAGGTCTGCAGCACCTCGGGCGGCAGGCCGAGGAATTCCTCGCCGATCGGCCCCATCAGCACCACGGGCCATTCGACCAGCCCCGCCACCTCGGCCAGAAGGCCCCGGTCCTCGACCACCTCAAGGCCTTGCGCGAAGGCCTGGGTCGTGGCGTCGTGCCAGATCGCCTCTGCCCGTTCCTCGGGGCGCAGGATCACATGGGCGCGTTTCAGCCTGGCCTCGTAATCCTCGAACCCCGTTACGGAAAACGCGGCGGGCGCATGAAAGCGGTGGCCGCGCGTGGTGTTGGAGGCGGTGATCCCGTCGATGGTCAGGGGCACGACAGTCGCGCCGCTTTCGTCCGACAAAAGGCACAGGATCGACTGCAGCGGCCGCACCCAGCGCAGGGATCCTGCCCCCCAGCGCATCGACTTGGGCCAGGGAAAGCTGCGGATCGTGGCCTCGAGCACTTCGGCCACGATCTCGGCCGCCTTGCGCCCGGGCCGTTCGATCACGGCAAAATACACCTGCCCCTTCTTGTCGTCGCGCTTCTCGAGCTGATCCAGCGTCAGCCCGGTCGAGCGCAGGAACCCCGCGACCGCCTGTTCGGGCGCGCTGACCGACGGGCCCTTGCGTTCCTCGCGCACCGCGCGGCTTTCCGCCGTCAGCCCCTCGACCGACAGCGCCAGCCGGCGCGGGGTGGCGAAGCTGGCGGCAGAGGCATAGGTCAGCCCCGCCTCGACCAGACCGTCGGTCATCAGGCGACGCAGATCCTCGGCGGCGCGGGCCTGCATCCGGGCGGGGATTTCTTCGGAGAAAAGCTCGATCAGAAGGTCAGGCATCACGGCGCACTTTCAGGAGAAGGACAGCCCTCGGGCGCGGGATCGCCGTTGAAGACCGCCGCCCCGCAGGGGTTGATCTGGTGCCAGGCAAAGCCCCGGCCATCGGGCAGGAACGCGACCACGCGGTCGATCCCGTAGACGATATTCTCTTGCCCCAGAAAGGCC
Organism: Paracoccaceae bacterium; assembly: GCA_051859505.1. Classification (GTDB taxonomy): domain Bacteria; phylum Pseudomonadota; class Alphaproteobacteria; order Rhodobacterales; family Rhodobacteraceae; genus JAFIEN01. The sequence goes on from JBHYFN010000012.1 coordinate 17,739, forward strand.
AGCGCCTCGCCCCGCTCCAGCGCCGCGCCCAGCGCGCGGGCGTCGAAACAGGAAAACCAGTCGGGCGCGACCAGCGGCTCGGCCGCAGGGTAAGGGACATAGGTTTCCGACAAAAGCGCCTGGCTGAGGCCGCTGTCGAAACAGGCGCGAAAGCGGACGGGGGCGGCCTCGCTGTCGATCGCCTCGAGCGCCTCGGCCGGAATTTCCTCGGGCTGGCCGGTGTGGAGCGAGGTGAGGACGACCGGCCCGGCCTCATCGGCGGTAAGGCGGGTATAGAAGGCATGGACCTGAAAGTAATAGAGCGCGATGCCGGCAAGGACGGACATGGTGAGGATACCGAGGATGAGGATACGGGCGAGGCTCACAGGAAGTCTTGGCGCTTGAGCGAACTGTCCCAGCCCCCCGCCCCGGTCCGCACGAAGGCATCGGCACAGGCCTTGGCCAGCGCCCGCACCCGCCCGATATAGGCCTGCCGCTCCGTGACCGAGATCACGCCGCGCGCGTCGAGCAGGTTGAACAGGTGGCTGGCCTTGATGCACTGGTCATAGGCCGGATGGGCCATGACGATGCGCTTGCCGGTCTTGGGGTCGGCCTCGGGCGCGTCCAGCAGGCGGGCGCATTCGGCCTCGGCATCCTCGAAATGGCGCAGGAGTTGCGCGGTATCGGCGGCGTCGAAATTGTGGCGCGAATATTCCTCTTCGGTCTGGCGGAAGACGTCGCCATAGGTCAGCGGGATGGGCGACTGGGGGTCGTTGAAGGGCATCTCCATCACGTGATCCACGCCCAGCACATACATCGCCAGCCGCTCGAGCCCATAGGTCAGCTCGCCCGAGACGGGGTGGCAGTCATGCCCGCCGACCTGCTGGAAATAGGTGAACTGGCTGACCTCCATCCCGTCGCACCAGACCTCCCACCCCAGGCCCCAGGCGCCAAGGGTGGGGCTTTCCCAATCGTCCTCGACAAAGCGGATGTCGTGCAGGGCAAGGTCGATGCCGATGGCGGCAAGCGAGCCGAGGTAAAGCTCTTGCAGGTCGGGGGGCGAGGGTTTGATGATGACCTGGTACTGGTAGTAATGCTGCAGCCGGTTGGGGTTTTCGCCATAGCGCCCGTCGGTTGGCCGGCGCGAGGGCTGGACATAGGCCGCCGTCCAGGGACGTGTTCCAAGGGCGCGCAGGGTGGTGGCGGGGTGAAAGGTGCCGGCGCCCACCTCCATGTCATAGGGCTGCAGGATTGCGCAGCCCCGGCCTGCCCAATAGGCCTGCAGGCGCAGGATGATCTCCTGAAAGCTGCGGGGGGTGTGGGACGGGGTGTCGGACGCGGTGTCGGACATGGGCATCCTCGTGCGGGTGGCGGGCGGCGGATCGGTTCGGTTCGGTGGCGTTCCTAGTGCGCCCGGTCAACCGGGTCAATCGCGCCACGGTCGCCGCCAAAGCCGCAAGGGATGACGGAAATTTGTCGAATAGGCCGTGCAAGCGCACTGACCTTTGATAGAGGCTGTGGCAAATCTTGTTCGATCGAAAGAATGGCCGGAACGGTATGAGACGGATACTCGCTGGATTGTTGCTGAGCGCCTTCCTGACAGGCACGGGTTGGGCGCAGGATCGGGGCGTCTGGCTCCAGGTCGAGGCACAGCCGACATTGGGCCAGGCACAGGACCGGGTGCGCGACTATGCCGGCCGGTTCGAGAATGTGGCCGGCTTCGCCCTTGGCTCGGGCTGGTATGCGATTGCTCTGGGCCCCTATGCGCCCGAGGATGCGGCCCGCCTGCGCACCAGCCTGCTGGCCGAGCGGTCGATCCCCGCCGACAGCTTCATCGCCGATGGCGGGCAGTTCCGCCAACAGTTCTGGCCCATCGGGGTGGGCGCAGAGAACCGCGCCCAGCCCCTGCCCGAGAGCCTCTCCGCCGGCACGGCAGAGGACACCTCCGCTCCGGACGACGGGCTTGCCGAGACGGAGCTTGACGCGGCTCTTGCAGAAGCGGAGGTGGAACCGGTCCTCCCCGACGAAACACGGGCCGAGGCGCAGGCCAGCGAAGCCGCCCTGACGCGGACCGAGCGCGAGGATCTGCAGATCGCCCTGCAATGGGCCGGCTTCTACACCTCGGCGATCGACGGCGCTTTCGGCCCGGGCACGCGCGGCGCAATGTCGGCCTGGCAGGAGGCGCGCGGTTTCGAGGTGACAGGCGTGCTCACCACCCTTCAAAGGGCCGAATTGCTGCGCGAATACAATGCCGTGCTCGAAGGGATGGGCATGGCCGTGGTGCGCGACGACGCGACGGGGATCGAGATGCAGATGCCCCTTGGCGTGGTGGCCTTTGCCGGCTACCAGCCCCCCTTCGCCCGCTTCGACGCACGCGCTGAGGCCCGCGACGAGGGGCTTGATGTGACCGTGCTTCTGATCAGCCAGCAGGGCGATCAGAACCGGCTGTTCGGGCTTTATGAGATCCTGCAGACGCTTGAAATCGTGCCGGTCGAGGGCCCCCGCAGCCGCAGCGAGACGGGTTTCGTCCTCGAAGGGATCGACGAGCGGATCCATTCCTACACGCAGGTCAGCCTGTCGGGCGGGGCGATCAAGGGCTTTACGCTGGTCTGGCCCGCCGGGGATGACGCGCGGCGCGAGCGCGTGCTGGGGATCATGCAGGACAGCTTCGCCACCCTGGACGGGGTGCTGGATCCGGCGATTGCACCGCCGGATGCGGATCAGGCGGTCGATCTGATCTCGGGCCTTGCGGTGCGCCAGCCGCGCCTGTCGCGCTCGGGCTTTTTCATCGACACGCAGGGCCGGGTGCTCACGACGGTCGAAGCGGTGGAAGCCTGCGACTACATCACCCTCGACAGCGCCCATGATGCGACCCTGCGGCATGTCGACCCCGCGCTGGGAATCGCGGTGCTCGAACCCGAGACGGCGCTTGCCCCGATGGCGGTCGCGGCCTTCCAGACGGGTGTGCCACGGCTGCAGTCCGAAGTGGCGGTCGCGGGTTATCCCTACGGGGGCGTGCTCTCGCGCCCGGGGCTGGCCTTCGGACAGCTCGCCGATCTGCGCGGGCTGGACGGCGAGACAGAGGTCAAGCGCCTGACCCTGCCGGCCCGGCCGGGATATGTCGGCGGACCGGTCTTCGACAATGGCGGCGCGGTGCTGGGCATGCTGCTGCCCCAGGACGGCGGGGGCGGGCAGATCCTGCCCGACGACATGCGCTATGCGGTGAATGCCACCGACATCATCGCATCGCTGTCCGCGGCGGGCGTCGGTGTCGTGACCACGGACAGTGCCGCCTTCGTTACCCCGGAACTGCTGACCCGCCGCGCGGGGGACATGACCGTCCTGGTGAGTTGCTGGTAACACCGGCGGGGCCGGGGAAAGGGTCTTCGCAGAAGACCCTTGTTTGAAGGATTTTCTTCGAAAATCCTTGCGGGGGGCGCTGCCCCCCGTCTCCTTCGGAGACTCCCCCCGGGATATTTTCAAACAAAAGAAGCCAGGGCGGCCGCCGCCTTCAGTCGCGCCAGAAGCGGCGCGTCAGCAGCACAAGCACGACCATCATCTCCAACCGCCCGACGAGCATGGCCGCCGAGAGGGTCCATTTCGCCGTATCGTTCAGGCTGGCGAAATTGCCGGCCGGACCGATGGTGGAACCCAGCCCCGGCCCGACATTGGCAAGGGCTGTCGCGGCGCCCGATACCGAAGTGATGAAGTCGAGGCCGGTGAAGCTCAGCATCACCCCCACCACCCCGATGCCGAGGATGAAGGCGAAGAAGAAGGCCATCACCGAGTTCATCGTATCCGCCGTCAGCACCCGGCCCTGAAACCGCGGCGCGAAGACGCCATGGGGCGAGTGGATGCGCTGGATCTGCACCTTGATCGCGGCGAACAGGATCTGGTAGCGGAACACCTTGACCGAACAGGCCGTCGATCCGGCGCAGCCGCCGATCAAGCCGATGAAGAAGAACATCGTGACGGCGAAGGCGCCCCATTGCATGTAATCGGCACTGGAATAGCCGGTGCCGCTGACGATCGACACGACATTGAAGAGCGCGCCCCGAAAGACTGGCTCTGTCATCTGGCCGGACCGGCTTGCGACATAGAGGCTCATCACCGTGACAAGCCCCGCCACCACAAGCAGGAAGACATGCACCTGGCTGTCGCGCAGCAGCGGCCGGGCCGTGCCTGCGACGAGCTGGATGTAGCGCACGAACGGCAGGGCCGCGAGAAGCATGAACACGACGGCCACATACTGCGCCCCCGCCCCGAAGACCGCGAAAGAGGCATCGTAATTCGCCATCCCTCCGGTGGCGAGCGTGGTCATCGCATGGACCACCGCGTCGAAGGGCGTCATCCCCGCCGCAGCATAGGCCAGGGCACAGGCCACCGTGAGGCCGACATAGATCACCGAGATGCCGCTTGCGATCTCGACCGCGCGGGGCAGGATCTTGCCCATCGTGTCGAACGCCTCGGAGCGGAAGACCTGCATCCCCCCCACCTTGAGTTCGGGCAGGAAGACCATCGCCATGACGATCACCCCCACCCCGCCGATCCATTGCAGGATCGCCCGCCAGAGCAGGATCCCCTGCGGCAAGCCCTCGAGGCCCGACAGGACGGTGCTGCCGGTGGTGGTCAGCGCCGACATCGCCTCGAAATAGGCATCCACCAGTCGCGTTCCGGTCGAGCCCAGCATGAAGGGAAGCGCGCCGAACAGTGGCAGGATCAGCCAGACGCCCGTGGTCATGAGAAAGCTCTGCCGGATCGTCAGCCCCTTCTGCACGCCGTTCGAGGAGGCCAGCGCCATCGCACCGCCCACCGAGATGGTCAGGACCGCACTTTCCAGGAAGGCCCGCCAATGGCCGTTGCCCGCCGAGACATCCGCCAGAAGCGGGCCGAGCATCGTCAGACCGAGGACCAGCAACAACAGTCCGATCACATAGCTGACGGGGCGAATATCGAACATGCAGCATGGCTTGGCCGCAAGGATCGGGGCTGTCAAGCGACGCGACGGCGCCGCGGGGCCTTGCCGTGGCAGAAGGCGGGCGCGAAGGCGGGCGGGCACAGGGGGAAGGCACGGGGGGGGGGAAGGCAAGGTTCTTCAGCACGCCTTAATCATGGCGCATTATGGAACCAGTCGGATTTTACGGAAAAGGACGAGACAAGCCGCCGATGACAGACCTGCCCGACCATCCCTATGCCGCCCTGCCGGCCCGCGCCTTCTGGCGCAGCGCTGTCGTCGACGCGGACAGGGCGGTTTTCGACGGCCTGCATCAGCCCCGCTGGCAGATCCGGCCCGATACCGGGATCGCGACCCTTGGCTCCTGCTTTGCCCAGCATATCGGCCGCGCGCTGGCCCGGGCCGGCTGCTCCGTTCTTGAGGCCGAACCCGCGCCGGAGGTGATGACGGATGCGGTGGCCCATGCGCATGGCTACCGGCTTTTCTCGCTTCGGACGGGCAATATCTACACCGCGCGGCAGTTGCGCCAGTTCCTGCAGGATGTGATCGCGGGGCATGTGGATCCCGCACTCGTCTGGGACAAGGCCGGGCGTTACGTCGATGCGCTGCGCCCGATGGTGGAACCCGCAGGGCTGGCCTCCGTGGCCGAGGTCATGCTGCATCGCGACTATCATCTGGAACGCAGCGCCCGGATGCTGAAGCGCGCCGAGGTGCTGATCTTCACCCTTGGCCTGACCGAGGCCTGGGCCGATCGCGCGACGGGCCGGGTCTATCCGGTCTGTCCCGGCGTGGTGGCGGGCCGGTTCGACCCCGAGGCCCATGGCTTCGTGAATTTCACCCATGCGCAGGTGCTGGAGGATCTGCACGCGATCCACGCCCTGTTGCGCCGGTTCAATCCCGGGATGCGGCTGATCCTGACTGTTTCGCCGGTGCCGCTGACCGCGACGGCCTCGGGGCGGCATGTGCTCGAGGCGACGGTCGGGTCGAAATCCGTCCTGCGCGCGGCGGTGGGGGAATTCGTGGCCGAGGTGCCCGAGGCCGACTATTTCCCCTCCTACGAGCTTGTCACCCATCCGGCCGCCGGCGGCCCGTGGTTCGAGCCGAACCTGCGCAGCGTCACGGCGCAGGGGGTGGCGCGGGTGATGTCGGTGTTTCTGGCCGCGCATGGGTTGCAGGACGGGGGCAAGGTCCTGTCTGACGAGGGGGAACAGGCCGGGCCCGATGGGCGCGGGCCGGGCGGGCCTGTCAGCGCCGATGCCGAAGAACGGGCCGATCCGGCGGACGAGACTGTCTGCGAGGATCTGCTGCTGCAGGCCTTTGCGAAATGACCCGGCGGATCTGCCTGTTCGGCAATTCCCATATCGCGGCGCTGAAAGAGGCGCATCGCGCCGGGCCCGACAGGTGGCCGGGGCTTGAGATGCAATTCGTCGGTCTGCATGGCGAATTGCTGATGCAGACCGTGATCCGCGACGGCCGCCTTGCCCCGCAAAGTGATGCGGCGGCCGAGGCGCTGCAGGCCATTTCGGGCCTGTCCGAGGTTGATCTGCGCAGCTTCGACGCCTTTGTCGTGACCGGCTGCAACATCGCGACCTTCAGCGCGGTGACGGTCTATGGCGGCCTGCGCTGGCCGGACCTGCCCTCGCTCGACCGGCAGGCCGATCTGGCGGCGATGCGGCCGATCCTTGTTTCGGAAGGGGTGGCCCGGGCGACCCTGGTCGCGATGCTGGCCGAACGGCTGGGCCTGCGCTTCATCCGTCATCTGCGGGCCGGAACCGACCGGCCGATCTGGCTGACGCAGCAGCCCAATGTCAGCGCCTCTGTTCTGGAGGGCGAGACGCCCGCCAAGCTGCGCACTCATCTGCGGGCGATGGCGCGGGGCGATGCGGCCCATATCGCAAGGCTGTTTGCCGAGGTCGCCCCGCTGGCCACGTGCGAGGCGGGTGCCGGTTTCCTGCCCCAGCCCGCCGCCACCGTGGTCGAGGATATCCTGACCGACACGGCCTATTGCGAAGGTGCCACCCGGCTGGCCGCGCGCCCGGGCATTCCCCAGCCGGCCCGCGATTTCCTGCATGCCAATGCCGCCTATGGGGCGCTGGTGCTTGACCAGATCTCCGGGGCGCTTGCCCGCTGACAAGGGCGCATCGTGGCGGATTGCAGCCCGGCGCTGCCAAGCGGTCGCAACGCGGCAGATGCACCCCGCTCACCAAATGCCGCGCGGCCCCGGACCTTCGATCCAGCGAAGCAGGCGGTTCAGGCCGACAGGATCAGCTTCAGGGCGATGGCCCACATCACCAGGGCGATTCCCCCCTCCAGCAACCGCCAGGCGCCGGGGCGCGCGAAAAGCGGCCGCAATCTGCTGGCGCCATAGCCGAGCGCGAAGAAGAACAGGAACGACCCGCTGACCGCGCCCGCCGCGAATGCGACCTGCTGGCCCGGATATTGCGTCGAGATCGTGCCCAGCAAGACGACGGTGTCCAGATAGACATGCGGGTTGAGCCATGTCAGCGCCAGCGCTGTCAGCAGAACGGGGCGCAATGGCTCGGGCGGGGCGGCGCCGTCGATCCACAGCGCTTGCGACGAGGTGAAGGCGGCGCGCATGTTGCGCGCGCCATACCAGATCAGAAACGCCGCGCCGCCATAGCGCATGACCGGATCGACCATCGGCAACCAGGCCGCGATTTTGGCGAAACTGGTCACGCCGACCGTGATCAGGATCGCGTCTGACAGCGCGCAGGTCAGCACCACCGGGAAGACATGCGATCCCCGCAGGCCCTGGCGCAGCACAAAGGCATTCTGCGCGCCGATGGCGATGATGAGGCTCAGCCCGATGCCCAGGCCGGTCAGGTAGATCGTCAGGTCGCTCATATCCGCCCCGCTCAGGTTTGACTTGCGATAATGCGGGGCTTGTGATCAGGCAAATTAATCTCTGTAAGCCTGATTAAGGAAAACTGATGCTCGATTATCCCGCCGCCCGCGCAGTTGCGATGGTGGTGCAGACCGGCAGCTTCGAAGGCGCGGCGCGGGCGCTTGGGGTGACGCCCTCGGCCATTTCGCAGCGGGTGCGCGCGCTCGAGGAGCGTCTTGGCACTGTCCTGATCGAGCGCGCCAGCCCCTGCCGTGCCACGGCGGCCGGGGATGCCCTGTGCCGCCATGTCGAGCTTGTGGGACTGGCAGAGCGCGACCTGATGGCCCATCTGCCCGCCGGCGCCGTCGAATCAGACCGCGTGACCCTGTCGATCGCGGTGAATGCCGACAGCCTTGCCACCTGGGTTCTGCCCGCGCTGGTCGACTATGCCCGCGATGCGGATATCCTGCTGGATATCGCGGTCGATGACGAGGATCACACGACCGACTGGCTGAAATCGGGGCGGGTGGTGGCCGCGCTGACCGCCGTGGCAAAGCCGGTGCAGGGCTGCAAGTCGATCGCCCTGGGCAGCCTGCGCTATCACGCGACGGCCAGCCCCGGTTTCATGCAGCGCCATTTTTCGGAGGGGGTGAACGCTGCGGCACTGGCCCGCGCACCGGCGCTGACCTTCAACCACAAGGATCAGCTGCAGCAGGACTGGCTGCACGCCGTCTTCGGGCAACGGCTGGCCCCGCCGACGCATTGGCTGCCCTCCAGCCAAGGGTTCGTGACGGCCGCGCTGCAGGGTTTGGGGTGGGGCATGAACCCCGCGCCGCTGGTGCGGGATCACCTGCGTTCGGGGCAGTTGGTGGAGCTTATCGCAGGCACCCCGCTTGACCGGGGGCTGTTCTGGCAGTTCAACCGCCGGGCCGCAGGCCCCCTGACCGCGCTGAATGCCGCGTTGCGCCGTCATGCCCGAGACGCTCTGGTCTAAGGCGCGGCCTCGCCCCGCGCCCCTTCGGAGCGGACCGCCCCGCGCAAACCGATCCCCGCGCGCGGCCTTCTGTCCGTCGCCCCGCCCTAGCCCGGATGGATCAGCGAGGCGAAGAGCCGGGGATCGAGGCTTTCGGCGGCGAAGGTCGGCCCCTCGGTCAGAAGGCTCACGGCATCGTGGCTGTGCAGGCTTTCCTGATGGCTGGCGATCACCCGGAAATCGCCGATCCGGGGATCGGCGCGCAGCTGTTCACAGAAGAGCCGCGCCGCATCCTCGACAAAGATCGGATTGGCGGCGTTCAGCTCGGCGAAGGCCTGTTCGTCCTCGCGCTTGACCATGACCTGCGTCTCGGTCGGGACGGCGGCGCGGGCCATGTCGATCAGGTCTTCGAACCACAGCACCTCGCCCGGCAGCACCTCGACCGAAAGCCGCGCGACCGAGCGCTGCGAATGCGGCGTGGCGAGCTGGCCGCGATACTGGCGGGCGTGCTCGGACAGTTCGAGCGAACAGGGGCAGGTCGAGGAATAGACATAGTCGAGATGCAGGATCTTCTTGCGCTGCCCGGCCTGTTCGACCAGTTCGAGGGCGAGGTCGTAATACTGGAAGCCTTCAAGGCCCGAGCGCAGCGCGCGGACCTTCATCGGGAAGCGGATGCGCATCTGGATGCGGGCGTCGAAACTCTCGAGGTCGGTCTTGTAGCTGTCGAGCGCCTCCTCGATCACCTCGAAGCTGAAGGTGCGTTCGGCATGGGCATAGAAGCTGCGCATGATGCGGCTCATGTTGATGCCCTTCTTGCCGGCCTCGAGGCTGACCGTGCCGGTGACGCTGGTTTCGAGCGTAAGGTCACCGTTCTCGCGGGTGTGAAAGCGCACCGGAAGGCGGAAATTCGAGATGCCGACATGCTGGATCTGGGTCGCCGCCCCCCGGATCAGACTTGCGGGGCCGTTCTGCAGATCGGGCATGGTGGCGCGATAGGCCGCGTCGGCGGCGAAATCCTCGGGATAGGCGCGGGCCAGGGCGGGGTAGTTCGCCACCTCCTGCCCCGGGATCAGCCGGGCGACCAGCGGATCGAGATCGGCCACTTCCTCGGGCGTCGCCTCGCCCGCCCAGCGGCGCAGCAGGGCAAGGGCCGCCTCGGCCTCGGCCCGGCTGGGTTCACGCTCGAAATCGGGTCTGTGCAGATTCATCGCCTCGGGCCCTTCCCATCCAGTGCAAGGGGGAGATGGGGCAGACCGGGTCCGGATCAAGTACGTAGGGTGGGCTTCAGCCCACCACTGCCCGAGGATGGTGGGCTGAAGCCCACCCTACCCGACAAGATCGGCCAGCAGGTCTTCGGGATCTTCAAGCCCGACCGACAGCCGCACAAGACCCGGCGTGATGCCAAGCGCCTCTTTCTGATCCGCGGGCAGGCGCTGATGCGTTGTCGTGGCCGGATGCGTGGCGATCGACTTGGCATCGCCCAGGTTGTTCGAGATCGTCCAGACCTGCAGCCGGTTCAGCATCGCGAAGGCCGCCTCGCGCGAGCCGAGGTCCACCGCCAGCACCGTCCCCCCCGCGCCCATCTGCGCCATCGCCAGCGCATGTTGCGGATGGCTTTCAAGCCCCGGATAGATCACCCGCGTGAAGCGCCCGTCCGCCGCCAGCGCCCGCGCCAGCGCCTCGGCCCCCGCGGTCTGCGCCCGCACCCGCAGATCCATCGTCTCGAGGCCCTTCAGCATCAGCCAGGCGGTGAAGGGCGACATCGCCCCGCCGGTGTGCTTCATGAAGGGCTCGACCGTCTTGCGGATGAACTCCCGCGTGCCAAGGATCACGCCCCCCAGCGCGCGACCCTGGCCATCGACATGCTTGGTGGTGGAGTAGATCACCACATCCGCCCCCTGTTCCAGCGCGCGGCTGTAGACCGGCGTGGCAAAGACATTGTCCACCATGACCAGCGCCCCGGCCGCATGGGCCAGCCGGCTGACGGCGGCGATGTCGATCACCTGCAGCGTCGGGTTCGAGACGGTTTCGAAGAACACGGCCCTGGTCCGCGGCGTGATCGCCGCCTCCCATTGCGCCAGATCGGTGCCGTCGACAAAGCTCACCTCCACGCCAAAGCGCGTCAGCACTTCTTCCAGCACATAAAGGCACGAGCCGAACAGCGCGCGGGACGAGACGACATGATCCCCCGCCCGCAGGCTTGCCATCAGCGCGCCGCTGACGGCGGCCATGCCGCTGGCGGTGGCGAACCCGTCCTCGGCGCCTTCAAGGGCGGCGATACGCGCCTCGAACATTGCGGTGGTGGGATTGCCGTAGCGGGCGTAGATGAACTCGTCCGGCCCCGCCTCCAGGAACCGCGCCTCGGCCGCCTCGGCCGTCTCGTAGACGAAGCCCTGCGTCAGGAAGATCGCCTCGGACACCTCGCCATACTGGCTGCGCCGGATGCCCCCATGCACGGCCTGCGTGCGCTTGCTCCACTTTGCCATCCCAGCCCCCTGCCCCGCCTTCGGGCAATGAAAAACCCCGACACCGGGAAGGTATCGGGGCCATGGGCACCCTTCCCCTCTTTAGCGGCATGTTTAACGTGGCCCGCAATCCGGTCGACAAATCGCCACGGTTCCCCGCTTAAGCCTCCGTCCTCGGCGCGTCAAGCGGCCGGGGCCCTCCGGGGAGGCGCCGGGGATCTGCCGGGGGTCTGCCGGGGATGGCCGAATGGCCTTGCCCTTTCCCTCGGGTGCGCCATGCTTGAGGCGAGAAACCGGAAGGAAACGCTCATGCAAGCGCCCATCGACCTCTACTACTGGCCCACGCCGAACGGCTGGAAGATCACCATCGCGCTCGAGGAGATGGGGCTGCCCTACGTGGTGCATTACGTCGATATCGGCGCGGGCGAACAGTTCGAGCCGGAGTTCCTGAAGATCGCGCCCAACAATCGCATGCCTGCCATCATCGACCCCGAGGGGCCGGACGGTGCGCCGGTCTCGATCTTCGAATCGGGCGCGATCCTGCAGTATCTGGCGCGCAAGACCGGCCGGTTCTGCGGCCCGACCGAGCGCGACAGGATCGCGGTGGACCAGTGGCTGATGTGGCAGATGGGCGGCGTGGGGCCGATGGCCGGTCAGGCGCATCACTTCCTGCATTATGCGCCGACGATGGATCCGCCCAATGACCTGCCCTATGCCAAGGACCGCTACCGGCGCGAGGTGGGGCGGCTTTATGGTGTGCTTGACCGGCAGCTTGCGGGCAATGAATGGGTTGCGGGCGATTTCCTGTCGATTGCCGATTTCGCGATCTGGCCCTGGGCGCAAGGCTGGGAAAGGCAACAGCAGAGCCTCGAGGACAAGCCGCATTTCGCCCGCTGGCTGGCGGCGATGGCCGAGCGTCCGGCCGTGCAGCGCGGCAAGGCGGTGGGCGAAGAGCATCGCAGGGCGGGGCCGATGTCGAAGAAGGAACAGGAGGTCCTGTTCGGAAAGGCGCGCGGATAGGGGCGCGGATAGGGGTTATGGCGCGGGGAATTTGGCCAAATTCCCGCTCCCCCCTCCCGACACCGCACCGACGCCCCCGGTTGGCACGACAGGTCAAGCTGCGACCTCGCCCCTGGGACGCGGCCTCGTGCCGCCGTTTGAGTTTGCGGGGCAAGCCCTGCCCCCATGCGCCGACCACAAGGAATTTGGCCAAATTCCTTGTGGCTCAGACCCCGGCGCCGGGGCAGACGAAGGGGATCGTCGCCTCCCGCACCACGTATTCCAAATCGTTGTCGGGATCGCTGGTGAACAGCGCCCTCAGTCCGTCCTCGACCCCATCCCGGGCCTTGTAGAACTGCCAGCACTGCGGCCCGGTGCCATCCTCGTAGACGAAACAGATGGTGTCTTCCTCGGGATACCAACGCCCTTCCACGCAAGCCTCGCCGATGAAGGCCCATATCACGCGGCGGTCGGGCAGGTAGCGTTCGATCCCGTAGGGCTCTTGGCCAGAAAGCCCAAAGGTCATGGTCCGCCCCTCGACAAGGCGCTCGAAGGCATCGGCCGACAGCGGTGTTTCGGCCAGCGCCGGCATGGCCGTGACCGCAAGCGCCAGTGTCAGGGTAAGCTGAACAGGTCTCATGGCGCCATCCTGCCCGAGACGCACAAGACCCGCCACCCCGGCCGCTTCACGGCTGCGTGCCCGCCACTGCCCCCGCCTCTGCCCCCGCTTCGGGCCGCCAGGCCTCTGCCCGCGGGTCCATCACCCGCCGCCACTGGCGCGGCCAGAGCGCGAGGCAGGCCATCACCGGCAGGCTGCGCGGCAGCATCGGAGCCGCCTCGGGCAGCCCGAGGGCCGGATAGGGGCGGCTCGGATGGGCGTGGTGGTCGGAATGGCGCGGCGCGTTCAGCATCAGCGCCGAAGACATCGGATGGCCGCTGTTCCAGCTGTGGCGCGAGGAAACCGCCTCCGGCCGCCCGTCCGGCCCCGCCCGCCGCACCAGCCCGTAATGCTGCACGTAATCCGACAGCAGCAACTGCACCTGCACGTAACCGGCCAGGCCCAGATAGAGGATCAGCCCTTTCCACCCCCCCAGCACCGCGGCGAGCAGGACAAAACCAGCGCCACCGGCGACATACAGAAGGTAAGGATGCCGCCAGACCCGGCGCCGCGCCCGGACCATCCGCGCCGTCTCGGCGCTGAGCCCCTCGAGGAAGCCGCCTTTCCAGGCGCGCAGGGCATAGCGGTGGAAACTCTCGCCCAGCCGCGCCGTGGCCGGATCCTCGCGCGTGGCCACCCGGACGTGATGCACCAGCGGATGGGCCGAGGCGTGGTGGCCGAACAGAACCGAGGTGTAGAACAGCACGCCAAGCCCCCGCCGCCAGCGCCCCGGGCGGTGGATCAGCTCATGCGCATTGGCATTGCCGACCTGCCCGAGGGTGAGGCCGACCGCCACGAAAAGCCCCAGCTTCTCCGCTGTGGACAGCCCGCCGCCGCCCTCTGACCCGGCACCGCCACCCGGCGCGCCAAGAGCCGCGACCGTCAGGCCCAGAAGCGCGATCTGCCCCAGCGCCAGCACCACCGACAGCGCGTCGGGCGCGGGGAATTCCTCCTCCCCGCCCGCAGGCAGCACCCGGCGGACCAGCAGGTCGAGGCTCGCCGTCATCACCGTCATCCAGACCAGCCCCGCCCAGATCCAGACCCCGCTCTGCACCGCGCCCGCCATCAGAAGGCCAAGCGGCACCAGCGTGGCCACCGCAAAGGCCGCCATCGGCAGGATGCCGAAGCGCGGCAGGGGTTGCCAAGGCTGGGTTAAGGGGGTCCGCATGAGGCGGATCTAGCACGTCATTCCGCCCCCGTCACGGGGGGCGCCTGCAGCCTTCCGACGCATGATCCGAGCCTGCGGATATCGCGCCCGGGGTATCCTGCGCCCCATTGGCCTTTCAAAACCCGGCTTTTGCCATTACCTCACAGCCTGCTCCGGTTTCGAACGGAGTTTGCTACGGGCGGGCGGATGTCGTTTTTCAAGAAACTCAAGGACCGGCTCTTCACCTCGTCCTCGAAACTGGACGCGGGCCTCGAGGCCATCGTGGAAGAGGCGCCCGCGCCACAGGATGCCACTGCCCCGGACCTGCCGGCCGCGCCGGAGGGCGACGCTACTCCCGCCACCGTCCCCGAAATCAAAGCCGCCCCCGAGGCCGAAGCCGCTCCCACCGCCGAAGCCACCCGCCATGAGCCCGCGCCGTCACCTCCGCCCGCCGCAACTGTTGCCGCGCCTCCGGTCGCGGAACCGGCGGCCCCCGCTTCTCCTGCCCCCGTCTCTCCTGCCCCCGTCTCTCCTGCCCCGGCGTCTCCTGCCCGGGCGTCTCCTGCTCCCCCGTCTCCAGACCCGCTGGCATCCGCCCCGGCCGAAGACCCCGCGCCCGCCCGCAGCGGCCTGATCGGCCGGTTCCTGCGGCGCGAGGCCGATGTGCCGCGCCGCGTGCTTGACGATGCCATGCTCGAAAGCCTCGAAGAGCTGCTGATCACCGCCGACATGGGGGTGGAGACGGCGATGCGCGTGACCGCCAATCTGGCGCAGGGGCGGATGGGTCGGCGCCTCTCTGTGCCCGAGATCAAGGGCGCGCTGGCCGACGAGATCGCCCGCATCATGGAACCCGTGGCCCGCCCGCTGCCGATCTATCCGAAAAAGCCGCAGGTCGTGCTTGTCGTGGGCGTCAACGGCTCGGGCAAGACCACGACCATCGGCAAGCTTGCCAGCCAGTTCCGCGCCGCCGGCAAGAGCGTGGTGATCGCCGCCGGCGACACGTTCCGCGCCGCCGCGGTCGAGCAGTTGCAGGTCTGGGGCGAACGCGCGGGCGTGCCGGTCCTGACCGCGCCCGAAGGGTCGGACCCGGCAAGCCTGGCCTTCGACGCGATGGAGCGGGCGGCGCGCGAGGGGGCCGATCTTCTCATGATCGACACGGCCGGACGGCTGCAGAACCGCGCCGACCTGATGGAGGAGCTGGCCAAGATCGTCCGCGTGATCCGCAAGAAGGATCCCGACGCGCCGCATAACACGCTTCTGGTGCTGGATGCGACGACGGGTCAGAACGCGCTGACCCAGGTCGAGATCTTTCGCAAGATCGCCGATGTCTCGGGCCTCGTGATGACGAAACTCGACGGCACGGCCAAGGGCGGCGTGCTGGTGGCGCTGGCGGATCGTTTCGGCCTGCCGATCCATGCCATCGGCGTGGGCGAGCAGATCGACGACCTCGCCCCCTTCGACCCCGAGGATTTCGCCCGCGCGCTGGTCGGGCTGGAGGCAACGGAATGATGCGGAGCGCGCGCGCCCCCGGCCTTTGCGGTGGCCTTCTTGCTCTGGCGCTGGCGCTGCCCGCTACGGCAGACCCCGTGCCCGACCCTGTGCCCGACGCCGGCTGTGCCGCCGAGCTTGCCCTCCTGTCGACCTTCGTTCCCGTCCAGGCGGAAGACCCGCCCCTTCGCCATTCCGACGGCACCTGCCGGATCGAGGCGCCGCGACTTTTGCACAGCCCCGGCACGATGAACCCGGGCATGACCGCCGACCGGCTGATCTGGCGCAGCGCGGGCGGCGATCCTCTGGCCGATCCGCCGGTCCTGCCCACGGCGCTGTCGGGCGAGGTGGTGAACCCGCGCAGCCTGTTCGATTTCGACGACCCGGTCTTTGACTATCTGTTCGACCGGCAGATGCGCGGCTTCGCGATCCGGGCCAGCTTCGATCTGCACCGGGACGAGGCCGCAGGGATCCTCGAGATCCGGAGCGTCGAGATCGACTTCGCGGGCGACAACAGGATCGCCCTTTCGGCGCGGATCGACGGGCTTGATCTGGCCTCGCCCGAGACCGCTCTGATCAGCGCGATGGGCGCGGGCCTGCTCGAGCTGCATCTTGACGTGACCACGCAGGGCCTGTTCGAAAGCTACCTCCTGATGCCACTGGGCACCTCCCTTCTTGATCCATATGGCGAGGATCCGGCGCTGCAGGTCGAGCGCCTCAAGGCCGAGGCCGCCGCCCTGATCGAAACCCTGCCTCGCCCCCTCATTGACGCCGCCTCGCGCCGGTCTTTGCTGGCGCTGCTCGAGGAGTTGCCCAACCCGGCAGGCCGCCTGCGGATCTCATTCGGCGCGGACCGGGTGTTCGGCGTCGAGCAGGCGATCGGCCTGGCCCTGTCCGGCGTCAACGGGCTGGTGCAGGGCGCCGACGGGGTGACGCGGGGCCTTGCCCTGACCGTCGACTGGCAACCCGCAAAGGACGAGGACCGATGACCGACCCGGACCAGACGAAAGCCGCCCCGACCGAGCCGAAGGGCGCGAGCGCAGGCTCTGCCGCCGGGGCGGGCCGTCCGATCAACCCGGTGCTCAAGCAGGTTCTGGAACTGGGGCCGACGCTGGCCTTCTTCCTGATCTATCTCTGGCTCAGGGACGACGAATTCCTGATCGCAGGCATCGAATATTCCGGCTTCATCGTCGCCACGGTGGTTTTCGTGCCGATCCTGCTGGCCGCGATGGGCATCCTCTGGGCGCTGACGCACAAGCTGAGCCGGTTGCAGATCTTCACCGCCTTCATGGTGATCTTCTTCGGCGCGCTGACGGCCTGGTTCAACAACGAGGCCTTCTTCAAGATGAAGACGACCATCGTCTATGGCGTCTTTGCCGGCATCCTCGGGCTTGGGCTGTTGCAGGGCCGAAGCTACCTGCAATGGGTGATGGGAGAGCTGTTGCCGATGGAGCCCGAGGGCTGGATGATCCTGACGCGGCGGCTGGCGGGGATGTTCGCCGCCCTTGCCCTGGCCAACGAGGCGATCTGGCGGACGCAGAGCACCGATCTTTGGGTCAAGCTCGAGACCTTTGCCTTTCCGGTCGCGCTGTTCCTGTTCCTCTGGCTGCAGATCGTTTCGCTGCAGAAATACCTGATCGAGGAAGAGACCGGCGAGGACAAGCCCGAAGGCTGAGCCCGACCGGGGGGGTCGACCGGGGGGGTCGTCCGGGAGGGTCGACCGGGGGGGGCGGCTAGAACAGGCTGCCCTGATCGCCGGGGTCTTGCGGGTCGGGCCTGCGGGGAGCCCTGCGGGGCGGCGATCCACCCAGAGTGATCCGGCCGTCTGCGAATTGCAGCTCGATCTCCTGGGCGCTGCGCGCGGCGGCAACGCCGGTCACGACCGCACCATCCCCGCGCACAACGGCGAAACCCCGGCCCAGCGTCGCCTCGTAACCCAGCGTGCCGCGCAACCGCTCAAGCGCCTCGAGTGCGATCCGGGCGCGGGCGATGCGCTCCTCTGCCAGATGCGGGCCGAACCTTTGCGCGACCCGCGCCAGATCGCCGCGCCTGTCACGCCCCAGCCGCGCCACCGCCGGGGCCAGACGCGCCGCCAGATCGCCCAGCGCCTTGCGCTCGGCCGCCACCGTGCGGCGCAAAAGGCCCGGGCGCAGGCTCTGGTCGGCCAGCCGCACCCGCGCCGCCGCGAGCCGCCCCCGCAGCCCCGCCGCCAGCCGTTCGCCCAGCGCGTCAAGGCGCTGACGCTCCTGCGCAAGGATCGCATCCGCCCGCGGCAGCGCCCGCCCCAGATCCGCCAGCCGCTGCCGCCGCTGGCCCAGCCCCTGCGTCAGCGCCCGGCTGGCCCGCGCGCCCAGCGCATCGACCGCGGCGATCAGGTCCATCCGCACCGGCACCGCCAGCTCCGCCGCCGCCGTGGGCGTGGGCGCGCGCTTGTCCGAGACGAAGTCGATCAGCGTCGTATCGGTCTCGTGTCCCACCGCGCTGATCAGGGGGATCGCGCTTGCGGCGGCGGCGCGGGCCACCACCTCTTCGTTGAAGCCCCACAGATCCTCGATCGACCCGCCGCCGCGCGCCACGATCAGAAGGTCGGGCCGGGGGATCGGGCCGCCCGGGGGCAGCGCGTTGAAGCCGGCGATGGCGCGGGCCACCTCGGGGGCGCAGGCCTGGCCCTGCACCGCGACGGGCCAGACCAGAACCTTGCGCGGAAAGCGGTCGCGCAGGCGGTGCAGGATATCGCGGATCACCGCGCCCGAGGGCGAGGTGATGACGCCGATCACCTCGGGCAGCCAGGGGATCGGCTGCTTGCGCGCGGGATCGAACAGCCCTTCGGCGGCCAGCTGCGCCTTGCGCTTTTCCAGCATCGCCATCAGCGCGCCGACCCCGGCCGGTGCGATATCCTCGATGATCATCTGGTATTTCGACTGGCCCGGAAAGGTCGTGAGCCGCCCCGTCGCCACGACCTCCATCCCCTCTTCGGGCCGGGTCGCAAGCTTGGCCGCCTGCCCTTTCCAGACCACGGCAGCGAGGACCGAACGGTCGTCCTTGAGATCAAGGTAAAGATGCCCCGAGGCCGGACGCGACACCCGGCCCACCTCGCCGCGCACACGGACGAAGCCGAACTCGCCCTCGACCATGCGTTTGACCGCGCCCGACAGTTCCGAGACGGTGAATTCCGGCGCATTGCCGCCCCCGCCCGTCCCCTCCTCCTCCTCGAACAGTTCCACCTGCCTCGTCCTTCGTCTTGTGCCACCGTCTTGTGCCACCGTCTTGTGCCTCGGTGCCCCGCACCCTAGAACGCCGGCGGCACAAGGCCAAGGCAGCACGGCAAGGCGGGGCGGCATGAACATCCTCATTCTGGGCGGCGGCGGGCGCGAACATGCGCTGGCCTGGGCGGTCAAGCAGAACCCGAAATGCGACCGGCTGATCGTGGCGCCGGGCAATGCGGGGATCGCGGCCATCGCCGAATGCTCGGACCTCGACATCCTGGATGGCGATGCGGTGGCGGCTTTCGCCGTCGAGAATGCGGTCGATCTGGTCATCATCGGCCCCGAGGCGCCTCTGGCCGCCGGCGTGGCAGACCGGCTGCGGCAGGCGGGCCTTGCGACCTTCGGTCCCTCGGCCGCGGCGGCCCGGCTCGAGGCCTCCAAGACCTTCACCAAGGAGATCTGCGACGCCGTCGCCGCCCCCACCGCTGGCTGGGCCCGGTTCGACGCGGCCGCGCCCGCGCGCCGCTACATCACCGACAAGGGCCTGCCGCTGGTCATCAAGGCCGACGGGCTGGCCGCCGGCAAGGGCGTGGTCATCCCCGAGACGGTGGAAGAGGCGCTTGACGTGGTCAAGATGATGTTCGGCGGCATCTATGACGCGGCCGGCAGCAGCGTGGTGATCGAGGAATTCATGGAGGGCGAGGAGGCCAGCTTCTTTGTCCTCGTCGATGGCGAGACCTGCCTGCCGATCGGCACCGCGCAGGATCACAAGCGCGCCTTCGACGGCGATACCGGCCCCAATACCGGCGGCATGGGCGCCTATTCCCCCGCGCCGGTCCTGACGCAGGCGCTTCAGGATCAGGTGATGGAGACGATCATCCGCCCCACCATGGCCGAGATGGCCCGCCGCGGCATGCCCTATCAGGGGGTGCTTTACGCCGGGCTGATGATCGAGGGCGACCGGGCGCGGCTGGTGGAGTACAACGCCCGTTTCGGCGACCCGGAAGCGCAGGTTCTTGCGCTGCGGCTGGGGGGGCAGCTTCTGGACCTCATGCAGGCCTGCGCCGAGGGGCGGCTGGCCGAGGCGCAGGTCAACTGGGCCGAGGATCACGCGCTGACCGTGGTGATGGCCGCCAGGGGCTATCCGGGAAGCTACGCCAAGGGCAGCGTGATCGGGGGCCTCGACACCCTGCCCGAGGACAGCCACGGAATCGTCTTTCACGCCGGGACAGTGCGGCAGGGCGGGGCGGTCCTGGCCAATGGCGGGCGGGTGCTGAACGCCACCGCGCGCGGCGCGACCCTGGCCGAGGCGCGCGCCCGCGCCTATGCGCTGGTCGAGGGGATCGACTGGCCCGAGGGGTTCTGCCGCCGCGACATCGGCTGGCGCGCGCTGAACGGCAACGGCTGAGGCGACGGGGGGCCTCCGCCCCCCCCCCGAATGTGGCAGTTCCCTTGCACGGCCCCTGCCGCTAGGCTGGCGGGATGACCGCGACTTCCCTTCAGGCCGACCGGCCGATGCTGGGCATCCTCCTGATGCTGGGCTTTTGCGTTCTGGCCCCGGTGGGCGATGCGCTGGCCAAGGTGCTGGGCGATTACCTGCCGCTGGGGATGCTCGTGCTGGTGCGCTTCGGGCTGCAGGCGCTGTTCCTTCTGCCGCTTGTCCTTGCGGCCGGCGGGTCGCTCTGGCCGGGGCGGCGGCTGTTCCTTCTGGCAGCCCTGCGCACCGGCCTGCATGTGGTGGGGATCGGCGCGATGTTCGCCGCCCTGCGCTATCTGCCGCTGGCCGATGCGCTGGCGATTGCCTTTCTCTGCCCCTTCCTGCTCTTGATCCTGGGCCATCTGGTGCTGGGCGAACATGTGGGGCCGCATCGCCTCTGGGCCTGTGCGGTGGGCTTTGCCGGAACGCTTCTGGTGATCCAGCCGAATTTCGTGGCCGTCGGCCTGCCCGCGCTGTTTCCGGTGATCGTGGCGGTGGCCTTTGCCCTTTTCATGCTCGTCACCCGCCACATCGCCAAGGAGATCGACCCGATCCGCCTGCAGACGCTGAGCGGATTGCAGGCGACCGCGATCCTCCTGCCGCTGATGGTTTTCGGCCCCGACCTGCCGGTGCTGGCGCTGGAGCGGCCCGAGGCCGGGATCGCCCTGCTGTTGCTGGCGCTGGGGGTGACGGGCACGGTTGCCCATCTGCTGATGACCTGGAGCCTGCGGCTTGCCCCCGGCGCCACACTGGCGCCGATGCAATATCTCGAGATCCCCTTCGCCACCTTCATCGGCTGGCTGGTGTTCCGCGATCTGCCCAACGGTCTGGCCGCTGTCGGCATCGCGGTGACGGTGGCGGCGGGCCTTTACATCATCCGGCGCGAGCAGGCCACCGCCCGGGGGCGGCCCGCAGCGCCCTGACCGCCTCGGGCAGCACAAGCCGGGGCAGGATCACCAGCATCCGCGGCGCGCCCGCCTTCAACCGGACCGGCCCCAGCGCCTCGTTCGAGGTGCCGATCAGGCTGTCGGGGGCGAAGGCGAGGCCCCCGGTCGGCCAGCGCAGCCCCTCCGAAGCGACCTCGACCGGCCCCATCGGGAACAGCGACACCACGGTGCCGGGATCAAGCTGCAGCGACAGGCTGGGCGGGCAGACGAAGGTCACGCTTTCATGCCCCAGCACCAGACAGGCCCGATCGGCCCGGCGCACCAGGGTGTGCATGACCGCCAGTTCGTGATCGAATCGCCCCCCCGTGACCCCGACCGCGATGACCAGCGGGGCCGCCACATGGCGCAGCGCCTTGTCGAAATCGGTCGTCTCCTGTTCGGCGATCGGGTGCAGCCGGTCGGCGAAGGCGGCCGCCGCCTCGGGGCTGATGCTGTCCATGTCGCCGATCACCGCGCTGGGCGTCAGCCCGGCCGCCAGCACCGCCCCCGCGCCACCATCCGCCGCGACAAGGGTGGGCGCGAGGCTTAAGGCCGTGGTAAGGTCCTGTGGCCTAAGCTCTCCTCCACCGATCAGGGTGACTGGAACCGGACTGTCAACAATCATCCCGGCCGCCATGGATCAGGGTCAGAATGGAAAACCGCCGCAAAGTTGTCATGAAATGAACCCGCCCCTTCCATTGTCCGGCTCCGGTTTACGAACCAATTGCTGGTAAACAGATTGTTGCTTGGAACGCGAGAAAGCGAGCGCACACATGGTTGGATCCCAGAAGATTCTCACGGTCTCCTATGGAACATTCTCCTGCACGCTGGAAGGATTCGAGGATTCCTTCGAGACGATGAAGGCGATTGCAGAGTATTTCCGCGACCTGGCGGCTGAAGACCGCTATTTCGGCGCCGAACCGCCCGTCCCCGATGCCGAGATGTTGACCCGCATCGCCGAACGCGAGGTTTCGCGCCGGGTCGAAGCACGGATGGAGGCGTCGGGCATCGTGCTGCGCGTAGGCTCTGCCCTCGATGCGGCGGCGGCGGGCGCGACTGCCGCGACTGCGGCCCCGGAAGAGGACGCCGGTCAGGCTGCTGACGAATCGGCCGCCGCCGCACCTGATGCCGCGCCGGTTGCCGAGGATCTTCCCCCGGCCGAAACCCCGGCCGAAACCCTGGCGGAAACCCCGGCCGAAACCGTTTCCGCACCCGTTCTCGACCCTGTTGCCAAGGCGCCGGCCGATCCGGCGATGCCGCCCGCAATGGTCGCCCCCTCGAACCCGGCGTCTGCTCGCGCCGGGTTCGAGGATCTGGCCGAGGAGACCGCGGAAGAGGCCGAACCTCTTGCCACGCCGGTCGAGACGGTCCTGCCTGCGCATCCCGACGCCGACAGCGTCGCCGCCAAGCTGCAGCGCATCCGCGCCGTGGTCGGCAAATCCGCGCTTGCCACGCAGGCCGGAGACAGCGCCTCCGACGCGCAGCTTGAGGACGGGGAAGAGCTTTGGTCCGGTCTGGGCGGCGCCCAGGCTGAAACCGCCTTCGCCGCGCCCGAGATGGCCGAAGACGAGATGGCCGAAGCCGGGATGACCGACGCCGAACAGCCATCGCAGGACGAGGAGCCGACGGATCAGGACCACGCCGCCCCCGAAGCGGCAGAGCCCGCCGCTGATCAGGCTCTGGAGACGGCCGAAGACGAGGTTGCCTCCACCGACGAACCGCAAGCGGCCGAGGCCGATCCGGCCCCCGTCCGCCCGCGCGTCATCCGCATCCGCCGTGCCGATTTCGATGCCGCCGTGGCCGCGGGCACGATCGCGATGCGCCCCGACCCGGCCCCCGCCGCCGAGGTTGAGGCTGAGGCAGAGGACGACGGTGTTGCCGAGGCAGAGGCCTTCGACGCGGCCGAGGCATCCCCCGAACCCGCCATGACCGAGGCCGAGGCCGCGCCCGAGGATGTGCAGCTGGAGGCGCCCGAGGTTTCGGAAGCGGATCTGGTGCAGGATCTGGCCCAGGATCTGGCGGACCTGACCGCCGAGGACATCGCCGACAACACCGCCGAGGACATGGCCGAAGACACGGCCGAAGAGATGATCGGCGAGGCCTTCGATCTGTCCGACGAGCAGGAGTTGAATGCAGCTCAGCTTGACGAGGATCTCGAGGATCTGGCGCGGCTCGACGGCGCTCCCGCCCTTGCGGAACCGGGCGAGGCTTCGCTTTCCGCCGAGGCCGAGGCCGAGCTGCTGCGCGAACTGGCCGCCGTGGAAACGGCCGCCGAGATGCTGGCAGAGGACTCCGCAGCCGTCAGCGAGGAGGCCGCATTCGAAACCGAGGAGGCCCCCGAGGCGCTGTTTGAAGAGGCCTCGGACGACCTGTCCGACGCCCCCGCGGAATTGTCGATTGCCGATCTGATGGCAAAGGCCGCCACCTCGATCACGGCGCCGGCAGCTTCGGACGCCCGCGACGACGTGGCCGAGGAAGCCGACGATCCGGACCTGACGGCGGCGCTTTCCGGCCTCGAGCCCGACTGGTCGGACGTCGACGACGCGCCCCGGGCCGAGACCGAAGCCGAAGCCGCGTGGCAGGCCGGGGAAGACGCCGAGGCCGAGCTTGGGGCCGAGCTTGGGGCCGAGCTTGAGGCCGACGCTGTCGCCGGAGCATTCGACGAGGACGAAACCACGCCCGAGGCACAGGCAGAGGCAGAGGCGCCCGCCGAAGAGATGGCCGAGGCGCCGGAGGCGGCCGATCCCCTCGTTGCCGCAGGCGAACCCGTCCCGGCGGGTGACGATGCGGCCGGGATCGCGGATCTGCCCGGGGACGACGCCCACCGCACGGGCCGCGAAATCCTGGCCGATGGCGATGAGGATGCGGATCTGGACCGGCTGATGGACCAGACCGATGCGGAACTGAACACGCCCGAGGCCAGCCGCCGCCGCGATGCCATCGCCCAGCTGCGCGCCGCCGTCGCCGCGACCGAAGCCGCGCGCCGGATGGGCGAGGTGACGAAACCCGGCGCGCCCGAGACCACGGCCGAAGCCTATCGCGAAGACCTCCGCGAGGTCGTCCGCCCGCGCCGCCCGACCCAGCCGCTTGACCCCGATCATCGCAGCGAACGGCCGCGTCCGGCCCCGCTCAAGCTGGTGGCCTCGCAAAGGGTTGATCTGCCGAAAGCCGCGCCGGCCGAACCGGGCCTCTCCGAACCCGTCCGCCCCCGCCGTGTCCGGCTCGAGGCCGAAGATCTGGCCGAGGATCTGGCGACCACGGACAGCGCCGCCGCCGGGCCGGCCCCTGCGGCTGCAAGGGCGGAGGGCACCTTCATGGATTTCGCCCGGTCGATGGGCGCCGTCTCGCTTTCGGACATGCTCGAGGCGGCGGCGGCCTATACCTCTTATGTCGAGGGGTCGGAGGATTTCTCCCGCCCGCAGATCCTGACCAAGGTGCGCGAAGCCAAGCCCGAGGACTTCAGCCGCGAAGACGGGCTGCGCTCTTTCGGAACCCTTCTGCGCGAGGGGCGGATCGTGCGCGCCCGGCCGGGGCGGTTCGTCGTGAACGAGGATACGCGGTTCAACCCGGCCCGTCAGGCCGGCTGAAACGCCACATCGCAATCACCAAAGGCAGGGCGGGGCATCCCCGCCCTGTTTTCGTGTCCGGCACGGGCCAAGGCAAGAGCAAGGGCCAGGGCGCCGGGTTCAGTCGTCCTGGCGCGGCGCGTCGGGATCGGCCTGGCCGATGCCCTTGAAGATGAACTTGAACGGCAGCGCCCAGATCAGCCCCAGCCCGAGATAGATCCCGAATTCCACCGTCCAGTGCGGCCGTTCGAGAACCGACACGATCGTGACCGCCGTGATCACATAGACCGGCAGCCCCACCAGCAGGATGATCAGCGCCCAGCGCTTTCTTGCCTTGTAGCTCAGCGACATGGGCCCGCTCCTCAATCGGCGAAGGGATCGGTCACGAGGATCGTGTCTTCGCGCTCTGGCGAGGTGGACACTAGGGCGACCGGGCACTGGATCAACTCTTCGATCCGGCGGACGTATTTGATCGCCTGCGCCGGCAGGTCGGCCCAACTGCGCGCGCCCGCGGTCGACCCGCTCCAGCCCTCGATCGTCTCATAGACCGGCGTGACGCGGGCCTGCGCATCGGCAGCGGTCGGCAGATAATCGAGCTGCACCCCGTCAAGCTCGTATCCGACGCAGATCTTCAACTCGGGCAGACCGTCCAGCACATCGAGCTTGGTCAGCGCGATGCCATCGACGCCCGACAGCGCACAGGTCTGGCGCACCAGCACCGCGTCGAACCAGCCACAGCGCCGGGCGCGGCCCGTGACGGTGCCCTTCTCATGGCCCACCCGCGACAGATGCTCGCCGATCTCGTCGAACAGCTCGCAGGGAAACGGCCCCTCGCCCACCCGCGTCGTATAGGCCTTGACGATGCCAAGCACGAAACCGACCGCCCCCGGCCCGAGGCCGGTGCCCGAAGCCGCCATGCCCGACAGCGTGGTCGAAGAGGTGACGTAAGGATAGGTGCCGAAATCCACATCCAGAAGCGACCCCTGCGCCCCTTCGAACAGGATGCGTTTGCCCGCCTTGCGCTTTTCGTTCAGCACCTTCCAGACGGGGGCGGCAAAGCGCAGGATCTGCGGCGCGATCTCGATCAGCTGCGCCTTGAGCGCGGGGCCGTCGACCTCGTCCAGGCCAAGCCCGCGCCGGAGCGCGTTGTGATGGGTCAGAAGCCGGGCGATCCGCGTCTCGAGCGTGGCCGCATCGGCCAGGTCGGCCACACGGATCACGCGGCGGCCGACCTTGTCCTCATAGGCCGGGCCGATGCCGCGCCCGGTGGTGCCGATCTTGGCCACCGCATTCGACGATTCCCGCGCCCGGTCGAGTTCGCCATGCAGGGGCAGGATCAGCGGCGTGTTCTCGGCGATCATCAGGTTGTGCGGCCCGACCGTGACGCCCTGCCCTGCCAGCCGCTCGATCTCGGCCACCAGCGCCCAGGGATCAAGCACGACGCCATTGCCGATGACCGACAGCTTGCCCGCGCGCAGGATGCCCGAGGGCAGCAGCGACAGCTTGTAGACCGTCCCGTCGATGACAAGCGTATGGCCGGCGTTATGGCCGCCCTGAAAGCGCGCGATCACATCGGCGCGCTCGGACAGCCAGTCGACGATCTTGCCCTTGCCCTCGTCGCCCCATTGCGTGCCGACTACCACCACATTCGCCATGTTCTGTCCCTTCCGACCGCTTCCGGCCCTGACCGCGCCAAGCGGCGCGAAACCCGTGGCGGGTATATCCATGCCGAGACCGGGGCGAAACAGGATTCTGGCGTGTCCGCCATGCCGAGGCTGGACAGGGCGCCCCGCCCGCGCCATCCTTTCGGGGCCTGCCGACGTGGCCTGCCGACGGGGCCTCCCGACGGGGCCTGCCAAAGGGGCCAGAGCAAGGGGACGGTTGCGATCATGGGTTTCATCTGGCGGTGGCTGTTCTCGCTTCTCTTGCTGGCCGCGACCTTCAATCCGACGCCGTGGAACTATGTCGCCTGGTCGGTCGAGAACTGGGGCCAGCAATGGCCCCTGACCGTGCTGTTCGGCGTGATCCTGATCATCACCTATGTCGTGTTCCTGACCGCGGTGATCCGCGGCATCGGCATCCTGGGCGTCGTTCTGATCCTCGCGCTGGTGGCCGCCTGCGTCTGGGTTCTGCACGATATCGGCTGGCTCAGCCTGTCCGATCCGGGGCTGAACACCTGGATTTCGCTGATCGCGCTGTCGCTGGTGCTGGCGCTGGGGATGTATTGGGGCATCCTGTGGCGGCGCCTGTCGGGGCAGCTCGAGGTGGACGACAACAAATAGAGGCGGCACAGCTTTGCCCATAAAGGGGCTGCGGCGGCCGCGGGGGGTTGCGGGCCGGGCGGTCAGCTTCTAGATAGCGCCCATTGCGCAGTCCGAAGGCCGCTTGATGGAAAACGTCGTCCTTGTCATCCACCTCATCCTTGCCCTGACGCTGATCGGGGTGGTGCTGATGCAGCGTTCCGAAGGTGGCGGCCTGGGGATCGGCGGCGGCGGCGGCGGTGCGATGACCGGGCGCAGCGCCGCGACGGCGCTGGGCAAGGTGACATGGATCCTTGCCATTGCCTTCATCGCGACCTCGATCACGCTGACCATCATCGCGGCCGAGAAATCGGCCGGCGTCTCGGTCGTCGATCGCATCGTCGATGGCCCGACCCCGGTGGCGCCCGCCCTGCCCGATCTGGGCGGCGACCTGCTTGCGCCCCTGCCCACGGAGTCCGGCCCGGCCCTGCCCGTCCTCGACTGACGCCGGCACCCTGCACATCGCCCGCACCGCAGCCCTGCGGGGCCCGCCCCCCTTGCGCCTACAACGGGTTGGAGGAGCCTGCCCGACCGCCACATGATCTTGCGGAGGCGGTTGCAGAGACCGGCCGAATCCGGGTATCCTCAAATCCCGTGGTGATGGTCGACTCGCGGCCCTGACCCTCGCGTTTTTGCCAACCACGGGAGCAGCCTGACATGGCGCGTTACATCTTCATTACCGGCGGCGTCGTGTCCTCGCTTGGCAAGGGTCTGGCTTCGGCCGCGCTTGGGGCGCTCTTGCAGGCGCGGGGGTTCTCGGTCCGGCTGCGCAAGCTCGACCCCTATCTCAACGTCGATCCCGGCACGATGTCGCCCTTCGAGCATGGCGAGGTCTTCGTCACCGACGACGGGGCCGAGACCGACCTGGATCTTGGCCATTACGAACGCTTCACCGGGGTTTCCGCGCGCAAGACCGACAGCGTCTCGTCGGGCCGGATCTATTCCACCGTGCTCGAGAAGGAGCGCCGCGGCGATTACCTGGGCAAGACGATCCAGGTGATCCCCCACGTCACCAACGAAATCAAGAACTTCCTCAAGGTCGGCGAGGATGAGGTCGATTTCATGCTCTGCGAGATCGGCGGCACCGTCGGCGATATCGAGGGCCTGCCCTTCTTCGAGGCGATCCGCCAATTCGCCCAGGAACGCCCGCGCGGGCAGTGCATCTTCATGCATCTGACGCTGCTGCCCTATCTGGCGGCCTCGGGAGAGCTCAAGACCAAGCCCACCCAGCACTCGGTCAAGGAACTCCGCGCCATCGGCATCGCGCCCGATGTGCTGGTCTGCCGCTCCGAACACCCGATCCCGGAACGCGAGCGGGAAAAGATCGGCCTTTTCTGCAATGTCCGCAAAGAGGCGGTGATCGCCGCCTATGACCTGAAATCCATCTACGAGGCGCCGCTTGCCTATCACCGCGAGGGGCTGGATCAGGCGGTGCTCGATGCTTTCGGCATCTCGCCCGCGCCAAGGCCCAATCTTGACCGTTGGCACGACGTGATGGACCGCCTGACCAATGCCGAAGGCGAGGTGCGGGTGGCGATCGTGGGGAAATACACGCAGCTCGAGGATGCCTACAAAAGCATCGCCGAGGCGCTGACCCATGGCGGCATGGCCAACCGGGTGCGCGTCCGGGCCGAATGGATCGACGCCGAGATCTTTGACCGCGAGGATCCCGCCCCCCATCTGGAAGGCTTCCACGCGATCCTTGTCCCCGGCGGCTTCGGCGAACGGGGGACGGAGGGCAAGATCAAGGCCGCCGAATTCGCCCGCACCCGCGGCATCCCCTATCTGGGCATCTGCCTTGGCATGCAGATGGCGGTGATCGAGGCCGCGCGGAACGTGGCGGGGCTGGCGCGGGCGGGGTCCGAGGAATTCGACCACGAGGCCGGCGCAAAGCGGTTCGAACCCGTGGTCTATCACCTCAAGGAATGGGTGCAGGGCAACCATGTGGTCGCGCGCAAGGCGGATGACGACAAGGGCGGCACGATGCGGCTGGGCGCCTATTCGGCGGCACTGGTCGAGGGGTCACGCGTGGCCGGCGTCTATGGCGCGACCGAGATCGAGGAACGCCACCGCCACCGCTATGAGGTGGACATCAAGTATCGCGACCGGCTCGAGGCCTGCGGGCTGCGCTTCTCGGGCATGTCGCCGGACGGGAGGCTGCCCGAGATCGTGGAATGGGAGGGGCATCCCTGGTTCATCGGGGTGCAGTTCCATCCGGAGTTGAAGAGCAAGCCGTTTGAGCCGCATCCGTTGTTTGCGGATTTTGTCAGGGCGGCGGTGGAGACGAGCAGGTTGGTGTGACGTCCGAACCACTTGTGCTACTTGCACGTTGTGTGTTCATCTGGGCTGGACTTGGGAGGGTCAGATGCCGCTCGACAATGGACTTTTCGGTGAAGGCATATACAGCCCGCGTGAGGCTGCGCGGCTGCTTGGCTCGAGAGCTCGAGACATACTACGTTGGACACGCGGCAGCGGCCCAGTTGAGCCACTTTGGCAAGCCCACTACAAATTTCTTGAAGACAGCACTGAGCTTAGCTTCCTGGATTTGATAGAGCTACGGGTTGTCCGTGCATTTCGTTTGTCAGGCGTTTCGATGCAAGCAATTCGCTATGCCATCGGCCTCGCGCGTGAGAAGTTTGGAATTGATCGACCTTTCGCCTCAACCAACTTCAAGCTGCTTGGAAAAGAGATCGTTATGTCGGCAGTCGAGCATGATGGTAATTATGTCAGCTTGTCGAAGAAGTACCCCGGCCAGAAACTGTTTGTTGATATCGTTGCGGAGTCTCTCAGTGATCTGGAATACTCTTCAGACCTCGCGGTCAGATGGAGACCCGGGACAGCCAAGAATGTTCTAATTGATCCCGATCGGCAATTCGGGACTCCAATTCTTGAGGAGTTTGGAATTGCTACCTCAACATTGTATCGAGAATATCAGTACGGAAAGAGCACAAAGTCAATCTCGCAATCGTACGAAATCCCCTTGATCGAAGTAAAGAACGCCATCCGCTTTGAGGTCGACTTGGATCGATCCCAAGCAGTACTGCATGGTTAAGGTTCTGTTTGATCACAATATGCCGCCGTCAATAGCGCGTGCCCTACATGCCGTCATTAGCGTCGACGGGCATGAGGCGCATGCGTTGCGCGATTTGTTTGAGATCAATATTTCCGACGAAGCGCTGTACACGCAACTGGGAAAAGAGAATGACTGGGTTGTCATCAGTAAGGACGTTCACCAAGCAAAGCGCCGGCCTGAGAGAGAAGCTATACGTCGAGCTGGAGTATTGGCAATATTCCTCGCGCCAAGTGTCGAAAAACTTTCGATTGCACAACAAGCCGCGACGATCCTCTGGCAGTGGGATCGAATCCTGATGCAGCGGAAGAACAACCGAGACGGACTTTTTAAATTGCCAATCAATAAGGGAAGCCGGTTTCATTCCATATGAGAATATGGACTAAGAGCTCTTTGCAAGTCAATCCCTCCTATGATTCGCCCAACTTTGGTGAAGGAAATTGCTCTCCTACCAGCACATCTACCACGCCGGGAACCTTGCCGATGTGCAGAAGCATGCGCTTCTGGCGACAGTGCTCGACTACCTCACGCAAAAGCCCAAGCCCCTCACCTATATCGAAACCCATGCCGGCCGTGGCCTTTACGACCTTGCCGCGCCCGAGGCCCGCAAGACCGGCGAGGCCGAGGCCGGCATCGCCGCCACCGCCCACTGGTTCGACCCCGACCACGCTTACGCCCGGGCGCTGGCCGCCACCCGCGCCCGCCACGGGGCCACGGCCTATCCCGGCTCGCCGCTGATCGCCGATACCCTCCTGCGGCCCGAGGATACGCTGCACCTGGCCGAGCTTCACCCGCAGGAACATGCGGCACTTGAGGCGGCCCTCCACCGCCCCGGCGACGGCCCCACCCTGCGCCTTTACCACCGCGACGGGGCCGAGCTTGCGCTGTCGCTCACCCCGCCGACCCCGCGCCGCGGCCTGTGCCTGATTGACCCGAGCTACGAGATCCGGTCCGATTACGCCGCCATGGCCGAGCTGGTGCTGAAGCTGCACCGCAAATGGCCGGTGGGCGTGATCATGCTGTGGTACCCGCTGCTCGAGGATGCGCCCCATGCGCCGATGCTCGCCCGTCTGGCGGCGATCCCGGGCAGCCTGCGCCACGAGGTGCGGTTTCCTCCCGCCCGCCCCGGCCACCGGATGCGCGGCTCGGGGCTGTTCACCGTGAACCCGCCCTATGGGCTGTCGGATGAGGCCGCCCGGCTGACCGCGGCCTTTGCCACGCTGGAGGCGCGATAGCCCGAATGCGGCCCCGGGCCGTCGGTCCCGGACAAGCCCGCCCGGTCGAGGCGGGCTAACAGGCCGTGAAGGGAAGGCGGTGCGATGACAGCGACACGATATGGAACGGGCGTCTTCATGGTCGCCCTCGCCGCCACCCTGTGGTCGCTGATCGGCGTGGCGATCCGCCTGCTCGAGGCGGCCGATACCTGGCAGGTGCTGCTGTGGCGCTCGGCCGGGATGGTTCCGGTGCTGGGGGCCTTCGTCTGGTGGCGCTCGGGCGGGGCGTTGATGGCGCGGCTCAGGGGGATCGGCTGGACGGGCGTTGTGGGGGCGCTGGGGCTGATCGCGGCGTTTGGTGGCGGGATCCATGCGATCAAGGTGCTGCCGCTGGCCAATGCGGTGTTCCTGTTCAGCGCCTCGCCCTTTCTGACCGCGATCCTGGGCTGGATCATTCTGGGCGAGAGGGTGCGCCCGGTGACATGGGCCGCCATCGCGCTGGCGGGTCTGGGGATCTGGCACATGATCGGGGGAACGGACCTGACCGGGGGCGCGCTGGGCGGCAATCTGGCGGCGCTGGCCTCGGCGCTGGGATTCGCGGTCTTCACCATTTCGCTGCGCCGCGGAAAGGGGGGCGAGATGCTGCCCACGGTGATCCTGGGGGCCGTCTTCTCGATGATCGCGGCCAGCGTGGTGCTGGGCACGCAGGGCGCGGCGCTGATGCCTTCGGCGCATGACCTGTGGATCAGCCTCGGCATGGGGGCGGCGCTTCTGGGGCTGGGGATGACGCTGTTCACCGCGGGCAGCAAGGTCGTGCCGGCCAGCGAGCTGGCGCTTCTGGCGATGATCGAGATCGTGCTGGCCCCGGTCTGGGGCTGGCTCCTTTTGCGCGAGATGCCGGAGGCGGCGGTCCTGCAGGGCGGGGCGCTGATCCTGTCGGCGGTGGTGTTGAACGCCGTCTCGGGCCTGGTGCGGCGCGGGCAGGCCGCCTGACCCCGACGGCCGGGCCGGGGGGCAGAAATTTGGCCAAATTTCTGCCGGGCGCCGGGCCCGACCCTCGGCACAATGTCCTCAGCCCAGCGCCCTCAGCCCATCACCCTCAGCCCCATGCGATCAGCGCCACACCCGCGAAGACGACAAGGGCCGCAAGGATGCGTTGCGCCCTTGGCCCTTCGGCGAAAAGAAACACGCCGATCAGCGCCGCGAAGACGACCGAGGTTTCCCGCATCGCCGAGACCAGCCCCAGCGGCGCCTGCGTCTTGGCCCAGAGGACCAGCCCATAGGCCGAGGCCGAGATCAGCCCCCCCGCAAACCCCAGCGCCACCGCCCGTACCGGCAGGGCCCGGAGCCTGTCGCGCCGGGTCGACAGGACCCAGCCTGCGACAAGGATCTCGGCCAGATAGAGCCAGGCCACATAGGACAGGATCTGCCCCGAAACCCGGGCGCCGACGCCATCGGCCATCGAATAGGCCGCAATGCTGACGGCAACCCCCATCGCCGCCCAAAGCGCGGCCGGGGCCACCCCGCCAAGCCGACCCGGCCGGGCCAGCAGCACCATGCCCGCCGAGATCGCAAGGATCCCCCCCCAGGCCAGCGGCGTCAGCACCTCGTCCAGCAGCAAGAGCGAGGCCAGCGCGACCATCACCGGCGAGAGGCCCCGCGCGATCGGGTAGACGACCGAGAAATCCCCGGTCCGGTAGCCGATGTTGAGCAGGTAGTAATAGGCCCAGTGGATCACCGTCGAGGCCGCGATGAAGGGCCAGGCGCGCGGAT
Organism: Paracoccaceae bacterium; assembly: GCA_051859505.1. GTDB lineage: Bacteria > Pseudomonadota > Alphaproteobacteria > Rhodobacterales > Rhodobacteraceae > JAFIEN01. The sequence goes on from JBHYFN010000012.1 coordinate 50,779, forward strand.
CGGGCAGCGGCAGCAGCAGGACCAGGATCCCCCCCGGCACCGCATGGCCCAGCGCGATCAGCCCGATCGTCACCGCCCCGTCGCCCGAGCGTTTGAGCATCGCATTCCAGGTGGCGTGCATCAGCGCCGACAGCAGCACGACCGCGATGACACCGCCGCTCATCGCGCCGCATCACCGGTCGGGGCGGCCACTCCGGGCCTTGGGCAAGGCAGGGGCCGCGCAATCGGGCCGGGCGCTTCCCCGGCGCCCGTCTTGCCCCCTGACCTGGCGCGCCGCACCCTAGGGCCAGGGCAGGGAATAGGTGCGCACGTTGGTAAAGAACTTCATCGCCTCGAGCACCCCTTCCTTCACGCCGTTGCCCGAGTCCTTGATGCCGCCGAAGGGCGACATCTCGATCCGGTAGCCGGGCTGTTCCCAGATGTTCACGGTGCCGACCTCGAGCCCCTCGATGAAGGCCTGCATCCGGCGGAAATCATTGGTGCAGACCCCGGCCGACAGGCCGAAGGCGGTGGAGTTCGAGATCGCCATCACCGCCGCATCGTCATCGGGCACGCGGACGATGGGCACGATCGGGCCGAAGGTTTCCTCCATCACCAGCTCGCTTTCATGCGGCACATGGTCCACCACGATGGGCGGCAGAAGCGCGCCCTTGCGGCCCGGATCGTACAGCACCTTCGCCCCCTGCTCGGCCGCCATGTAGACGCGCTTCTCGAAGAGTTCCGCCGCCTGCGCATGGATGACGCAGCCCAGCTGCGTTTCCGGGTCCATCGGATCGCCGAAGCGGATGGCGCGGGCCTTTTCCAGCACCAGGGGCACAAAGGCCTCGGCCACGCTGTCCTGCACGAGGATGCGCTTGACGGCGGTGCAGCGCTGGCCGGAATTGCCGGTGGCCCCGGCCACGGCGAGGGTGGCGGCGCGGTCAAGATCGGCCACGTCCAGATCGTTCAGCACGATCAGGGGATCGTTGCCGCCCAGCTCCAGCGCGGTCCGCTTGTAGCCCGCCTTGGCGGCGATCATCTTGCCCACCGGCACCCCGCCGGTGAAGGTGATGATGTCGATATTGGGGTTCACGATCATCTCGTCCCCGATATCCCTGGGCCAGCCGGTCACGACCTGGAACATCTCGGGCGGCAGGCCTGCTTCATAGAGGATATCGGCCAGCGTCAGCGCGGTCAGCGGCGTGAGTTCGGTGGGCTTGCAGACCACGCAGTTGTTGGTGGCAATCGCCGGCGCGATCTTGTGGGCCACCATGTTCAGCGGGTGGTTGAACGGCGTGATCGCGGAAATCGCCCGGACGGGCGTGCGCATCGTATAGATCTTGCGCGCCTTGCCGTGGGGGGTCAGGTCGCAGGAGAAGATCTGCCCATCGTCCTGAATGGCCAGTTGCCCGGCCAGGGTGAAGACGTCGTAGGAGCGGCCCGTCTCGTAGAGCGCGTGCTGCTTGCAGATGCCCAGTTCCAGCACCAGCCAATGCGCGATCTCTTCGCGCCGGGCGCGGATCAGCTCGGCGGCGCGGAACAGAATCTGCTGACGCTCGTAGCGCGTCAGGCGGGGCTGGTAGGCGGCCGCGATCTCGAAGGCGCGGGCGGCGTGTTCGGCGCGGCCTGCGGGGACGGTGCCGACCACCGCGTCGGTATAGGGGTAGCGGACCTCGATCACCTCTGGCGTCGTGACCTTCTCGCCCCCGATGCGCATGGCCTCATGCCGGATCTCCATGACGGGTGCTCCTTCAAAGGGCCGCGGCGCGGGTGGCGTGGAAGAAGGCGTCGAAATTGCGCAAACTCGGCGCATCGGGCAGGTCGAGCACGCGGTTGACGATGAAGGGCACGGCCTGTTCCGTCAGCCCGCCGTGGCTGCGCAGGGGTTCCTTGAGGGCGGCAAGGTCGTGGCGGTGGGCGCTGGTGCCGATGGTCATCTCCTCGTCCGAGATCAGGACGATATCGCCGATCCGGTCGGCCGGAAGCTCGTAGCGCGCGCAGGCGGTTTCGCGGTCCGTCACCTCGAGGATACCCGGCACCGCGGCCAGCCGCGCCATGATCGCGGCGCGGTCCGCCCCCTCGGGCAGATAGGCGGTGGCGAAAGAGCCCAGCGCACCGTGATGGACGACGTAAGGATCGGTGATCGGCAGGATCAGCCGCGCCGCGGCCGCGCCCAGCCAGTCGTCCAGCAGATCCTGCACATAGACGACATTGGGCTGCCCGTCGGCGCCGTGCTTGGGCTTCATCCCGTGGTCGGCGGTGATCACGATGGCCGCACCAGCCGCGTCAAGCTGCGCCAGATACCCGTCGAACATGGCGTAGAAATCCTTGGCACCCTGTTCGTCGGGGGCGAATTTGTGCTGGATGTAATCGGTCGTCGACAGATACATCACATCCGGTTTCCATTCCTGCAGAAGCTTCACTCCGGCGGCAAAGACGAACTCGGACAATTCCGCCGAATAGACCGGCGGCACCGGACGGGCGAGCCATTGGTCCGCCCGGTCGATGCCGTTCTCGGCCTGCGTCGCCTGATCGGCGCGTTCCGACGAAAAGCAGATCGCGCGCCCCTCGTCGAAGGTGAGGCCCGCCCCCAGAAGGGCGCGCAGCTTGTCCTTGGCCGTCACCACGGCAACCTTGGCGCCGGCCTGATGATAGGCCGAAAAGATCGTCGGCGCCCGCAGGAAGCGGATGTCGTTCATCATCACCTCCTGCCCGGTTTCCGGCTCGAACAGGTAGTTGCCGCAGATGCCGTGCACGGCAGGTGGCCGCCCCGTGGCGATGGAAAGGTTGTTGGGATTGGTGAAGGAGGGGATCACCGAATGCGCGGTGCGCACGGTGCCGCTTTCCATGATCCGCTTGAGCGTGGGCATCAACCCTTCGGCAATGGCCACGTCCAGATAGGCGGGCTCGCAGCCGTCAAGGCAGATGGCGATGGCACAGGTCTTCGGGGCGGGATAGCTGCGGTCGTTGGCGCTGACCGTGTCGGGAAGGGTCATGTTCTGGTCCTGTCTCAGGCGAGTTTCTTGCGTTCTTCAAGGGCGGCGGCGGGCGGGGCGGCGCTGGCCACTCCCATCTGGTCAAGGGCGGCGCCCGCGGCCTCGACCACGGCGCGCATGACATGGGCGTCCATCCGGCCGATGCAGCCGATGCGGAAACTGTCCACCACCGTCAGCTTGCCGGGATAGATGATGAAGCCGCGCGCCTTCATCAGGTCGTAGAAGCGCGCGAAATCGAAGGCGGGATCGGCGGGGCAGAAGAAGGTGACGATGATCGGCGAAAGCCAGCGGTCGTCCAGCAGCGTCTCGAACCCGAGGCCGCGCATCCCCGCCACCAGCACATCCCGGTTGCCCGCATAGCGCGCGCCGCGACCCGCGACCCCGCCCTCGGCCTCGTGCAGGCGCAGCGCCTCGAGGAAGGCGGCGACGGCATGGGTGGGCGGCGTGAAGCGCCACTGGCCGGTCTTTTCCATCACCTCCCACTGGGCATGGACGTCAAGCGACAGGGAATGGCAGGTGCCCTTGGCCGCGATGATCGCCGCGGTGCGGGCCAGCACGAAGCCGAAACCCGGCACGCCCTCGATGCATTTGTTGGCCGAGGAGACCAGCGCCTCGAAGGGCACCTCGGCCGGGTCCACCGGGATCGCCCCGAAGGCCGACATCGAATCGATCAGCAGTTTCCGCCCCGCCACAGCCACCGCGCCCGCAATCTCGGCCAGCGGGTTGAGGATGCCGGAGGAGGTTTCGCAATGGATCGCCAGCACATGGGTGATCGCCGGATCGCGGGCGAGGATCGCCGCCACCTCCTCGCCCCGGGGCGGCAGGTAATCGCCCTTGTCCAGCACCTCATGCGCCCGCCCGATCTGGCGCAGGGTCGCGGCCGCGCGCTGGCCATAGGCGCCATTCGACAGGACCAGAACCTTGCCGTCCTTCGGCACGAAGCTGCCCAGCATCGCCTCGACACAGTAGGAGCCCGACCCCTGCATCGGCACGCAGTCATAGGCCTCACCGGCCGGGCCCAGCAGCACCAGAAGCCTGCGGCGAAGGTCGCGCGTCATGGCGCGGAAATCCTCGTCCCAGCTGCCCCAGTCCTTCAGCATCGCCTGTTTCACCTCCCAGGCGGTGGTGAGCGGGCCGGGCGTCAGCAGGTAAGGCTCGCCCATGCGGGGCGGGGGGAAGGCGGTCATGGTCTGGTCCTTCGCGGGCATTGTCGGCGGCAGATTGACCGATCCGGTTCCATATGTGAAATACTGCTTTCCGATCCATCCATAAGCCGGGCCTATAGATGAACCACCCCCAGCTGCGCGCCTTTCATGCCGTCGCCCTGCAGGGCGGCTTTTCCAGCGCGGCCCATGCCCTTGGCCAAAGCCAGCCCGCCATTTCCGATCAGGTGCGCAAGCTGGAACAGGCGCATGACGTGCTGCTGTTTCACCGCAGCGGGCGGCGGGTGGTGCTGACCCCGGCGGGCGAAGATCTGTTGCGCCTCACCCGCGCCTATTTCGAGGCCGAAGAGCGGATCGCCGAGCACCTGGCCCGTTCGCGCGCGGCTCTGACGGGGCGGCTGCGGATCGTGGCCGACAGCGCATTGCATGTGACGGGCGCGCTGGGGCGGTTCCGCAAGCGCCATGTCGAGGTGCGGATCGAGATCGCCACCGGCAATTCCGAAGAAGTCCTGCGCGCCCTGCGCAGCTACGAGGCCGAGATCGGCATCCTCGGCGCGCTTGACCGGGCGGCGGATCTGGACTGTCACGACCTTGGCGAAAGCCCCATCGTCGCCATGGCCGCGCGCGGCTTTCTGCCGCCCGGCACGATCAGCCTGAGCCTTGCGCAACTGGCCGACCTGCCGCTTGTCTTCCGCGAACGCGGCTCGCGCACGCGGGCCGCGCTGGAAGAGGCCGCCCGCGCCGCAGGCCGCCGCCTGACCCCGGTGATCGAGGTGCAGGGCCGCGAGGCGATGCGCGAGGTCGTGGCCTCGGGCGCGGGCCTTGGCTTCGTGTCTGAGGCGGAACTGGGCCATGATCCGCGAATCGAGCGGGTCTTCCTCACGGGGATCGAGGCGCGGATGACCGAGACTCTGGTCTGCCTCTCGGCCCGGCGCGACCTGCCGGTTATCCGGGCTTTTCTGCGGGAACTTGAGGCAAATGACTGATTTCGCGGCAGGCGAGGAGGTGGGATCGCGAAAGAATCTCTTGATCACCCCCGGATTCGCGGGTCCAATCATCTGAAGCTGGCTGGGGGCCCTTCGTGAATCGACGCCGCAACGTGCTGTTCATCGTGATCGACCAGCTTCGGGCCGATTGCCTGCACGGCGCGCTTGCCGCCCATCTTGAGATGCCGAACCTGCGCGCCTTCATGGAAGAGGCGGTCACGTTCACCCGGCATTTCTCGGTCACCTCGCCTTGCGGGCCGGCGCGGGCGTCGCTTCTGACCGGGCAATATGCGATGAACCATCGCGCCACGCGCAACGGCACCCCCCTGCCGCATGACAAGCCCAACCTGGCGACCGAAGTGCGCAAGGGCGGCTGGCTGCCGCTTCTTTACGGCTATACCGACAGCGCGCAGGATCCCCGCGCCTATCCGCCGGGCGATCCGGCGCTGACCTCTTACGAACAGGTGATGCCCGGCTTTGTCGAGGCGGTGGAGATGCGGCTTGAGGAAAGCTGGCCCTGGCGGGCGCATCTTCTGTCGAAAGGGCTGGATGTGCCCGAGGGGACGGCGATCTTCCGCCCCGAGGGCGACCGGATCGACGATCCCGCCCTTTATCCGGCCGAGGACAGCGACACCGCCTATCTGACCGACCGGCTGATCGCCGATCTGCGCGCCCGGCCGCAGGGATGGTTCGCCCATCTGACCTGGATCCGCCCGCATCCGCCGCTGGTGGCGCCCGCGCCCTACAACCGGATGTACGATCCCGCCGCGATGCCGCCCCCGCTGCCGGCCCGGGCAAGCGCGCATCCCTTCGACCGCGCCGCCCGCGCCGCGACCAATCTGGCCGATCTTGTCGTGGGCTTTCCCGACCTGCCCGACACGCCCGAGACGGTGGCACAGCTTCGCGCGCTTTATTTCGCGCTGGCGACCGAGGTGGATCACCATTTCGGCCGGCTTGTCGCCTTCCTGAAAGACACCGGCCAGTGGGAGGATACGCTGATCGTCGTCACCGGCGATCATGGCGAGATGCTGGGCGATCATGGCCTTTGGGGCAAGATGAGCTATCACGACGCCTCGTTCCACGTGCCGCTGATGATCCGCGACCCGCGCCTGCCCGGAGCGCTGGGCAGGCGGGTCGATCTGCCGACGGAATCGGTGGATGTGACGCCGACGATCCTTGATCTGCTGGGCTGCGAGGTGCCCGACACGATGGACGGGCACAGCCTGCGGCCCTTTCTTGAAGGCAGAACCCCGCCCGACTGGCGAAAGGCGACCTTTTCCGAGATCGACTTCGGCAATCCGCTGTCCGAGGCACCGCGCCTCGGGCTTGCGGCGGACCGGGCGAATCTCTGCATCTGGCGGGACGAGCGTCATACGCTGGTGCATTTCAACGCAGGCCTGCCGCCGCTGGTCTTTGATCATGCGCGGGGCGGCGAGGCGCGCGATATCGCCGGCGAGGGCAACGCCCTGCCCCTGCTGCTGGACCTGACCCGTGCCGTGCTGGACCACCGGATGACCCATGCCGAAGGCCGCTTCGCACGCACCCTGATCACGCCGGACGGCCCCAGACGCGGCCCATCCGCAGCCAGCCCCGACCTGCCACCGGCACGGCCACGTGCCGAAAAGGAAGACGCGCTTGCCTGAACCGAACCCCCCGTCACAAGACGGTTACACTGATCGGGTTGATGGGCGGCGCTGCCGGGCGCCGGCGGGGCCTTGCTGCGGGTGGATGAAACCCGGCGGCTTGCGCAGAACGATGACAAGACCAACCATGAAAGACAGGGGTTTGAAATGAAGAGATATCTTTTGGGCGGGGCCGCGATGCTGGTCGTGCCGGGCATGGCGATGGCCAATTGCCCGCCGGTCACGATGGCCGACATGCAGGGCGTCGACGCCGGCGCCTTTCCCGGCATCTTCGAGCTTGCCGATTACGAGGCTGCGGCCGGCTGCTCGATGGAATTCTCGGAAAACCCCGAGATCGAGGCGCTGAACGCCCAGATCGGCGGCAATCCCGACCTGCCGCCCCTGGCCGAGCGTCTGCCGGCGGAGCCGCTGGTCGTCGTGCCCTATGCCTCGATCGGGCAGTATGGCGGCACGTTCAACGCGCTGTCGAACGCGACCGAAGCCGGCACGTCCGACTTCATGTCGGTGCGTCACGTCAACCTCGTGCGCTATGCCGACGACCTTGAAACCATCGTGCCCCATGTCGCCAAGGGCTGGGAATGGAACGAGGACTACACCCAGCTGACGTTGTTCCTGCGCGAAGGTCATCGCTGGTCGGACGGCGAGCCCTTCACCTCGGCGGATGTGAAGTTCTGGTACGACAACCTGATGATGGACGAGAACATCTATTCCTCGGCCCGCGACTATGCGCTGGTGAACGGGGAACCGATGACGGTGGACACGCCGGATGACACCACGGTCGTGTTCAACCTGCCCGCGCCCAAGCCGGGCCTGCTGGCGCATTTCGCCACCAGCTATGCGCCGGGCTTCTGGCCCAAGCATTTCCTCGGCCAGTTCCACCCCGAGGTGAACCCCGATGCCGATGCCTATGCGCAAAGCCTGGGCTTCGAGAACGGCTATGACGCGATCCTCGCCTATTACGGCAATTCCGACTGGATGGACACGCCGACGCCGATGCTGTCGCATCCGCAGCTTGTTTCGGGCCTGCCGGCGCCGACCTTCCCCACCCTCGAAAGCCATATCGTGATCGAGGACACGACCGAGGGCCGCAAGTTCGTTGCCAACCCCTATTTCTTCATGGTCGATACGACGGGCCAGCAGCTGCCCTATATCTCGCGCCAGAACGAGATGTATATCTCGGACAGCGAGGTGCGGATCCTGACGCTTCTGAACGGCGGCGCGCATTACAAGGCGCAGTCGCTGTCGCTGGCCAATGTGCCGGTGCTGCTCGACGGGGCCGAGGCCGGCAACTACAGCGTCCAGATCCGTCCCGGCATCGCGATGCATGCGATCTCGTTCAACGTGACCAGCGACGACCCGGTCAAGCGCGAGGTGTTCGGCGACGTCCGCTTCCGCGAGGCGATGTCGATCGCGCTGAACCGCGAAGAGATCAACAGCGTCGCCTATTTCGACCTGGGCGAGATCCGGCAGTATACCGGCTTCTCGCCGCTGCCGGGCTTCATCGATCCGGCCTGGGAGCAGTATGCCACCGAATTCGATCCCGACCGCGCCATGGCGCTTCTGGATGAAGTCGGCCTCGTGGATGCCAATGGCGACGGCTGGCGCCAGCTTCCCGACGGTGCGCCGCTGACGCTGAACCTGCAGTTCTCGACGCAGGATTTCGCGGCCCCCGTGACCGAGCTCATCGGCCAGCACTGGCGCGATGTGGGCATCAACACCACCTTCCGCGAAGTGACCTCGGACGAGTACCGTTCGGCCCAGTCCTCGAACCAGCTTGACGTGGGCCTTTGGAACAAGGGTCAGCCGCTGGCCGTGGTCCTGGGAACCGGCGAAGAGTGGATCGCGCCCTTCGGGTCGTATTTCGGGCACCGGACCGGCATGCGCTGGGCCGAATGGCTGGAATCCGATGGCGCGAACGGGATCGAGCCGCCCGATTACGTCAAGCAGCTGGCCGATGATGTCCGCGCCTTCCAGTCGGCCGAGGCCGGTTCGGAAGAGTTCGAGATGCTGGGCAACCGTCTGGTCGAGAACATGGTCTCGAACCTTCTGTTCATCGGCACGGCGCTGACGCCCGATCCGATCTACCACTCGAATGCGCTGCAGAACATGACCGAGTTCCGCACCGCATCCTACGAATACTACCGGACCTATCCCTACATGGGTCCGCAGTGGTGGCTTGACGAATAAGGCAGCACAGGCGGCCTGACTGACACTGCCGGGGGCGGGCCTGCCCCGCCCCCGGCCACGATGACAAGGCCCGAATGGGCCGGGCGGCGCCGCTACGGGGCCAGAGACAGGGATAGGCTGGATGATCCAGTTCGGGAAATTCGTGGCGACCCGCGCCACGATGGCCTTCATCACGCTGCTGATCGTGTCGCTTGTGGTGTTCACGCTGATGGAGCTGGTGCCGGGCGACTGCGCCGAGCGCTATCTGGCCTACAAGAACACCCAAGGGTCCGGCCTTTCGATGGCCGATATCGAGAACGAGCGCCGCCGCCTTGGCCTTGACCGCCCCTTCCTCGAACGCTGGGTCAGCTGGGTCTCAGGGGCCTTCCGGGGTGATTTCGGAGACAGCTGCATCCTGCGGGTCAATATCTCGCAGCTTCTGGGCGACAAGTTCCTGCTGTCGCTCTCCATCGCCATCGCGGCGCTGTTCCTGGCCTATGCCATCGCCCTGCCCGTCGGCATGATCGCGGCCACGACCAAGAACCCGCTGGTCAACAACGGCCTGCGCGTCTTCAGCTACCTCGGCCTTGCGCTGCCGAACTTCCTGCTGGCGCTGATGATCCTCCTGGCCTCGACCGTCTGGTTCGGAACCACGATGACGGGCCTTTTCTCGCCCGAATACCGCGACGCGCCGTGGAGTTGGGCGAAATTCGTCGACCTTCTCAAACACGCCTGGGTGCCGGTCTTCATCCTGGGCTGGTCGGCCACCGCCTTTGCGCTGCAGACGGTGCGCGCGCTCATGTCGGACGAGATCGGCAAGCTTTACGTCACCGCCGCCATGGCGCGCGGCGTTCACGGGCGGCGGCTGCTGTGGCGCTATCCGGCGCGGCATGCGCTGGGGCCGATCGTCAATTCGCTGGGCTTTGACCTCAACCGCATCTTCAACGAACTGCCCATCGTCGCCCTGATCCTTGTGCTGACCGATGCCGGATCGCTTCTGATCGACGCGCTGGCGCGGTCGAATGACCAGCAGCTTGCCGGTGCGATCATCTTTCTTCTGACCGCGTCCATCGTGACGCTGAACTTCCTGACCGACGTGCTTCTTGCGGCCATCGACCCGCGCGTGCGCAAGTCCATCCTGCAGTGAGGCTTTGATGACCGCCGAGATCTCTCCCCCGCCCGTCTCTGCCCCCGCTGCCCCGCTTGCGGCCGACCAGAAGGCGAAAGAGGCCTATTTCACCGCCTCGCAAAGCCAGCTGATCTGGGCGCGGTTCAAGAAACAGCGCTCGGCCATGGTGGCGGCGGTGATCCTGATGGCGCTGCTTCTGTCGGGCCTTTTCGCGCCGTTCCTGTCGCCCTATGATCCGACGGTCGCGGGGCGGAACACGGAATATACCAACGGCCCGCCGCAGATGCCGCGGTTCTGCGATGCCAATGGCTGTTCCTTGCGGCCCTTCGTGCATGGCGTCGGCCGCGAACGCTCGGCCGCGACGAATTTCCGCTGGGTGACGACCGTCGATACCGACGAGCGGCATTACATCCATTTCTTCGTCGAAGGCACGCCCTACAAGCTCTTTGGCTTCATCCCCGGCACCACCCGCCTGTTCGGGACCGAAACCGGCTTCATCCACCTCTTCGGCACCGACGGGCAGGGCAAGGACATCTTCTCGCGCACGCTGCATGCCATCGCCACCTCGATGCAGGTGGGCACGATCGGGGTGTTCATCGCCTTTGTCCTCGCCCTCGTGATCGGGGGGATATCGGGCTATTACGGCGGCTGGATCGACAGCGTGATCCAGATGATAACGGACGCCGTCCGAACCGTGCCCGCGATCCCGCTTTTCATGGCCATCGCCGCTTTCGTGCCGCAGGACTGGTCGGCCGAGACACGGTTCTTCTTCATATCCTGTATCCTGGGCCTGATCGGCTGGCCCACCCTGGCGCGACGTGTGCGCACCCATCTTCTGACCGAGCGCAATCAGGAATATGTGCTGGCCGCCCAGCTTTCGGGCGCCTCGGGCGGCCATATCATCCGGCGCCACCTCTTGCCGTCCTTTACCAGCTACATCATCGTCGATCTGGTGATCACCTTCCCCTATATGGTGCTGTCGGAAACGGCGCTGTCCTTCATCGGGCTGGGGCTGAAGGATCCGGTCAATTCGCTGGGGGTGATGCTGCAGAACGTGACCTCGACCGATGTTCTTCTGAATTATCAGTGGTATTTCATCCCCGTGCTGTTCTTCATCGCCCTTGTCATGGCCTTCGTCTTTGTCGGCGACGGATTGCGAGACGCGGCCGATCCCTATTCGGATGCCCGCAAATGAGCGCGCTGATCGAGGTCGAGAACCTGACCCTGCGCTTCCGCACCGACGAGGGGCTGATCACCGCGGTCGAGGATGTGTCCTTCTCGCTCGCGCGGGGCGAGGTGATGGGGCTGGTGGGCGAAAGCGGCTCGGGCAAGTCGGTCACGGCCAAGTCGCTGATGCGGCTGAATGCCGGGAATGCCGTCTATGACGAGAAAAGCCGCATCACGCTCTATACCGGCAAGGGCAAGGTCGATGTGCTGTCGCTGCGCAAACCGTCCGAGATGATGGTGATCCGGGGCGGTGCCATCTCGATGATCTTTCAGGAGCCGATGGCAAGCTTCGCCCCCGCCGTCAGCATCGGCAAGCAGATGGTCGAACAGTTGCGCCTGCATTCCGACATGTCCAAGGCCAAGGCGAAGGAAATCTCGATCGAGATGCTGGACCGGGTCGGCATCTCGGACCCGTCGGAGCGGTTCAACCAATATGCGTTCGAGCTTTCGGGCGGCATGCGCCAGCGCGCGATGATCGCCATGGCGCTGTCCACAAAACCCAGCCTTCTGATCGCGGACGAACCCACCACGGCGCTGGACGTGACGATCCAGGCGCAGGTGATCGACCTGATGAAGGATCTGGTGCGCGAATTCGGCATGGGGATCATCTTCATCACCCATGACCTTGGCGTCGTGGCCCAGACCGCCGACAAGGTCTGTGTCATGTATCTTGGCCGCGTGGTCGAGGAGGGGCCGGTGCGCGACGTGATCCGCAATCCGCTGCATCCCTATACGCGGGGCCTTCTGGCCGCCCTGCCCCGGCTGGACGATCTGGATGCGCCGCTGGTGCCGGTGCCGGGCGATATCCCCTCGCCGCTGGAACGCCCCTCGGGCTGCGTCTTCCACACCCGCTGCCGCGAGATCGCGGGCGATATCTGCCGCAGCGCCCTGCCCGAGGATCGCGAGATGCGCGCCCAGCACCGCGTCGCCTGCCACCTTCACGCGAGCGCAGAGGCCTCGGCATGACCGACAAACCGCTGATCGAGGCCGAGCGCCTGACCGTCTCCTACCCGATCGGGCGGGGTCTTCTGTCGCGCCGGATGCTGAATGCGGTGAACGAGGTGTCGATCCGGATCGAGCGGGGATCCTTCTTCGGGCTGGTGGGCGAAAGCGGCTCGGGCAAGACGACGCTGGGCCGCGCGCTCTTGAAGGCCGCGCCGATCAGCGGGGGCCACGCGCATTACGACGATGGCGAGGTGCGCTACGATCTGGCGACGCTGGGGGGCCCGCAGCTGAAGGATTACCGCAAGCGGGCGCAGCTGATCTTTCAGGATCCTTACGCCGCCCTTTCCCCCCGGATGACGGTGCGCGACATCATCGCCGAACCTCTCGAGGTGATGAAGCTGACGCGGACCCGTGCCGAAACCGATGCCCGGGTGCGCGAGATCGCGGCGAAATGCCGGTTGAACCTCGAACATCTGCGCCGCTTTCCGCATGCCTTTTCCGGCGGCCAGCGGCAGCGCATCTCGATTGCCCGCGCGCTTGTCTCGGGGCCCAAGTTCATCGTGGCCGATGAAAGCGTGGCCGCACTTGACGTGTCGATCCAGGCCGATGTGCTGAACCAGCTCAAGACCCTGCAGAAGGATCTGGGGCTGACCTTCCTCTTCATCAGCCATGACCTGTCGGTCGTGGCCCATACCTGCGATCATGTGGCGGTGATGTATCTGGGCCGCCTGGTCGAGACCGCGCCCACCCGCCGCCTCTTTGCCCAGCCCCGCCATCCCTATACGCGGGCGCTGATGTCGGCGATCCCCTCGCTTGATCCCGATGACCGCGACCGGGGCAAGGCGCAGAAGCTGAAGGGCGAGATCCCCTCGCCGCTGAACCAGCCGCCGGGCTGCAAGTTCCACACCCGTTGCCCCCATACGATCGACCGTTGCCGGACCGAGGAACCCCGGCTGGAAGGGGAGGACGGGCATCAGGTGTCCTGCCACCGCTGGCGGGAATTGCTTGATGCGCAGGCGGCCTGATCCTCGCGGCACCCCGGCCCCGCGGCCATGACCGGCGGGATCGCCAACGAACGCCCTGCCCTGGCGGCGAGCCTCTGGACCGCGACGGCCCATCCCGCGCCTGACCGCCCTGCCCTGACCGGCGCGGCCGAGGCGGATGTGGTGGTGATCGGCGGCGGCTTCACCGGGCTTTCGGCGGCGCTGCATCTGGCGGAAGGCGGGGCACGGGTGATCCTGCTCGAGGCCGAGACCCCCGGCTGGGGGGCTTCGGGGCGCAATGGCGGGCAGGTGAACCCCGGGCTGAAGGACACGCCGGAAGAGACCGAGGCGCGTTTCGGCGCGGACCTTGGCGGGCGGATGGTGCGGATGACCTCGGGTTCGGCCGATCTGGTCTTCGACCTGATCGCCCGGCACGGGATCGACTGCGACGCGGCGCGGATGGGCTGGCTGCGGCCCGCCACATCCGCGCGGACGCTGGCGGGGCTTCTTGACGTCGCCCGCCAATGGCGCGCGCGCGGGGTGGAGGTCGAGCCGGTCAGCCGGGCCGAGATGGCGCGGCTTCTGGGGACCGAGGCCTATGCCGGCGGCGTGATCGACCGGCGGGGCGGCAACCTGCATCCCTTGAACTATGCGCTGGGTCTGGCGGCGGCCGCCGAACGCCACGGCGCGCGGATCTGCGGGCAATCGCGCGTGACCGGGATCGAGGAGACGGGCGAGGCGGTGACCGTCGCCACCGCCACCGGCCGCGTTGCCGCAAAGACCGCGATCATCGCCACCAATGCCTATACCGGCCCGCTCGCCCCGCCTCTGGGCAAGACGGTGGTGCCCGTGACCTCGGTCCAGGTGGCGACCGCCCCCCTTGGCAGCAATATCGCCGGCACCATCCTGCCCGAGGGGCATTCGCCGACCGATACCCGCCGCCTGCTGCTCTATTTCCGAAAGGATGCCGAGGGCCGCTTCCTCATGGGCGGGCGCGGCACGATGAGCGATGGCTCCACCCGCGCGCGGCAAAAGGCGCTGATCCGGGCGGCCGAGGCGCTTTATCCGCAACTGAAGGGCACCGACTGGCCCTTCGCCTGGGGCGGGCATGTGGCGATCACGCAAGACCATATGCCCGGCATGCATCGCCTCTCGCCCCGGGTGCTGGCGGGGCTGGGCTACAACGGGCGCGGCGTGGGGATGGCGACGCTGATGGGGCGGATCCTGGCCGACTGGGCGCAGGGGCGGCCCGAGGCCGAGCTGGATTTCCCCGTGACCGAGGCCCGCCCCTTCCCCTTCCACAGCCTTCGCGGCCTTGGCACCACGGCCATGGTCGCCAGTTACGGCCTGCTTGACCGGATCAGGCCCTGATCCCCTTGACCTGAAAGGACACGGACCCATGACCACTCACGTCATCCGCTTTCAAAAGAACGGCCCCGGCAACGCGGGCCTGACCGCCCTGCCCGTGGACCCGGCCCATTACCTTGGCCCCGCCCCCGAACAGAACGCGCATCTTTACTTCGAGGACGAAGCCCTGGGCCTGACCGCCGGCATCTGGGACACGACCGGCATGCAGGAACCCGTCGGCCCCTATCCGGGTGACGAGTTCATCTTCCTGATCGAAGGGGAATTCGCCATGGCCGATGCCAGCGGCCACGCCATCCCCGCGCGTGCCGGCCAAAGCGCCATCTTCCGCAACGGCGCGCCGATGGGCTGGGTGCAGGAGGGCTATCTGCGCAAGTTCTTCCTCCTCCTGAACGACCCCGCCGAGGCCGACCGCGCCCATGACAGCGCCGAGGGCGGCTTCATCGTCCTCGACCCCGACATGACGCTGACCGATGACGACCCCATCACCCAGTCCGACAGCGGCGCGAAACAGCGCGAGCGGGTGCTGTTCTCGGGCGATACGGGCAAGTTCACCGTGGGCCTGTGGGATACCGAGGCGCTGGTGACCGAGCCCTACCCCTTCCCCGAACATGAACTCGCGCAGGTGCTGGAAGGCGAGGTGACGATTACCCACGCGGATGGGACAGCCGAAACCTTCACCGCCGGAGACGTCTTCTTCATCCCGGCAGGCACCGTCACCAAATGGGAGGTGCCGCGCTATCTGCGCAAGTTCTATGCCTGCGTGCCGCCCGCCGAGTAATCCGCTGCACCGGCGTTAGCGGTCACAGGGTTGTGCCCCGCCCCGCAGGCAGGCTAGGCGGGGGCAAGCCGACAGGAGAGAGCCGCCCATGACCGCCACCCGCCCCGAGTTTCACGACCGCATGCTTTCTCTGGGCCTTGCCCGGGTGTCCGAGGCGGCGGCCATCGCCTGCGCCCCCCTGATCGGCCGCGGCGACGAGAAGGCCGCCGATCAGGCCGCCGTCGACGCGATGCGGCGCGAGCTGAACCGCCTCGATATCGCGGGCGTCGTGGTCATCGGCGAGGGCGAGAGGGACGAGGCCCCGATGCTTTACATCGGCGAGGAGGTCGGCACCGGCGACGGGCCCGCGGTGGATATCGCGCTCGACCCGCTCGAGGGCACGACGCTGACCGCGAAGGACATGCCCAATGCACTCGCCGTGATCGCCATGGGCCCGCGCGGCAGCATGCTGCATGCGCCCGATGTCTATATGGACAAGCTTGCCATCGGCCCCGGCTTCAAGCGCGGTGTCGTGACGCTCGCCATGTCGCCCGCCGAACGCGTCTCGGCGCTCGCCGCCGCGAAGGGGTGTTCGACGACCGATATCACCGTCTGCGTCCTCGACCGCCCCCGGCATGAAGAGATGATCGCCGAGATCCGCTCGACCGGGGCGGCGATCCGGCTGATCACCGATGGCGATGTGGCCGGCGTGATGCATTGCGCCGAACCCGATCTGACGGGTATCGACATGTACATGGGCTCGGGCGGGGCGCCTGAAGGGGTGCTGGCGGCGGCGGCGCTGAAATGCATGGGCGGGCAGATCTTCGGCAAGCTGACCTTCCGCAATGACGAGGAACGCGCCCGCGCCAAGGCCGCCGGGATCACCAACCCCGACCGCGTCTATACCCGCGACGACATGGTGACCGGCGACGTGATCTTTGCCGCCACCGGCGTGACCGACGGCAGCCTTGTGCCCGGCATCAAGCGCGAGGTGGGCTATGTCACGGTCGAGACGATCCTGATGCGCTCGAAGACCGGATCGGTGCGGCGCATGACCTATCGCAACCCGGTGAAATGAGCGGCGAGACGCGACCGGCCTTCCTTGGCGTCACCCGGTCCGTCACCGGCCGCCGCTGGATCGGCCCGACCGAGGCCGAAGACCGCGCGGCCGAGGCGCTGGTCCAGGCCACCGCCCTGCCCGAGGCGCTGTGCCGCCTTCTGGCGCAGCGCGGTGTCTCCCCTGACGAGGTCGAGGGCTTCCTGCAACCGCGCCTGCGCGACCTGCTGCCCGATCCGCTCACCCTGCGCGACATGGGGTTGGCGGCAGAGCGGTTCCTTGCGGCCGTCAAGCGGCGCGAGCGGATCGCGGTCTTTGGCGATTATGACGTGGACGGGGGCTCGGCCTCGGCGCTGATCCTGACATGGCTGCGCGCGCTGGGCCGGCCCGCCACGCTTTATATCCCCGACCGGATCGACGAGGGCTATGGCCCGAACGAGCCCGCCATGGCGGCGCTGGCGAAGGACCATGACCTGATCCTCTGCGTCGATTGCGGGACGCTCTCGCACGGGCCGATCGCGGCGGCGAAGGGGGCGGATGTGATCGTCCTCGACCACCATCTGGGCGCCGAGCTGCTGCCGCCCGCACTCGCCGTGGTCAACCCCAACCGGCAGGACGAGGACGGGACGCTTGGCCATCTGTGCGCCGCCTCGGTCGTGTTCCTCATGCTGGTCGAGGCGAACCGGCGGCTGAAGGCCGAAGGCGTGGCGGGGCCCGACCTGATGGCGATGCTCGATCTGGTGGCGCTGGCGACGGTGGCGGATGTGGCGCCGCTGACCGGCGTGAACCGGGCGCTGGTGCGGCAGGGACTGGCGGTGATGGGCCGCCGCGGCCGCCCGGGGCTGGTGGCGCTGGCCGATGTGGCCCGCCTCGACCGCGCGCCCTCGGCCTATCATCTGGGCTATATCCTTGGGCCAAGGGTCAACGCGGGCGGCCGCATCGGCCGGGCCGATCTGGGTGCGCGGCTGCTGGCGACGGCCGACCCGGCCGAGGCGGGCGCGCTGGCCGAGATGCTGGACCGCCTGAACTCGGAACGGCGCGAGATCGAGGCCGCCGTCCGCGACGCGGCCCTGGCGCAGGCCGAGGAGCGGGGGACGGATGGCCCCCTCGTCTGGGCCGCGGGCGAGGGCTGGCACCCGGGCGTCGTGGGCATCGTCGCGGCGCGTCTGAAGGAGGCGACCAACCGCCCCGCCGTGGTGATCGGCTTTGAAGGCGAGATCGGCAAGGGCTCGGCCCGCTCCGTGCCCGGCGTCGATCTGGGGGCTGCGGTGCAACGGGTCGCGGCCGAGGGGCTGCTGGAAAAGGGCGGCGGGCACCGGATGGCGGCGGGGCTGACGGTGCGGCGCGACCGGCTTGACGCGGCGATGGAGCGGCTGGGCGCGCTTCTGGCGCGTCAGGGCGCGGGTGCCGGCGGCCCGGAAGAGCTGCGGATCGACGCGCTGGTGATGCCGGGGGCGGCCGATGTCGCGCTGATCGAGGCCCTGGAACAGGCCGGCCCTTTCGGCGCCAGCGCCCCCGCCCCCCGCTTTGCCCTGCCCGATCTGGCGTTGCAATTCATCCGGCCGGTGGGCGACGGCCATCTGAAGCTGACGCTGGGCGATGGTCTGGGCGCCAGGCTCGACGCCATCGCCTTTGGCGCGCGCAAGGGCCCGCTCGGCCCGTTCCTCGAAACCCGCGCGGGCCAGCGCCTTCACGCGGCCGGGCGGCTCGAGATCAACCATTGGCAAGGCCGCACGACGGTGCAGCTGTCGCTTGAGGACGCCGCCGCATCGGACCCGGGAGGCTGAAACCGGCTCTGGCCGGCCGCGCGAGATTTGCCGTGGCAGAGGCGCATTTTTCGTGCAGACCCTCTTGCTCTTGCCCGCGGCTTTGCCTAAACCGCCTCCACGGTCAGTGGCCCGTTCGTCTATCGGTTAGGACGCCAGGTTTTCAACCTGGAAAGAGGGGTTCGATTCCCCTACGGGCTGCCACTTATCTTGAATCACCCGACATTTCCGCCAGTTACAGGGCACGACCGCCCCGCTGCACCACGCCTGGCCGCCCCGCCTGCGGCCCGATGGTGCCGCTAGGACGGGTCCGGCAGGATGCGCCCGCGATTGAGCAGCCCCGCCGGGTCAAGCGCCCGCCTGACGGCCCGCATCGCTGCCAGCTCTGCCTCGCTGCGGCTATGGCCCAGCCATTCCCGCTTGAGCATGCCGATCCCGTGTTCGGCGGAAACCGAGCCTTCGGCGCGGGCGACAAGGTCATAGACGATGCCCTCGGCAGCATGCGCCGCCTCTGCATCGCCCTCGGGCAGCCAGACCGCCAGATGCAGGTTGCCGTCCGCCACATGCCCGAAGACCGAGACATGTGCCCCCGCCCAGCGCCCCGTGATCGCCGCGTGGCAGGCCTGGGCGAAATCGGCCATGGCCGCCTGCGGCAGGCTGACGTCGAGGTTGATCAGCCCTGGCAGGGCGGCATCCATCGCCCAAGCCTCGCGCAGCTCCCAGAAGCTGCGCGCCTCGGCCCGGGACTGGGCAACAAGGGCATCCGTCACCAGCCCGGCCTCGAAAGCCTGTTCGAGAAGCGGCAGAAGGCCGGCCCCCTCGACCTCGATCAGCACGCCGAAGGGCGGCGGGTCGGCAAAGTAGGTCCGGTCAAGCAGGTGCTGGTTGAAGGCGAAGAACTCCTGCCACATCGCCTCATAGGCGCCAAGTGTCACGCCGGCGCGCGCCATCCGCAGAAGCTGCAGCACCGCAGGGAAATCCGGCAGGGCGCAGAGCGCCGTTTCGACCGGCGGGGGCTGCGGCACGAGGCGGAGGACGGCGCGCGTCACCACCGCCAGCGTCCCTTCCGAGCCGCAGATCAGGTGGCGCAGGTCATAGCCCGTGTTGTCCTTCACCGCGCGGTTGAGATGCGACAGAACCGTGCCATCGGCCAGCACCGCCTCGATCCCCAGAAGGTTGTCGCGGGTCATGCCGTGGCGGATCACGCGGATGCCGCCCGCATTGGTGGCGATGTTGCCGCCGATCTGGCAGGAGCCGCGCGCGCCAAGGTCGATCGGCAGATGCCAGCCCGCCGCCTCGGCCGCCGCCTGCACCTGTTCCAGCACGGTGCCGGCGCGGACGACCATGAGGCCGGCCTCGGCGTCGATCTCTTCGACCCCGCTCAGGCGCGACAGCGACAGCGCCACCTCGCCCGGCATCGGATTGGCCCCGCCGGCAAGGCCCGTCATGCCGCCCTGCACCACCACCCTTTGCCCATGCTCATGGCAGAGCCGCAGCGCGCCCGAGACCTCCTGAACCGTGGCAGGCCGCAGAAGCGCCAGCGGCAGCACCTCGCCGGTTCGGCTGGCGTCGGTGCGGGTGGCCTCGGGCACATCGGCGCCCGAGGCAAAGCCCTGCGGCCCCAGAAGGGCGGCCAGCGCCCCACCCAGGTCCGGCGAGAGGCTCACTTCTCGCGCCGGAGGGATTGCGCCATGCAGTGGATGCCGCCGCCGGTCTTGGAGATTTCGGCCGTATCGACCGCCGCCACTTCGAAGCCGCGCGCGCGCAGCTCTCCGATCAGCACCGTGGAGGTGGTCGGCGCGATCACCCGGTCGCCGCCCAGCGACATGCAGTTGCAGCCCAGCGCCATCGTATCCTGAAACGGCACGTCGATGATCTCGTGCCCCTTGGCCTTCAGCCAGTCGACGATCCAGGGCTCGGTGCAGGTCACGCAGACGGCGGTCAGCTTCTCGGCAATCGGCACGACCATCAGGTCGATATGGACGTAATATTCGTCGATGAAGGCGATCTTCACCTCCCAGCCTTCGGCCTCGAACCAGCTGGCAACCTGCCGCGCGCCTTCCTCTTGCGTGCGAGCGCCGCCGCAGCCGATCAGCAGCACGCCCTCTTCGATCACGGCGAAATCGCCGCCTTCGAAGGTGCCGGCCGTCACCATGTCGTAGATCGGGATTCCGAGTTTCTCATAGGTGCGGATCGCGGCATAGTTCTCGCCCCGCCGCCACCACTGCGCCATGGCGGTGATGACCGCGCCGTAAGGCGTCATGACGCTGGAATCGCGGGCATAGACCTGCATCGGCAGTTCGGGTTCGGGCGCGTGCATATGCACCTTGACGCCGAAATGTTCGTAGGCCGCGACCATTTCGGCATGTTGCGCCTGGGCCACCTGGATGTTGCAGGGCGCCTCGCGCAGGTGCTTGCGCGACAGCGACGAGGTCGAGAGGTGCCGCAGATGCGCGGGGCTGCCAAGAAGCACGTCGGTCAGCCGGTCGGTCTCGTTGGCGAAACCCCAGCCGGCAAGCGGCGCGGTGCCGCCGCCCGGCTTGCGGCGCTGGAGGGTGAAGGGGTCGGGCTTGGTCTGGACGTTCATCGCTATCTCCTTGTTGGAATGGGCTCAGGCGCCGGGCATGGCAGAGGGGATCCACCAGTCCCGCCCGCGCCTGGTGGTGACATATTCGGGCCAGCGGAAATGGATCGGGGGGTCGTAGTCGCAAAGCGGGGGCAGCCAGCTTTCGCCGCCCACACCGCCGCCGGTGCGGGTGCGAAACTCGTCCATCGCGGCTTTGCGGGCGGTCTCGTCCTCGAGCAGCCGCAGGGCGGAGAGCGCCAGCACCTCGGCCGCGCGTTCGACCATCGGGTCGATGGTGGCGGGAATGCCGCCCAGCGCGTTCATCACCCAGGCGGGGTAGCTGGTGCCCGGGGGCGCTTTCAGCGCGGGGCGGGCGATGTAGAAGCGCGCGGTCGGCGCGTGCCAGCACATGTCGGTATAGTCGTCCGAGGTGGAATGCGTCTGGCTGGGGGGCAGGTCGTGGCGCAGCATCGCCTCGGCGGTTTCGGGGTCAAGCAGGCGGCTCATCTCGGGGATGAAGGGATCCTCCATCGCCTCAAGCCCCAGATTGCGCTGGATCTCGCGCGCGACCTCGCGCGCCGCCGCGCCCCACACCGGGGGCCCGGCGGCCTGCAGCGCGTCCCAGACGACGCGGGCCATGGCGTGATTGGCAAGGCCGGGGCGGGACTTGCACACCCAGTGACGTTCCCACCGGCAGCCGGTCATGGCGGCGGCGGCGGCGGCATTGCGGTCGAGCGCCGCGGTGACAGCCTCGGCCATGTCGAGCGTGGGCACGCGGATCATGTATTGCACCTCGGCCAGCCCGGCGGGCAGGTTGTCGGCCGTGGCCTGCCCCGCCGTCAGGATCGCTTCCGAGATCGACCAGCCGCCCTGATGCGACAGCATCGAGTCGCGCAAGCTTTTGGAGGTGAGGAACATGAGGTTCAGCGCGTCATTCGCCCCCGGCGCGCGGACGGCGGAATGGGATTGCGGGATCGGCGCGCCGTCGCTGGCACCCCAGGTCTCGGGCGCATCGCAGAGGAAGCGGTAGACCATCGCATAGGCGGCGCCGCAATGCGTGTCCCATCGCACGGTATTGCACATCGGCAGCATGTAGAACGGATGGAAGGAGAGGATCGCCGCCAGCCCGTCATAATAGCCCTTCGCGGCATGGATCGGCTTCGATCCCCGCACCTTTTCCGCCGGTTCGCCGGTGAAGCGCAGGCCGCCCTTGATGCCGTGCCTCTCCATCGCGGCCTTGGTCGCGAGAAGGCCGCCCAGACCGGCCATGCCAAGGCCCGAATGCGGATCGGTATGCCCGCCCGCCTGATAGCCCAGGCCCGCGCGGGGTGCGCGCCGGGTGCTGGCCGCCTGGCAATTTCCGGGGATGCCGTCATATTCGGCATACATGCCGATCACCGGCCCCTCGCCGTTCGACCACTCTGCGCAAAAGGCCGTGGGCATCCCGCCCGAGCCTTCCTCGACTGAAAACCCCTCGGCGCGCAGGCGGGCGACATACCATTCGGCAGACCGATATTCGCGCCAGGCCGTTTCGCCGAAGTCAAAGATCGTGGCGCACCAGTCGGACAGTTCCGGCATCCGGGCCGCGATCACGGCGCGGGCGGTCTCTTGGGCGGGGCTGAGCGCGGGCGCAGGCAGGGCAAGCCTCCTTCGGGTTGCATGGCCCTATGGCTACACCCGCCCCTGACCGCGACGAAGTGAAACCTTTTCCCGCCATCGGCAAATCCCATTCACCAATGGATGACAAGCCAACCGCCCTGCCCTATCCTGCGCGCCATGAGCCGCATCCCCTCGACCCAGGCCCTGCGTGCGCTGGAGAGCTTTGCCCGCCAAGGCACCGTCTGGCAGGCCGCCGACGAGCTGCACCTGACGCGCAGCGCGGTCAGCCACCAGCTGCGCCTGCTTGAGCGTGACCTGGGCTTTCGCCTGCTCAACCGCGTCGGCACCCGCGTCGAACTCACGCCGCAGGGGCTGGCCTATGCGCAGGACGTGCGCCGGGCGCTGTCGCTGGTTTCGGGCTCGGCTGCGCGCAATGCGGCGCGCGGGGTGACTGGGACGCTGACCATCAGCTCGACCCCCGGCTTCGCCTCGAGCTGGCTCTGCAGCAAGCTGGGCGCCTTCGCCGAGGCCTTTCCCGATGTGGCGCTGTCGATCGTGACGCAACGCCGCCTTGACGATGTCAGCAACCCCGATGTCGACGCCTTCATCGTCTTCGGCCATGGCGACAATCCGGGGATGGAGGTCGAGCTTCTCAAGGCGGTGGATTTCACCCCGCTCTGCAGCCCCGTCCTGATCAACCGCCACGACGGGCTTGATGCGCCCGAAGCGCTTGAGCGGATGACGCTTCTGCACCTGACCGATCACGCGGATTGGGAGGCCTGTTTCCGCAATGCCGGCCTGAACCCCGCGGGCGCGCGGCGCGGCATCCGCTTTTCCGACATGAACCTTGTCTATGCCGCCGCCCTGGGCGCGCAGGGTCTGGCGATGGGCGACGAGTTCATCTGCCATGATGCGATGGCCAGCGGGCAACTGGTGCGGCCCTTCGACCTGTCGGTGCGCTCGGCCCGGTCCTATTTCCTGATCGTGCCGCCGGAAAAGGCCGGCAATCCCG
Source organism: Paracoccaceae bacterium (assembly GCA_051859505.1). Classification (GTDB taxonomy): domain Bacteria; phylum Pseudomonadota; class Alphaproteobacteria; order Rhodobacterales; family Rhodobacteraceae; genus JAFIEN01. The sequence goes on from JBHYFN010000012.1 coordinate 74,121, forward strand.
CAGTCGCGGCTTTTCGGGGCTGGTTGCGGTCAGAACTGCCCAATGACTAGGCATCGGGCGAAAACGCGGGCTTTGGCAAATTCCGTTTGCCAAGCGGGCGAAAAACTTTCGTTTGCCTTGGGGTGCACCCCCTCCCTAGGCTGACCGAAGCGAAACCGATGGTGGGAAAGAGAACGCAAGCGTGACGCAAGCCGCCGAGATCGAGGCCAGAAGCATCGGCAAGATGTTCGGCAGTTTTGCCGCGCTGTCGGATGTCAGCTTCACCATCGGCCGGGGCGAGTTCCTGACGCTGCTTGGCCCCTCGGGATCCGGCAAGACCACGTTCCTCACGCTTCTGGCCGGGTTCGAGGCGCCCACCTCGGGCCAGCTTCTGCTGGACGGGCGCAACCTGACCGCCACCCCGCCCGAGGCGCGCGGTTTCGGCATGGTGTTTCAGGGCTATGCGCTGTTTCCGCATATGACGGCCGAGGAAAACATCGCCTTCCCCCTGAAGGTGCAGAAACGCTCGGCCTCGGAAATCCGCGCCCGCGTCGCCGCGATGATCGAGCTGATGGGCCTTGGCGGACATGGCCACAAGCGCCCCTCGGGCCTGTCGGGCGGCCAGCAGCAGCGCGTGGCGCTGGCCCGCGCGCTGGCCTATGAGCCCCCCGTCCTGCTGCTTGACGAACCCTTCTCGGCGCTGGACAAGAACCTGCGCGGCCAGATGCAGGACGAGGTCCGCCGCCTGCACCGCGAGCTTGGCACGACCTTCGTCTTCGTCACCCATGACCAGAGCGAGGCGCTGGCGCTCTCCTCCCGCGTGGCGATTTTCGAGAAGGGCCGGCTGCAGCAGATCGCCCCCCCGCGCGAGGTCTATGAGGCGCCCGCCAACCGCTTTGTCGCCGAATTCCTGGGCGATATCAACATCCTGCCGGTCGAGGGCGACAGCAGCGCCCCCCGAATCGAGGGCCGCCCCGTGACGATCAGGAGCACGAGTAATGGCACGGGCGATCTGGCGCTGCGGCCCGAATACATGGGGCTGACCGCGACCGAGCCTGCAGAGGGCAACGCCCTGCCCGCCCAACTGGCCGACCTGACCTATCAGGGCGCCGAGACGCGGCTCACGCTCACCACCCGCGGCGGCCTGCCGCTGACCCTGCGCCTGCCCACGGCACAGCTTCCCGAAGGGCTTGCCCCCGGAGCCGAGGTCTGGGCCACCTGGGAGGCCGAGCGCGGATTTCGATTGTAAGGCGCCGGGGCGTGACACCCCCGGCTAGGTTCCAGACACCAACAGGGAGACGGCAATGAACGGACCATTCCAGAAAGACTGCCTCGACATCCTCAAGACGAAACTCGAGCGCGGCCAGATCTCGCGCCGCGATTTCACCCTCGGGCTGTCGATGCTCATGGGCACCAGTGCGCTGGGCCTCAGCGCCGGACAGGCACAGGCGCAATCGGGCGAACTTGTCTTCGTCAACTGGGGCGGCGATGCCGGCCCCTCCTATGACGCGGCCTATGGCCAGGGCTTCCAGACCGTGACCGGCATCGTGGTCCGTCAGGACGGCTCGGGCCCGACCGAAGGCGCCATCGCGGCGCAGGTCGAAAGCGGCAACCCGGCCTGGGATATCGTCGACGTCGATCCCTTCTCGGCCGAGACGCTGGGCAAGGCGGGCATGATGGAGCCGATCGACTATGACGTGGTCGATCGCGGCAAGATGCGCGAAGGCTTCGGCTGGCCCTACTCGGCCTCCAGCTATTTCTACAGCTACATCATCGCCTATGACAAAACCCGCTTCGGGGATGATCCGCCCAAGTCGATGGCCGACTTCTTTGACGTCGAGAAATATCCCGGCAAGCGCGCCATGTACAAATGGGGCGCGGGCATGTGGGAAGCGGCCCTTCTGGCCGATGGCGTGGCCAAGGAAGACCTCTATCCGCTTGACCTTGACCGGGCCCATGCCAAGCTTGACGCCTTCAAGGAACATGTCGTGGCCTTCTGGGGCGGCGGCGCGGAAAGCCAGTCGCTGCTCTTGGAGGGCGAGGCCAGCATGGCCATCGTCTGGTCCACCCGCGCCAAGCTGATCGAAGAGGATTCGGGCGGCGATATCGGCTTCATCTGGGACGAAGGCCTTGTGGCGCCCGGCGCCATGGGCGTGGTCAAGGGCAACCCCGGCGGGGCGGCTGCGGCGATGGATTTCATCGCCTTCGCGCAGGAACCCGTCCGCCAGCTGGTGATGTTCGAAATGATGGGCCAGGGCCCCGCCAACCCCGAAACCGACGCCCTGCTGCCGCCCGAAGAGGCGCGCTTCAACCCGGTCGACCCGGCCAATTTCGCGGTGCAGGTGCCCCTCGACATGGCCTGGTACGAAGAAAACTACGGCCCGGCGCTGGACGAATTCCTCGCCATCATCTCGGCCTGATGCGACAGGCTGCCGGGCGCGCCCCCGCGCGCCCGGCAGCCGATCCCCGATGACCCAAGCCTCGCGCCACCTCCTCCTGCTCGGCCCGCTGCTGGCGCTTCTGACGCTGGCCTATCTCGTGCCGTTCCTCGGCGTCATGCGCTGGAGCGTGACGCTGCCCGAACCGGGCCTTGGCCAATACGGCCGCGCCGTGACCGACCCGCTGATCCAGAGCGTGATCTGGCGCACCTTCCGCATCTGCGCCATCGTCACGCTTTGTGCCGTTTCGGCCGCCTATGTGCTGGCGCTGATCTGGGTGCGCGCCTCCCCCGCCGTGCGGCTGGTGATCGAGCTTTGCATCTTCATCCCCTTCTGGATCTCGGTCCTGACGCGCGCCTTCGGCTGGCTGGCCCTTCTGTCGAACCGGGGCCTGATCAACACCTGGCTGCAATCGCTGGGCATCCTGTCCGAACCGCTGACCATGGTGCGCAACGAATTCGGCGTGATCCTCGGCATGGTGCATTTCCTGATCCCCTTCGCCGTCTTCCCGCTCGCCACCGCCATGCGCAGCGTTGACGAACGCGTCCTTCTGGCCGCGCGCGGAATGGGGGCCTCGCGGACGCGGATCTTCTGGCAGGTCTTCGTGCCGATGACGCGGACCGGCATCCTTGGCGCGGCCCTTCTGGTCTTTGTCTTCGCGCTTGGCTTCTTCGTCACGCCAGCGATCCTCGGCGGCGGGCGCAGCGTCCTTGTGGCGGAACTGATCTACCTGCGCATCTTCCAAAGCCCCGACTGGGGCCTTGGTGCGGCGATCAGCGTGATCCTGATGCTCTGCGTCGGCGCGCTTCTGGGGATCATGCTGAAACTGACCGGGAGCAAGGGCCGATGACCATGCTGCGCCCCGGCGCCCTCACCCTGACATTGGCCGCCCTCATCGCGGTCTTCCTGCTGATGCCGCTGATCGCGGTGGTGCCGGTCAGCTTCACCCCGAACCGCTTCCTCTCGATCCCCTCGGGCGAATGGTCGCTGCGCCACTACCAGGCGCTGATCGACAATCCGGCCTGGGGCCAGGGCATCTGGATGTCGATCCGCATCGGCCTTGTCGCCTCGCTCTTTGCCACAGCGCTGGCGGCGGCCTTCGCGCTGGGGATCTGGATGCTGCAGCCGCGGTTTTCGGGCGCGCTGATGGGGCTGGCACTCCTGCCGATGGTGGCCCCGCCCGTGGTCTCGGCGCTGACGCTCTATTTCTTCCTGATCAACCTCTCGAACCTCAACGGGGTGATCGCCTATGACCGCTGGGGCGGCGTGGCGGTGGCCCATGCGGTGATGGTCGCGCCCTTCGCCGTGGTGCTGATCAGCGTGGCGCTGTCGCAACTCGACCGCCGGATCGACATGGCGGCCCGCTCGATGGGAGCCGGCCTCGGCACCCGCATCTTCCGCGTGATCCTGCCCAACATCCGCTTCAGCCTTCTGACCGCGCTCTTCCTCACCTTCGTCCTGTCCTGGGAGGAGATCGGCGTCACCCTCTTCATCACCTCGGTCCAGGCCGTCACCCTGCCGCGCCTGATGTGGATGGGGCTGCGCGACAATATCGACCCGGCCATCGCCGCGATTTCGGTCGTGCTGATCGTGATCGTCGTCCTGTTCATGCTCGCCCGCATCCTGGTCCAGATCCTCCGCCCCCAGCGCCAACCCGATCACTGACCCGATCACGGACCCGAGCCCTCACTCGGGCACTCATACGGGCGCTGCCCCTCTTCCCGCTTCTTTTGTTTGAAAGTATCCCGGGGGGAGGCGCGGCACGCGCCGGGGGGCAGAGCCCCCCTGCCCCCTCGCCGACCGCGCGCCGGTTGATCGCCGGTTGATCCTTATCAGTGACGGCACGCACCATGCGCCATAGACTGGCAGCATGACCCCGCCACCGCCCCCCCTCCCCGTGTTTCGCGCCGAAGGCGTCACCCGCGTCTATCGCACCGGGGCGGTCGAGGTGCAGGCCCTGCGCGGCGTCGATCTGACCCTGGCCGAGGGCGAGATGGTGGTCCTGCTCGGCGCCTCGGGATCGGGCAAATCCACGCTCGTCAACATCCTCGGCGGGCTCGACCTGCCCAGCGCGGGGCGGGTCTTCTTCCGCGACCGGGATCTGTCGCAGGCCGATGACCGCGCCCTGACCGAGTTCCGGCGCAACCACGTGGGCTTTGTCTTCCAGTTCTACAACCTCGTCCCCAGCCTCACCGCGCGCGAGAATGTCGCCCTCGTGACCGAGATCGCCAAGGCCCCGATGACCCCGGAAGAGGCGCTCGACAGGGTCGGCCTGGCCGCCCGGATGGACCATTTCCCGGCCGAGCTTTCGGGCGGCGAACAGCAGCGCGTCGCCATCGCACGCGCCATCGCCAAGCGGCCCGACGTGCTTCTGTGCGACGAACCCACCGGCGCGCTCGACAGCCGGACCGGGGTGCAGGTCCTCGAGGCGCTTTACGAGGTCAACCGCGATCTGGGCACGGCGACGGTGCTGATCACCCATAACGCCTCGATCCAGCGGATCGCGCATCGCGTCGTGGTGCTGGCCGATGGCCGGATCCTGCGGGACGAGGCGAACCCGGACCGCCTCCTGCCGGCAGAGGTCAGCTGGTGAGGGCGCTGGATCGCAAGATGCTGCGCGACCTGCGCCGGATCTGGGCGCAGACGCTGGCCATCGCCCTTGTGCTGGGCTGCGGCATCATGATGCTGGTCGGCGCGCAGGCCACGCAAAAGACCCTGCTGCAGACCCAGGCCGCCTGGTACGAACGCCACCGCTTTGCCGATGTCTTTGCCGGCGTGGCCCGCGCGCCCCAGGATGTGGTGGCCGAGGCGGCCGCCCTGCCCGGCGTGGCCCAGGCCGAAGGCCGGATCGCCCTGCCGGTCGTGCTTGATATCGCGGGGATGGAGGAACCGGCGACCGGGCGGGTGCTTTCGCTGCCCGCAGACGGCGCCGCGCTGAACCTGCCCCTGGTGCGCCAGGGCCGGCTGCCCGATCCGCTCCGCCCCGACGAGGTGGCCCTGAACGAACCCTTCGCCGAAAGGCACGGGCTGGTGCCCGGCAGCCGGATCACCGGCATCCTGAACGGCCAGCTGCGCGAAATGGAGGTGACGGGCTGGGTTCTCAGCCCCGAATTCGTCTATACGATCGCCCCCGGCGCGATGATGCCCGACGACCGCCGCTTCGGCCTGATCTGGATGAACGAGAGCGCCGTCGCCGCCGCGATGGACATGGGCGGCGCGGTCAACGAGATCTCGCTGCGGCTGACGCGGGATGCCGACGAACGGCAGGTGATCGCGGCCCTCGACCGGATCCTCGAGCCCTATGGCGGCACCGGCGCCTATGGCCGCGACCGGCAGGTCTCGCACGCCTTCCTGCAGGGCGAGCTGCAGCAGCTGGGCGTCATGGCGGCCTATCTGCCTCCGATCTTCCTGATCGTCGCCGCCTTTCTGGTGAACATGGTGCTGGGCCGGCTGATCGCGCTGGAACGGGCGCAGATCGGCCTGATGAAGGCCCTGGGCTACAGCCGGGCCGAGATCGCGGGCCATTACATGAAGCTTGCCGCCCTGATCGGGGTGATCGGCGTCACGCTGGGCTGGGGCTTCGGCTGGTGGATCGCCGAGGGGATGATCGGCCTTTACGGTGAGTTCTTCCGCTTTCCCTTCATCCTTCGGGACACCGGCACCGGGGCGCTGGTGCTGTCGGGCGTTCTGGGCATGGCGACGGTGGCGGTCGGCGCGCTGCGGGCGGTCTGGTCCTCGCTGAAACTGCCCCCGGCCGAGGCGATGCAGCCCCCCGCCCCGCCGACCTTTGCCCGGGGGGCGGCGGACCGTTTTCTGACATGGCTGCGGCTGCGGCAGACGACGATGATGATCTTCCGCTCGATCCTGCGCTGGCCGGGGCGGGCGGCGATCACGCTGTTCGGCGTCTCGGCCTCGGTCGCGGTGCTGGTGATGTCCTATTTCATCTTCGATTCCATCGACATGCTGATGGACAGCGTCTTTGGCCAGGCCAACCGCCAGCACATGACCCTGATGCTTGCCGCGCCGCAGACCGAGAGGGCCGTGCTTGATGCGATGACCCTGCCCGGCGTGATCCGGGCCGAGGGCGGCTATGCCATGCCGGTGCGGCTGTCGAACGGGCATCTGACCCGGCTCAGCGCGCTGCAGGGCCATTACCCGGGCGCCGAGCTTGCCCGGCTGGTCGATGATGGGGGCCAGGTCGTCGCCCTGCCCTCCGAGGGGGTGATCCTGCCCGACATGCTGGCCCGCGCGCTGGACCTTGCCGCCGGCGAGGTGCTGCGGATCGAGATGCTGGCCCCCCCGCGCGAGGTGCTGACCCTGCCGGTCGCGGCGGTCATTCCGCAGGGCATGGGGCAAGAGGCGCATATCGGCGCGGCCGCGCTTTTCGCCGCGATGGACAGCGTGCCGCAGGTCAACATGATCCACCTCGCGCTTGACCCCGATCACCTGCCCGCGCTGCATGAGGCGATCAAGGCCACGCCCGCCGTCGCCGGCCTGTCGGACTGGGCCGAGGTCCGCCGCCAGTTCGACGCCACCCTCAGCGAAAGCCTGCTGACCATGGGCGCGATCTATACGCTGATCGGCGTGCTGATCGCCATCGGCGTGGTCTATAACGCCGCGCGGATCCAGCTGTCGGAACGCAGCTACGAACTGGCCAGCCTGCGGGTTCTGGGCTTCAGCCGGGGCGAGGTCGCCTTCGTTCTGGTGGGCGAGATGATGCTGCTGACCCTGATCGCCATTCCGATCGGCTGGGTCGTGGGCACATGGCTGGCGGTCGGGCTGGTGGGGGCGATGTCCACCGATCTGGTGCAGATCCCGTTCCACATCACCCGGCGCACCTATGCGCTGGCGGCGGTGGCGGTGTTCCTTGCGGCGCTGGCTTCGGTCATGATGGTGCGGCGGCGGCTGGACCGGGTGGATCTGGCGATGGCGCTCAAGGCGCGGGATTGAGGGAAGGGGAAGGCCATGTCGCTGATGCGCAAGCTGGGGATCGGACTGGGCGGGATCGGCCTTGCCGGGGCGCTGGTCTGGGCGCTCTGGCCGCAGCCCACGGCTGTCGATCTGGCCCCGGTGATCCGCGCGCCGATGCAGGGCGTCGTGGCGGCGCAGGGCGTGACGCGGGTGCGCGCGCCCTATGCGATCACGGCACCGATCAGCGGCACGACCACCCGCTCGCCCGTCGAGGTGGGCGACAGCGTCATCGCCGGGCAGACCGAGGTGGCCGTGATCCAGCCCGCCGACCCCGCGTTGATGGATGCCCGCAGCAGGGCACAGGCCGAAGCCGCCGTGGCCGAGGCCGAGGCGGCGGTCGCGCTGGCCGAGGCCAACCTGATGCAGGCCGACAGCGCGCTCGCCCATTCGCAGGGCGAACTGGACCGCGCCGTGGCACTGGCCGACCGGGGGCTGATCGCGCGGCGGATGCTCGAGGATATCCAGGCCTCGCACGAGGCGACGCGGCAGGCGCGGCAGGCGGCGCAATCGCAGGTCGATCTGCACCGCGCCTCGCTGGCGCGGGCCGAGGCGCAGCTGATGGGGCCGGTCTCGCCGCTGGATCCGCGCGCAGAGCCGGGCGAATGCTGCCTGCGCCTGCTTGCGCCGCAGACGGGCATCGTCCTCGAGGTGACGGACCGCAGCGCCCGCCCGGTGCAGGCCGGCAGCCCGCTTCTGGTGATCGGCAATCTCGACGACATGGAGATCGAGCTTGACCTGCTCTCGGCCGATGCCGTCCGCGTGCCCGAGGGCGCAAGGGCCGAGGTGGACCGCTGGGGCGGCGAGGGCCTTCTCGAGGCGCGGCTGCGCCGGATCGAGCCCGCCGCCTTCACCCGCGTCTCGGCGCTGGGGATCGAGGAACAGCGGGTGCGCCTGCGGCTTGACCTCCTGACCCCGCCCGAGGACCGGCCCGGTCTGGGCGAGGGGTTCCGGGTGCACCTGCGCCTGATCCTCTGGGAAGAGGAGGCGGTGCTACAGGTGCCGCAGGCCGCCCTGTTCCGGCAGGGCGAGGGCTGGGCCCTGTTCACCGAGGTCGAGGGGCGGGCCGTCCTGACGCCGGTGGTGATCGGGCGGCAATCGGGCGGGCAGGCGGAACTGCTGGAGGGCCCGCCCGAGGGAGCGCAGGTCGTGCTCTACCCCGCAAGCAGCCTGAGCGACGGCGCCGCGATCCGCCCCCGCGAGGGCTGAAGGCCCCTCTTGCAACACCCGCCCGGCCGTGCCTGCCGCCGCACCCCGTGACTGCCGCTTGACGAAGGCGGCAGGCGGGGTTTACCAAATTGGTCAGATCACTAAACCAGTCGGCCGCGCCCTGCGGCAGGCAGCCAGACCGGGGGAGGGGCCGAGATACTCGGGGACCGGGATGTGAAGCAGATCGTCAAGACCGGCGTGTCCGATCAGATGGTGGATCAGCTTCTTGGCTTCATCAAGGCCGGGCGGCTGCAACCGGGCGACCGGCTGCCGTCGGAGCGCGATCTGGCCGAACGCTTTGGCGTGAGCCGCCCCAGCCTGCGCGAGGCGATGCGGGCGCTGTCGGTGCTGGGTGTGGTCGAGGTGCGCCACGGCGGCGGCGCTTTCGTCACCGCGATGCAGGCGGTCGACATGCTCAAGCCGTTCAACATGTTCCTGTCGCTGTCCGATGTCTCGATCGAAAAGCTCTACGAGGCGCGCAGCTTCATCGAGGGCGAGATCTGCGCCCTTGCCGCCGCCCGTGCCGAACCTGCGCTTTGTGACGCGCTCGAGGCGATGATCGCCGAACAGCTGCAGGTGATCGAGGATGTGGATGCCTATATGGCGGCCGATTCGCGGTTTCACGCACGGCTGGCCGAGGTTTCGGAAAACCCGTTTCTCGCGCGGGCGGCGCAAAGCCTGAATGTGCTGGGGATCGAGTTCCGCCGCGCCTCGGCCGAGCGCGGCCATGCCCAGGGCCGCTCGATCGAGGATCACCGCCGCATCCTCGCAGCGCTGCGCGCCCGCGACCCCGAGGCCGCCCGCGCCGCCGGGCAGGCGCATATGCAGCAGGTCTATGCCACCACCCGCCGCGCGCTGGATGCAGGCGGGCAGACGAAGGAGCCGTCATGAAGCTGTGCGTCACCTCCTGGTCCTTTCCGCAGCTGACCCTGGCCGAGGTGGGCGGCGTGGCCCGCGCACTGGGGATCGAGGGGGTCGATATCGGCCTGTTCTATCGCGCCGCCCTTGACCGCGCGCGGATGCTCGGCGCGCCCGAGGCCTATGCCGAAGAGGTCGCCGGAATCGCGGGCCTGCCGCTGTCGAACCTCTATTACCTCTTCGGCGAGGGGCTGGAGGGCCGCAACCTCGCCCTGCCCCGCCCCGACCCCGCCAATGCCGAGGATTTCCGCAAGGTCATGGCCTTTTGCCGCGCGGGCGGCGTGCCGTCGGTCTTTGTCCTGCCCGGCGTCATCAACCCCGGCCAGTCGCGGGCCGAGGCCTTTGCCGCCTCGGTCGAGGCGCTCAAGCCCCTGGTCGCCATCGGGCAGGAGGCCGGCGTCACCGTCACCACCGAACCCCATGTCCACAGCCTGATCGAGACGCCCGAAATGGCGGCCGAGTTGGTCGCCGCCGTGCCGGGCCTGAAACTCACGCTCGACCCCGCCCATTTCACCGCCCTCGGCCACCGCCAGGACGAGATCGAGGCGCTGTGCCCCCATGCCGGCCATATCCATCTGCGTCAGGCCCGGATGGGCGCGCTGCAGGCGAAGTCCGAGGAAGGCACGATCAACTTTCCGGCCTTCCTCGGGGCCCTGCGCGAGGCGGGCTACGATGGCTGGCTCTCCATCGAATATGTCCACCAAGGCTATATGAACACGCTTTACGACGATGTGCTGACCGAAACGGTGAAGATGCGCGATCTGGTGCGCGGCTGGCTCGGCCAATCCTGAAGGGAGGGGAAAATGGCGAATTACGCATGGGTTCTGGGGGTACGCCCGGGATATGAGGACGAATACAAGAAGCGCCATGACGAGATCTGGCCCGAGATGACCCGCGACCTGCGGGCCGCCGGCATCCGCAATTACAACATCTTCCGCCACGGGCTGACGCTGTTCGGCTATTTCGAATGCGACGACCTTCCGGCCGCGATCGAGGCGATGGGGAAATCCGAGGCCAACAAGCGCTGGGCGGAATGGATGGCGCCGATCATGGTTATCGACACCGATCCGGCCACGAACTTCCCCTATCTGCTGCCGCTCATGTTCCACCAGGATTGAGGGGCGGATCATGGCAAAGGCACGCATCGCTCTGATCGGGGCGGGCTGGTGGGGGGTGCAGGTCTATGTGCCCGCGATGCTCGACCACCCCGATATCGACCTCGTCGCCGTCAACCGCCGCGACAGGGCGGCGCTGGACAAGATCCTAGACGCCCATCCGGGGCCGAAGGGCTACACGGATTACCGCGAGTTGCTGGCGGTGGAGAAACCCGACGCCGTCGTCATCACCTCGCCCCATGTGGCGCATTTCGAACATGCCAGGGCCGCGCTGGACGCGGGCGCCCATGTCCTGATCGACAAGCCGATGACGACAAGTGCGGCGGATGCGCGCGAACTGGTGGCGCTGGCGGCGGCAAAGGGCAAGCAGATCGTCATTCCCTATGGCTGGAATTACAAGGACTTCGCCACGGAAGCGGCGAAACTCTGCCGCGCCGGCCGGATCGGGGAAATCCGCCACATCCTCTGCCACATGGCGACCTTCACCTATGACCTCTTCGGCGGTCAGGGCCTGTCGGAAACCAAGGACCACATGTTCCAGCCGCAGACCTCGACCTGGGCCGATCCGGCACAGGCGGGCGGCTACGGCTGGGGGCAGACGAGCCATGCGCTGGGCCTTCTGTTCCGCCTCGCCGATCTGAAACCTGCCGAGGTCTATGCGCTCGACACCAAATCCGCCGCCGGTGTGGACCTGACCAATGCCGCCGTCATCACCTTCGAAGGCGGAGCGAAGGCCAGCCTCTCGGGCAGCGCGCTGGTGCCCAAGCATTGCAGCTATCAGATGGATGTGCGGGTCTTCGGCACCGAGGGCTGCCTGATCCTGGACATGGAGCGCACCCGGATGGAGCTGCGGCGGATGGACGGCGACGATGTGATCCTCGACCTCGCTCCTGATGCGGGCCAGTACGAGGCCGTCAAGCCCATCGACCGGCTGGCCAAGGTCTGCCTTGGCACCTGTTCGCCGGACGAGATCGAGGCCGACGGCACCGTCGGCATGCGCGCCATCGAGGTGCTGGATGCGATGTATCGCTCCTTCGCCTCGGGCCGGCCGGAGCGGGTGTAGCGCATGGCCTGGAAGACCCGGATCGAGGATATCGTCAAGGGCGGCTTCTCGACCCCGCTTGATGCGCCGATGGTGCCGCCCTTCCCCTTCGCCTTCCACGATGTGGAGGTGCTGACGGTGGTCTGGCGCACCGACCGCGCGGCGATAGAGGCGCTGTTGCCCGAACCGCTGGTGCCGACGGGCGATGCGGTCATGGCGCATCTTTACCGGATGAACGACACCGAATGGCTGGGCCCCTATTCGGAATGCAACGTCATGGTGGGGGTGGAACTGCCCGGCGTCGCGGTGGGGAGTTACTCGCCCTATCTGTTCCTCTCCTCCGATATCGGCGTGGCCCATGGGCGCGAGGCGCATGGCCAGCCCAAGAAACTGGGCTTCCCCAGGATCGACTTCCGCGGCGACCTGATCGTCGGCACGCTGGAACGCAACGGGATCGAGGTGCTGACCGGCACCCTGCCCTACAAGCAGAGCCGGGCCGAGATCGGCGAACTCTCCGAAATCTTTCCCTTTGCCACCAACATCAACCTCAAGGCGGTGGACCATATCGACGGCACGCCCGCGATCCGGCAACTGACCTCGCGCAGCCTGTCGGATGTCCAGATCACCGAATGCTGGCGCGGCCCCTGCACGGTGGAACTGCGCCCCAATGCGCAGGCCCCCGTCCACCGCCTGCCGGTGCGCGAGATGCTGGACGGCTTCTTCTGGCGGGGGCGGTTCACGCTGGTGGCCGGGACCGTGCTGTTTGATTACCTCGCAAGCCCGAAGGAATAGCCGCATGCGCAAGGACGCGATCATCCGGTCAGTCGAGGCCATCCCCGTGGCCTATCCCGAACCGGTGGACCACAACCGCACCCGCTCGGTCTGCCTCGTCAGGATCACGGTCGAAGGCGGGCTGGTGGGCTGGGGCGAGGCCTGCACCTATTTCCCCGAGGCCAGCCGCGCCGTCGCCTGCCTGATCGAGGGCTGGCGGCCGATGATCGAAGGGCGCAGCGCGCTGGAGATCGACGGGATCGTCGAGACGATCAAGGCCCATAGCTGGTGGTACGGCACCGGGGTCGGGCTGGTCTCCATCGCGCTGTCGGGCGTCGATATCGCGCTTTGGGATGTGAAGGGGCGGCTTCTCGAGACGCGGGTGCTTGACCTGCTGGGCGGCAAGGTCAAGGAGCGCCAGCCCGCGATCGCGAGCCTCCACGGCACCAAGCGCGACATTGCCGAGATGGCCGCGGATATCGCGGGCTATACGGCGACGGGGCTGCATGGCGCGAAGGTGGGCTTCGGCAAGGCAGGCGACGCGCATCTGGGCTTTGAGCATGACCGCGACGTGGACTTCGTGCGTGCCGTGAAAGAGGCGATGGGGCCGGGCAAGGAGTTGATGGTCGATCTGGGGGTGAAGAACCACTGGGACATCGCCACCGCGATCAGCCGCGCCAGGGCCTTCGAGGAGATCGGGATCGGCTGGCTGGAAGAACCCCTGGGCCATGACGACCCAGACGGCTACCGCGCGCTGCGGGCGGCCACCGGCGTGCGCATCGCCTATGGCGAGCGGGAATGGAACGCGCGCGGGGTGGAGCGGATCGTGGCCACGGGGACGGTCGATGTGATCGGCCTCGATCCCGGCCGGGTCGAGGGGATCACGGGCTTCCGCCGCGCGGCCGAGATCTGCTACCGCTACCGGCGGCAGGCCAATGCGCATAACTTCTCGACCGCAATCGTGGGGGCGGCCAGCCAGGCGCTCAGCTGGGCCTCGCCGGCCTGTCATGTGCTGGAGCTGCAACCGATCTATGGTCCGGCGCAGCGGGATCTGGTGGACAAGCCGGTCTGGCATACGGAGGGGTTCGTGCATGAGCCGCAAGGGCCGGGGCTGGGGATCGAGGTCGACGAGGCGATGGTCCGGGGCGCGCGGCTGGACGGTTGAGCGGGGCCAAGAAATTTCGCAGAAATTTCTTGAAACAAGGGTTTTCGAAGAAAACCCTTGCGGGGGGCTGCGCCCCCCGTCACCCCCTGTGCGACGCGCTGTCTCAGGCTGACAGGTCAGCTCTGGAGGCGACCCGACTCCACGATCCGCTGCAGGAAGGCGCGCGTCCGCTCTTGCTGCGGCGCTGCAAACAGGCGGTCCGGGCGGTCCTCCTCGAGGATCATGCCCCCGTCGAGAAAGGCCACGCGATCCGCCACATCGCGGGCGAAACCCATCTCGTGGGTGACGATCATCATCGTCATCCCTTCGTCCTTCAGGCCCCGGATGATCCGCAGCACCTCGCCCACCAGTTCGGGATCGAGCGCCGCCGTGATCTCGTCGAGCAGCAGCACATCGGGGCGCGAGACCAGGGCGCGGGCAATCGCCACCCTCTGCTGCTGGCCGCCCGAAAGCTGTTCGGGATAGGCCCCTGCGAAATCCCCCATGCCGAAGCGCGCCAGCGCTGCGCGGGCGCGGTCCTCGGCCTCGGTGCGGGGCACGCCATGCACCTTGCGCGGCGCGAGCGTGATGTTGTCCAGCACCGTCATATGCGGAAAGAGATTGTAGGACTGGAACACGATCCCCGCCCGCTTCTGCAGGCCCGTCTTGCCGAAGCTGGCATCGTCCACCGGCACGCCGTCCAGCCGGATCGTGCCGTAGTCATGCTCCACCAGCCGGTTCACACAGCGCAGAAGCGTCGATTTGCCCGAACCCGAGGCGCCGATCAGGCAGACCACCTCGTGCCGGGCGACGCTCAGGCTGACCCGGTCGAGCACGAGTTTCGTGCCGAAATACTTGGTGACCTCGTCTATCTCGATGCGCGGAACAGAGGGGGGCGTCATGCTCAGGCCGCGATCTGCAGGCGGCGCTGGCGGTCGCGCCGGGTCACGTAATCGGCCAGCCGGGCCATCGGGATGGTGGCCAGCAGGAACAGGCCCGCGGCCACGATCAGCGAGGAATAGTTGAAGGTCGAGGCGGTATAGATCTGCGCCTCGCGCACCGCATCCCTTACGCCGATCACCGACAGAAGGGCCACGTCCTTCTGCAGGGCCACCACGATGTTCATCAGCGCCGGCACCACGTTGCGCAGGGCCTGCGGCAGGATCGCGTAGCGCATCGTCTGCCATTCCGACAGGCCCAGCGACTTGGCCGCCGCGCGCTGGCCCTCATGCACCGCGTCGATGCCCGAGCGGTAGATCTCTGTCACATAGGCGGAATAACTCAGCACCATCGCGACCCCGCCCCAGAACAGGCCCGAATTCGGCAGGCCCGGCAGGTTCAGCGCGGGGATGCCGAAGCCGAAGAGCAGCACCAGCAGCAGTGCGGGCACGCCGCGGAAGATGTCGATGTAGATGACCACCATCAGCCGGAACGGCGCGAACCAGGGCGCGCGGAGCGACCGGACCACGGCCAGGATCAGCGACCAGACAAGGATACAGGCAAGCACGATCAGCCAGACCTGTATATTGATCCAGAAGCCTTTGAGAACGCGCGGGAAAGACGCGATCATCGCGTCGATGTTGAAGAACTGCAGCTTGATCCGGGGCCAGTACTCCGCCGAGGTCACGACCCAACCGATGCCACCGAAGACGACGACCACGCTGACAAGGCTGATCAGGCCGGGGACGAGCGCAGCCCGCCAGTCGAATCCGCGCCTTGGCGGCGGCGGGGGTGGCCCCCGCCGCGCCGGATCGCTGGCCGCGCCGTCTGGCGCGGCGTCCGTCCGATTGGTCATTCGGTGATGATCGGCAGGTCCGGATCGGCGATCAGGTATTGGGCCTTCAGATCTTCGACCACGCCCGCAGCGATCACGGCCGAGAGCGCCTCGTCCACCCATTCGACAAGAGGATTGCCGAACTCGAACAGAAGGCCGTGGCCCCGGTCGTTCTCGTCAGCGGGCAGAAGCGCCACGATTTCGGCCTCGGGCACCTGCACGGCGGTCACGAAAAGGGCGGTCGGCAGGGCCACCACGGTCGCGTCGATCTGGCCCGACTGCAGGGCAAGGAAGACGTCCACCTGTTCGTTGTAGATCGCCGCATCCTCGATCCCGAGGATGTTAACGAGGTAATCGTTGTCGGTCGTTCCGATCACCGCGCCCCAGGTCAGGCCGCGCAGATCCTCGAAGCTGCGTGCCTCGCCTGCCGCGCTGCCGGGAAGGGCGATCACCGCCTTGTCGGGCTGGAAATAGACCTGAGAGAAGCTCACCACCTCGGCCCGCGCCTCGGTGACCGAGATCTGCTGGATCGAGAAGTCGAAATCCTTGGACCCCGGCGCGATGGCCCCGTCGAAAGTGACCTCGACCCAGACCACCTGATCGGGGGCAAAGCCCATCTCGGCGGCCAGCGCATAGACAAGGCCGTTCTCGAAGCCCACGCCGGCGGCGGGATCGTTGTCCATCATCCAGGGCGGAAAGACCGGGTCGCTGGTCGCGACGGTCAGTTGCCCCGGCGTGTGCAGGCGCGGATCGTTGATCGTGCCCTCTTCGGCCACGGCCAGCGCAGGCAGCACGACCGCCGCACCGGCAATCGCGCCGATCACGGCGCGGCGCATTCCATTGAAGCCCTGTTCAGCCATCTTGTCCCCTCTCGCTGATCGGCGGGCGCGGTGCCCCGCCTTCATCCGACTCTTGCCCTTGTGCGGGCGACGCTAGCCGAGTGCAAGGAGGCAGGCAACGGGCAGCGCGGCGGCACTGGCGGTTTTGCGGGCGCTGCCCAAGGAATGGGCACGGGTTTCAGAAGTCGGTGGGCGCCCCGCCCTCGGCCTTTCGCCGCGCGACGAAATCCGCCAGTTCGGCGCGGATCGCGTCCTCCATCGGGGGGTCTTCGAAAGTGGCGAGGATGTCCTTGTAGATCCGGTGCGCGCGTTCCGGCGTCCAGACGGCACCCGCCGCCTCCCAGGCCTCGAAATTGCGCCAGTCGCTGGCGATCGGGGCGTAGAAGGCGCTCTCATAGCGGTCCTGCGTGTGCTGGGTGCCGAAGAAATGCCCGCTGGGGCCCACCTCGCGGATGGCCTCGAGGGCGATCTCCTCGGGTCCGGTCGCCCAGACCTCGGGCTCCATGTAGCGCTGGATCATCTGGATCACCTCGCAATCCATGATGAATTTCTCGGGGCAGGCGATCAGCCCGCCTTCAAGCCAGCCCGCCGCGTGATAGACGATGTTCGTGCCCGACTGCACCGCCGACCACAGGCTGTTGGAGGTTTCCCACATCGCCTGACCGTCG
This sequence comes from Paracoccaceae bacterium, assembly GCA_051859505.1. Taxonomy (GTDB): domain Bacteria; phylum Pseudomonadota; class Alphaproteobacteria; order Rhodobacterales; family Rhodobacteraceae; genus JAFIEN01. The sequence goes on from JBHYFN010000012.1 coordinate 90,986, forward strand.
GGCACATTGGCCGCACAGACGCCGCTGGCCCGCATCGGCAGGCCGTAGAATCGCGCCATCTGGCCGGTCATCTGCGTGGCGCGCATGTATTCCGGGGTGCCGAAGGCGGGCGCGCCGGATTTCATGTCGACATTCGAGGTGAAGGTGCCGATGGCGCAGGGCGCTCCGGGGCGGACGAACTGGAACAGCGCGATGGCCGAGAGCGCCTCGGCGATCGACAGCGTCACCGCGCCCGCCATGGTCACCGGCGCCATGGCGCCCGCCAGCGTGAAGGGCGTCACGATCACCGCCTGCCCCCGCCGGATCAGCCGCAGGCAGCCGTCGATCATCGGGATGTCGTGCTTGAGCGGGCTCGTGGAGTTGATGTTGGTGTACATCCGGGGGCTGGCCTCGAACTGCTCGTGGCTCAGCCCGCCGGCGATGCGCACCATCTCCATCACATCCTCGACCCGTTCGGGGCCAAGGGAATAGGCATGGGCCACCTTGTCGGTCAGGGTCAGCTTGTCGAACAGCACATCGAGATGCCGGACCGAGGGGTGGATATCGACAGGTTCGACCGGATAGCCGCCGGCGAAATGGATGCAGTTGAAATACTGCGTCAGCCTCAGGAGATTGGCGCATTGCGCCCGCGTGCCCGAGACCTTCTTGCCGATCTCGAGGTCGTAGTAGTTGGGCGGCGACGAGACATTGCCAAAGAGGATATGGTTGCCGCCGACCGGGATCGTCCTGTCGGGGTTGCGCGGGGTCAGCGTGAAGGGGCCGGGCGCATGGCCCAGCATCTCCATCACCCAATCGCGCCCCATGCGGACGTTGAACCCGTCGACCCGGCAGCCGGCCTTGCGAAAGAGGTCAAGCGCCTCGGTATTGTAGAACTCGATCCCGATCTCTTCGAGGATGCGCATCGCCCCGTCATGGATCGCCTGCACCCCCTCGGGCGGCAGGGGCTCGATGGGGCGGTCATGATTGATGGGGATGCGCCAAGGCATCTGGGAAATCGCCGCCGTGCCCCGGCGCGTGGCATTGCCGGATCGCCCGCCTGCGCGGCGCTTGCGCGTGATCGTCTCTGCCATGCTGGCCTCCTGTTCTGCTGGGGCCAGTTTGACAAGACGGACGGCAAAGCGCGGAAGCAAATGCGACCGATGCTGTCGCAAACGGATCAGGCTTGCGGCGTCACGCCCTCAGCCAGCCGGGCAGATCGGCGATACTGTCCAGCACGATATCCGCCTCGGGGGCCAGGGTGGCCCGGTCGGCAAGGCCGGTCAGCACGCCCACGGCCACCATGCCGGCCGCGCGGGCGGCATGAAGATCATGCAGGCTGTCGCCCACCATCAGGCATTCGGAGGGGGCGAGGCCGGTCTTTTCGGCAAAGGCCAGAAGCTGCCCCGGGGCGGGCTTGCCGCCAAAGCCGCTGTCGAAACCGGCGATGAAATCGAACAGGCCCGTCACCCCCGCCGCCTCCAGATGCGCGCGCGCCGGCGCCTCGGTATCGTTGGTGGCGATGCCAAGGCGCAGGTCCATCGCCCGCAGCGCCGACAGAACCGGCACAAGCGGTGCCGCCTCGACCTGCGGGGCAAGGGCCGCGCGGGCATCCATCCGCGCCATCAGGCCGGTCAGGTCGTCATCGGGAAACAATGGCAGGATCGTCTGGGCCACGATCTCGGTCGTGTGGGCGATCACCACGCTGTCGGGGCGAAAGCCGGATGTCTGAAGATCATAGCCCAGCGCCTCGGAGAGGGCGGCAAGGCGCTGCGGATCGTCGCCGGATTCCTCAAGCAGGAACCCCCGGGTCCAGGTGCCCCATGTGGCCTGAAAATCGAACAGCGTGCCGTCCTTGTCGAACAGAACCCCGCCGATCCGCCGTGTCACGAACTCGCCCATTGCCACACTCCTCCGGGTCGGCCCATCCCTAGCTTTTGCCGGCGGCGGTTGCCACGCCAATTCGCACCCTTGCGCCCCCCGCCCCGCGAGCGACTCAGGTCCACTCCACCGGGGCCCCGCCCGGCAAGGCGTGCAGCGCCCGCAGCGGCTGGTCATAGGCAAGGCCGGCGGCGTCGCAAAAGGCGATGACCCAGTCGTCATTCATCGTCACGAAGCCCAGGATCGAGCGCAGGAAGGCCGGTTCGTCCAGCCGCGTCCTGAGATCCTCGACCCCGGCCCCGGTCGAGCCAAGGAAGACGGGCAGAAGCTCGTCATTGGTCGCCAGCCAGCCAAGGGCCGAGAGGGCGATGGTTTCGGCATGTTCACGGTTCATTCAACTACCTTACGTTCACGGAAACCGTTTCTTAACCATTGAACGGCACTCTCGCGCCAATACCGGGACCAGTGCCCCTGTTTCCACGCTGTGCAGAAAGCAAGTTCATGTCAGGTCGTATCCTCATTGTTGACGGTGTCGCAACGAATCGCATCCTTCTGCGGGCCATGCTGATCGCCGCCCATCATGAAGTCGAGATCACGGCAACCCCGGCCGAGGCCGCCGCCAGCGTGGCGGCGCAGCGCCCCGATCTTGTGCTGCTGGACATCTGCCAGGATCCCGAGGCGGCGCTGGCCTTCTGCACGCGGATCAAGGCCGAAGGGGGGGACCAGCCGATCCCGGTGATTGCCACGCTCTCGGGCCAGCGCTACTGCCAGAACGCGCCCACCCGGATCGAGGCTTTGCGCGCCGGCGCCGATGACGTGATCGACAAATCCGCCCCCGACACGCTGTTGCAGGCCCGGATCCGCAGCCTGTTGCGCGCCCGCGACGCGGCCGCCGAGCTGGTGCTGGACGAGGATTGCGAGGCTGCAAGCGGCTTTGCAGAGGGCCCGACCCCGTTCGAGCGGCCCGGAACCGTTGGCGTGATCGCGCCGGGGGGGGTCGCCGGGCCGCGCGCCCTGGGCATGCTCTTGCACCGGCTGGCGCAACCCGCCCGGATCTTTGATCCCGCGGCCGACATGTCGGACGAGGCGCTGACGCCCGCGCCCGACCTCTTCATCATCGACGGGGCGGGCACGGCCTATGCGGGGCCGGACCAGTTCTCGTCCGCGGATGTGTTCCGCATCGTCTCGGACCTGCGGTCGCGCTCGCTCAGCCGCCATGCCGCGATCCTGGTGATCCTGCCCCGGTCGCAGCCCGAAATGGCGGCCCTGGCGCTGGATCTGGGGGCGGCGGATGTGGTGGATGACGCTGTCACCGCCGACGAGCTTGCGCACCGGGTCCGCCACATCATCGCGCAGAAGGCCGCCGCGGATCGCCGCCGCGACCATGTGCAAAGCCAGCTTCTGGCCGCGATCACCGATCCGCTGACCGGGCTGCACAACCGCCGCTACGCGATCCCCCGGCTCGAGCGGATGATCTGGTCGGCGCAGGGGTCGGGGCGCGCCTGCGCGGTGATGATGCTGGATATCGACCATTTCAAGCGGATCAACGATACCCATGGCCATGCCGCCGGGGACAGCATCCTGATCGAGGTGGCCAATCGCCTGCGCGAGAACCTCCGCGCCATCGACCTTGTCGCCCGCATCGGCGGCGAGGAATTCCTGGTCGCCATGCCCGACACCACCCTCGAACAGGCGCGCGGCGCGGCCGAGCGGTTGCGGCGCGTGATCGAGGGCAGCCCCTTCGCGGCCGGCGAGACGAAAGGCGCCCAGCCGCTGCGCCCCGGCCCGACCGACCGGATCGAGGTCACCCTGTCGATCGGGGTCGCCGTCAACAGGCCCGACGAGGCCGAGGGCCTGCCGGGCGAGGCCGCCATCGGCCGCCTTCTGGGGCAGGCGGATACGGCGCTTTATGCGGCCAAGAATGCGGGGCGGAATCAGGTCACAGTCTCGTCCAACGCGGCCTGAAACCGCGCCGGGCGGCTGGGACATCGCGCCGCAACCCGGCATTTCCCCCTTTCAATCTCGCGGCAGGAGGTCCATTTCCGGCACAGGACGGGAGTGCCTCGAATGACTGCAGCCGATCACAGCGACGACGAAACCGGCCAGGCGATGGCGCAAGCCCGGGCGCAAGGCGCGCGCCCAAGTGCGGCTGCCGAGGACGACCGCCCGACCTGGCCCGCCATCCGGCGCGGCTTTCGGCGCCGCTGTCCGCATTGCGGGCAGGCGCATATGTTCGACGGCTATCTCAAGGTGACGGATGTCTGCCCGGTCTGCGGCGAAGAGCTTTTGCACCACCGGGCGGACGACGGGCCGGCCTATCTGACCATCCTGGTCGTCGGCCATCTGATGGCGCCCTTCATCCACATCGTCTTTACCCGCTTCCGGCCCGAGCCGATGGTGATGGCGACCGTCTTCACCATCGCCTGCGTGGCGCTGTCGCTGTATCTTCTGCCCCGGCTGAAAGGCGTGGTGGTGGGGATCCAGTGGGCCCGCCGCATGCACGGTTTCGGAGCGGCGAGCTGACCGCATCCGGCCAGACGGGGCCCACCGCAACGGGGCCTGCCAGAACGGGGCCTGCCGGAACGGGGCCCGACACCCCCGCGATCCGCGACGCGGCCACGGTGATCGTGCTGCGCGACCGGGCGACGCGGCCCCGCATCCTGATGGGGCAGCGGGGGGCGGCGGCGGCCTTCATGCCGATGAAATTCGTCTTTCCCGGCGGCGCGGTCGATCCGGCGGATGCCGCCGTGCCATTGGCGCGGCCGCTGGCCGATCCCTGCCGGACACGGCTGGCCGAGGAGAGCCGCCTTTCACCCGAGGCGCTGGCCGCCGCGGCCATCCGCGAGCTTTGGGAAGAGACGGGGCAGATGCTTGGCCGGCCCGGCACATGGGCGGGGGCGCCGCGGGGCTGGCGCGGTTTTGCGGCCAGCGGCCACCTGCCCGATGCCGGCGCCCTGCGCTTTTTCTTTCGCGCCGTGACCCCGCCGGGCCGGCCGCGGCGGTTCGATGCGCGCTTCCTTCTGGCCGAGGCCGAGGATCTGGCGACCGATCCCGACGATTTCACCCGCGCCGAGGCAGAGCTGGCGCATCTGCAATGGGTGCCGCTTGATGCCGCGCGGCAGTTCGACCTGCCCTTCATCACCGAGGTTGTCCTGGCCGAGCTTTGGGCGCGGATCGACGACCCCGCCCCACCCGCAAGCGTGCCCTTCTTCCGCAATGACGACGAGGCGCATCTGGTGGCGCGGCTTGGGGGGCGGAGCCCTCTGCCCGGCTGAGTCACTGGCAGCCGGCCGCCCTCTCAGCGCCGCCAGAGCGGATGGGGCACCGGATCCTTGGCGCGCCAGAAATGGCGGCGAAAGACCTCGGCATAGGACCGGTAGCGATAGCCGTCGTTGCGCGCGAGGTAATGGTCGGGCCGGGCACGATAGAGCGCCGGCAGCCGATACCAGGCGACGCGGGGATGCATGTGGTGGACGACATGCAGGTTGTTGTTCAGGAAAAGGAAGGCCAGCGGGCCGCGATCCTCGATCACCACGGTGCGGCCGCGCGCCTTCTCATGGGCGCGGTGTTCCAGGAAGGTCCGGATCTTGAGCAGGCCCAGCGCCGCCCAGACCGCAATCAGATAGGCCCAGAAGGGCAGCGGCGCGACCGCCACGATCACCAGCGTCACGCCAAGCCCCGGCAGATGCCAGAGCCAGCCCGCAAGAACGGCCCGGTCGCCCGCCCGGATCGCCCTGAGATCACCGGCAAGGAAGGTCCACAGGCCGATGAAGGGGCCGATCAGGATCCGCCCGGCCAGCGTGTTGTTGACCCTGAGCAGCGCCTTGCCGGCGGCGGGCAGACGGTCCCAGACCGCAGGATCGAGGTAGTTCGATTCCGGATCGTCATAGGGATCGGTCAGATGTTCGTCCTGATGATGCGCCAGATGCAGGTCGCGGAATCGCAGGTAGGGGACAAACAGGGTCAGCGGCAGGGCCATGAGCACCGCATTGACCGCGCGGCTTGGCGTCGGGTGGTCGTGGATCGCCTCATGCGTCAGCGAGGAATGGAGCGCCAGCACCACCCCCAGCACCGGAAGGGCAAGCCAGAGCGACAGGGCGGGAAGCCAGAACAGGCCGATCAGCCAGGACAGGTAGCAGCCAAGCATGACGCCCAGGGTGGGCCATTCGATCCGCCCGGCCATGCCGGTCCTGGTGCTGGTGTAGGTGCCGGTGTCGGCTCCTGTGTCGGGGGCGTTCGCCGGGGGCGCGCCCCGGAAGTCTTCGATATCCACGATTGTCCTGTTCAGGTGATTTGCCCTGGCGCAGGATACCCCCTTGCCCTGCCCGCCCGGCAGAGCGTATCTGCGCACCAGAAACACAACAAAGTTTGATTTTGTCACCAGAGCTGACAAAAATGGACAAACGCAGCCGCGCCCGCCTCTTTCGCGAGAGGCTGGCCGAGGGGATGGCGGTTGCGCGCCTGTCGCAGGCCGAACTGGCGCGGCGGATCGGGGTGGATCGCTCGACCGTGTCGCAGCTTCTGTCAGACCCCGGGGCGCGCCTGCCCAATGCGCAGGTGGTGGGCGAATGCGCCGCAGCACTTGGCGTGTCGTCGGACTGGCTGCTGGGGCTGACGATGCGGCCGGAACGCGCCGCCGATCTTGTCGCGGCCGCGATGTCGATCACCGAGGCGCCGCGGGCCCTGGTGGACGAGACGATCTTTGCCTGGCACCGCGAGGCGGCCGGCTACAAGATCCGCCATGTGCCCGCCGGCCTGCCCGACATGCTGAAGACGCCCGAGATGCTGCATTGGGAATACGAACCCTCGCTTGGGCGGACGGTGGATCAGGCGATCGGGGCAAGCCGCGACCGGCTGGACTGGATGCGGGGCGCGCGGTCGGATTACGAGATCGCCTTCGCCACCCACGAGATCGAGAGCTTCGCCGCGGCCGAGGGCTATTATGCGGGCGTGCCGCTGGAGTTGCGGCGCGCGCAGATCGCCCATTGGAGGGATCTGCACGACCAGCTTTATCCCAAGCTGCGGGTCTTTCTGTTCGATGCCCGAAAGCTCTGGTCCGCGCCGATCACGGTTTTCGGGCCGCTTCTGGCCGTGGTCTATCTGGGGCGCCACTACCTTGCGTTTCGCGATGTCGAGCGGGTCGATGCGATCACCCGGCATTTCGACCTTCTGGTGCGCGAGGCGGAGCGGCCCTCGCATGATCTGGGCGGCTATCTTGCCGATCTTGCGGCGCGGGTCGGGTAGGGCCTGCAGGGTCGGGGCGCGTGGGCTTTGCCCACCCTACCGCGGATGCGGCACCATCTCGAGGCGGGAGGTGTCGTAGCCGTTGAAATCCAGCATCTCGAGCGCGGCGTTCAGCCTGTCCTGCGGGATCGTCGGGTCGCGGTTCAGGATCCATCCGGCGCGGCCGTTGGGCGTGCCCACGACGGCGGTGCGATAATCGTCATCGACCCAGAGCACCCAGTAATCGCCCGCCACGAAGGGCACCGAGGCGAAGCGCACCTTGAGCCGGCCCGGCCCCACGATCTCGGCCGTGCCCTCGATCGTGCTGCGGATGCTGCCGTCGGGATTGCGGCAGGTGTTGCGGACCGAGATCAGCCCGTCCTCGCGCGCGCCGTATTCGGCCGTCACTCCGACGCAGCCCGCCTCGAAGAAGACCGGGAAACGCGCGATCTCGTACCAGGTGCCAAGATAGCGGTCGGGTTCGAACAGGGCCTTGGAGGCGATCGGCGCGGCCGGGTCGCGGTAGGTGGGGAAGATCTCCTCCTGCCCCGGGCTGCAGGCGGCGGCGAGAAGCGTGAGGAGCAGGGCAAGGCGGCGCAAGGGAGCGTCCTTTCGGCTGGGCGGCCACAGGGGCCCGATGAACCTAGCCCGGGTCGGGCGCAGGGCTTGGGCCGTCAATAGGGCATGGGCCAAGCCTTGTGAACGGCATCGATGGCGGTGACGACCTCGGGGGCCAGCGTGACCTCGTATCCGGCGAAGATGCGCTCGAGCTGGTCCAGCGTGGTGGCGCCGAAGATCGGGATGCTCTGGAACGGCCGCGTCCGGTGCCAGGCCATGGCCATATGGACCGGGTCGAGGCCGCTTTCCGCGGCGAGGTCCAGATAGGCCTGGATCGCGGCGAAGACGCGCTCGGACTTGCGGCCCCCCATCTCGGGGTTGAGCGCCATGCGCGAGCCTTCGGGCACCCGGCCCTCCTGATACTTGCCGGTCAGAAAGCCCGCGGCCAGTGGCGAGAAGGCCAGCAGCGACACCCCCTCGTTGACCGACATTTCGGCCATGTCGGTATCGTAGAGGCGGCAGAGCAGCGAATATTCGTTCTGCACCGAGGCGACCCGCGGCCCGCCGGTGGCCTCGGCCCGGTCGATCCAGCGGGTGGTGCCCCAGCAGCTTTCGTTCGAGAGACCAAAGGCGCGGATCTTGCCCTCGGCCACCAGATCGGCCAGCGCGCCCGTCACATCGTCCATATGCGCCAGCGTGGCGGCATTGTCCTGCGACGAGGGGTCGTAGCGCCAGTTCTGGCGGAACATGTAGGAGCCGCGCATCGGCCAGTGCAGCTGGTAGAGGTCGATCACATCGGTCTGCAGCCGGCGAAGCGAGCTTTCGACCGTCTTGCGGATGATCGCGCCGCTGTAGCCCTCGCCCTCGCGCGCGGCCCCGCCGGGGCCGGCGACCTTGGTGGCCAGCACCATGTCGTTGCGCCGCCCGGTCTTTGCGATCCAGTTGCCGATGATCTGTTCGGTCAGGCCCACCGTCTCGGCGCGGACGGGGTTGACGGGATACATCTCGGCGGTGTCGACGAAATCGCAGCCGGCCTCGAGCGAGCGGTCGATCTGGGCATGGGCCTCGGCCTCGGAGGTCTGGTTGCCGAAGGTCATGGTGCCGAGGCTCCATTCCGAAACCATGATCCCCGTCCGTCCAAGCTCAACCCTGCGCATGTTCCGCCCCTCCTGCTTTGGTTCGGCCAGACCCTAGCGTCTGATGCGGGAAGGACAACCCGGCACAGGCACCGCCGCCCCGGTCGGTGCGCGGTGTCCGGCGCACGGCGGACGGCATGATCCGTGCGTTCCCTGCGATCTGATTCATGTCAAGGCGCTGTCGCGGGGATGCTCTAGGCTCTGCAGCGTCAGAAATGGGGAGAGAGCCATGCAATTCGACTTCACCGGCAAGACCGTCATCGTGACCGGCGCCGCCTCGGGGATCGGGGCCGCCATCGCCCGCGACATGGCCCGGTTCGGCGCAAGCGTCATCCTGTCCGACCTCGACGAAGAAGGCATGGCCGGCGTACGCGACGAGATCGCGGCCGCGGGCGGCACGGCTTTCGTGTTTCGGGCCGACAGTTCCGTCGCCTCGGAGGTGGCCGCCAGCGTCGATTTCGCGCTGAGCGAGACGGGGGCGCTGCATTACATCGTCAACAATGCCGGGATCGGGGGCCCGGCAGAGCGGGTGGGCGACTACCCGCTGGACGGCTGGCAGAAGGTGATCGACGTCAACCTCAACGGCGTCTTCTACGGGATGCGCTATGCGATCCCGGAAATCGTCAAGGCGGGCGGCGGGGCCGTGGTCAACATCGCCTCGATCCTCGGCTCGGTCGGCTTTGCCACGGCCAGCGCCTATGTGGCGGCCAAGCATGGCGTCGTGGGGATGAGCAAGGTCGCCGCGATGGAATATGCCAAGGACGGGGTCCGGGTGAACTCGATCGGCCCGGGCTTCATCCGGACCCCGCTTCTGGACAAGCATCTGGACGAGGCGACGCTTGCGGCCATCGCCGCGATGCATCCGGTGGGAAGGCTGGGCACGTCGGAAGAGGTCTCGGCGCTGACCTGTTTCCTTCTGTCCGATCAGGCCAGCTTCATCACCGGAAGCTACCACCTTGTCGACGGGGGCTTTACCGCGCAGTAGCGCGGGCCTGAATTTGGCCAAATTCAGGCGGGAAGAATTTGGCCAAATTCTTCCCCCACCCGTGGCGCCTTCCGCTGCCTCTGGTTCTTCCTCCGTCGCGGGGGTAAAGGACCGGGAACCCTCGTGTGAAAGGCTCTTGCGGTGGCGCGCCATCTGATCACTTCCGCGATCCCCTATATCAACGGGATCAAGCATCTGGGCAATCTGGTCGGCAGCCAGCTGCCCGCCGATCTTTACGCCCGCTACCTGCGCGGGCGCGGTCATGAGGTGCTGTTTCTCTGCGCCACCGACGAACATGGCACACCGGCCGAGCTGGCGGCGGCCAAGGCGGGTCAGCCGGTGGCGGAATATTGTGCCCGGATGCATGCCGTTCAGGCGCAGCTGGCCGAGGGGTTTCGCCTCTCTTTCGACCATTTCGGCCGCTCGTCCAGCCCCCAGAACCACCGCCTGACGCAGCATTTCGCGAAGCGGCTGGCCGAGGCCGGGCTGATCGAGGAGGTGTCCGAGCGGCAAGTCTATTCGGTGGCCGACCGCCGCTTCCTGCCCGACCGCTATATCGAGGGGACGTGTCCGAACTGCGGCTACGACCGCGCCCGCGGCGACCAGTGCGAGAACTGCACCAAGCAGCTGGACCCGACCGACCTGATCAACCCGCGCTCGGCCATTTCGGGATCGACCGACCTCGAGGTGCGCGAGACCAAGCATCTCTATCTGCGGCAATCCGCGATGCGGGGGCAGCTGAGCGACTGGATCGACTCGAAGCTCGACTGGCCAATCCTGACCACCTCGATCGCGAAGAAATGGCTGAACGATGGCGAGGGTCTGCAGGACCGCGGCATCACCCGTGATCTGGACTGGGGCGTGCCGGTCAGGCGCGGCGAGGAGGACTGGCCGGGGATGGAGGGCAAGGTCTTCTACGTCTGGTTCGACGCGCCGATCGAATACATCGCCTGCGCGCAGGAATGGCAGGATGCCGGCAAGGGCAGTGATTGGGAGCGCTGGTGGCGCACCGACAAGGGGGCAGACGACGTCCGCTATACCCAGTTCATGGGCAAGGA
>JBHYFN010000013.1:0-53757 GCA_051859505.1 Paracoccaceae bacterium
CCAGACGGAACCGTGCCGCAGGGCAGCGAAAAGCGACGACGGGCTGAAGCCCCACTTGACCCGGCGAAGCCCGGCGCCGGGGGCGCCGGGGGGGGGCCGGTGGCACCGGGGGGCCTAGCGCAGCAGGCGGCCGATCTGGCTGTGGTTCGCCATTTCCTGCCGCCCCACATCACAATAGGTATCGGCCTGACCGACCACCGCCCCCATATCCGCCAGCCGCGCCCGGGCGATCGCCTCGAGCCGGGCCTTTTCGGATCGGTCGCGGGTGAAGGCGTCGATCTCTTCGGGGGAATAGCCCAGCGACTGGGCATGGGCCTTGAGGCTGTTGAGATAGATCAGCCCCTCGACCATCCGCGGCTCGATACTGGGGCAGACCCGGCTCACCTCATAGGCGATGGCGGTGTTGATCAACCCTTCGGTGATCCGGCTGACCTGGCCCAGCGGCTGGTTCGCGGTCGTCGTTCCCGCGAAGATGGTGAAGCCCAGGATCAGGGCAAGCGTCTGAACGGCGTATCGGGTACTCATGGGCTACTCCTGCTAGGGGCCGGTTCGGGCTGCTCTCCCGTCCGGCCGTATGCAAGAGATTGCCGCAGAGCCCGCGTTATTCAATAACGCGGGCCTGCCAGCCGCTAGCACGGCTGCGTGATCGGCAGGAAAGCGCCGCCCCCATTCGCGGTGGCAGCCCGGTCAGTCGCGGCAGTCGGGCGTCGGGAAGACCCACTCGCGGGTGGCCTCGTCCTGCCAGTAGATATCGCCGTAAGAGCCGAAAAGCGTGCTCGGGTCCACCGCAGCGGTGCGATAGTCGGCAGCGCCGCTGCAGAAGGCCCCCAGGACATGCGCGGCAAGCAGGCCATCCTCGGTGCCCCCGACCCGGATCCCCGGGCCCGTCCGGCCGTCAGGCACCAGACCCTCGTCGCCGATCGCCATGAAATAGGGCTCGTTGCCGGTCAGCCGCACGGGAAAGCTGGCGCCGTCGACCCGGACCATCGTCACCTCGGCGGTGGTCGGCGCGGCCGGGCTGTCCTGCATGCAGGCGGCCCCGAACAGAAGCAGCCCCGCGGCAGCGGCGGCCTTGATCAAATGGGTCACGATGAATTTCCTTTCTTCAAGTTACAATGAGATGCGGTCACTCCACCTCGCAGGCCCCCGGAAGATACCAGACCCCCTCGTAATAGCTGGGAGGGTTCTTCCCCTCCACGGGCAGCCAGCGCTTGCCCCGGCCACACCACCCCTCGGCCGCATCGAGGGCGCGGGCCAGATCGACCTCGGTATCGCGCAACGGCGCGGCAAGCACCGCACGCACCTGCACCCCCGGAACAGCGGCCGAGAAGGGAACGCCGTGGCGCGTCATGCCGCCCCATTCCATTTCGTAATACTCGACCTCGAAGGGACCGTCGGCCCCCACACAGCCCGCCATCATGAGGCCGGTCGCGGTGGAAAGAAGAAGTCGGAACATACACGCGTCCTCCGGTTCAGGCGCCGGTTCCGGCTCCGGGCAGCGCCCGGGGCGGCGTCAGTCACCTGTCAGAAAGGTCAGGATTTTCCAGAGCGCCGCAAGGAAAAACAGCGGCACGAGCAGGATCAGCACGATCCTCGTGCCGATTGTATGGGCCAGAAGGGCCTGAAACAGGTATTGCAGCGTCAGAAGGAAACAAAGGGCCGCAAGGATCCAGAGCCCGGTCTGCAGGCCCGACCATGCCGGCCCCCAGCGCCCGACGCCCAGGGCGGCGCCAAGCGCCAGGACGAAAAGCACCGCAGAGAGCCACAGAAGGCCCCGGCTTTCGGATCGGTCCTCTGCCCGCTCCTGCCGGTTGCCGAACAGAAGCGCCAGAATGGATCGCCTGTTCCCCGCCTCGTCGCTCAAACCACACCACCCGTTACCGCCGGACGCGTCAGGAAAGCCTGCCCCGCGCCCAATCCCAGCCGAAAGCCTCCGGCCCATCGCCGTCGCGCTCCAAGCGTGCCAGCCGATCCAGCGCCTCGTCAAGATCGGGGCGATGCCCCTCGGCGACCGGCCACATCACGAAATGCATCCGTCCCAGAACCTCGAACCACTCATGCCGACGGTCGAGGAACTGGCGGTGCACGGTCTTGAAGACAAACCTCTCGAGGGAGGCGAGGTCTTCCCAGACGGTGAGGTTCGAGACGAAACGGGGATCGCCCTCAAGCTTGGTTTCGGTATTGCCGGTGCCGGGTTCGCCGGACCCTTCCATCATCCAGACGAAACCCGGGCTGCGCTTGCCCAGACCATTGACCCGGTCAAGCGCGGCCATGAAGGCGGCAACGCGCGGATCGCCGGGCGGGGCGACCAGTCGGCCGATGTTGAGCTGGGCCAGATGTGCCATCGCCTCCCCCCGGGGCCGGGCGCCGAATTTGTCCAAATTCGGCAGCGGATTCTTCCAAAATCCGCCTACTCGGCGGCGATCGGGGCGCGTTTGTGCCGGATGCGGTCCTCGATCTCGTCGCGGAAATTGCGGATCAGCCCCTGGATCGGCCAGGCGGCCGCATCGCCCAGGGCGCAGATCGTATGCCCTTCGACCTGCTTGGTCACGTCAAGCAGCATGTCGATCTCTTCGACCGCCGCATCGCCCGTCACCAGCCGCTCCATCACCCGCATCATCCAGCCGGTACCCTCGCGGCAGGGCGTGCACTGGCCGCAGCTTTCGTGCTTGTAGAATTTCGACAGCCGCCAGATCGCCTTCACCATGTCCACCGACTGATCCATCACGATCACCGCCGCCGTGCCAAGGCCCGAGCGTTTCTCGCGCAGCCAGTCGAAATCCATGATCGCCTCCTCCATCTGATCCGCCCGCAGGCAGGGCACCGAGGATCCGCCCGGGATCACCGCCTTGAGGTTCTGCCACCCGCCCCGGATGCCGCCGCAATGGCGGTCGATCAGCTCGCGGAAGGGGATCGACATCTCCTCTTCGACGACGCAGGGGTTGTTCACATGGCCCGAGATGGCAAAGAGCTTGGTGCCCGCATTGTTGGGCCGGCCGAAGCCCGCGAACCATTCCGCCCCCCGCCGCAGGATCGTCGGCACCACGGCGATCGATTCGACATTGTTCACCGTCGTCGGGCAGCCATAAAGCCCCGCCCCCGCCGGAAAGGGCGGCTTCATCCGCGGCATGCCCTTCTTGCCCTCGAGGCTTTCCAGAAGCGCCGTCTCTTCGCCGCAGATATAGGCGCCGGCGCCGTGATGCAGGTAGATCTCGAAATCCCAGCCCGAGCCGCAGGCATTCGGCCCCACCAGCCCCGCGTCATACGCCTCGTCGATGGCGCGCTGCAGGGCCTCTTTCTCGCGGATATATTCGCCGCGGATGTAGATGTAGCAGGCATGCGCGCCCATGGCGAAGCTGGCGATCAGGCAACCCTCGACCAGCGTATGCGGATCATGGCGCATGATCTCGCGGTCCTTGCAGGTGCCGGGCTCGCTCTCGTCGGCATTGACGACAAGGTAGGACGGGCGCCCGTCGCTTTCCTTCGGCATGAAGGACCATTTCAGCCCGGTGGGAAAGCCCGCCCCGCCGCGGCCGCGCAGGCCGCTGGCCTTCATCTCGGTCACGATCCAGTCCCGGCCCTTGGCAAGAATGTCCTTCGTGCCGTCCCAATGGCCGCGCATCTGCGCGCCCTTCAGGCTGCGGTCATGCATGCCGTAGAGATTCGTGAAGATCCGGTCCTGATCCTTGAGCATCGGCTCACCCCTTGTCGGACTGGCGCAGGCGCCAGGCTTGATATGTCACGACCAGCGCCCAGAAGAAGCCGGCCAAGGCTGCGAAATCGAACAGAAAGGCAAAGCGCGGCGGCAGGCCCATCTGCCGCCCGAGCCATTGCCCGCCAAGCCAGATCACCATCGTACCGGCGATCACCAGTGCGGCAACGCGGCTCTTGGCCGCAATCGCCCGGTCATGTGGCCCTGACACTGATCCGCCTCTCTGCACGAATTGCATTCGCCTGCTTCACCCGACCCGGTTCATCCGGCCTCAGCCGCCCTGGCCGGCGGCCAGATCGCGGGCCTGATCCACCCAGTTGTCGCGCGACACCCGGCCCCGGAACCCTTCGAGGTTCTGGTCCATCCAGGCAATCTCGGCCGCGCCCCAGGCGGCGATCTGGTCGAAATGATAGATGCCGAGGCTGTGCAGCAGCCCTTCCAGCTTGGGGCCGACGCCGCTGATCTTCTTGAGGTCATCCGCGCCCGTCTCGCGCGGGGCGGCCAGAGCTTCGGGCTTGGTGCCCGCTTCGGCGGCAGCCGGCTCTGCGGGGGCGGCGGCGGGTTCGGCGGCGGGGGCGGCGGCGGGTTCGGCCACGGCAGGTTCGGCCGCTGGCGGCGCGACGCTTTCGGCCACCGGGGTGGCTGCGGGTTCCGCGACGGCCTCGAACACCGGCTCGGGGGCAGGCGCGGGCGCGGCGGGCGCGACGGTCGCGGCGGGCGCCACTGCGGCCGCACCCATCGGGGCGGCGGCAACGGAGGCCGCGGCATGGACGGCGGCGGCTTGAGGGGCAGACGGCGCGCGCGGCGCCTGCATGGTGGCGGCATGGCGGGCCTGTGCCTCGGCCATCGTCGGCAGCGGCCGGCAGAAGATCAGCGCAAAGCCGATCCCCAGCGCCACGGCAAGGACCGCGCCCAGAAACACCGACCCGTTCCAGCCGATCCCGCCAAGAATGCCCATCATCAATGCCGCGACCGTTCCGATCAGGAAGGCAGCAGCCCAGGAATACAAGGTGCACTGCAGGTTGCCCGTCCGCTCAGCCATGTCTTTTCCTCCCAATTCAGGTGTCCTGGCGCCGCGGGATTGCATGCAATGATCCGACGCCCCGGTCCCTCATAACGGATTTTGGCGGATGGAAACAGGTCTTGGATCGCGGTTGCGTGATTGACCGGCCGGCCGACATCCCGGCTATGCCTTCGCGGCGGCCAGGGCCGCGGCCTGCGCGATCCAGTCATCGCGTTCGACACGGCCCCGGAACGTGCCCAGACGGCTGTTCACCCAAGCCACTTCGGACGGGCCCCAGGCGGCGATCTGATCGTAATGCCAGAAGCCCAGCTCGTGCAGCAGCGCTTCGAGCTTTGGCCCTACGCCGCTGATCTTCTTGAGATCATCCGCCCGGCCGTCGCGCGGGGCGGCAAGGGTTTCGGGGGCGACTTCGGCCACCTCGGGCGCTTGTGCCTCGGTCGCGGCCGGGGCCTGTGCCGGTTTGGCCGCCGCAGCTTTCGAGGCGGCGGGCTTTGCGGGTTCCGTCGCCTTGGACCTGGATTCCGCCTTGGCCTTGGACTCGGCCTTCGCCTTCCCTGCGCCGTCATGGATCCAGGGGGTGACCAACGGCACCTCGGTCCCGTCGATCCGCTTGATCGTGTCGCCGATGGTGGTGGCGAGTTCGACGCTGGCATTATACTGCGTGCGCCCGCTTTCATGATCGGTCAGCGAGGTCAGACCCTTGAGAGGCTCGGCCGCATAGCGCCCGTTCTGCGGACCCGGCACCGGCACCTCTCCGGCGGCGAACCGGTCAAGCAGGGCGGCAAGCCCCTCGGCCGTCAGATCCTCGTAGTAATCCTTGCCGATCTGGGCCATCGGCGCATTGGCGCAGGCGCCCAGGCATTCGACCTCTTCCCACGAGAACTTGCCATCGGCCGACAGCTCATGCGCGCGCGGGGCGATGCGGTCCTTGCAGACCTGCACCAGATCCTCGGCCCCGCAGATCATGCAGGAGAGCGTGCCGCAGATCTGCACATGAGCAATGCTGCCGACGGGCTGAAGCTGGAACATGAAATAGAAGGTCGCCACCTCGAGCGCGCGGATATAGGCCATGCCCAGCATTTCGGCCACATGTTCGATCGCGGGGCGGGACAGCCAGCCTTCCTGTTCCTGGGCGCGCCACAGAAGCGGGATGATCGCGCTGGCCTGACGGCCTTCGGGATATTTGGCGATCTGCGCCTCGGCCCAGGCCTGATTGGCGGGGGTGAAGGCAAAGCTGTCGGGCTGTTGGCTGTGCAGGCGGCGTAGCATTCGGGTTCCGTCTCGTATGGCCGGTCAAGGGCGGGCGGCGCCGCGCCCGGGATCCCCGGATGCGGCCCCCTTTCCATGCACCGAGGCGGCGGCGAGGGCAATGGTCAAAGCTGTCACGCCCGCCAGAGGCCGCGCCTGCGCCGCCGCCCCGTTACGGTTGCGGGCCGCTTGCCGCTTGCCGATTGCCGCTCAGTCGAGGTTCGGCCCTGCCCGGCCACTGAAGAACAGCACATCGCAGTACGGGTTCACGACCGATATCCCGTCGTAGCGAGATGTGGCCAGCCCCTGTGCGCGCATCGCGATAAGCGCCGCGCCGGCCCGTTCGTCCGACAGGCCCGAGGCGGCAAGAACCTCGTGCATGTTCTGGGTGTTGACGAAGCAGCCGCCCTCTTCCATCGCCGTCAGAAGGGCCGCGACCTCTTCCTCTGTCGCGCCGTCGTCGGCCAGCGCCGCACCGGCGAAAAGTACTCCTGCGGCCATCAGGCCCAGCCTTGAGATCATCCTGAGAACCCCCTCCGGAAAACGCGAAAAGACTGCGATGAATGGCCCGTCGCAGCCTCCTGTGACACTGCAACCCGACCTGCCGTCACGCCCGGGGGCGGCGGGGCCGGGCCTCCGTTCATTCGCAGGCCGGTGTCACCACCGCCACGCCGCCGTCGCGCGATGTGGCCAGCCCCTGTTCATAGATCGCACGGATCGCCGCGCCGGCCCGATCGTCCGACAGGCCCGAGGCGGCGAGAATCTCGTTCATGTTCTCGGTCGTGACGTAGCAGCCGCCCTCTTCCATCGCCGTCAGGAGGGCCGCGACCTCTTCCTCGGTCGCGCCGTCGTCGGCCAGAGCCGCCCCGGCTAACAGCAGTCCTGCGGCCATGAGGCCCATTCTTGAAAACATCCTGAAAATCCCGTCCTGAAAATGCGAAAAGGCTGCGACGGAAACCCCGTCGCAGCCTCATGTGACACTGCAAACCCGCTTTGGGTCAAGCCCCGGGGGGCCGGGGCGGATCGCTTCAGAGGATGACGTAGCCGAAAAGACCCAGCCCACCGACCACCACACCGGGCACCCCGCTGCCAGAGGCCAGCAGCGTCAGGGGCACCAGATCCTCAAGCCAGAACAGGATCGGCAACCAGACGTTGGTTACCTCGACCATCAGATGCAGTTTTCGGTCAGCACCCTGATCGCGCCGCTCTGCGCCACTTCGGCGCGGCCCTGGGCGGCAAGTTGCGGCGTGATCTCGATCAGATCGGCCTGGGTCAGATTGGCACGGATCAGGATGTCACCCACATTGTCGGCGGTCAGCAGACAGCCATTGGCCTCGATCGCCGCGATCAGCGCATCCTGCGGCGTGGCGGGAACCACCGGCGGCGCCGATGCAGGGCCCACAAGGCCGGGCGCACAAGCGGAAAGCGCCAGCAGCGCAAGGGCGGAAACGGCCACCATGGGGCGGGTCAACATCGGCATCTCCCTTTCGATCAAACCGGACAACCGGGCGCGATCAGACGCTCGGCTCCGTCAGCATAGACAAGACGACCGGCATCTTCCAGCGCCTCCGCGCCATCGCCCAGCACGTCGTTTGTGGCGGCGATGAACGCGCTCCGCTCTGCCTCGGCGGGGGTCAGGCCAAGCGCCCGGTCAAGCCGGGCGAAAAGCGCCGCGTTGAACCGGGCGAGATCGGCGTCCCGCGCCACACAGCCCTCGGCGATCCAGGCCGCCTCGACCAGCGCGACGCGCTCGGGCAGCGACAGCGCCTCGATCCGGGCCAGTTTCGCGGCGCTTTCCTCGCTCAGCGGGCCTTCGTTCAGCGCCGCCTCGCCGCTGGTTTCCATGCAGGCCCCCAATGCCAGAACGGCCGCAAGAGCGAGCAGGGCCCTCACCGGTCGATCTCGCCAAACACCACATCCATCGTGCCGATGATCGCGGCCACATCGGCCAGCTGGTGGCCGGTGGCGATATGGTCCATCGCCTGCAGATGCAGGAAACCGGGGGCGCGCAGCTTGGCGCGGTAGGGCCGGTTGGTGCCGTCGGCCACGAGGTAGACGCCGAATTCGCCCTTGGGCGCCTCGACCGCGGCATAGACCTCGCCCGCCGGCACCTTGAAGCCTTCGGTATAGAGCTTGAAGTGATGGATGAGCGCCTCCATCGAGGTCTTCATCTCGGCCCGCGCGGGGGGCGTGATCTTGCCTCGCGCCAGCACCTCGCCCGGCTCGGCGCGCAGCTTCGCGCAGGCCTGCCGGATGATCGAGGTCGATTCGCGCATTTCGGCCATGCGGACGAGGTAACGGTCATAGCAATCGCCGTTCTTGCCGACGGGCACCTTGAAGTCGAATTCGTCGTAGCATTCATAGGGCTGCGCGCGCCGCAGATCCCAGGCCAGGCCCGAGCCGCGCACCATCACGCCCGAGAAGCCCCATTTCTGGATCTCGTCCTCGGTCACGACGCCGATATCGACATTGCGCTGCTTGAAGATGCGGTTTTCGGTCAGCAGCCCGTCGATATCGTCGATGACCTTCGGAAATTCCTGCGCCCAGGTGTCGATATCCTCGATCAGCTCGGGCGGCAGATCCTGATGCACGCCGCCGGGGCGGAAATAGGCGGCATGGAGCCGCGCCCCGCAGGCGCGTTCGTAGAAGATCATCAGCTTCTCGCGCTCTTCGAAGCCCCACAAGGGCGGGGTCAGCGCGCCCACATCCATCGCCTGGGTGGTCACGTTCAGCAGGTGGTTCAGCACGCGCCCGATCTCGGAATAGAGCACGCGGATCAGGCTGGCGCGGCGCGGCACCTCGACCCCGGTGAGCTTCTCGATGGCCAGGCACCAGGCATGTTCCTGGTTCATCGGTGCGACGTAATCCAGCCGGTCGAAATAGGGCAGGTTCTGCAGATAGGTGCGGCTTTCCATCAGCTTTTCGGTGCCGCGATGCAGCAGGCCGATATGGGGATCGCAGCGCTCCACGATCTCGCCGTCCAGTTCGAGGACCAGACGCAGCACCCCGTGCGCCGCGGGATGCTGCGGGCCGAAGTTGATGTTGAAATTGCGGATCTTCTGTTCGCCGGTCAGCGTATCTTCAAAACCCTTCGCGCCGTCCATCATGCCCTCGCCCTCGCCAGCGTGTCCTGCCACTCCTGTGGCAGGGGGCCCATCTCGCGGGCCGCCCAGTCATAGTGTTCCTTCAGGAATCCCACGGCCTTGGCCGCCAGATCCTCGCGCAGGGCCACGGCGGGCCCTTCATGCGGGCGCGCCTCGCCCTCGGCCGGATGGTCGCTCAGCCCCAGCCAGCCGCACATCGCCCGCCAGCCTTCGGCCGTGACCAGCCGTTCGATGAATTCCACGCGCAGCGCGCCTTCGGGCAAGGCCGCGCGCAGCCGCGCGACGATGGCCGGATAATCTCCACGCTCAAGGATATGCGTCTCTTGCCCGCGGTGCAGGATGCGCCAGAGCGTCGCATTGGCCTTCTGCCCGACCTCCTGCCCCGGCTGGCGCTGGCGCACGGCCTGCATGCGCACATGGCTCCAGAGCCGGGCCAGCGGATCGCGGATCAGATAGACAAAGCGCGTCAGGCCCGAGACCCGCGCCATCCGCAAAAGCCTGGTTTCGGGCAAAAGCGCATAGGCGGGCGTCATGTCGGCCACCAGCCGTTTTTCGCCCAGACCGTCGCGCATCCAGTCGCGATAGCCCCGGTCGCCCTCGCGCGCGCCTTCCAGAACGGCGATCAGCCCAGACATATCCGCGATGCGGCGGCGCATGTTGGCGGCTTTCCAGCCGATCCCGGCGGCCTCGGCCGCGGCCCGCTCGGCCTCGAACCCGGCCAGCCGCGCGCGATAGGCGGCAACCTGGCGCTCCTGCGCTTCGGGCGCGAAGGTATCCCAGTAATGCAGCTCCTTGACCGCGCGCAGATGGCACTCGGGATGGTCGTGCAGGGCGCGGTAGAACCACGAGGTGCCGGCCTTGGTCGCGCCGAGGCAGTAAAGGTGGACGGGCTCGCTCACGCCTCTTTCTCGTCGCCGGGCAGGATGTATTTCGCGCCCTCCCAGGGGCTGAGGAAATCGAACTGGCGGTATTCCTGCACCAGCTTCACCGGCTCATAGACGACGCGCTTCTGCACTTCGTCATAGCGCACCTCGGTATAGCCGGTGGTGGGAAAGTCCTTGCGCAGGGGAAAGCCGCGAAAGCCGTAGTCGGTCAGGATCCGGCGCAGGTCGGGATGGCCCGAGAACAAAAGGCCGAACATGTCGAAGACCTCGCGCTCGAACCAGTTTGCGCTGGGGTGCACTTCGATGATCGAGGGCACCATCTCGTCCTCGCGGGCCTTGAGGCGCAGGCGGATGCGATGGTTCTGGTACATCGAGAGCAGGTGATAGACCACATCGAACCGCTCGGGCCGTTCGGGATAGTCGACGGCGGTGATATCCACCAGGGTCGAGAACTTGCAGCCATTGTCGAGCTTGAGGAATTCGACAAGCGACAGGATCGCCGAGGGCACGACATCGACCGTCAGCTCGCCCTGCGCGACCGACCAGCCCAGAACGGCATTGGGCTGCTTGAGTTCGATATGGGTGCCAAGCTCGGTCAGGGCTTCCGACATTGCGGCGGTTCCTTGCATCTGGTGTCCGGCGCCGGGCCTAGCGGACGATGGTGCCGGTGCGGCGGATCTTGCGCTGCAGCTGGAGGATTCCGTAAAGCAGCGCCTCGGCCGTGGGCGGGCAGCCGGGGACATAGATATCGACCGGCACGATCCGGTCGCAGCCGCGCACCACGGAATAGCTGTAGTGGTAATAGCCCCCGCCATTGGCGCAGGATCCCATCGAGATCACGTAACGCGGCTCGGGCATCTGGTCATAGACCTTGCGCAGCGCGGGCGCCATCTTGTTGGTCAGGGTGCCGGCCACGATCATCACATCCGACTGGCGGGGCGAGGCGCGGGGCGCCACGCCGAAACGTTCGGCATCATAGCGCGGCATCGAGGTATGCATCATCTCGACCGCGCAGCAGGCAAGGCCGAAGGTCATCCAGTGCAGGGAACCGGTGCGCGCCCAGTTGATGATATCGGCGCTCGAGGTGACAAGGAAACCCTTGTCCTGCAGTTCGGCATTCAGGCCGGCCGCGGCATGGTCCAGATCGACACCGGCCGTATTCGCCCCCGTCATCACTGCCATTCCAGTGCCCCCTTCTTCCATTCATAGGCGAAACCGACCGTCAGCACGGCCAGGAACACCATCATCGACCAGAAGGCCGCCATCGAGACCTCGCCGAAGGCGACGGCCCAGGGGAAAAGGAACGCCACTTCGAGGTCGAAGATGATGAACAGGATCGACACGAGGTAGAAGCGCACGTCGAATTTCATCCGCGCATCGTCGAAGGCGTTGAAACCGCATTCATAGGCCGAGACCTTTTCGGGATCGGGATTGCGCACCGCGATCACGGCGGCGGCAAGGATCAGCAGGGCGCCCATGACGATGGCCAGGCCCAGAAAGACGATGATGGCAAGGTAATCCTGCACGATATCCGGCACTGGCAGTTCCCTATGGCTTGGACAGGGGGCGGCGACGCCCATCCTGCCGACAGTCGTTGGCTGACCGCTGCTTACCCTCGGCCCTTGGGCCGGTCAACCGAAGGCAGTGTCGCAACTGCGGATTTAGGCCAGGCAAACACGCCCGCAAGCGCCCCGCCTCCAAACGAAGCGCGCGGGTGCCACCGGAGCCGGAATTTGCGCAAATTCCGGCCGAGATTTTGTGCAAAATCTCGGTCCCCGGCCCGTCGGTCAGGCGCTTTCCCCGCCCTGCGCTGCGCCCGCCTGCCAGACCGCGCCCACCTCGGCGCGGATGATCCGGGCGATCAGCGCGCAATCCTGAAGGCTGAAGGTCAGCGGCAGGCGCATGTCCACCAGCCCCGCCAGAACCCGGTCGGTCCGGGGCAGCTGCGGCACCGGCGCATAGCGCCACGAATCGTAGCGCGAGGTGAAGCCCACGGGTTCCTCGGCGCCGAACCATTTGAGTTCCACCCCGCGCGCAAGGCAGCGCGCCAGCACCTCGCGCAGCGCCCCCGGCCGCCAGTCGGGCAGCAGGAACTGGAAGGACGAGGCCACGAACCCCTCGCGCGGGTCGCGGGTCGTCAGCCGCAGGCCGGGCGTGCCGCGCAGCCCCTCTTCCACCACGCGGTAGCGTTCGTTCCAGCGTGCGGCCTGTTCGGCCAGCCTGTGCAGCTGCGGGCGCAGGATCGCCGCGCGCAGGTTGTCCATCCGGCCCGAGATGTTGGGGGTCTCAAAGCGCACCGCCTCGAAGGCCTCGGGCGGGGGGGCGGCAGGGTGGCGGGCATAGAACATGTAGCTGCCCGAGAGGACGATGGCGCGGGCCATCGCCTCGCGATCATCCGAGATGACGAAGCCCCCCTCGCCCGAATTCACATGCTTGTAGGTCTGGGTCGAAAAGCACCCCATTCGCCCGAACCGCCCCGAGGGCGTGCCGTTCCAATGCGCCCCCATCGTATGGGCGCAATCCTCGATCACCGCCACGCCCGCCGCATCGCAGATCGCCATCAGGCGCTCCATGTCGCAGATATGGCCGCGCATATGCGACAGAAGCAGCACCCGCGCCTGCCCTGCTTTCGCGGCCAGATCGTCAAGGTCGATGGTCAGATCCTCGGTCACCTCGACATAGACCGGGACCGCCCCCACCGCCGCAATGGCGCCCGGCACCGGGGCCAGCGTGAAGGCGTTGGACAGCACCCGATCCCCCGGCCCCACACCCAGCGCGCGCAGGGCCGTCGTCATCGCCACCCCGCCCGAGGCGACGGCAAGGCAGTATTTCGCCCCCGTCAGCGCGGCGAATTCCTCCTCCAGCAGCGCCGCCTCGGCCACCTCGCCGGGGGCGGTGTTGTAGCGGTGCAGACGGCCGTGGCGCAGGACGGCCAGCGCCGCCTCGATCCCCTCCTCGGGGATCGGCTCCTGCTGGGTGAACTGGCCGGTGAATACCTCGGTCATGGCTCTCCCCCCATCGGCATGGCTGGGCCGCACCCTGCCCCAGGCCCGCGCGGTTTTCCAGCACCCTCAGAGGTTCAGGGCCGCGACCGCTCCGTCAAGCTCGTCGAAATGGCCGATCAGCGCTTCGGGCGCGAGGGCCGCCATATCCCCGCCCGCAGGCCCGAAGGTGACAAGGATCGAGGGCGCGCCGGCGGCACGGGCCGTGGTCCGGTCGGTCTCCGAATCGCCCACGAGGCAGGTGCGCGACAGATCACCCCCCAGGCGGCGCACCGTTTCGAAGAGCGGCGCGGGGTCGGGCTTGATGACGCTCAGACACCCCGCCCCCACCAGCGCGCCGAAAGCCTCGCGCACGCCCAACCGCTGCATCAGTGCCTCGGCCAGATGGGTGGGCTTGTTGGTGCAGATCCCCACGCCATAGCCCTGCAGCTTGAGCCGCTCCACCGCCTCCATCGCGCCGGGGTAAAGCCGCGTGTGCCGGTCGATCCCTTCGGCGTAATGCACCAGAAGGTTGGGATATTCCCGCGCCACATCGGCCTCGCCATGCCCCCCCGCATGCCCGCCGATCCGCGAGAACCCCAGCCGCAGCATCGCCCGCCCGCCGCGCAGCGCGGTGGCCGCGTCCTGCTCGGGGTCCAGCGGCGCGCCCAGCCCCAGCCCCTCGAAACAGGCATTGGCCGCCGCCACCAGATCGCGGGAAGTATCGGCCAGAGTGCCGTCCAGATCGAAGATCACCGTGCGCATGGGGCCACCTGTAACGATCCGTAAGGGGATGTGAAGCCCCCTGCCCTTGCGGTAAGCCTGCAACCGGGTAAGAGCGCGACAACAAACGGGCAAGGGGCGGTCATGCAGGTAAATCTGGTCATTCTGGCGGCGGGCCAGGGCACGCGGATGAATTCCGACAGGCCCAAGGTCCTGCACGAGATCGCGGGCGCGCCTCTGGTGGTCCATGCGATGAAATCCGGCGCGGCGCTTGGCCCCGAACGCGTGGTCGTCGTGACCGGCGTGGGGGCCGATGCCGTGGCCCGCGCCGTGGCGGACTGGGACGAGGCCGCCTTCTGCGTGCGGCAGGAGGAACAGCTTGGCACCGGCCACGCCGTGCTGCAGGCGGGTGACATCCTCGCCGATGCGCCCGGCGAAACCATCGTGCTATACGGCGACACCCCCTTCATCCGGCCCGAGACGCTGGAAGCGATGCTCGAGGCGCGCAGGCACCATGCCGTTGTCGTGCTGGGCTTCGAGGCCGCGGATCCCGGCCGCTACGGGCGGCTGGTGACGGAAGGCGAGATCCTGACCCGGATCGTCGAATTCAAGGATGCCGACGCGGCGACGAAGGCGATCAGCCTGTGCAACTCGGGCGTCGTGGCGGCGGATACGGGCGTGCTCATGTCGCTGCTGGCCGAAGTCACCAATGACAATGCCTCGGGCGAGTATTACCTGACCGACGTGGTCGAGATCGCCGCCCGGCGCGGCCTGACCTCGACCGTGGTGCGCTGCCCGGAAGAAGAGACGCTGGGCATCAACACCCGCGCGCAACTCGTTGATGCGGAAGCCGCTTTTCAGGCGCGCGCAAGGGCCGAGCTGATCGAGGATGGCGTCACCCTGATCGCGCCCGAAACGGTCTTTCTTGCCCATGACACGGTGATCGGCCGCGATGCGGTGATCGAGCCCAATGTCGTCTTCGGCCCCGGCGTCACGGTGGAATCGGGCGCGCGCATTCGGGCGTTCTCGCATCTGGAAGGCTGCCACGTGTCGCGCGGGGCCACGGTCGGCCCGTTCGCGCGGCTGCGCCCCGGGGCGGAGCTGGCCGAGGATGTGCATGTCGGCAATTTCGTCGAGATCAAGAACGCGATTGTCGAGGACGGGGCCAAGATCAACCACCTGACCTATGTGGGCGATGCCAGCGTCGGCGCGAAATCCAATATCGGCGCGGGCACGATCACCTGCAATTACGACGGGGTGAACAAGCATCGCACCACAATCGGGCGCGGGGTCTTTGTCGGCTCGAACACGATGCTGGTCGCCCCTGTCACGCTTGGCGACGGGTCGATGACGGCAAGCGGATCGGTCATCACCGAGGATGTGCCGGAGGGCGGGCTTGGCATCGCGCGGGCGAAACAAAGCAACAAGCCCGGTTTTGCCGAGCGGTTCTTCGACATCCTGCGCGCCGCAAAGGCCGCCAAGACCAAGGGGCATTAGGCCATGTGCGGCATCGTCGGCGTTCTGGGCAGCCACGAGGCCGCCCCCCTTCTGGTCGAGGCGCTCAAGCGTCTGGAATATCGCGGATATGACAGCGCGGGCATCGCCACGGTGAATGGCGGAACGCTTGACCGGCGGCGCGCGGTGGGCAAGCTGGTCAACCTCTCGGACCTGCTGGTGCATGAGCCGCTGGCCGGCAAGGCGGGGATCGGGCACACCCGCTGGGCCACCCATGGCGCGGCAAGCGTGACCAACGCCCATCCTCATGCAACCGCCCGCGTGGCCGTGGTCCATAACGGAATCATAGAGAATTACAGGGACTTGCGCGCCTTTCTTTCGACAAACGGCATCGCGCATGAAACCGAGACGGATACCGAAACCGTCGCCCTTCTGGCGCAATATCACCTCGACCGGGGCCTCTCGCCCGAGGAGGCCGCGACCGAAACGCTCGCGCAACTTGAGGGGGCCTATGCGCTCTGCTTCCTGTTTCAGGGCGAGGATGATCTGATGATCGCCGCCCGCAAGGGCAGCCCGCTCGCCATCGGGCATGGCACGGGCGAGATGTTCGTGGGCTCGGACGCGATGGCGCTTGCGCCCCTGACCGACCGGATCACCTATCTGGAAGAGGGCGACCGCGCCACGATCACCCGCAATGGCGCCACGATCTACGATGCGGCAGGCCAGCGCGCCAACCGCGAGGCGCGGGTCGTGCGGCTTGAGGCGGGGCAGATCGACAAGGGCGGCTACCGGCATTTCATGGCCAAGGAAATCGCCCAGCAGCCCACAGTCCTGACCGGGGCGCTGGACCATTACATCGGCGCCGACGGCACCCTGCGCCTGCCCGAGCCGGGGATCGACTTCGCCGCCGTTGACCGCCTCACCATCGTCGCCTGCGGCACCGCCTATTACGCCGGGCTGGTGGCGAAATACTGGTTCGAGCAACTGGCCCGGCTGCCGGTCGAGATCGACGTCGCCTCGGAATTCCGCTACCGCGAACCGCCCGTCGCCCCGGGCACGACCGCGCTTTTCGTCAGCCAGTCGGGCGAGACGGCGGACACGCTGGCAGCACTCCGCTATTGCCGCGACCGGGCCGAGCGGATCGTTGCCGTGGTCAATGTGACCGAAAGCTCGATCGCGCGGGAAAGCGATCTTGTCCTGCCGATCCATGCGGGCGCCGAGATCGGCGTCGCCTCGACCAAGGCCTTTACCTGTCAGCTGACCGTGCTGGCCCTTCTGGCGCTCGAGGCCGCGCGGCAACGCGGCGCGCTGGACGAGGCCGCCTTCGCCGAAAACCTGAGCGCCCTTCGCAGCCTGCCGGGCCTCGTGAACCTCGCCCTGGGGATCGAGGCGCGGACCGAGGCCATCGCCCGCAAGCTGGCCGAGGCGCGGGATGTGCTGTTCCTGGGTCGGGGCCGGATGTTCCCGCTGGCCATGGAAGGCGCATTGAAGCTGAAGGAAATCAGCTACATCCACGCCGAAGGCTATGCGTCAGGCGAACTCAAGCACGGGCCCATCGCTCTGGTGGACAAGCTGGTGCCGGTGATCGTCATGGCCCCGCATGACGAGCTTTTCGACAAGACGGTCAGCAACATGCAGGAGGTGATGGCCCGGGGCGGCAAGGTCTTGCTCATCACCGATGCGAAGGGGGCCGCAGAAGCCTCTGACGGCGCTTGGGAAACGCTGGTCCTGCCCCCGGTCGATCCGCTCTTCGCGCCGATCCTTTACGCGGTGCCGGCGCAGCTTCTGGCCTATCACACGGCGCTCGCCAAGGGCACGGATGTGGACCAGCCCCGCAACCTTGCCAAATCGGTGACGGTCGAATGACGCCCCTTGACCCCGTGACCCTGACCGGCCGCCATGTGCGCCTTGTGCCGCTAAGCGCCGACCATGCCGAGCCGCTGGCCCGCGTCGTGGGCGATCTGCACCGGCTCTGGTACACCTCGATCCCTTCGCCCGAGGGGATGGCGGCCGAGATCGCCCGCCGCCTGTCACTGCACGAGAAGGGCACGATGCTGCCCTTCTGCATCCAGACGCCCGAGGGCAGGCCCGTCGGCATGACCACCTACATGAATATCGACGCAGGCACGCCCCGGGTCGAGATCGGGTCGACCTGGATCTCGGCGCAGGTCCAGCGTGGGCCGCTGAATACCGAGGCCAAGCGCCTGCTGCTGGCCCATGCCTTTGACACCTTGGGCTGCATCGCGGTCGAGTTCCGCACCCATCGCCTGAACACGCAAAGCAGGCGGGCCATCGAACGGCTGGGCGCGCAGCTTGACGGCATCCTGCGCGCCCATTTGCGGACGCCGGACGGGCTTTTGCGCGATACGGCGGTCTATTCGATCACCGCCCAGGAATGGCCGGTCATCCGCCGCCACCTTGACTGGCAGATCGAGAAACCGAGGGGGACGTAGCATGGCCAAGCAATTTCCCGGCTTCGACGACAGCCACCAGAGTTTCGTCGCCGCGCAGCACATCTTCTTTGTCGGCACGGCGGCCGAGGGGGGCCGGGTCAATGTCTCGCCCAAGGGGATGGATTCGCTGCGCGTGCTTGGCCCCAACCGCCTGATCTGGCGCAACCTGACCGGGTCGGGGAACGAGACGGCGGGCCATCTGGCGCGGGTGAACCGGATGACGGTGATGTGGTGCTCCTTCGACCGCCGGCCGCTGATCCTGCGCGCCTATGGCACGGCGCGGACGGTGCATAGGGGCGAGGCGGGATGGGACGCGCTCGACGCCCATTTCCCGCCCGCCACCGGCGCGCGGCAGGTGTTCGACATGGCGGTCGACCTGGTCCAGACCTCTTGCGGCTATGCGGTGCCGATGATGGCCTTCGAGGCGGAACGCGATACGCTGACCCGCTGGGCCGAGGACAAGGGCGCCGAGGCGATGCCGGGCTACTGGGCCGAAAGGAACGCGCGCACCATCGACGGATTCCCGACCGGGCTGGGCGAATGACGCCCGAGGCCGCGCTGGCGGCACTCGAGGCGCATGGGGATGCGACCAAGGCCGCAGAGATGGCGGCCTATCACAAGGTCGCGCGGCCCTATCTGGGCGTGCCCGTCCCGGTGGTCGACGCGCTGGCGCGCGACTGGCGCGGGCAGGTCACGCTGGAAGAGCGCGTCGCGCTGGCCGCAGCGCTATGGGAGACGAACATCCACGAGGCCCGCGTCGCGGCCACCCGCCTGCTGACCCAGGCCCGGATCCGGCCCGATGACACGGCGGTCTGGCGGCTCATCGCCTCATGGGTGCCGGGGTTCGACGGCTGGGCGCTCGCCGATCATGCCTGCGGCGCGGGCGCGCGGCGGCTGGTGGCGGATCCTTCGCGGATCGAGGAGGTCGAGGGCTGGACCCGCTCGGACCACCTCTGGACGCGGCGGGCGGCGCTGGTCATCACCCTGCCCTGGACCAAGCAGAACCACCCCAAGCCGCAGGACCTGGCGATCCGCGACCGGGTGCTGGGTTGGGCCGCGGGCTATGTGGAGGATCCCGAATGGTTCATCCAGAAGGCCATCGCCTGGTGGCTGCGCGACCTGTCACGGCATGACCCGGAGCGGACGCGGGCCTTTCTGGCGGCGCATGGGGCCCGGATGAAGGGCTTTGCGCGCAAGGATGCGGGCAGGCATCTGAGCGGGTGAGCCCGCCCCGCCGTTTCGCGCAAGCGTGGGCTTTGCCCACCCTACCGCGCGCGGCCGCAGCTTTGCCCCGGTCCCCTTTACGGCGCGGCCCGGAAATCCTATATCTTCGCTCAGGCATTCGAGGTGACCGGGACCATGACCAGCCAGACAAGCGAGATGGAAGGCATCCCCCTGATCGCCCCTTCCTCGACCGACCATCCCCTTTATGACGCCGTGGTCGAGGCCTGCCGCTCGGTCTATGACCCCGAGATCCCGGTCAATATCTTCGACCTTGGCCTTGTCTACACGATCTTCATCAATGACGAGGCCGATGTCGTCGTGACCATGAGCCTGACCGCCCCCGGCTGCCCCGTCGCGGGCGAGATGCCGGGCTGGGTCGCCGCGGCTGTGGAGGGGGTGGCGGGCGTCAGGACGGTCGATGTCAACCTGACCTGGGAGCCGCAATGGGGCATGGACATGATGTCGGACGAAGCCCGGCTTGAACTGGGCTTCATGTGACCTGACCACCGGCTGGTCGCGACTTCCTTGACCACCGCCCTTGAGGCGAGGCGGTCCGGGACATAGCTTGTCGGCAAAGGAGACATGCGATGTTCGGCATTCCCGGCAAACAGGCCGTCACCCTGACCCCCGCCGCCGCGGCCCATATCCGCCGCCTGATGGAGCGTGACGGCACCGCCGGCCTGCGCCTTGGCGTGCGCAAGGGCGGCTGCGCGGGGATGGAATACACGATGGAATATGCCACCGAGGTGAACCCGCATGACGAGGTCATCGAACAGGAGGGCGCGCGGGTGATGATCGCCCCCATGGCGCAGATGTTCCTCTTCGGGACCGAGATCGACTACAGGACGGGGCTTCTGGAATCGGGCTTCGAGTTTCGCAATCCCAATGTCGTGGATGCCTGCGGCTGCGGCGAATCGATCCGCTTCGACGAAAGCGTCCAGCCAGAGCGCTGAGGCGCCCGGCCGCCCTTTCCCCTTCCGGCGCGGCCTGCTAACCCTCGGGCGAACAGAGGGGGAAACGGAATGCGCCGCAAGCTCGCCGCCGGAAACTGGAAGATGAACGGCACGACCGAGGCCCTGGCCGAGGTCCGCGCCCTGATCGAGGGCCACCCTGCCCCGGGCGTCGATATCCTGCTTTGCCCGCCCGCGACGCTTCTGTCGCGGATGGCCGATCTGGCCGCGGCCAGCCCGCTTGCGCTTGGCGGCCAGGATTGCCACCCCCTCGCCTCGGGCGCCCATACCGGCGATGTCTCGGCCGAGCAGCTGCGCGATGCCGGGGCAAGCCATGTCATCCTCGGCCATTCCGAACGCCGCACCGATCATGGCGAAAGCGACGCCCTGATCCGCGCCAAGACCGAGGCGGCCCATCGCGCCGGCCTGATCGCCATCGTCTGCCTGGGCGAAACGCTGGCCCAGCGCGAAGCCGGCGAGACGCTGGCCGTTGTCTCGGCCCAGCTGGCCGGATCGCTTCCCGATGGCGCGACCGGCGGCAATACCGTCATCGCCTATGAACCCGTCTGGGCCATCGGCACGGGCCTCGTGCCCAGCCTCGCCCAGATCGCCGAGGTCCATGCCGCCCTGCGCCAGGACCTTCTGACCCGCTTCGGCGCCGAGGGGGCACAGCTCCGGCTGCTCTATGGCGGCTCGGTCAAACCCTCGAATGCGGCCGAGATCTTTGCCGTGGCGGATGTGGACGGCGCCCTTGTCGGCGGGGCGAGCCTCAAGGCGGCCGATTTCGCGCCCATCATCGCCGCCCTCGAAGCGGCCTGATGCAGCCCCTCGCCCAATCGCCGACCGATCCGGCCTTCGTCCAGAACCCCTATGATTTCTACGACCGGGCGCGCGCAGGCGGCGATCTCTTCTGGTGGACCGATTACGACCTGCCCTGCGCGACCTCGCACCGCGCCGTCACGGCACTTCTGAAAGACCGCCGCCTCGGGCGCGAGGCCCCGCCCGAACAGGCCCCCGCCATCGCCCCCCATACGGAAGCCTTCTACGCCATCGAGGCGCATTCCATGCTCGAGCTCGAGCCGCCCCGCCATACCCGGCTGCGCGGTCTGGTGCTGCGCGCCTTCACCTCGCGCCGGATCACGGCCCTGGCGCCCGAGATCGAGGCCTTGTGCCACGCGCTGATCGACCGCTTTCCCGAAACCGGCGCTTTCGACCTGCTCGACAGCTATGCCCGGATCGTCCCGGTGGTGATCATCGCGCGCCTGCTCGGCGTGCCGGAATCCCGCGCCGACGACCTTCTGGCCTGGTCCAATGCCATGGTCGCCATGTATCAGGCCCGCCGCAGCCGCACCGAGGAAGAGGCCGCCGCCCGCGCCGCCACAGCGTTTTCCGCCTTCCTGACGGATTACATCGACCAGCGCCGCAGCCGACCCGCCGATGACCTTCTGACCGCGCTCATCGCGGCCGAGGAGGACGGAGAGCGCCTCAGCCATGACGAACTGATCACCACCTGCATCCTGCTCCTGAATGCCGGCCACGAGGCCACGGTGCATACGCTCGGCAACGGGATCCGCACCCTCCTCGACCTCGGCCTCGCCGCCACCCCCATAACCGAGGCCCTCGTAGAAGAGATCCTGCGTTTCGACCCGCCGCTGCACATGTTCACCCGCTGGGTCTATGAGGACTGCACCCTCTTCGGCCAGAGCTTCCGCCGCGGCGACCGCATCGCCTGCCTGCTCGCCGCCGCCAACCGCGACCCCGCCGCCTGGCCCGACCCCGCCCGCTTCGACCCCGCCCGATCTGGCCCGATCAACACATCCTTCGGCGCCGGCCTGCACTTCTGCGTCGGCGCCCCCCTCGCCCGGCTCGAACTTCGCATCGCCCTCGAGACGCTCTTCACCCGCCTGCCCGGACTGCGCCTCGCCGCCGCCCCGCGCTATGCCGATGTCTACCACTTCCACGGCCTCGAAAGCCTGATGGTCACCCGCAGCTGACACCCCCTGCTTCTTTTGTTCCCAAATATCCCGGGGGGAGTCTCCGCAGGAGACGGGGGGCAGAGCCCCCCTCCGCCGTCACAACGGCAGCGCAAGGCTCGACTTGATCTCTTCCATGCTCAGAAGTGCGGTCACATTGTAGATCCGCACCTCCGCGATCAGCGCCTGATAAAAGGCGTCATAGGCCCGCGCATTGGGCACCCGGACCTTCAGGATATAGTCGATATCGCCCGCCAGCCGATGCGCCTCCTGCACTTCGGGCCGCGCCTTCAGCGTGGCCAGAAAGCGCGCCTGCCAGTCGGCCTCATGCTCGCTGGTGCGGATCAGGACAAAGAAGGTCGCCTCGAAACCCAGCGCCTCGGCATCCAAGAGCACCGTCTGCTGCCGGATCACGCCGGCCTCGCGCAGCTTGCGGATGCGGTTCCAGACCGGCGTCTTGGACGAGCCCACCGCGCGCGCGATCTCGTCAAGCGAGCGCGAGGCATCGCGCTGCAGTTCGGTCAGGATTTTCCGGTCGGTCTCGTCGATGCGGAACGTCATTCGCCTGCCTTTCGTGAAGCGGAACGCCAAACTCCAAATTTGCAAAATTTGGAACACCCGTCCTTATTGCGGCGCCATACTGGCGGAATACCGGAACATTATCCTATATTCAATCCAGAAAACGCCAGAAGCCAGGATCCGCCCGATGCAGCACTTTCCCGTCTTCCTTGCCGTCGCGGGCCGCCGGATCACCGTCTCGGGCGGGGGCGAGACGGCGCTGGCCAAGCTGCGCCTCCTGATGAAGACCGAGGCGCATCTGACCGTCTTCGCCGCCGCCCCCTCGCCCGATCTCGAACGCCTCGCCGCCGAGGGCCGCCTGCGCCTTGTCCGCCGCCCCTTCGCCCCCGGCGATGCGCTTTGCGCCGTCC
Source organism: Paracoccaceae bacterium (assembly GCA_051859505.1). Lineage (GTDB taxonomy): Bacteria > Pseudomonadota > Alphaproteobacteria > Rhodobacterales > Rhodobacteraceae > JAFIEN01. The sequence goes on from JBHYFN010000013.1 coordinate 22,661, forward strand.
TTGCCTATGCCGCCAATGACGATGCCGCCGAGGATGCCCGCGTCGCCGCCCTCGCCCGCGCCGACGGGGCGCTGGTCAATATCGTCGACAACCTCGCCGACAGCGCCTTCATCACCCCCGCCATCGTCGACCGAGACCCGGTGGTCGTGGCGATCGGCACCGAAGGCGCGGCCCCGGTGCTGGCCCGCGCGATCAAGACCGATCTCGAGGAACGCCTGCCCGCCGCCCTTGGCCTTCTGACCCGGATCGGCAAGGCCTTCCGCCACGCGGCCGAGGCCCTGCCGATGGGCCGCAAGCGGCGCGATTTCTGGGGCGACTACTATTTCTCCGAAGGTCCCCGCGCCCTGGCGGCAAAAGGCCCCGAAGGCGCGCGGGCCGCGCTTGAAACCCTGCTCGACCGCCACCTGACCGCCGCCGACCGCCCCGGCCGCGTCGATCTTGTCGGCGCGGGCCCCGGCGACCCGGACCTTCTGACGCTCAAGGCCCGCCGCGCGCTCGACCGGGCGGATGTGGTGATCCACGACCGCCTCGTCACGCCCGCGATCCTGGAACTCGCCCGGCGCGAGGCGGTGATGATCGACGCCGGCAAGGAAGGCTTCGGCACCTCGACGGCGCAGGACGATATCAACGCCATGATGGTCGACCACGCCCGCCGTGGCCTGCATGTCGTGCGCCTCAAATCCGGCGATCCCACCGTCTTCGGCCGTCTGGATGAGGAGATCGAGGCGCTAGAGGCGGCCCGTATCGACTGGTCCATCGTGCCCGGCATCACCGCCGCCTCGGCCTCGGTCGCAGCCCTTGGCCAAAGCCTGACGAAGCGCGACCGCAATTCCTCGGTCCGCATCCTGACGGGCCATGACATGAAGGGCTTTGCCGATCACGACTGGCGGACACTCGCCCGACCCGGCGAGGTGGCGGCGATCTACATGGGCAAGCGCGCCGCGCGGTTCCTGCAGGGCCGGCTGATGATGCATGGCGCCGATCCCGCCACCCCGGTCAGCGTGATCGAGAATGCCTCGCGCCCCGACCAGCGCATCCTTGCCACCACGCTGGCCCAGCTTGAACCCGCGCTGACCGAGGCGGGCCTTGATGGCCCGGCGCTCCTCCTCTTCGGCCTTGCCCCCCGCGCCGCCCGCGCGCGCCTGCCCGAACTGCAGGACTTGCTCCAGACACAGGAAGCCAGATCATGAGCCGTGCCTTCACCCCCAAGGTCGTGACCGCCAACCGCCTGCTCGAGGGCGATGCCGTCTGGCTGACCGAGGATGACCGCTGGTCGCCCGAGATGAGCGAGGCCGAACTGATCGAGGACGAGGCCCATGCCGCGATCCGGCTCCTCTTCGCACAGGCGCAGCGCGATCTGGTCGTCGGCCCCTACCTCGCCGATGCCCGCGCCGGCGCAAGCGGCCCCGAACCCGTCCATTTCCGCGAGGCGTTCCGCACCCGCGGCCCCTCGAACTATGCCCACGGCAAGCAGGTGGAGCTGTAACCGATGTATCGCTATTCCGAATTCGACGAGGCTTTCGTCCGCACCCGCGTGGCGCAATTCCGCGATCAGGTCGCCCGCCGCATCGACGGCTCGCTGACCGAGGACGAGTTTCGCCCGCTGCGCCTGATGAACGGCCTCTACCTGCAGCTTCACGCCTATATGCTGCGGGTCGCGATCCCCTATGGCACGCTGAACCCCGATCAGATGCGGCAACTGGCGATGATCGCCGATCGCTGGGACAAGGGCTATGGCCACTGGACGACGCGGCAGAACATCCAGTTCAACTGGCCGAAACTTGAGGACGTGCCCGACATGCTGGACGCGCTGGCCGATGTCGGCATGCATGCGATCCAGACCAGCGGCAACACGATCCGCAACGTCACCGCCGACCATTTCGCAGGCGCCGCCGCGGACGAGATCGCCGACCCCCGCCCCGTGGCCGAGCTTTTGCGGCAATGGTCGACCGACCATCCCGAATTCCAGTTCCTGCCCCGCAAGTTCAAGATCGCCATCACCGGCAGCCCCAATGACCGCGCCGTGACCCGCGCCCATGACATCGGGCTGCGCATGGTCCGCAATGACGCGGGCGAGGCCGGGTTCGAGGTGATCGTCGGCGGCGGGCTTGGCCGGACCCCGATGGAGGGCAAGGTCATCCGCGACTTCCTGCCCCGGGCGGACCTCCTTCCTTACGTCGAGGCGGTGCTGGCCGCCTACAACCTGATGGGCCGGCGCGACAACAAGTACAAGGCGCGGATCAAGATCACCGTTTTCGAGAACGGGCTCGAGGCCTTCCGCGACGCGGTGGAGGCGAATTTTGCAAAAATTCGCCCGCGCTTCACCGGCGTGGATCAGGAAATCCTGACCGCGATCGAGGCCCAGTTCGCGCCGCCCGCCTTCGCCGACCGCTCTGTCGCGCCTTATGAGGCCGCCTATGCCGCGGATCCGGTCTTCCGCGCCTGGGCCGATACCAACCTTGCCGCCCACAAGGCGCAGGGCCATGCCATCGTCACCGTCAGCTTCAAGGCGCCCGGGGCCACGCCGGGCGATGCGACCTCGGATCAGATGCGGGTTCTGGCGGATCTGGCCGAACGCTATGGCTATGGCGAATTGCGGATCAGCCACGAACAGAACGTCATCCTGCCCCATGTCCACAAGGCGGATCTTCCGGCCGTCCATGCCGCGCTGAAATCCGCCGGCATCGCCACGGCGAATGTGGGGCTGGTGTCGGACATCATCGCCTGCCCCGGCATGGATTACTGCGCCCTGGCGACCGCGCGGTCGATCCCCATCGCGCAGGAGATCGCGCTGCGCTTCGAGGAATTGCAGGTCGAACACGAAGTCGGCCCCCTCAAGATCAAGATCTCGGGCTGCATCAATGCCTGCGGGCATCACCATGTTGGCCATATCGGGATCCTCGGGCTGGATCGCGCGGGGGTGGAGAATTACCAGATCACCTTGGGCGGCGATCATACCGAGCATTTCGCCATCGGCGAAAAGACCGGCCCCGGTTTCCCGGCCGAAGGGATCGTGCCCGCGATCGAGCGGCTGGTGATGGCCTATCTCGACCTGCGCGAACATCCTGAGGAGAGCTTCATCGAGACCTTCCGCCGCCTTGGCATGGCCCCGTTCAAGGCGGCCCTTTATGACAGCGAGGATCGGGCCGATGCCGCTTGATACTCCCGTTGCCGAACGCGTGGCCGAGCTGAACGCGCGCTATCGCCATCACGGGGCGACCGCCGTTCTGGAACATGCGCTGCGCGATCCGCAGGTGGGGCGGATCGCGCTGGTCAGTTCCTTCGGCGCGGAATCGGTCGTGCTTCTGCACCTGATCTCGGTCATGGCGCGGAATACGCCGGTCCTCTTCATCGATACCGAGATGCTGTTCGCCGAAACGCTGGACTACCAGCTGGACCTGACCGAGCGGCTGCGGCTGGGGGACGTGCGGGTCATCCGGCCCGACCGGGCAGAGCTGTTCCAGCGCGACAACGAGAACATCCTGCATCTGCATGATCCCGACGCCTGCTGCCATCTGCGGAAAGTGGAGCCGCTGAACCGCGCGCTGGAAGGGTTCGACGCCTGGATCACCGGGCGCAAACGCTATCAGGGCGGGGCGCGGGGCGATCTGGATTTCTTCGAGGCCGAGGGCGACCTGCGGATCAAGGTCAATCCGCTGGTGCATTGGACGACCGCCGATCTGCAGGACTATATCGCCGAAAACCGCCTGCCCCGGCATCCGCTGGTGTCGAAAGGCTATCCGTCCATCGGCTGCGCCCCCTGCACGACGCGGGTGAATGATGGCGAGGATCCGCGCGCCGGCCGCTGGCGGGACAGCGCGAAAGAGGAATGCGGGATCCATTTCGTCGACGGACGACTGGTCCGGGGGCCCGGCGTCGCCGCCTGAGGCGGGCCGGGCTCTGACGATCCGCACCGAAGAGAAAGACAGGATACGGAAATGACAGTGATCGTCACCGATACCGGCTTTGGCCGGGAGGACTGGGCCGGCGGCTTTATCGGCCCCGAGGCCCTGGCGGCCAATATGGCCGGCATCGGCCTTGAACTGGGGCCCGAGGCGGATCCGGCAGCGCTTGCCGGGCGGCTGGAGGGGGTCGCGCTGATCCGGGTCATGTTCCCCGCCTTCAGCGACGGGCGCGGCTTCACCCTTGCGCGCAGCCTGCGGGCGATGGGCTATACGGGGCGGCTGCGGGCGGCGGGTCATGTGATCGCAGATCAATATGCGATGGCGCGCCGGTCGGGCTTTGACGAGGTCGAGATCGGTGACGATCTGGCCCAACGCCAGCCCGAGGACCAATGGCTTTCCCGCGCCGATTGGCGCGCGCATGACTATCAGTCGCGGCTGCGCGCCGGTTAAGCGACTTTCCCTGATCCAGATCAACGCCTAGAACGGAGCGGTGGCCTAGGCCACCGGCATGACACAGATGACAGAGCAACGCCCCGTGGACCAGACCGTCGCCAGCAAGATCGCCCTGCCCGATGCGCAGACCGTAACCTCGGTCCGGCATTTCACCGACCGCCTCTTCGCCTTCCGCGTCTCGAGGCCCCGGTCCTTGCGGTTCCGCTCGGGCGAGTTTGTGATGATCGGGCTGATGGGCGAGAACGGCAAGCCGCTTCTGCGGGCCTATTCCATCGCCTCGCCCTCCTGGGACGAAGAGCTTGAGTTCTATTCGATCAAGGTGCCGGACGGGCCGCTGACCTCGCGCCTGCAGCATATCCAGCCGGGCGACGAGATCATCCTGCGCCCCAAGCCGGTGGGCACGCTGGTGCATGACGCGCTTTTGCCGGGCAAGCGGCTGTGGCTGTTTGCCACCGGCACGGGCTTTGCGCCCTTCGCCTCGCTTTTGCGCGATCCCGAGACCTGGGAGAAATTCGACGAGGTCGTCGTCACCCATACCTGCCGCGATGTGGCCGAGCTGACCTACGGGCGCGAGATCGTGGAGGCGCTGCCCGAGGATCCGCTGATCGGGGAACTGGTCGAGGGCAAGCTGCGCTATTATCCCACCACGACGCGGGAACAGAGCCCCAAGATGGGCCGGATCACCACGCTGATCGAAAACGGCGAGGTCTTTGCCGATCTGAACCTGCCGCCGCTTGATCCCGCGGTCGACCGGGCGATGGTCTGCGGGTCGCTGGCCTTCAACCTTGATATCAAGGCGATCCTCGAAAGGGCCGGCCTGCGCGAAGGGGCCAATTCCGAACCGGCGGAATTCGTGATCGAAAAGGCCTTCGTCGGCTGACACCTATCAAGAAGGCGGAAATCAAGAGGGCGGAAACGCAAGGGCCGCGCCGGATCTCTCCGGCGCGGCCCTGTTGTCTTGTGGACGGATGGTCTGAGCGGGTCGGTCAACCCGCGTCAGTTCCCCGACAGCGCCGTCCCGATCCGGTCAAGCACGCCGGGCAGAAGGGTCGGGCTGTTGGCAGCTGCCGTCAGCGCGGTCTTGAGCTGGGTCTTGAGCGAGTCGTCAAGCGAGGAGGCGTCGATCGCCGCGGTCACCGTCTCGAGGTCGAAATTGGCCGGGTCGAGGATGTTCTCGAGCGCGCCGGTGGCGCCGGTCACGGCCTCGTCGATTGCCTCGGCTGCAGAGTCAACGGCCTCGGCGGCCGCATCGACCGTCTCGGACACGGCCTCTTCGACGGCCTCGGCACTGTCGGTCAGGGTCGCTTCGGCCTCGGTCGCCATCGCGTCGGCGGCATCGAGCGCCTCTTCGACAGCCTCGGTCGCGGCTTCCTCGACGGCTTCGACGGCGTCTTCTGCGGCCTCTACCGCCTCTTCCACCACCGATTCGGCGGCTTCCTGAGCGGCTTCGGCAGCCTCGACCGCCTCTTCGACAGCCTCGGTCACGGCCTCTTCGACCGCTTCCACAGCCTCGGTGGCCGCTTCGGCGGCAGCAGCAGCGGCAGCCTCGGCTTCGGCCGCAGCGGCGGCTTCAGCTTCGGCAAGGGCTGCGGCGGCAGCTTCGGCTTCGGCGGCGGCTGCGGCTTCCGCCTCGGCCAGGGCGGCGGCGGCAGCTTCGGCTTCGGCAGCGGCTGCGGCTTCCGCCTCGGCCAGGGCTGCGGCGGCAGCTTCGGCTTCTGCGGCGGCTGCGGCTTCCGCCTCGGCCGCGGCGGCTTCGGCGGCGGCAACGGCTGCTGCCTCGGCTTCAGCGGCAGCCTGCTGGGCCTGCTGATTGTTCCAGTACCAGTAACCGCCCCCGATAACGATCAGGACACCAACAACACCAATCGTTCTGTTCATTCCTGAACCTCTTCAGCCGCATCCTCGACCGCTTCTTCAACGGCGTCGACGGCGTCTTCGACCGCTTCGGCCGCATCGTCCATCGCCTCGTCGGCGGTTTCCATGGCGGCATCGGCAGCGGCCTCTGCTTCAGCCTCGGCAGCGGCGGCGGCCTCGGCAGCTTCGGCTTCGGCGGCGGCAGCAGCAGCGGCGGCTTCGGCCTGGGCGGCGGCGGCGGCTTCTTCGGCGGCGCGCTGGGCCTGCTGGTTGTTCCACCACCAGTAGCCACCCCCGATGACGACCAGCACAACGATAATTCCGATCACGCGATTCATGTTGAAGTCCTTCCAATCTCGCATGGTGGTCCTCAAACTCCGGACCTCGCGCGTGATATGTCAGAACTGTGGCGATTTGAAAAGACAAACCGCAAACGGCCGCTTCCGCGTTTTGCAGTTGAACAGCCCATCGCCGATGGATACCTTGCGCCGCGAAGAACATCCAAGGCCGAAAGGACCAAGCCATAGGACGCAGACCGCATAACGCACCGCCGGTGCGTGACACAGGCCCGCGGGTCAACGATCGTATCCGGGGCGGCGACATCCGCCTGATCGGTGCGGAGGGAGAGAACCTCGGGGTCGTCTCGCCTGAAAGGGCGCTGATACTGGCCGAGGACGCGGGGCTCGACCTTGTCGAGATCTCGCCCAATGCCCAGCCGCCGGTCTGCAAGATCATGGACTACGGCAAGTACAAATACGAGACCCAGAAGAAAGAAGCCGAGGCGCGGAAGAACCAGAAGGTCATCGAGATCAAGGAGGTCAAGTTCCGCCCCAATACCGATACGCATGATTACGACGTGAAGATGCGCTCGGTGTTCAAGTTCCTCGAGGAAGGCGACAAGGTGAAGATCACCCTGCGCTTCCGCGGCCGCGAAATGGCGCATCAGGAGCTTGGCCGGCAGTTGCTGGAGCGCGTGGCCGAGGATGTGAAGGAAATCGGCAAGGTCGAAAGCATGCCGCGCCTTGAAGGCCGGCAGATGGTCATGATGATCGGGCCGGCGAAGTAGCCCTTCCAAGGCCGGGTCAGACCCGCCCCTACACAGAAAGGCCGCCCCGGAGGGCGGCCTTTTTCATGTCTGCTGCGCCGGATCAGGCGGCGGCGACGGCGCGTTTCGTCATCACCTTGACCAGATGCGCGCGATACTCCGGCGAGCCGTGCAGATCGCCGATCATGCCCTCGGCCGCAACGGACAGCCCGTCCAGCGCCGCAGGAGCGAAACTCTCCGAAAGCGCCGCCTCGGCCTCGCTCCAGCGGAAGACACCCCCTTCCGAGGCGCCCGTCACCGCGACCCGGACGCCGCCCGCGTATTTCGCCACGAACACCCCCACGAGCGCGAAGCGCGAAGCGGGCTGGACGAATTTCTGATAGCTCGCCCGTTCGGGGATGGGGAAGCGGACCTCGGTGATGATCTCGCCTTCTTCGAGGACGGTGGTGAACATCCCGTCAAAGAAATCATCCGCCGCAATGGTGCGGTTCGAGGTCAGGATGCTGGCCCCCGTCCCAAGCACCGCCGCCGGATAGCAGGCCGAGGGGTCGTTATTGGCCAGACTGCCGCCGATCGTGCCGCGGTTGCGCACCGCCGGATCGCCGATATGCGCCGCAAGACCGGCCAGCGCGGGAAACATCCCCAGGCTCTGGGCCGCGACCGTCGCATGGGTCGTGGCGCCGCCGACGCAGACCTCGCCCGCGTCGCTTTGACAGACGCCGCGCATCTCGGAGATGGCGGTCAGGCTGACCAGCTTTTCGGGCGCGGCCAGCCGCTGCTTGAGCGACGGGATCAGCGTCTGCCCGCCGCCCAGCGCCTGCGCCCCGTCATGGCCAAGGGCGGCCACGGCATCGGCGATGGTGGTGGGACGTTCGATTTCGAAAGCATACATGCGTCTCTCTCCTCAAGCGTTCATCGCGGCCCAGACCCGCGCGGGGCTGAGCGGCATGTCGATATGGTCGACGGGCTTGCCGCCCGACTGCAGCGCGTCGATCACCGCATTCACCACGGCCGGGGGCGAACCGATGGCCCCCGCCTCGCCGCATCCCTTCACGCCCAAGGGGTTATGCGTGCAGGGCGTGGCGCAGGAGTGATCGACCGCATAGAACGGCAGATCATCGGCCCGCGGCATGGCGTAATCCATGTAGCTGGCCGTCACGAGCTGGCCATTGGCGTCATAGCTGGTGTTTTCCAGCAGCGCCTGGCCGATCCCCTGCCCCAGCCCGCCATGCACCTGACCTTCGACGATCATCGGGTTGATGACATTGCCGAAATCGTCAACGGCCGTGAACTTTTCGATGGTGACCTTGCCGGTCTCGGGATCGACCTCGACCTCGCAGGCATAGGCGCCGGCGGGATAGGTGAAGTTGGCCGGATCGTAGAAGGCCGTCTCTTCCAGCCCCGGCTCGATGTCTTCAAGCGGGAAGTTGTGCGGGATATAGGCCTTGAGCGCCACCTCGCCGAAGCTGACGCCCTTGTCGGTGCCGGCGACGCTGAACCGGCCGTCGGCGAATTCGATATCCTCGGCCGAGGCTTCGAGCATATGGGCCGCGATCTTGCGGGCCTTGGCGATAACCTTTTCCGTGGCGCGCACCACGGCCGAGCCGCAGACCGCCAGCGAGCGCGAGCCATAGGTGCCCATGCCGAAGGGAATCTTCGACGTGTCGCCATGCACGATCTCGACCGAGGCCGCGTCGATCCCCAGCATATCGGCCACCACCTGGGGAAAGGCCGTCTCATGGCCCTGCCCGTGGCTATGGGCGCCGACCATGACGGCAAGGGTGCCGGTGGCATTCACCCGCACGGTGGCCGCATCGTAAAGCCCGACTCGGCTGCCGAGCACGCCCACAAGGTTCGAAGGCGCAATGCCGCAGGCCTCGATATAGCTGTTGATGCCAAGCCCGCGCAGCATCCCCTTCGCCTCGGAGGCCTTGCGCCGCGCGGCAAAGCCCTTGAGATCGCCCAGTTCCTCGAGCCGGTCCATCAGCGCGTCATAATTGCCGATGTCATATTCCAGCCCCGCCGCCGAGACGAAGGGAAACTGGTCGGGCTTGATGAAATTGCGCCGGCGCAGCTCGATCGGGTCGATGCCCAGTTCGCGGGCGCATTTGTCGATCACCCGCTCAAGGCTGAAGGTCGCCTCGGGCCGGCCCGCGCCGCGATAGGCATCGACGGGGGCGGTATTGGTGAAGACGGCCTTCACGTTCACATAGACATGCGGCACCGTGTAATTGCCCGCCATCAGCGTGCCATGCAGGAAGGTCGGCGTCGCGGTCGAGAAGTTCGAGAGGTAAGCCCCGACATTGGCCATCGTCTCGGTCCGGAAGGCGAGGAATTTGCCGTCCTTGTCGGTGGCAAGCTCGATCTTCGTCACATGGTCGCGGCCATGCGCATCGGTCAGGAAGCTTTCGCTGCGGGTGGCCGTCCAGCGCACGGGGCGCCCCAGCCGTTTTGCCGCGGCCAGCACCAGCGCCTCTTCGCCGTAGTGATAGATCTTGGAGCCGAAGCCCCCGCCCACATCCGGCGCCACGACACGCAGCTTGTTTTCCGGGATACCCATCACGAAGGCCGAGATCAGAAGCCGGGTCAGATGCGGATTCTGGCTGGTGGTGTAAAGCGTATACTCCCCCGTGCCGGGATCATAATCCCCGGTTGAGGCGCGGGGTTCCATCGCATTGGGCACCAGCCGGTTGTTGACCAGTTCCAGCGTGGTGACATGCGCCGCCCCCTTGATCGCGGCATCCGTGGCAGCACGGTTATCCTCGATCCAGCCCCAGTCGAAACACTGGTTGGTGCCGATCTCGTCATGCACGAAGGGCCCGCCGGCAAGGGCTGCCGCCATATCGACCACGGCCGGCAGCTCGACGATATCGGCGACGATGGCCTCGGCCGCGTCGCGCGCCTGATCGGCGGTTTCGGCGATGACGGCGGCATAGGCGTCGCCCACATGGCGCACCTTGCCATGGGCCAGAACCGGGCGCTTGGGTTCCTTCATCGGGGTGCCGTCGCGGCTGTTGATCAGCCAGCCGGCCGGATTGCCGCCCACATCGACGAAATCGGCCCCGGTGAAGACGGCCAGCACGCCCGGCATCGCCTCGGCATCGCGGGTGTCGATCGAGCGGATCTCGCCATGGGCCACCTGGCTGCGCACAAAGACGGCATGGGCCTGGCCGGCGATCTGGATGTCATCGGTATAGCGGCCCCGCCCGGTCAGAAAGCGCAGATCCTCGCGCCGCTTGGGGCTTTGCCCGATCCCTTGGTCCTTCGGCATTCATCATCCTCCCTGGATGGGGGCGCCCCGCCGGGCTGGCCCCGCCTTGTCACTCTGGTTCAAAGACGTGTTCAAGCTGGTGCCCGGCCCCCTCCCCGGGGCTGGGCAAGCGTCGTCGTGGGCCGGCTATTCGGCGGCGATCGCCCCCACATCCTGCCCCGAGGCCGCGAGAATCGCCTTCACGATATTGTGGTAGCCGGTGCAGCGGCAGATATTGCCCTCGAGATATTCGCGGATCTCGCGCTCGCTGGGCTTGGGGTTCTCGGCCAGAAGGGCGGCGGCCGACATCACCATGCCCGGCGTGCAGAAGCCGCATTGCAACCCGTGATGATCCTGAAAGGCCTGCTGGATCACCGAAAGCGACCCATCGGCATTGGCCATCCCCTCGATCGTCGTGACCTCCGCCCCCTCGGCCTCGAGCGCGAAGATCGCGCAGGCCTTGACCGCCTGGCCATCCACATGCACCACGCAGGCGCCGCACTGGCTGGTGTCGCAGCCGACATGCGTGCCGGTCAGCCGCAGCGGCCCGCGCAGGAAATCGACAAGCAGTGTCCGCCCCTCGACCTCGCCCGTAACGGCCTTTCCGTTCACGGTCATCGTGACCTGTGCCATATGATCCTCCCCGATCCTTTGCACCGCCATGTAATCACGCGCAAATCGAGTTGGGAACCCAAAATTCCGGCGCGGTGGCCCGGTATCGGGGGATGGGCCAAAGCCCCCGCGGTTCAGCCGCCCGAACCCGGCGGGGCCGACCGCGGCCGGGGCCTGTCGGGGATCTCCTTCAGAAGCCCGCCCAGCCCCATGGCGGCCAGATCGGCCGGGCCGAGCTCGACCCCGCAAAGAACCCGCTCCAGCACCCAGTCCGCCCCGTTCAGCGCGGGCGAGCGGGCGCAGCCCGGCAGCCCGATCACCGGACGCAGCCCCAGCCGGCCCAGAAACAGGAGATTGCCCGGATCGACGGGAATGCCGAACTGCACCACCTCCCCGCCGGCCAGGCGCAGGGCCTCGGGCCCGACATCGGCCGGATCCGAGGTGGCCGATCCGGTCAGAATGAAGATCGCCTCCCCCTCTGCCGTAGCCAGGGCACCTGCGATGGCCGGGATGTCATGCGCGACCACGACCCGCGGCCCAAGCGACAGACCCAGCCGCGCAAGCCTCCCCTCCAGCGCCCGCCGGCCCTTGTCGCCCGGATCCCGGCCGCCGATGGCGGTCTCGATCAGCGTGGCGGTGGCATGGCGCGGCGCCATCAGCTGCAGCGCGCCTGGCTCGCCCGCGCCGGTCTTGTCTGTCGCCGCTGCCCGTTCGGCTGCCGCCAGATCCGCCCCCGGCACGCCATAGGCGATGATCTTGACCGTGGCGACCATCTGACCGGGCGCGACGCGCGCCCATTGCGGCAGGGTCGCCAGGGTGATCATCGGATTGACGGCATTGACCGCATGGACCCGCGCCGCCTCGATCCGCAGGACACCGAGCCCGGTCGCATGCAGATTGACCCGCCCGGTGGCCGCCCGGGTCAGGCGCAGGCCCTGCCTGTCCGGCTCGGGGACCAGCGCCTGTGCCAGCCGCGCAGCCGCGGCATCCTCGTGAACGTCATCGGCGCCCAGGAGGGCTGCAACCACCTCCTCCAGCCCGGCGGCCCGCAGCGCCGCGATCGCCTCTGCCCCAAGAACCTGGCCCTTGCGCAGTTTCCCCGCCGGCGTCTCGACCGAATGGGCCAGGATCGCGCCCTGCGCCTGATCCAGCGGAACCTGCCCGAACCTCATGCGCCGCGCCGCAGAACCCGGGTCATCTCGGCCAGGATGGACAGGGCGATCTCGGCCGGCTGCCGGCCGCCGATATCCAGACCGACCGGCGCATGGATACGGGCAAGATCGGTTTCGGAGAGGCCCGCCTCGCGCAGGCGCGCGATCCGCTTGGCATGGGTCCGCTGCGACCCGAGGCAGCCGAGGTAGAAGGCACAGGACCCCAGGGCTGCAACGATCGCGGGATCATCAAGCTTGGGATCATGGGTCAGCGTCACGACAGCCGTGCGCGCATCCGGGGAAAGGGCCTGCAAGGCTTCATCCGGCCAGTCATCGAGGATGACCTCGCCCGGAAACCGCTCGGCCGCGCCGAACACCGGGCGGGGGTCGACGATCACGGGATCATAGCCCGCCAGCCGCGCCATGACGACAAGCGGCTGCGCAATATGGACCGCGCCGACCACGATCAGCCGCAGGGGCGGATTGGAGACGGCCACGAAGGTCTGCCCGTCCTCCTCGAGCCCGGACCGGTCGAACCGAAACCTCTCCGGATGGTCCTGCGGTGCCGCAAGGGACCGCGCACCGGTTTCGATATCGGCAACGAGGGCCACGGGGCGTCGCGCGGTCTGGGCGGCGACCAGCTCCTCGAGAAGGTCCGGCGCAAGGCTTGGCCCGACGGGATCGACAAGGATCCTGATCCGCCCGCCGCAGGCCAGCCCGACGGCGAATGCCGTCTCATCGCTCACGCCAAAGTCCAGGAGGCGGGGACGGCCATCGACACTGGCCTCGAGCGCCTCGGTGATCACCGCCCCTTCGACGCAACCGCCCGAGACCGAGCCTTCCATCGCCCCGGCCCTGTCGACGACCAGCTGACTGCCCACACCGCGCGGGGCCGACCCCCATGTCTCGATCACTGTCGCCAGAACGGCGCCACGGCCGCTCTGGTGCCACTCGAGCGCAAGAGCCGTCGAATTCCGTTCCAGCATGATGATGCCCTCCGCCTGCCGACAGGAGATTATCGGCCCCCCGTCACGGCAAAGCCGCGTGATTCCCTTGTTCGGGATCATAGCTGCGGCGCGGCGGCATGGGAAACGGTCCGCTGGGCTGTTTCGCCAGCGGGCACCGCAGGCCCCGGGGGGCACCGCCCCCCGGCAAGGATTTTCGAAGAAAATCCTTGTTCACAAGAAATTTCTTCGAAATTTCTTGCCCCTCCTCCACCGTCAGCGCTCAACTCTCGTAGCGGGTCACGCCGCGGCGCCGTTCGTCCAGCGGCCGGGTCAGGATCGCGGCATGATGGGCACGCTGGTCGCAATTGGTGCGCGGGCAGATGCGACAGTTGATCCCGATCGGAACAAGCCGGGTGCCCGAGACGCTGAACCCCTCGGCATAGCCGATCTCTCCGGCATGTTCGACCGCACAGCCCATCGCCACGGCGAGGCGATTGTCCTGCGCGTGCCGCATCCAGCTGGGCCGATCGACCGTGCGCGAGAAGACGAAGAACTGGCTGCGGTCGGGCATTTCCACGAATTGCGGAATGATGCGCCCCGGTGTGCGGAAGGACGTATGCACGTCGAGCCTCGGGCAGGCGCCGCCATGTTCGGCCAGATGAAAGCCGGTTGCGTTGAACCTCTTGGTCACATTGCCGCCCTTGTCGATGCGCAGGAAGAAGAACGGCACCCCCTGCGCCCCGTCGCGCTGCAGGGTCGTGGCGCGGTGGCAGGCCTGTTCGAAACTCACGCCGAACCGGGTGGCCACGTGGTCCATGTCGTATTTGGTGGCCCGTGCCTCGGCCAGAAAGGCCCCATAGGGCATCAGGACAGCGGCGGCGAGGTAATTGGCCAGTTCGACCCGCAACCGCGCCCGGCCATGCCGGTCGGTGATGCCCGAGCGGTCGACCAGGCCATCCAGCAGCGGTTTCTGTTCCAGCAATCCCGCCATATGCACCAGCTGGAACACCCGGTTCACATGGTCGAGCGCCTCCGACAGCAGGATCTCGCGCGTGGCTTCGTCGTAGTGGCGCAGGCCCGCCGGCAGATCCTCGACCCGGACCAGCCGCACCCGGACCCCCATCCGTTCGAGCAGGCGCGCCTTGAGGGCGGTGTAGACCTCGTCCCTTTCGACCAGGGTTTCCCCCCAGAAGGCCTCGGCCACGGTTTCGAGTTCGGGAAAGTGATTGCGGTGGCGCCGGAACAGATTGTGCACCGCCGCCTCGGGCGAAGAGGCCACAAGCTGCGTCTGGCCTTCCGACACGGTGAGCAGTTCCTCGCTGGCCGCCTGCCAGGCCCGGTAGAGCGTCAGGAACGACTGGACGAGGGCCGGCGCATGGGTCAGTCCGGCGCGCATTTGTGACAGGTCGGGAACCGTGTCGGCAAAGATCGGATCCTGGATCACGGCACGCAGATCGGCCAGCAGGCTGGTGCCATCCTCTTCCGTCAGGTCACGCCAGTCGACGCCATAGACTTCGAACAGCCGCAGAAGCACCGGGACCGAAACCGATCTTTCGTTGTTTTCCAAAAGGTTGACATAAGAGGCCGAGATGCCCAGCGCACGCGCCATGGCGCCCTGGGTCTCGCCCCGTTCCTGCCGAAGCCGGCGCAGATGCGGGCCGATGAAGGTCTTTGTTGCCATTGCTGAGCTCCAGTGAATGTTTACAATATTACAAAACTGTCGTTCTGTAAATTCTCGCAGTCACAGCAGAACGCGGTTTTGGTTTGCTTCGTCTGGATGCGGTGGCATGGCGTGTTGCAAGAATTTTGCGCAGAGGATGAACCATGAAGACCGGCCTGACCCATCTCTTCATACCGGGCCCGACCAATGTGCCCGATGATGTGCGCCGCGCGATGAATGTGCCGATGCAGGATCAGCGGGCGCATGATTTCGGCGCTTTGACGCTGGGCATCGTGGCCGATCTCAAGCCGGTTTTCGGCACCACGACGGCCGAGGTGCTGCTTTATCCCGGCTCGGGCACCGGCGCCTGGGAGGCCGCGCTGACCAATACGCTGTCGCCCGGCGACAGGGTGCTGATGGCGCGTCACGGCCAGTTCTCGACGCTCTGGGTGGATATGGCCGAGCGCCTTGGCTTCGATGTCGAGGTGATCGATATCGACTGGGGCCTGGGCGTGCCGGTCGCGGCCTTCGCCGAACGCCTTGCCGCCGACCGCGCGCACAGGATCAAGGGCGTCTTCGTCACCCATAACGAAACCGCAACCGGCGTCACCTCGGATGTCGCCGCGGTGCGGGCGGCGATGGAGGCGGCCTCTCACCCGGCGCTTCTTTTCGTGGACGGGGTCTCCTCGATCGGCTCCATCCCCTTCCGGATGGACGACTGGGGGGTCGATTGCGCCATCACCGGCAGCCAGAAGGGCCTCATGTGCCCCGCGGGCCTTGGCATTCTGGCGGTCAGCGCGAAGGCCGTCGAGGCGTCGAAAACCGCGAACTCGCGGCGGTGCTTCTTCGACCTTGCCGACATGCTGCGCATGCATGCCGATGGCTACTTCCCCTATACGCCGCCGACGCAGCTCTTGCACGGGATGCGCTGCGCGCTGGACCGGATCCGGGCCGAAGGGCTCGAGGCCGTCTTTGCCCGCCATGCGCGGCTGGCCGAAGGCGTGCGCGAGGGCGTTGCGGCCTGGGGGCTTTCGCTCTGCGCCGCCGAGCCGTCGCTTCGCTCGAACACGGTCAGCGCGATCCGCACGCCCGAAGGCGTGGATGCCCGCGACGTGATCCGCATCGCCTATGACCGCTACAACACCTCGCTTGGCTCGGGCCTGTCGCGGCTGGCCGGCAAGGTGTTCCGGATCGGCCATCTGGGCGATCTGAACGAAGGAATGGTGCTGACCGCGTTGGCGGTGGCCGAACTGTCGATGAACGAGGCCGGCTGCAAGGTCGCCTTCGGATCCGGCGTGGCGGCGGCACAGGCCCATTTCGCCAAAGCCGCGACCACAGAACAACTCGCTGCAGAATAATCAGGAAGATCAAGACAATGAGCCACACGCTTCACCCTTTGCGGCGCCAGCGCCTGCAGCGGTCGGAACTGGCCGTCCCGGCCTCGAACCCGACGATGATCGACAAGGCCGCCGACGGGGCTGCCGATTACGTCTTCCTCGACCTCGAGGATGCGGTCGCGCCGCCCGAAAAGGAACAGGCGCGGAAGAACTGCATCCAGGCGCTGAACGACATCGACTGGGCCGCCAGGGGCAAGACGGTCTCGGTCCGGATCAACGGGCTGGACACCCATTACATGTACCGCGACGTGGTCGATGTGATGGAGCAGGCGGGCGACCGGGTGCACACGCTGCTGGTGCCCAAGGTGGGCGTGCCGGCAGACCTCTACATGGTCGAGGCGATGGTCAACCAGATCGAGCAGGCGAAGGGGTTCGAGACTCGCGTCGGCCTCGAGGCGCTGATCGAGACGGCGCTCGGCATGGCCAATGTCGAGGCGATCGCGCAATTCGCCAATCAGGGACAGGGCCGGCTCGAGGCGCTGCATTTCGGCGTGGCGGATTACGCGGCCTCGATGCGGGCGAGAACGGTGAACATCGGCGGGCTGAACCCGGACTATCCGGGCGATCAGTGGCATGCCGCGATCAGCCGCATGGTCATCGCCTGCCGCGCCTATGGCCTGCGCGCCATCGACGGGCCCTTCGGCGATTTCAGCGATCCCGAAGGCTACAAGGCCGGGGCAAAGCGCGCCGCCGCCCTGGGGTGCGAGGGGAAATGGGCGATCCATCCCAGCCAGATCGCGCTGGCCAACGAGGTGTTTTCACCGCCCGAGGCCGAGGTGAGCCGCGCGCGCCGCATCATCGAGGAGCTGCGCAAGGCCGAGGCCGAAGGGCGCGGGGCCGCGTCGCTTGACGGCAAGATGATCGACGCGGCGAGCGAAAAGATGGCCCGCAACGTGCTGGTGCTCGCCGAGGCGATTGCCGGGCACTAGGCCGGGCCGGGGGCGGAAAATCACATTTTCCGCCCGAAAATCTGGGCAGATTTTCGGACCAGGAGGGACCGATGGACATTCATGAATATCAGGCCAAGGAAATCCTCGCCCGCTTCGGCGTGCCGGTGCCCCGCGGCGGCCTTGCCTATTCGCCCGAACAGGCGGGCTACCGCGCCCGCGAACTGGGCGGCACGGCCTGGGTCGTCAAGGCGCAGGTCCATTCCGGCGGCCGTGGCGCCGCGGGCGGGGTCAAGCTCTGCCGCTCCGAAGCCGAGGTGCAGGAGTTTGCCTCCACCCTCTTCGGCAAGCAGCTTGTCACCAAGCAGACCGATGCCAATGGCAAGGGCGTTTACCGGCTCTGGGTCGAGGCCGCCTCCGACATCGCGCGCGAGATCTATCTGGGCTTCGTCCTCGACCGCAAATCCGAACGCATCATGATCGTGGCCTCGGGCCACGGCGGCATGGAGATCGAGGATCTGGCCGAGGAAAACCCCGACAGCCTGGTCCGCATGACAATCGACCCGGCCGTGGGCCTATGCCCCTTCCAGGCGCGCGAACTGGCCTTCAAGCTGGGCCTTGACGGCGGGCAGGTGGCACAGATGGTGACGATCCTCCAGGCCTGCTACCGCGCCTATCGCGATCTCGATGCGATGATGGTCGAGATCAACCCGCTGGTCGTCACCGGCTCGGGCGATCTGGTCGCACTCGATGCCAAGATGTCCTTCGACACCAATGCCCTCTTCCGCCAGCAGCAGGTGGCCGAACTGCGCGACCGCAGCCAGGAGGATCCGCGCGAAAGCACCGCCGGCGATCACGGCCTGTCCTATGTGGGCCTTGACGGCGATATCGGCTGCATCATCAACGGCGCGGGCCTGGCCATGGCCACGATGGACATGATCAAGCTGGCCGGCGGCGAGCCTGCCAATTTCCTCGACATCGGCGGCGGCGCCAGCCCCGAGCGCGTGGTGCGCGCCTTCCGCACGGTCCTCACCGATGGCGGGGTCAGCGTGATCCTCGTCAACATCTTCGCCGGCATCAACCGCTGCGACTGGGTGGCCGAGGGCGTGGTGCAGGCTTACCGCGAGGTCGGCCTGACCATCCCCGTCGTCGTCCGCCTGGCCGGCACCAATGTCGAGGAAGGCAACCGCATCATCGCCGAAAGCGGCCTGCCGCTGATCACCGCCGATACGCTGGCCGATGCCGCGGCCAAGGCCGTGGCCGCCCGGCCCAGACAAGCCGCCTGAGGAGGACAGACCCATGGCAATCCTGATCGACGAGACGACACCCGTGATCGTGCAGGGCATGTCGGGCCGCATCGGCGCCTTTCATGCCGCCGACATGATCAAGCACGGCACCAATGTCGTGGGCGGCGTCACCCCCGGCAAGGGCGGCACGACCCATCTCGACCGCCCCCTCTTCAACACCGTGCGCGAGGCGGTGGCGGAGACGAGGGCCGAAGCCTCCCTCGTCTTCGTGCCCCCGCCCTTCGCGGCGGATGCGATCATGGAGGCGGCGGATGCCGGCATCCGCACCGCCGTCTGCGTGACCGACGGCATCCCCGCGCAAGACATGATGCGCGTCAAACGCTTCCTCCGCCGCTATCCCGAGGCGCGCAAACTCCGCCTGATCGGCCCGAATTGCGCCGGCGTCATCAGCCCCGGCCGCGGCTTCATGGGCATCATGCCGCCGCATATCTACATGCCAGGCCGCGTCGGCATCGTCGGTCGCTCCGGCACGCTGGGATACGAGGCCGCCTCCCAGATGAAGGCACTCGGCATCGGCGTCTCGACCAGCGTCGGCATCGGCGGCGACCCGATCAACGGATCATCCTTCCGCGACATCCTCGAACTCTTCGAGGCCGATCCCGAAACCGATGCCGTCATGATGATCGGCGAGATCGGCGGGCCCCAGGAGGCCGAGGCCGCCGCCTTTGCCCGCGATCACATGACCAAACCGGTCGTGGCCTATATCGCGGGGCTTTCCGCCCCCAAGGGCCGCAAGATGGGCCATGCCGGCGCGATCATCAGCGCCTTCGGCGAAAGCGCCCAGGAAAAGGTCGAGATCCTCGCCGCCGCCGGCATCACCGTCGCCCCCAACCCCTCGGCCATGGGCGAAACGATGGCCCGCGTGCTGGAACAGCGCAAGGCCGCCTGAGCCACCCTACGGGCGGGCCGCCCGGGGGCACCCCACAACAGCCCGCCCGCAACCGGCCCGCCCAAACCCGCCCCTGCTGCTTCTTTTGTTCCCAAATATCCCGGGGGGAGGCCGCAGGCCGGGGGGCAGAGCCCCCCTCCCCCGCGGTCACGGCCCGCACCTCGGGCCGAAGGCGCTCTCCGGCCCGGCGCCCCGGACTTACCGATAGACGATCAGCTCCGGCAGCGCCGTCAGGGGCACATCCAGAAGCCGCATCGCGGCCAGGCTGATCTGGCTGCCCGATCCCGCCACCCCGCCCGAGGGGCGCAGCTCCAGCGAGACGGACTTGCCCGTCGCGGGATTCTCCACCCGCCCCATCGCCACTTCCGTCACGTAAGGGGTCGACATCCAGATCCCCGGCTCCGTCGGCGAGCCGAGCGAGGCGATGGTCGCGCCCAGCCGCGTCTCGGAGGCCGACGACCGCGCCGTCGCCACGGCCGCGGCGCGGTCCTCGGCGGTGGTCGTGTCGAATTCCTCGACCGTGCGCGCCGTGGGGCGCGGCGGGGGCGCGGTCACGCTGGTCGGCACCACGACCTCTTCCGATCCCGCCCCCTCCTCCTCTTCCGAGGATGCGGGAACAGCGGGGTCCAGCGAAAAGCCCAACTCCTCGGCCAGTTCCGCGCATCCGGCCAGAGAGGCCGCGACCAGCGCCGCGGCGGAAACATGCAACAGTCTCATCGTCAAAGGATACTCCCCTCCGGTTCGTCAGGCAACGCCCGCAACTCTCTCGCCGGCGCTCCAGGGCCCTCATCGTACCGGCCGCCCTTGTTCGCAGGCAAGCCGGAGACTAGGTTCGCGCCATGAATACCGATCCCGCCGCCTCTGCAAGCCCCGCGCTTGTCGATCCCTTCGCCCGGGCAATCCGCTACCTGCGGGTCTCGGTCACGGATCGCTGCGATTTCCGCTGCGTCTATTGCATGTCCGAGGCGATGACCTTCCTGCCGAAGAAAGAGCTTCTGACGCTCGAGGAGCTGGACCGGCTCTGTTCCACCTTCATCCGCCTCGGGGTCGAGAAACTGCGCATCACCGGCGGCGAGCCGCTGGTCCGGCGCGATATCCTGACCTTCTTCCGCGCCATGTCGCGCCATCTGGAAAGCGGCGCGCTGAAAGAGCTGACGCTGACCACCAACGGCAGCCAGCTGGCCCGATTCGCGACCCAGCTGGCGGCGGCCGGCGTGCGGCGGGTGAATGTGAGCCTCGATACGCTGGACGCGGCGAAATTCGCCGAAATCACCCGCTGGGGGCGGTTGCCGCAGGTTCTGGACGGGATCGAGGCGGCGCAAGCGGCGGGGCTTCGGGTCAAGATCAATACCGTGGCGCTGAAAGGGTTCAACGAGGACGAGCTGTTGCCCCTTGTCGAATGGTGCGCCGCCCGCGACATGGATCTGACCTTCATCGAGGTCATGCCGATGGGCGATATCGGCAATGAAGACAGGATCGGCCAGTACTGGCCGCTTTCCGATCTGCGGGCGCGGCTGGCCGGGCATTTCACCCTGACCGATCTGGCCGAACGCACCGGCGGGCCCGCCCGCTATGTCCGGCTGGAAGAGACGGGGCAGAAGGTCGGCTTCATCACGCCGCTCACGCATAATTTCTGCGAAAGCTGCAACCGCGTCCGCATCACCTGCACCGGCGAGATCTATACCTGCCTGGGTCAGGAAGGCCATTCCGACCTGCGCGGCCCGCTGCGCGCAGCCCCCGATGATGCCGCATTGGAAGAGGCGATCCGCGCCGCGATCCGCCTGAAACCCAAGGGCCACGATTTCGACTATGGCCGCACGGGTGACCCCGCAAAGGTCGCCGGCCGCGTCAGCCGCCACATGAGCCATACCGGCGGCTGATACGACGCGGCGGGACGAGGCACCCGGGCGGGGTTCAGCGAATCACGCTTTCCTGCTAGGCTTGGCGCATGCGCCTTCTGCCTCTGACCGCCAGCCTTCTGGGCTGCAGCCTCGCCTTGCCTGTCGCCGCCCAGAACTGGTGCGATGGCCCCCGCCCCGTCACCCTGCCCGACTGCATGATCGGCCACTGGGCCGGCTACAGCGACATGGCCCAGCGCCTGCAGGCCTTTCTTGATACCCTGCCCGAAGAGGTGGCGGCCATCGTCCTTGAAGAGGCGGAGGACTTCGGCCTTGTCCTCGACATCTTTTACGACGGCTTCTTCGTCGCCGCCCCGCTGCGCTACCAGATCGACGTGACCGATTTCTCAAGCGTCGAGCCGGTGAACTACGTGATCGACACGGTCACGGAATATGGCGCCGGCTGGCTCCTGCCCTTTCCCGAGACGGGCGAGCTGGACATCTGCCACATCCCCGGCACGGGCACCGTCACCGCGACGGCCGAGGGCGTGACCGTCAGCACTGATGCCGATGGATCAAGCTTCTGGCCCGATGCGCCCGTGATCTACCGCTGCGAAGGCGATGTGCTTTCGGTCCAGATCACGCTGCCGGGGATCGGGCCGATCACCCATACCCTGTTCCGGGCAACCCGCGCGCCTTTCGCGGATGCGGCGGATCACCTCTATTTCCTCTACAACCGCCCGGCAGAGTGACCGCCTCAACCGGCCAGCCGCGCCTCGACCATGCCCACGAACCATGAGGCGCCATAGGGGATCGCCTCGTCGTTGAACTCGTATTCCGGGTGATGCACCGGCGCGCTGTCGCCGTTGCCGACAAGGATATAGGCGCCGGGGCGTTCTTCCAGCATATAGGCGAAATCCTCGCCGCCCATGATCAGCGGCGCCTCGTCGCAGGCCCCGGTGATCGTGGCGGCCACCTCGGCGGCATAGTCGGTATGGGCCGCGTGGTTCACCATGACGGGATAGCCCGCCATCATCTCGATCCGCGCCACGGCCCCGAAGGCCGCCGCCGTCCCCTCGACCAGAGCCTTCAGCCGCGCCCCGGCAAGCTCACGCAGCTCGTTCGTCAGCGTGCGGATCGTGCCGCGCAGCGTGACCGATGAGGGGATCACGTTGAACGCCTGCGACGAGGTCACGAAAGAGGTGACCGAGACGACGATCCGGTCCACCGGATCGGCATTGCGGCTGACGATGCTTTGCAGCGCGGTCACGACATGGGCGGCGGCCAGCGTCGGGTCCACCGTCTCGTGCGGTTTGGCGGCATGGCCGCCCTTGCCTTCGATCACGATCTCGAACTGGTCGGTCGCGGCGAAGAAGGGGCCGGGGCGGATCGCGAAACTGCCCAGCGGGCGGCCGGGCCAGTTGTGCATCCCGTAGACCTCGTCGATCTGCCAACGCGCCATCAGCCCGTCGGCACACATCTCGCGCCCGCCGCCGCCGCCCTCTTCGGCGGGCTGGAAGATGACGACGACCGTGCCCGAGAAATTGCGCGTCTCGGCCAGGTATTTCGCGGCGCCCAGAAGCATCGCGGTATGGCCGTCATGGCCGCAGGCATGCATCGCGCCGGGCGTTTTCGAGGCATGCGGCAGCCCGGTCTGTTCCAGGATCGGCAGCGCATCCATATCGGCGCGCAACCCGATGGTCCGCCCGCCCGCGCCCTGCCCCCGGATCACGCCCACGACGCCGGTGCGCCCGATCCCCTCGACCACCTCGTCACAGCCGAAATCGCGCAGCTTCGCGGCCACGATGCCAGCGGTGCGATGGGTGTCGAACATCAGTTCGGGATGTTCATGCAGATCGCGCCGCCAGGCGGCGATTTCGGGCTGCAGTTCGGCAAGACGGTTCTTCACGGGCATGACCGCTCTCCTGTCTGATCCGGGTCAGAGTGGCGCATCGCCCCAGCCGCGGCAAGGGCCGGCGCGGTTTGTCGCAAACGGGGGAAGTGGCGCACCCATCAGGATTCGAACCTGAGACCTCTGCCTTCGGAGGGCAGCACTCTATCCAGCTGAGCTATGGGTGCCAGCCTGCCGCCCTGATAGGGCAAAGCGGCACGGCCCGCAACCCGTCACGCGGCCCCCTTGGCCACGGCCCTCCGGCAGGGCCGCCTCAGGCAAAGAGGTCGTGGCAGAGTTCCAGCGCATCGACCAGCGCGTCCACCTCTCCGGTCGTGTTGTAAAGCCCGAAGGAGGCGCGGCAGGTGGCGCCCACGCCCAGATGCTCCATCAGCGGCATGGCGCAATGGGTGCCCGCGCGCACCGCGATGCCGCGCTTGTCGAGCACGGTCGAGATGTCATGCGCATGGGCCGCCCCGTCAAGCGTGAAGGAAAAGATCGCCCCCTTGCCCGGCGCGCTGCCCTGCACGTTCAGCCAGTTCAGCCCCGCAAGCCGCGCCTGCGCATAGTCGCGCAGGCCCGCTTCATGGGCGGCGATATTCTCCATGCCAAGGCCGGTCATGTAATCCAGCGCCACGCCCATGCCGATGGTCTGGACGATGCCGGGCGTGCCGGCCTCGAACTTCATCGGGGGATCGTTCCAGGTGACGGTATCGCGCGAAACCTCGCGGATCATGTCGCCGCCGCCGAGGAAGGGGCGCATCTCGGCCTGCCGCGCGGCGCGGATGTAGATCGCGCCCGACCCCGAGGGGCCATAGAGCTTGTGCCCGGTGATGGCGTAGAAATCGCATCCCAATGCCTGCACATCGACGGGCATGTGCACCGCGGCCTGACTGCCATCGACCAGCACCGGCACGCCGCGCTCACGCGCCGCGTGGCAGATCGCGGCCACATCGACCACCGTGCCCGTCACGTTCGACATATGCGTCACCGCCACCAGCCGCGTCCGGGGGCCGATCGCGTCGATCACCGCCTGCGGATCAAGGCTGCCGTCGGGGGCGCAGTCCACCCATTTCAGCACCACCCCCTGCCGTTCGCGCAGGAAATGCCAGGGCACGATATTGGCGTGATGCTCGAGGATGCTCAGGACGATCTCGTCGCCCGCCTCGAAACGCGGCGCGGCCCAGCCGTAGGAGACGAGGTTGATCCCCTCGGTCGTGCCCGAGGTGAAGACGATCTCTTCCTCGGACCCTGCATTCAGGAAGCGGGCGACCTTGCCGCGCACCGCCTCGTACTGGTCGGTGGCGAGGTTCGACAGGTAGTGCAAGCCCCTGTGCACATTGGCATATTCCTGCGAATAGGCCCGCGTAACCGCGTCGATCACGACCTGCGGTTTCTGCGCCGAGGCGCCGTTGTCAAGATAGACCAGCGGCTTGCCGTTCACCTCGCGGCTCAGGATCGGGAAATCGGCCCGGACCTTTTCGACGTCAAACACGCCCCAACCCTCCTGTTGCGCCGACGCCGATCAGGGTGAGGAACATCGTCACGCCGATGCTGATGCCCACAAGGGCGATCAGCAGGGTGAAGGCCGCTTTCCACAAACTCTCGAAGCCGTGCATGACATTGATGAAATTGACGAGGATCCAGACCAGCAGCCCCAGCCCCAGGGCCGAGGCGATGCCCGACACCGCCGGCAGAAGCAGCGCCACCGCGGCCACGAACACCCGGAAGGTCATCGCCAGCACCTCGAGCCAGACGATCAGCACCAGCGCCGCGCCGAAATCGCCCGTTCCGCCAAGGCCCGCGCCGGTGAAATGCAGTGCAAAGACCAGAAGCACCAGCGACGAGCCAAGGATGACGGCATAGGTGAAGGGCGACAGGACCAGCGGCCCCCCGCCGCCGGGCCCGGGCGGGCCTTCGGGAACGGCGCCCTGCGTGAGGGCCACCAGAAGCACGCTGACGACCGTGACCAGCACCAGCGCCTGCCACAGGACCGCGCGCGACAGGTTCAGCCCGATCAGGAACCGCGCGACCCCCGCGGGATCGCCGAGCGATTGCCGGATCAGTTGGCCGAAACGGCGCGGGAAATCAGCCTCCATGCCCGTCCCTCGCCGCCCGGGCCGCGCCGGACCCTGCCCCGGCCCCCATCCCTGCCCCCGCCTCGCGCAGGCCCTGAACGAAGAACCAGACAAGTGCGACAGCCCAGATGCCGAAGACCAGATAACTTCCGGGCCCCTGCCCGTTCAGACCGCTCAGAAGGCCCTGAAGCAGCGCGACCGGAGAGGCGGCAAGCAGCCCCCAGAACAGCGCCAGCCGCACCGGATAGCCGCCGGGCCGGATCCCGAAAAGCCAGAGGATCCCCTGAAGCAGCAGCGCCAGCAGGTAAAAGACCAGCGGCATGATCATCAGCCAGGCGAAGAAGGTGGTCCCGATCAGCTGCCCCAGCGCAAGCGGCGTCTCAAGCTCCTGCGACAGATGGGAAATCCGCGCCTGCACGGGCAGTTGCGCCACGAACATCATCAGGCAGGCCGCCATCAGATAGGCGATCAGCCGATCCTCGCGCACGCCTTCGCGCAACAGATCCGCGAACACGGCCCGGGGGCCGCGCCATGTGCGGACAATATTCGTCGATACGGCCATGGCCCCTTATGTGCGACGTGACAGCCAGGCTTCAAGGCGATTGCGCAAATCTTCGGCCAGACGGTCGTCGGCGATCTCGTCCAGCGCCTCGGCCAGGAAGGCCAGCACCAGAAGATCGGTCGCCGCCCGCTCGGGCACCCCGCGCGAACGCAGGTAGAACAGCGCCGTCTCGTCTATCGCGCCCGAGGTGGAGCCATGCGAGCATTGCACGTCGTCGGCATAGATCTCGAGCTCGGGCTTGGCGAGGAACTGGCTGTCCTCGTCCAGCAGAAGCGACTGGCTGATCTGGTAGCCGTCGGTCTTCTGCGCGCCGGGTTTGACCAGGATCTTGCCCTGAAACACGCCCGTCGCCCCGTTGCGCAGCACCTTCTTGAAGACCTGACGGCTTTCGCAATTCACCGCGTCATGGGTGACAAAGACGGTATCGTCCTGATGGAAATCCCGCCCGTCACCCACGGCCGCCCCCGCCACATGGGCCGAGGCATCGTCGCCCGTCATCTCGATCACGCATTCGTTGCGGGTCAGAACGCCGTTCATCGTGAGGGTGAAGGATTTGAACAGGCTTTCGGTGCCGAGCCGCGCGAACAGATGCGTCACGGCGCGGCGCTGATGGTCGCGGCCCTGCGTGCGGACATGGTGGAAGCGCCCGGTCGCGGCCACATCCACCTCCATCACCTTGGACAGCCGCGCCGCCGCCGGGCCGCTTTCCAGCACGGTCAGTTCCGCGCCCTCCTCGACCCGGATCACATGGTGCAGCATCGCATCCGAGGTTTCCGAGCGGTGCAGATAGGTCAGGCTCACCGGGCGGCGGACCACCCCAGTCGCGCGGATCACGATGCCGTCGCCCGCAAAGGCGGTGTTGAGCGCCGCGAGGGGCCGTTCCACCGGCACCTGCCCGCGCGCCTCGAGCGTGCCAAAGAGATCGCGGATCCAGTGGATATCCTTGCGCGCCGCATCGGAAAGCCGCTCGATCTCGATCCCCTCGCCCTCAAGCGGGTCCGAGGCATCGGCATCGAAGACGCCATCGACAAAGACGATCCGCAGCTTCTCGATCCCGTCGAAGGCGGGGCCTTCGTCATCGACAAAGATCGCGGCCGGCGGGGCCTCGACCGCGACCAGCGCCGCCGGATCGGTGAATTTCCAGTATTCGTCGCGCCGATGCGGCAGGCCCATCGCGCTGGCCCGCGCCAGCGCCGCGCGCCGTGCCGCCTCGGCCCAATCGGCCCCCTCGGGCAGGGTCAGCGCGGCCAGCCGCGCCTCGGTCGCGTCCGCTTTCAGCTTGGGCAGCGCCATCAGGCCACCTCGGCCAGGATATCGGCATAGCCGTTGTTCTCGACCTCGAGCGCCAGCTCCGGCCCGCCCGTCTTCACGATGCGGCCATCCGCCATGATATGCACCACATCGGGGGCGATATGGTCCAGAAGCCGCTGGTAATGCGTGATCACCAGGAACGACCGCCCCGCCGAGCGCAGCGCGTTCACGCCTTCGGCCACCAGTTTCATCGCATCCACGTCAAGGCCCGAGTCGGTCTCGTCAAGGATGCACATCCGGGGTTCCAGCATCGCCATCTGCAGGATCTCGTTGCGCTTCTTCTCGCCGCCCGAGAAGCCCACATTCACCGGGCGCTTGAGCATCTCGGCGTCGATCTTGAGCGCACGCGCCTTTTCCCGCACCAGCTTGAGGAATTCGGCGGCCGAAAGCTCCTCCTCGCCGCGCGCCTTGCGCTGGGCGTTCACGGCGGTGCGCAGGAAGGTCATGTTGCCGACGCCGGGGATCTCGACCGGATACTGGAACGCGAGGAACAGCCCCGCCGCCGCGCGCTCTTCGGGCTCCATGTCCAGAAGCTCCACATCGTCCAGCGCGGCCGTGCCCTCCGTCACCTCATAGCCGTCGCGGCCCGAGAGGACATAGGACAGGGTCGATTTGCCCGACCCGTTCGGCCCCATGATCGCATGCACCTCACCGGGGCCGATCTTCAGATCGACGCCCTTGAGGATCGCCTTGTCCTCTTCTTCCAGCTTGACGTGCAGGTTCCTGATCTCGAGCATCTTGTTCTCCTTGGCCCCGCGGGGCCCTTCAAGTCTTCGCGTCCCGGCGTCGGGTGTCCTGCGTCAGGCCCCGTGCCGCCTCTCGTTCACTCTTTGCGCCAGGGCCCAGACCAGGGCGAGCACGACAAGCGCCACCCCCAGCGCCGCCGCCCACTGCCCCGCCGTGCCGGCCGGCCCGATCACGACGAAGCTTGCCGTTGCGACGGCAAGCGCCGAGGCGGCAAGCAGCCACCCGATCCTGACCACGGGCCCGTCCGCATCCCCAGCCCGCGCCAGCGGGCCGCCCTCGCGCACTTGCCGCGCCCGCAGCCGCAGGCCGATCCCGTAGCCGGCGAAACCCACCGCGAGGGTGGCCAGCGCCGTCAGGATCAGGCCGACCGACGTTTCCCGCCCGGCACTGGCGATATAGCCCGCCAGCGCCACGACGATGGCCGCCGAAAGCCCGAGAAAGACCGGACGGATCGGGCGATCACGCCGCATCACCCCACGCTGCCCTCAAGGCTGATCGCCACAAGCTGTTGCGCCTCCATGGCGAATTCCATCGGCAGCGCCTGCAGCACCTCGCGGCAAAAGCCGTTCACGACCAGGGCGACCGCCTCTTCCTCGTCCATGCCCCGCGAGCGGCAATAGAAGAGCTGGTCGTCATCCACCTTGGATGTGGTCGCTTCGTGCTCGACACGCGAGGAATTGTTGCGCACTTCGATGTAAGGCACGGTATGCGCCCCGCATTTGTCGCCGATCAGCAGGCTGTCGCATTGCGTGTAATTGCGGCTGTCCTTCGCGCGGGGATGCATCGAGACAAGGCCGCGATAGGTATTCTGCGCCTTGCCCGCGCTGATCCCCTTGGACACGATCCGGCTTTTCGTCCGCTTGCCCAGATGCACCATCTTGGTGCCGGTATCGGCCTGCTGCATGTTGTTGGCGATGGCAATCGAATAGAATTCGCCCTGTGAATCGTCCCCCCGCAGGATGCAGGACGGGTATTTCCAGGTGATTGCGGATCCGGTTTCCACCTGCGTCCACATCACCTTGGCCCGGTCGCCCCGGCAATCGGCCCGCTTGGTGACGAAATTGTAGATGCCCCCCCGGCCCTCTTCATCGCCCGGATACCAGTTCTGGACGGTGGAATATTTCACCTCGGCATCTTCCTCGACGATGATCTCGACCACCGCCGCATGCAATTGCGCCGTATCCCGCTTGGGCGCGGTGCAGCCTTCAAGGTAGCTCACGTAAGAGCCCTTGTCGGCAATGATCAACGTGCGTTCGAACTGCCCGGTATTCTCGGCATTGATGCGGAAATAGGTCGAAAGCTCCATCGGGCAGCGCACGCCGGGCGGCACATAGACGAAAGAGCCATCGGAAAAGACTGCCGAATTCAGCGTGGCATAGAAATTGTCCGTCGGCGGCACGACGCTGCCCAGATATTTCTTCACCAGATCGGGATAATCCCGGATCGCCTCGGAGATCGAACAGAAGATCACCCCGGCCTTCTTCAGCTCTTCCTTGAAGGTCGTGCCCACCGAGACGCTGTCAAAGACCGCATCGACCGCCACCTTGCGCTCGCCCGCCTCTTCGGCGCCCTCGACGCCGGCCAGGATCATCTGCTCCTTCAGCGGAATGCCCAGCTTCTTGTAGGTCTCCAGCAGCTTGGGATCGACCTCGTCGAGGCTTTTCGGCTTTTCGACCATGCTCTTGGGGCGGGCGTAATAATACTGCGACTGGAAGTCGATCTTCGGATAGCTGACCATCGCCCAGGTCGGCTCTTCCATCCGCTCCCAGCGTGCGAAAGCCGACAGGCGCCACTCCGTCATCCACTCGGGTTCTTCGTTCTTGGCCGAGATCAGCCGCACGATATCGGGGTTCACGCCGATCGGCGCGTAATCCATCTCGATTTCCGTGTTCCAGCCGTATTTGTACTTGCCCGAAAGCTTCTGGACGGCGGCCACCGTCGCCTCGTCCACGCCCTCGCGCACCTCGGTCACATCCAGAGCGGCCATCCCTACCCCTTTCTCACGCAGCACGTTCGCGCTGCTTGCGTCGCTTGTCCGACCAGGCCGCGGCAAAGCGCAGAACCTCGTCCTCTGTCGTCTCAAGCCCCAGCGACACGCGCACCGCGCAGCCCGCCTCGGCCCCGTCAAACCCCATCGCGCGCAGCACCCGGCTTTCGCGCACCTTGCCGCTGGAACAGGCCGACCCCGCCGATATCGCGAAGCCCGCCAGATCCATCGCCATCACCTGCGTCTCGCCCTTCCAGCCCGGCGTCACGAAGCACGAGGTGTTGGGCAGCCGCAGGGCCTCTTTCCCGACAAAAATAGTCTCCGGGCTTTCCGCCTCAAGGGCGCTTTCTAGAATATTTCTAAGTTCCGCAACCCTGTCCCAACGCCCCGCCGCCAGATCGCGCTGCGCCGCCTCGAGTGCGGCGGCAAAACCGGCGATGCCGACCAGATCCTCGGTCCCCGCACGCCGCCCCGATTCCTGCCCGCCCCCCAGCGACAAGGGCGCCATCTCGAGCCCCTCGCGCAGCACAAGCGCCCCCACCCCGCGCGGCCCGCCGATCTTGTGCGCCGAGAGGATCGCGAAATCGGCGCCCGACCACGAGAATGCGAACGGCATCCGCCCCACGGCCTGCGTCACATCCAGAAGCAGCCAGCGCGCCTCGACCCGCCCCAGCCGCATCAGCCCCCCGGCGTCACGCGGCGGCGGGTCGCTCACGATGCCGGTCTCGGAATTGGCCAGCCCCATGGCATAGGTCAGCGGCGCAGTCTCGACACGGCCCGGAATGAACCCGCCCCCCTCCGCGCCCTGCGCCCAAAGCGCGTCATGCGCGGCAGGCTCGATCAGCACCGGCGCGCCACTCCGCCCCAGAAACTGCGCCGCCTCCGTCGCGCCCGAGGTGAAGATCACCTCCGAGGGCCTGCAGCCCAAAGCCTCGGCCACCTGCGCCCTCGCCGCCTCGATCCGGCCCCGCACCGCCCGCCCCTCGGCATGAACCGAAGAGGCATTGCCAACCACATCCATCGTCGCCAGCATCGCCGCCCGCGCCTCGGGGCGCAGCGGCGCGCTGGCGTTGTGATCAAGATAGACCCGCCCGCTCATGCCCGACGACCTCTGCCGAGACCGTCCCCGGCCCCGGCCCCGGCCCTGCCGGTCCCCCTGCTTCTTTTGTTCTCAAATATCCCGGGGGGAGTCCGCAACGCGGACGGGGGGCAGCGCCCCCCCGCGGGGGGGTGGGGAGGTTTGGGGCCCGCCCCACCCCCCCGCCCCCCCAGACAGCGACCCGAGCCGCCCGGTGGGGGGGCGCCCGCGCCGGGGGCCGCGGCGGG
>JBHYFN010000013.1:53767-94631 GCA_051859505.1 Paracoccaceae bacterium
CCCCCCCCCCCCCCCGCTTTATTTTGCCAAACTCCCCGCCCCGCCCGACGGAACGGCACGCTCATTCGTCGACCAGTTCGAAGAGGTTAGGGACCGCCGGACAGGGGGCCAGCTGATTGGACACGACATCCGACAGCCGCGTCTGGTGCAGGAACACATAGACATGGGCCGAGAGCCCTTCCCACAGCCGGTTGGTCAGCGATTGCGCCCGGCTGCCCGAAAGCGCCCCGCTTGCCCCCGCCCCCTTGTGCATCGCGCTTACCGTCTCGTCCACCGCGCCCAGAACCTCGGCCACCCGGATCTCCGAGGCCGGCCGCGCCAGCCGGTATCCGCCCCCCGGGCCCCGCACCGACTCGACCAGATCCGCCCGGCGCAGCTTGACGAAAAGCTGTTCCAGATAGGGCAGCGACAGGTCCTGACGCTTGGCGATCTCGCCCAGCGTGACCAATGAGTCCTCGGGCTGCAGCGCGATATCGGCCAGGGCCAGCATCGCGTAACGCCCTTTGGTCGACAGCTTCATTCCACACTCCGCACCATGGCCCGGGGCCCTGCAAACTGCCTGCCAACCGCCCGAAAGCCGCTCGCAAACCGCCAGCAAACCGCCAGCAAACCGCCAGCAAACCGCCAGCAAACCGATTGACGACAAGGGTTTCGGCCCTTATCTGCGAACGGTGCGGCAGGCTGCCGCATCGCAATTAGAACAATTCTAAGGTGCCCGAGCGTTTCCGTCAAGAAACCCTTGCACCCCGGAACGGCCAAGAGGTCTGGATCGTCAATGCCCGAGGTTATCTTCCCTGGCCCCGAGGGCCGGCTCGAAGGACGCTACCACCCCCAGAAGGACCGCGACGCCCCCATCGCCATCGTGCTGCACCCCCATCCGCAATTCGGCGGCACGATGAACAACCGCGTCGTCTACAACCTGCACTATGCCTTTTACGAGCTTGGCTTCAACGTGCTGCGCTTCAACTTCCGCGGCGTGGGCCGCAGCCAGGGCGAATATGACCAGGGCATCGGCGAGTTGTCGGATGCGGCCTCGGCGCTCGACTATCTGCAGTCGATGAACACCAATGCGAAACATTGCTGGGTCGCGGGCTTTTCCTTCGGGGCCTGGATCGGGATGCAGCTTCTGATGCGCCGGCCCGAGGTGACGGGCTTCATCTCGGTCTCGCCGCCTGCGAACATGTATGACTTCACCTTCCTGGCCCCCTGCCCCTCGTCGGGCCTGATCATCAATGGCGCGGCCGACCGCGTGGCCCCGCCGGCCGATACGCTGTCGCTGGTCAACAAGCTGCATGAACAGAAGGGCATCCAGATCACCCATGACGTGGTCGAAGGGGCGGGCCATTTCTTCGAGGACGAACACATGGACCGGATGATCGGCAGCGTGAAGGACTATGTCAGCCGCCGCCTGACCGAGACCAGCCGCTGACGGCGCGCGCCCCCAGGCAAGGACGTTTCCGAGTGGCCCCGGTTTTCCCCGACCCGATCAAGATCACCGCCGAAGACATCGCCCGGTTTCGCAACAGCCGTGTGCTCTGGATCGAGGGCGAGGTCGGCGCCCCCGGTCTGATCCCCGAGGGCATCGACCCCGATGCCCATCTCGACAGCATGGAAGACCCCGCCAACCTGCGCGCCTTCGAGCGGCTTTTCCTCGCCTTCGCCCTTTACGCCGCACTTCCTGCCGGGCGCTACCGGCTCGACCCGGAAAGGCTTGTCGGCGATCATCCGGCCCTGGGCGGTGCCAAACCGCCCGAGAGCTTTCACCTGACCGAGGATCACCGCACCCTGATCCGCTCGGCCTGGTGGCGGATGGGGGTGATCGACACGAAATATCCCTATGGCAACTATGCCTATACCGAGGCCGATATCGCGGGCCGGCTTGGCCATGTCGTGCCGCTGGACGACAGCGGCACCTTCTCGCTCTCGCCCCAGCGCGAGGCGCAGTACATGCGCCTCCATCACGAGGTCGCCCTTGCGCTGGCCGTCATGCTGACCGAGGCGCGGCTCGAACCCGGAGCCTATCGCGTGCCGCTGGACGGTTGGGCGAATTACCCCTGGTTTCGGCTCTCGCCGGTCGATCCGGCATTGGTTCACGCCTATAACGCCGCATGGGAGGCACATGCCGCCGCGCCCTCGCAACCGGCATGGACGATGCTCCACCGGGCAAGCGAGGCGCTCAGGCTCTGACGGAAAGGATCGGACCATGTCCATCACCGACGATATCGCAGACCGCCTTGCCCAGGAGGCGATCGACGCCGCCGAAAAGCTGGGCGACGACAATCTGATCGCCGAGCTGGCCAAGGTGATCGGCGCAGGCTCGACCACCACGCAGGAAGCCTTCATGACGGCGGTGCGGGTGCGCGTGGCCGAACGGCGCGCGCGCAAGTTCATTCAGGATCGCCTGGCCAAGGGGCCCGCCGATCCCAACCGCGGGCCGATCGAGCTTGGCTCCAGACCGATCCTCGATGCGCCCGACGACGGGGCCGCGCATTGACGACCGTATGGGATCAGGCGGATTTCGTCGGGATCCCGCTGCTCTCCGGCGGTTACGGCCTCGGCCAGATCGTCGCGGTCCGGGACTGCCTGCCCGACAGCCTGTTCCTGGCGCTCAGCCTGCGCCGCCTGCCCTCTCCGTCTGACGGGCAAGGCCCGGGCAGCCCGGCCATAGACCGGCTGGCCCTGTCCGAGGTCATCTCGATCCTCTTCGTGGCACCCTCCGCCCTGGCCGAGGGGCTCTGGCCGATCTTCGGCTTCGACACCTTACCGCAGACCGATCGGCTTTTGTCGCTGGAACAGGCGCGGCGGCAGGCCGGGCGGCTTGAGGATCCGGCGCGGGCGGTTCACGATCCGGCGCTGGTCGAGGCCTTTGTCAATGCCTGCCACGGCCTTCTGCCCTGGGACTATTTCCCCGACCCCGCCCTGTTCGACGGGATGTTGCTGACCCCCGCCAACCGCCCCGCCGCCGCCGTTCTGTCGGGGCCAGCGACATGACCGGCCCCGGGTCCGAGCGCGAGGCACGGATCGCGCGGCAACTGTCCTTTCTGACCGAGGCGGACCGGCTGAAATCCGTCCTGCGCGCGGGCCG
Source organism: Paracoccaceae bacterium (assembly GCA_051859505.1). Lineage (GTDB taxonomy): Bacteria > Pseudomonadota > Alphaproteobacteria > Rhodobacterales > Rhodobacteraceae > JAFIEN01. Next base: position 56,853 of record JBHYFN010000013.1, read on the forward strand.
GCTGCATGACGACTCGCGCCCCGAAAACTCGGCCGAACACAGCTGGCACGTGGCGCTTTACGCGCTGATCCTGGCCGAACATGCCGCGCCCGAGGTGCGGATCGACCGGGTGATCCGGATGCTTCTCTTGCATGATCTGGTCGAGATCGACACCGGCGACACGCCGATCCATGCCGCCAACGGCACGGCGCATGGCTCGGAGGCGCTCCTCGCCGCGGAGCGGGCCGCCGCCGAGCGGATCTTCGGCCTGCTGCCGCCCGATCAGGCAACAGACCTTCGCGCGCTTTGGGAGGAATTCGAGGCCGCCGAGACCCCCGATGCGATCTTTGCCAAGAGCATCGACCGGGTGCAGCCGGTGGTGGGCAATCTGGAAACCGGGGGCGGCACATGGCCCCGCTTCGGCGTGACCCGCGAGCAGTTGGAGTCGCGGGTGGGCGTCAAGGTCACGCGCGGGGCGCCCGCGCTTTGGGCCGCGCTGGGCGAGCGGATCGACGCCTGGTTCGGCGCGCGCGCGCGGCAAGACCCCGACTGACCGGGCGCGAGCGCAACGGGACGCGTCAGGCGCGCAATAGGCGCGACAAATTCGTATACCAATGCATACCGTCTTTCCGGCAGGGCACAAATGCGCTATGCCCCGGCCAGATTTCGAATCCACTTCAAGGACCGCGCGCATGACCAAGATCAAAGTCGCCAATCCCGTCGTCGAGCTTGACGGGGACGAGATGACCCGGATCATCTGGGATTTCATCAAGCAGAAGCTGATCCTGCCCTATCTCGACATCGACCTGAAGTATTACGACCTGGGCATCGAGGAACGCGACCGCACCAGTGACCAGATCACCATCGACGCGGCCCATGCGATCAAGGAGCACGGCGTCGGCGTCAAATGCGCCACGATCACCCCTGACGAGCAGCGGGTCGAGGAATTCGGCCTCAAGCAGATGTGGCGCAGCCCCAACGGCACGATCCGCAACATCCTGGGCGGCGTGATCTTCCGCCAGCCGATCATCTGCCAGAACGTCCCCCGCCTCGTGCCGGGCTGGACCAAGCCGATCGTCGTGGGCCGCCACGCCTTTGGCGACCAGTATCGCGCAACCGATTTCCGCTTTCCGGGCAAGGGCAAGCTCTCGATCAAGTTCGTCGGCGACGATGGCGAGGTGATCGAGCGCGAGGTCTTTGACGCGCCCGGCGCCGGTGTGACCATGGCGATGTACAACCTTGACGAGTCGATCATCGACTTTGCCCGCGCCTCGCTGAATTACGGGCTGAACCTTGGCTGGCCGGTGTATCTGTCGACCAAGAACACGATCCTCAAGGCCTATGACGGGCGTTTCAAGGATCTGTTCCAGAAGGTCTATGAGGAAGAATTCGAAGAGAAGTTCAAGGCGGCCGGCATCACCTACGAACACCGCCTGATCGACGATATGGTCGCCAGCGCCCTGAAATGGTCGGGCGGTTATGTCTGGGCCTGCAAGAACTATGACGGCGACGTGCAGTCGGATACCGTCGCGCAGGGCTTCGGCTCGCTCGGCCTGATGACCTCCGTGCTGATGACCCCCGATGGCAAGACGGTCGAGGCCGAGGCGGCGCATGGCACCGTCACCCGCCACTTCCGCCAGCATCAGGCGGGCAAGGCGACCTCGACCAACTCCATCGCCTCGATCTATGCCTGGACCGGCGGCCTCAAGCACCGCGCCAAGCTGGACGACAATGCCCAGTTGCAGCGCTTTGCCGAAACGCTGGAGCGCGTGACGGTCCAGGCGGTCGAGGATGGCCACATGACCAAGGATCTGGCCCTGCTGGTCGGCCCGGATCAGAAATGGTTGACCACGATGGGCTATCTCGAAAAGGTGGACGAATACCTGAACAAGGCGCTGGCGGGGTAATCCCGCGATCCCGGCGCCGAGCAGGGCGGGGTCATGCCCCGCCCTTTTTCGTGAGGATGCCCATGGCCTGGATCTATCTCGCCGCCGCGATATTCTGCGAGACGGTCGGCACGACCGCCCTGCAGGCCAGCCAGCAGTTCACACGGGCGGTGCCTTCGATCATCGTGGTGATCAGCTATGCGCTGGCCTTCTACCTTCTGTCCTTCGTGCTGCGCTTCATGCCGGTGGGGGTGGTCTATGCGATCTGGTCGGGGCTGGGGATCTGCTTCATCACCGCCATCGCCTGGGTCGTCTTCGGCCAGAGGCTCGACCTGCCGGCGGTGATCGGCCTTGCCATGATCATCGGCGGGATCGTGGTGATCCAGGTCTTCTCGAAGGCGGCGCATCACTGAGGGCGGCGCCCCGGCCCGAGGCTTCGGCGGGCCGGGTGCCGGCGCAGATGTTCGATTATGTAAAGACTTTCGGGTTTCCAACCGGGATCACCCGCAAGAAATGCAGATTTCCGTAAAGTGGCTGAAGCCCGCGCAGCCCTTTGGTGCTGGGGGTTTCATCGCCTCGGCCGGCTGCGTATATATGCGTCGGATCCGCGCTCCTTCGAGTCGCGGCAATTGGGCATTCGGGAAAACACTTGATGGCGATCTGGGGCAGTCTGTTTTCGTCGGACATGGCGATCGACCTCGGCACGGCGAATACGCTGGTCTATGTGAAGGGTCGCGGCATCGTCCTGTCGGAACCCTCGGTCGTGGCCTATCACGTCAAGGACGGGCAGAAGAAGGTTCTGGCCGTGGGCGAGGATGCCAAGCTGATGCTGGGCCGCACCCCGGGCAGCATCGAGGCGATCCGCCCGATGCGCGACGGCGTCATCGCCGATTTCGACGTGGCCGAAGAGATGATCAAGTATTTCATCCGCAAGGTCCACAAGCGCACCACCTTCTCGAAACCCAAGATCATCGTCTGCGTCCCCTTCGGCGCCACGCCCGTCGAAAAGCGCGCGATCCGGCAGTCGGTGCTGTCTGCCGGTGCGCGGCGGGCGGGGCTGATCTCGGAACCTATCGCCGCGGCCATCGGGTCGGGCATGCCGATCACCGATCCCACGGGCAACATGGTGGTGGACATCGGCGGCGGCACCACCGAGGTCGCGGTGCTGAGCCTTGGCGATATCGTCTATGCCCGCTCGGTCCGGGTGGGCGGCGACCGGATGGACGAGGCGATCATCAACTACCTGCGCCGCCAGCATAACCTGCTGGTCGGCGAATCCACCGCCGAACGGATCAAGACCACCATCGGCACGGCGCGGATGCCCGATGACGGTCGGGGCCAGTCGCTGCATATCCGGGGCCGCGACCTGCTAAACGGCGTGCCCAAGGAAACCGAGATCAGCCAGGCCCAGGTGGCCGAGGCGCTGGCCGAACCCGTCCAGCAGATCTGCGAGGCGGTGATGACCGCGCTGGAAGCCACGCCCCCCGACCTTGCCGCCGATATCGTGGACCGGGGCGTGATGCTGACCGGGGGCGGCGCGCTGCTGGGCCAGCTTGACCTGGCCTTGCGCGAACAGACGGGGCTGGCGATTTCGGTGGCCGACGAGTCACTCAATTGTGTGGCCGTGGGCACCGGCAAGGCGCTGGAATACGAAAAGCAACTCCGTCACGTTATCGACTACGAAAGCTGAGGCCCGTTCCGGGTCCGGCTTGCGGCACGGCCCGACCGGGCGCGCTGAACGGGGATCGTGAAGAGGACCAGCTGGGCCTTGGCCAAGGACAAGACACAGGGCGAGGATTTCGTCGGCCCCCTGCGCCGCCTTCTCGTGGCGCTGCTGGTGCTTGCGCTGATGGCGGTCTTTGTCGTCTGGCGCATCGACAGCCCGAGGATGGAGCGCTTTCGCGCCGCGGTGATCGACCGGGTGGTGCCGCCGATGGACTGGGCGATGGCGCCGGTCACGGGGCTGGCGAAGATGGTCGCCGATTTCCAGAGCTATCAGCGCATCCACGAACAGAACCGCGACCTCAGGCGCGAGTTGCAGCAGATGCGCGCCTGGCGCGAGGCGGCGCTGCAGCTTGAGCAGGAGAACGCCAAGCTTCTGGACCTCAACAACGTCCGCCTTGATCCGGCGCTCACCTATATTACCGGCGTGGTGATGACGGACAGCGGTTCGCCCTTCCGGCAATCGGTGCTGTTGAACGTGGGCGCGCGCGACGGGATCCTTGACGGCTGGCCCGCGATGGACGGGATCGGCCTTGTGGGGCGGATCTCGGGCGTGGGGCAGACGACCGCGCGGGTGATGCTTCTGACCGACACCTCAAGCCGGATCCCCATCGTGATCCAGCCCTCGGGCCAGAGGGCGGTGCTGGCCGGCGACAACACGATCTATCCGGTGATCGAATTCCTCGAGAACCGCGAGGCCGTGCGCCCCGGCGACAGGGTTGTTTCGTCGGGCGATGGCAGCCTCTTTCCCCCCGACCTGCTGATCGGCCAGGTGGCGCGCGGCACCGACCAGCGGCTTCGGGTGCGGCTGGCGGCGGATTACGAACGGCTTGAATTCCTGCGCGTCCTGCGCAGCCCCGGCACCGAGGTGATCACCGATCCCGGCAATCTGATCGTGCCGGCCGGCGCGGGCGCGGATGAGGCCGAGGTCGATGTGATGGAGCCGGAAGAGCAAACCCCCGGCGCGCTGATCGACGACGAGGCGGATGAGGCGGAGGGGGCTGAGGGGGCCGACGAGGACAGCGCGGCCGGAGAGGCGGCCGGAGAGGCGGCTGGGGATGCGACGCTGGCCGCGGGGGCCGGCGATGGTTGATCCGGCCACCTCGCGCAATCTGCTGGGGCAGCTCTCGTTCGTTCTGGTGGCCCTTGGCGTGATCTTCGTGCAGCTTCTGCCGCTGACCACCGCGCCGCGGATCTGGACCCCGCCGGATGTGCTTTTGCTGGCGGCGCTGGCCTGGGTCGTGCGGCGGCCCGATTACCTGCCGGTCTGGCTGGTGGCGGCGGTCTTTCTTCTGACCGATTTCCTGTTTCACCGCCCTCCCGGCCTGTTCGCCGCGCTCATGGTCCTGTTGACCGAGGCGCTGCGGCGGCGGGCTTCGGGGCTTTGGACCGCGCCTTTCCTCATGGAATGGCTGGCCGTCTCGGTCGGGATCGCGGCGGTCACGCTGGGCAACAGGATGGTGCTGAGCATCGCCATGACGCCGCAGGCGCCGCTTGGCCTGACGCTCATTCAGATGGGTATGTCGATCCTGTTCTATCCTGTTATTGTCCTTGCCGCCGCCGTCGCTTTGGGAATCACCCGCCCGACCCCGGGCGAGGCGGAGACGCCCTCGGGCCGGATATGGTGACGCAAGGATGAGACGCCCGCCGAAGGAAACCGCCGAAAGCGCTCGCAGGATCAGCCGGCGCGCCCTGCTTCTGGGCGGGGCGCAGCTTGGGGTGATGGGCGTGCTGGGCTGGCGGATGCACCAGATGCAGGTCGATCAGGCCGAGGAATACCACTTCCTCGCCGAGGAGAACCGGATCAGCCTGCGCCTGATCCCGCCCGAGCGCGGCATGATCTTCGACATCAACGGCGAGCGGCTTGCCACCAACGAACAGGTCTATCGCATCGTCATGCTGCGCGAGGATGCGGGCGATGTGGACGCCGCACTGGCCCGGCTCAGCCATGTCGTGCCGCTGGACAGCGCGACGCTGGAACGCGCCCGCGAAGAGGTGCTGCGCCGTCCCGCCTTCGTGCCCGTCACCATTGCCGAACGGGTCAGCTGGGAGGATATCACCCGCGTCAGCGCCAATGCGCCCGCCCTGCCCGGCATCTTTGCCGAGGTGGGCCTGTCGCGGCTTTATCCGCAGGGTGCCGATACGGCCCATATCGTGGGCTATGTCGGCCCGGTCAGCGATTACGACCTGTCGCTGCTCGAAAACCCCGATCCGCTGTTGCAGATCCCCCGCTTCCAGATCGGAAAGACCGGGGTCGAGAACAAGCTGGAGGATACGCTGCGCGGCTCGGCCGGGACGAGCCGGCTCGAGGTCAATGCGCTGGGCCGGGTGATGCGGGAACTTGGCCGGGTCGAGGGGATCAAGGGCTCGGATGTGCAACTGACCATCGACGCAAAGCTGCAAAGCTATGTCGAGGCCCGGATGGAGGGCGAAAGTGCCGCCGCCATCGTCATGGATTGCGAAACAGGTGATCTGCGCGCCATCGGCAATGCGCCCTCCTTCGATCCCAACCTTTTCGTGCGCGGGATCTCGGTCGCGGACTGGCGCGACCTGAACGAGAACATCTACCGCCCGCTGGCCGCCAAGGCGGTGCAGGGCGCCTATCCGCCGGGATCGACCTTCAAGATGATCACGGCCTTGGCCGCGCTCGAGGCGGGGGTGATCTCGGCCGAGGATACGGTGCGCTGTCCGGGGCATATGGATGTCTCGGGCACCCGCTTCCATTGCTGGCGGCGGGGCGGGCATGGCAACATGAACTTCCACGAAAGCCTGAAGCAAAGCTGCGACGTCTATTACTATGACATCGCCCAGCGCGTCGGCATCGACGCCATTGCCGAGATGGCCCGCAAGCTGGGTGTGGGCGTGCGGCCGGATATCGAGATGTCGGCCCTGGCGCAGGGCCTTGCCCCGGATCGCGCCTGGAAACAGACCGTGCGCGGCGAAAGCTGGCGGATCGGGGATACGGTCAATGCCTCGATCGGTCAGGGCTATGTGCTGTCCTCGCCCCTGCAACTGGCGATCATGACGGCGCGGCTGGCGACGGGGCGCAACGTCATGCCGCGGCTGGTGCATCGGATCGACGGTGTCGAACAGCCCTATCCGGGCGGCGAGTCTCTGGGCCTGAACGAGAATTACCTGCGCCGGGTTCGGGCCTCGATGTATGATGTCTGCAACAGCGAACGCGGCACGGCCTTTGCCAGCCGGATCATCGCCGAGGGCATGCGCATGGCCGGCAAGACCGGCACCAGCCAGGTCCGCCGCATCACCGCCGAGGAACGCGCCCGCGGTGTGATCCGCAACGAGGATCTGCCCTGGGAACGGCGCGACCATGCGCTCTGGGTGAACTTCGCCCCCTATGAGAACCCCCGCTACGCCGTGGCCGTGGTGGTGGAACATGGTGGCGGTGGCTCGACCGCCGCCGCCCCGATCGGGCGCGACATCACGCTTCAGGCGCTTTACGACGGGCCGCCCCCGCTCGAGGCCTATCCGGCCAATGTCCGCGCCCGCATCGCCGAACAGCAAGAGCGCATCCGCCAGCATGTGCCCGCCGGCGGCACCGTCAGCACCCGTGCCTGAGCGATGCCCGGGCGCGCAGGACAGGAGGGCGCGGCATGAGTTATCTTGAGTACAACACCAAATACGTGCCCACCGGCATCCGCAAGCTTCTCTATGTCAACTGGGCGGTGGTGCTTCTGATCGCGGCAGTGGCGGCGATGGGTTTTCTGATGCTCTATTCGATCTCGGGCGGGCGTCCGCAGGTCTGGATGGAGCCGCAGCTCAAGCGGTTCGGCCTCGGCATGGCGGCGATGCTGGTGGTGGCGATGGTGCCGATCTGGTTCTGGCGCAACATCGCGGCGCTGGCCTATGGCGTGTCGCTTGTGCTTCTGATCGCGGTGGATTTCGTCGGCCAGACCAACATGGGCGCGCAGCGCTGGCTGAACCTGGGCTTCATCGAGCTGCAGCCGTCAGAGCTGATGAAGGTGGCGCTGGTGATGTTCCTGGCCGCCTATTACGACTGGCTGCCGCTGGGCAAGACCTCGCATCCGTTCTGGGTTCTGCTGCCGGTGGCCTTCATCCTGGTGCCGACGGCGCTGGTGCTGGGCCAGCCGGATCTTGGCACGGCCGCGCTGATCCTGGCGGCCGGAGGGGCGATGATGTTCGTGGCCGGCGTGCATTGGGCCTATTTCGCCACCGTCATCGGGGCGGCCGTGGGCGGGGTCTATGCCGTGCTGGCCAGCCGCGGCACCGACTGGCAGATCCTGCGCGATTACCAGTACCGCCGGATCGACACCTTCCTTGATCCCGGGGCCGATCCCCTGGGCGCGGGCTACAACATCGCCCAGGCCAAGATCGCGCTGGGGTCGGGCGGCTGGACGGGGCGGGGCTTCATGCAGGGCACGCAGTCGCGGCTGAACTTCATCCCCGAGAAGCATACCGATTTCATCTTCACCACGCTGGCCGAGGAATTCGGCTTTGTCGGCTCGATGGCGCTGCTGGTGCTTTACGGGTTGATCGTCTTTTTCTGCGTGGCCTCGGCGCTGGCCAACAAGGATCGCTTCGCCTCGCTGGTGACGCTGGGGATCGCGATCAACTTCTTCCTCTATTTCGCGATCAACATGGCCATGGTGATGGGGCTGATGCCGGTGGTGGGCGTGCCGCTGCCGCTGGTGAGCTATGGCGGGACGGCGATGATGGTGCTGCTGCTGTCCTTCGGGCTGATGCAGAGCGCCCATGTGCACAGGCCGCGCTAAGACCTGACGCAGGGAGACGGAGCCAGGGTCCGAACTCCTCAGACGCCAAGACCACATGACAACAAGACAACAAGACAACAAGACGCCGGGGCGGACCCGGGCAGAAGGGACAACAGCATGACGATCAACGTGCTTTTCAGCGCCTCGGACGAGAGGTGGGCAAGCTACCGCGACACATTCGAGGCTGCATTCGTGAGGGCCGGGCTGGATGTGGCGCTGGCGCGCGACCATGCGCCCGAGGTGGTGGATTACATCCTGCTGGCCCCGGGCGGGCCGGTTTCGGACTTTGGCCCTTTCGTGCGGGCGAAGGCGGTGTTCTGCCTCTGGGCCGGGGTCGAGAAGCTGATCGGCAATCCCACGCTGACGCTCCCGCTGACCCGGATGGTCGAGGCGGGGCTTTCGGAGGGGATGCGGGAATGGGTGACGGCGCATGTGCTGCGCCATCATGTCGGGATGGATGCCCATATCCGGGCCGAGGGGCCGGTCTGGGATCCGGTCAGCCCCAAGCTCGCCCGCGAACGCCCCGTCACGATCCTTGGCCTCGGCGCGCTGGGACAGGCCTGCGGGCTGGCGCTGGCCGGTCTGGGCTTTCCCGTCACCGGCTGGAGCCGTACCGAGAAGGCGGTGCCCGGGATCCGCTGCCTCTGGGGTGCGGACGGGCTGGAGGCGGCGCTGCGGGGGGCGGAGGTCGTGGTGCTGCTGGTGCCCGCCACGCCCGAGACCGAGAACCTGATGAACGCCCGCACCCTTGCCCTGCCTGCGCGCGGGGCCTTTCTGCTGAACCCCGGGCGGGGGGTGCTGGTCGATGATGACGCCCTGCTGGCAGCCCTTGACGCGGGCCAGATCGGCCATGCGACGCTCGATACCTTCCGGGTCGAGCCTCTGCCCGAGGATCACCCCTACTGGCGCCATCCGCAGGTGACGGTCACGCCGCATATCGCCGCCGAGACGCGGGCGGACAGTTCGGCCGAGGTGGTGGCCGAGAACCTGCGCCGTGGCGAGGCGGGGGAGCCTTATCTGTACCTCGTGGATCGCGCGCGAGGCTATTGAGGCGGGCGCCCTTGTGAGGGGGGCAGTGCCCGTGGCGGCGGTCGGTGGGGGGCGCTGCCCCCCGGCCTTCGGCCTCCCCCCGGGATATTTTCGAACAAAAGAAGCAGGGGCGTGGTCGGGCCCTGACCGTCAGCGCAGGCGGGGCGGGTTTTCGGGGTCGCTTCCGGGGGGGCGTGGGGTCGGGGGCTGGACCGGATCGGGCAGGTCGAAGCGCAGGGCGACGCGGGAGAGCACCTGCAGCACCGGATCGTCGGGCGGCAGGAAGGTGACATCGATCGCGCCGGCCGCGAGGCCCGAGAAGGTCAGCGCCTCGGAAACGGCGCGCGCGAGGGCGGGTTCGGCGGCGGGCAGCGCGCCGGTGAAGGCCAGCATATGGCCGGTCGTGCCGTCGTCATAGGTGACGCGGGCCAGCCAGGCGGCGCGGGCGAGGCCGGTGGCGGCGGCGAACTTGCGGTCGAGGCTTTCGAGCAGGGCCTTTGGCAGGGCGGAGGGCGGGTCGAGGCGGACCGGCCGCGCGGTGGTGATCTGGGGCCCTTCGGCGAGGGTCTGGGCGAGCCAGTCGACCGCCGCCGCCTCGATCAGCATGGCGGAGGGGGCGGTATCGGGGTTGAGCGCGATCCCCAGCCCCTGCCCTGCCAGCATGGCGGCCAGCGCCCGGCCCGAGAGGCCCGCCTGTGGCGCGACCTGTTCGGCGAAGCGGGCGAGGCGTTCCTCGCGGTCGAAGGCCAGGACGAAGACCTGTCCGTCGAGCGTGACCGTGGCGGGGACGATGCTGTCGTCTTGGGCCTCGGCCTCGAGGAGGAGGAAGAGCTCGGTCTCGGCCAGAGTTTCGTAGAATCTCAGGCGGGGGCCCTCGTCCTCGGGGGCGGAGGCCATGGCGGCATGGGCGGCGTCAAGATCGGTCATTCAGCACCTCGGTCACGCGGTGGCGCAAGGCGGGCAGGAGCTCGGCCTCGAACCAGGGATTGGCCCTTTGCCAGGCGGTCGTGCGCCAGGAGGGATGGGGCAGAGGAAAGAGGTCGGGGGCCGTGTCGCGCCAGCGCGCGACCGTGGCGGCGACGGTCAGGTGGCTGGTGGGGCGCGCCCCTCTGCGACCGAGGTGCCAGCGGATCGCGGCGCCACCGGCCAGCACCAGAAGGCGCACCGGTCCGAGGGCTGCCAGCACGGTTTCGCGCCAGGTTTCGGCGCAGAGCGGCGGCGGCGGCAGGTCGGCCCCTTTCGCGTCATATCCGGGAAAGCAGAAGGCCATCGGCAGGATCGCGATGCGGGTCTGGTCGTAGAAGCTGGCCTCGTCCAGCCCCAACCAGCCGCGCAGCCGCTCGCCCGAGCGGTCGGTGAAGGGGCGCCCCGAGGCATGGACCCGGGCGCCGGGGGCCTGTCCGGCAATCAGGATGCGCGCGCCGGGGCGGAACCAGACGACGGGGCGCGGCGCATGGGCGGTGGCGGTTTCGGCAAAGCGGCCGGCACAAAGGCGGCAAGCGCGGATCCGGTTGGCGAGGGGAGGGTCGGTCACTTCGGCCTGTTCGGGTTCCCCGGCCGGACGGTCCGCCCGTTTCGCCCGGTCGTCGGGTCGGGTCGTTTCCGTCCGCGCAACGATATCACTTTTGCGGGATGACATAGGCCTCATTTCGCCACAATCATGGACTAGATCAGCGCTCACGCGTCATTAACCTTGAGGCGCGACACTGCGCGGCGACCGCCATGGGGGACCAGAGCCGGAATGCTCGAATTCGTGAACGTGAGCAAGTCCTTCTGGACGGGCAAGCGCCGCAAGGTGATCTTGCGCGATGCCTCGTTTCGCGTGGAGCTGGGCAATTCGCTGGGCATCCTGGCCTCGAACGGCACCGGCAAGACGACGATCATCAACATGATGGCCGGGCTGGAAAAGCCCGATGAGGGCAAGGTCGTGCGGGGCGCGCGGATTTCCTTTCCGCTGGGCTTCATGGGCGGGCTGGTCAGCCGCCATACGGGGCGCGAGAATTGTCGCTATATCGCCCGGCTTTATGGCCTCGATCCCGATTACGTCGAGGCGTTCTGCCGCTGGCTGGCCGATATCAAGGAATATTTCGACATGCCCGTCGGCACCTACAGCCAGGGGATGCGGGCGCGGTTCATGTTCTCGCTCATGCTGGCGCTGGATTTCGACATCTACCTGATCGACGAAGGCATGCCGCAGACCACCGATACCGCCTTCAATCGCCGCGCGGGCGAGATTCTGCGGGAGAGGCTGGAAAAGACCACGGTTGTCATCGTATCGCATCAGCCCCAGACACTGGAACGGTTCGTCCGCTCGGCCGCCGTGCTGCGCGAGGGGCGGTTGCACATGTTCGATTCGCTTGAAGAGGCGCGCCAGCTTTATGATTACCAAGCCTAGGGCCCGCAGGTTCCGCACCCGGCGCGCGACCTCCCTGTCCATGGGGGCGCCGGCAAATGGCACGGCCATTGCGCCGGGCGCCGCGACCAAGGCGGCCGAAGCGGGTACGGTGCAAGCCGGATCGGTTGCAGGATTCCTCAAGTCCGCGATCCAGCGGCCGGCGCCGGGGAACGCGCCGGGCAATGGATCGGGTGCGGAGCAGGCGACAGCGGCGGCAACGGTCGCGGCAAACGCGCCATCGCAGGCGGGTGCGGGCGCGGGGCCAGAGTCGGAGACGGCCCAGAGGGCTACGGAACCCGGCCCATCGGCCAGGCCCGAAACCGATCTTGCCGCGATCCGGCAGGAGGGGCTGACGGGGCGGCAATTGCGCATGGCGCGGCGGCTGGCGCAGAAGCACGGCATCGCCGTGGCCTCGGATTTCGATGCGGTGCGCCAGTTGCGGCTGCGCGGGATCGACCCGTCGCAACCCTCGCAGATCCTTGAACTGGTGCGCCCGGCCGACGGCGCGGGCGGGCAACCCTCGGGCAATGCGAAGGCAGGCGGCGAGGGCGGGGCCGAGATCGGCCGGATCCAGCTGCCCCAGACCCTGCCCGAGGGGCAGACCCTGCCCTCGACCGAGCGTGCCAAACCCGCCGACAGCCGGATCAGCGAGGTGATGCAGATCCAGCAGGACATCCTGCGCCGGCGCCGGCGCAAGCTCGCGATGCTGTTCACCCGGCTGGTTCTGTTCGTGCTGCTGCCGACGCTGATCTGCGGCTGGTATTTCTTCCGCATCGCCACGCCGATGTATGCCACGCATTCGGAATTCATCATCCAGCAGGCCGATTCCACTGCCGGTGCCGGGCTGGGCGGGCTGTTTCAGGGCACCTCGATGGCGACCCAGCAGGACAGCATCACCGTGCAATCCTATCTCGCCTCGCGCGCGGCCCTTGTCCGGCTGGACGAAGAGCACGGGTTCAAGGCGCATTTCAGCGATCCCGCGATCGACGCGGTGCAGCGCCTGCCGGAAAACGCCAGCAACGAGGCGGCCTACAAGCTGTATCAGAAACGCGTCCGCATCAGCTATGACCCGACCGAAGGCATCGTCAAGATGGAGGTCATCGCCGTCGATCCCGCGACCAGCCAGCGGTTTTCCGAGGCGCTGATCGGCTATGCCGAGGAACAGGTCGATCAGTTGACCCAGCGCCTGCGCGAAGACCAGATGTCGGGCGCGCGCGAAAGCTATGAGACGGCCGAGCGGCGCCGGGCCGAGGCCCTGGCCGAGCTTTTGCGGATCCAGAGCGAGGTGCAGCAGATCGACCCGGTGGGCGAGACGGCGGCGCGCACGGCCCAGATCTCGGCGCTGGAAACAAGCCGCCAGCAGCTGCAGCTTGAGCTGCAGAGCCGGCTTGACGTGCCGCGCCCGAACGAGGCGCAGGTCACGTCGCTGCGCAACCAGATCGCCAATATCGAGGCGCTGATCGCCGACCTGCGCGCCGAGATGACGCAGGTCAGCGACGGCGGCGCCTCGCTTGCCGCCAAGAATACCGAGCTGCGCATCGCGGAAGAGAATTACACCTTCCAGACGCTGCTGGTGCAGCAGGCGCTGCAGATGATGGAAGCCTCTCAGATCGAGGCGAACCGGCAGGTGCGCTATCTGTCGCTGGGCGTCGAACCTGTCGCACCAGTCGAGGCGACCTATCCGCGCGCCTTCGAAAGCACGCTGCTTGCCTTCCTGATCTTTTCGGGGATCTACCTGATGATCTCGCTCACCGTTTCGATCCTGCGCGAACAGGTCACCTCCTGAGACGGCTTTCCCCCGGGGCGGTTGCGGATTAGCAGGGACAGGACGGGGCGCAGAAGGAAGCCGGGAATGCACGACATCGCCATCGGGCCGCTGACGCTGGGCAATGACAGGCCGCTTGCCGTCATCGCGGGGCCGTGCCAGCTGCAATCGCTGGATCATGCGCTGATGATCGCCGAAAGGATGGCCGCGATCTGTGCGCAGGCCGGGGCGCAGTTCATCTTCAAGGCCAGCTATGACAAGGCCAACCGCACCTCGCTGAAGGGGCAGCGGGGCCTGGGCATGGCGGCGGGGCTGAACATCCTGCGCCAGGTCCGGGAAACCATCGGCTGCCCCGTCCTGACCGATGTGCATGCGCCCGAGCATTGCGCCCCGGTGGCCGAGGTCTGCGACATCCTGCAGATCCCCGCCTTTCTCAGCCGCCAGACCGACCTTCTGCTGGCCGCCGGAGCGACGGGGGCGGCGATCAACGTCAAGAAGGGCCAGTTCCTTGCGCCCTGGGACATGGTGCAGGTCGTGGCCAAGATCGAAAGCACCGGCAATCGCCGCATCCTTCTGACCGAGCGCGGCAGCAGCTTCGGCTACAACACGCTTGTCACCGACATGCGCGCCCTGCCGATCATGGCGCGCACCGGCTATCCGGTGGTGATGGATGCGACCCATTCGGTGCAGCAGCCCGGCGGTCAGGGCGATGCCTCGGGCGGGCAACGCGAATTCGCCCCGGTCATGGCGCGCGCCGCCGTCAGCCTCGGGATCGCCGCCGTCTTTGTCGAGACGCATGAAGACCCCGACACCGCCCCCTCTGACGGCCCCAACATGATCCCGCTTGACCGGATGGAGGCGCTTGTCACCGGGCTGATGACCTTTGACCGGCTGGCCAAGGCCGATCCGATCCGCGTCTGAGCGGCCGCGCCCCAACAAAGGGCTTGGTTGCGCTGCGGCCTCGGCCTATTGTGACGGGACTTTTTTCAAGGCACTGCCCAAAATGGCTTTTTTGCGTTTTCTCTTCACCACCGGGCTGATCGCCCTGCTGATCTGGGCGCCGGCCACAGCCCAGGATGCCGATGGACCAAGCGGGGCCATCTCGGCCGAACGCGACAGCGCGCTTGACGGCCGCATCGAAACCCGCATCCGCGAGATCCTGCAGGAAATCGGCGGTTACGACGAAATCAGCGTCTCGGTCTCGGAAGGGGTGGTCACGCTGCAGGGCACGACCGAGTCGGCCACGGCGGCCGCCAACCTTGTCGCCCTAGTCACCCGGCTTGAAGGCGTGGTCACGATCCGCAACGAGGTGGAAGAGACGGCCGATATCCGGCGCCGCCTGAACCCGGCGATGGAGCGTTTCTGGGGCCGGGTCCGCCAGCTTGGCATCATGGCGCCGCTTCTGGGGATCGCGATCGCCAGTTTCGGCGCGCTGACCTTTGCCGGCGTCTTCCTCGCGCGGCGGCGCTGGCCCTGGGACAGGATCGCCCCCAATGCCTTTATCGCCGATCTCTATCGTCAGATCGTGATGCTGCTGTTTTCCTTCGTGGGCATTGTCGTCGCCCTCGACATCATGGATGCCTCGGCACTGCTGAGCACCTTCATCGGCGCGGCGGGCCTTGTGGGCCTCGCCATCGGCTTTGCCGTGCGCGACACGGTCGAGAATTACATCGCCTCGATCTTTCTCTCGATCCGGCAGCCCTTCCGCCCCAATGACACGGTCGATATCGACGGCACCGAAGGCAAGGTGATCCGCCTGACCAGCCGCGCGACCATCCTGCTCAGCTTTGACGGCAACCATATCCGCATTCCCAATGCGACCGTCTTCAAGGCCAAGATCGTGAACTACAGCGAGAATGCCGAGCGCCGGCTGATGTTCCGGATCGGGATCGAGGCGGACAACGACCTGCACAAGGCCCGTCAGGTCATCGTCGAGACGATGCAGGGCCTGCCCTTCGTGCTTGAGGTGCCGGCGGTCCAGTCCTGGATCGAAAGCCTCTCTGGCGGCACGGTCGAGATCGTCGTCACCGTCTGGGTGGACCAGCGCGACACCTCGATCCTGCTGGCGCGCGGCGAGGCGATCCGCTTCGCGAAACTCGCCCTCGAGGCGGCGGGGATCACGCTTGACACCTCGGACTACAACCTGAGCGTCAACGGCTTCGCCCCGATCGCAGAGCCGGGCCGCACGGGGACGGACCGGACAGGGACTGATCGCACGGGGACTGGTCGCACGGGAACTGGTCGCACGGGGCCGGCACCCTCGCCTGCACCGCTCCTCACCCCGGAACTCAGCGCGCAAGAACTCGAGATCGTGCGCACCGACAACGAGGCGATCCTCGATGCGATGATCGAGACGGAACGCGCGCGGGACGACAAGCAGGATCTGCTGACCCCGGACAGCCCGCATGAATAGCGGTTCGGCACGGATTTTTCTGCTGCCGGGTCTTGATCCTCCCGGGACCATTGCGTAGAGAACGGCGCACTGCTGGGGCGTGGCCAAGTGGTAAGGCATCGGTTTTTGGTACCGTGTACCGTAGGTTCGAATCCTACCGCCCCAGCCAGCAGTCTTTCCTGTGCTCCGGTCCTTGTCGCGTTGAGCCGAGGGCGGCACGAGTGCCCCGGAAAGTGCCTCAGAGACTTGGGAGAGCCGGACCAACTGGCTGGGCTCTGCTTTCTCCCCTAGCCTTCTGTTTGATTGGTATCGGTAACGGATAAGGCTTCAGGGAAGAGGGCCTGAGCTGCTCCTTGTTGCTCCTCCCCCCCTCCAGCGGGTGTCAAAGCCCCGGAGCCGGGCCGGATACCCTGACGAGCGGGCTGTCTGCCGCCACGTGGTGACGTCCAGTCCCACATTCCGGGGGCGTTCCATCAGCTCGTCCAGCCCGCTGACCTGCGGGTTGATGGGGCGGGGTTGACCGATCACTGCTTCCGAGGCGGTTGCCATGGCCTCTTTCAGGCCACGGCGCTGATCATACGGGCTTGGACAGCTGACGTCCTGGCACGAAAAGCGCCTTCCGTTCTGACTCCGGTTCACCCAAATCCGAACCCGGCTCCGGTTCTCGGGCCATCTTGTCCATCTACTGCGAACGTCCGACTATATTCGAAAACGCATCGAACGGTTGACCGTTAACGACCGCAGTTCCATTCCCGGACGTTCTCAGCAATTCGGCATTTGGACCATATAGATAGCCCCCTGTCGGAACGTCGACGTCAATACTCATCCCACCGCCCGTCAGTGTTCCACGCACATCTGTCAAAACACCGGCCAGTGAACCGCTCTCTCCCGGTCCAATCACGTCCAACACGACAGTACCGATCACGCCTTCGTCAAGACTCAAGGCGCCGGAGAACGCAGTCAGGTCGTCAGGGATCGCTTCATCGGGATTTGGTACAATGCCACCAATGAAATTCGTGAGCGATCCCGTTAACGTACCTGATCCCAAAGACACGTTGACCCGTGCATCGCCAAGCATCTTGATGACATCATCCGGCCTTTCGATTTCCAGGTAAGAGATGCCGACGTAGGTTGCATTGCCTGTCATCGGGCGACCCGCGAAATTGGTCGCGTCAGTTTCGTCGACAGCGTCACGCAGTTCGGAAAAACCATCGAGAAAGGCCTGATACTCTGCAGGGCTCGGCGGGGTGGGGATTGCAGTGACTCCTCCACATGCAGCAAGACCAAGGACTGCGGCCGACAGCGAACCGATCCGGGAGATTGCAATAAAACGCCTGGTCATCATTCTTTACCTTGAAAAATCAATCGGGTGTCATCATGAATTCGCCGGCAAGCCCAAATCCAGCGCCGGCATTGCATTAGGGTAGCCCCAAGACTCCGTGCTGCCAAGCGATTCTCTTTTCGAATTGCCCTGCCTAGTGCCCCGGAAAGTACCTCATATGCCTGCGAGGGGCGGACCAACGAGACAGGCTTCGTTTTCTCCCTCAATCCCTCTGTTTCATCGGTACAAGTAATGGAGGAGGCTCCAGGGAAGAGGACCCGACCATTTCCTTTTTGCTCCTCCCTACTCGCCCAAGACAAGGAGGAAACAGACGGGAGCAGGAGCGTCCCTCCCCCACCCTTCCAACGGGGGTCAAAGCCTCTGAGCCGGGCCAGAGACCCAGAACACCGGGCTGTCTGCCGCCACGTGGCGACGTCCGGTGCCACAGGGCGGGGAGGGTCCATTCTCGTTCAGCCCAGAGACCTGCGGGTCGATGGGCAGTGGTTGGCCCGTCACGCCCCCTCAGCCATCGCAACCGTTGTGACGGCGCCACATTGCCGGATCATGGCCCGCCGGAACGGCGTCGCAGGGATCGGTTGCGCCATAGCCCCGCAGGGCGTTGTAGCGCGCGATCTGCGAGGCCGTGAGCAGTGGCGGCGTTTCGAGGTGGCGTGACAGGTGAACACGGCGCAAGTCGGCCCGTGCGGCTGCGGCAGTGTCGATCAGCGCGCGAAGCGCCTCCGGCGTCAGATCGCCCTCACCAAAGGCCTGTTCGATGGCTGCCTCTGCAGCGATGAAGCGGTCCCCCGCCGCCTGCGCTTCGGCTTGCATGTCGGCAAGGATCGCCTCGATCGCAGATACCTGGTCGGGCGACAATCCGGTCTCGTCCCTCAGCTCCAACAGATGCGCCGGCCCCGGCACGCCGTTCAGCTCGGCTGCCAGGGCCCCGTGTGTCCGGGCGGTGGCACGGTTGGCCTCTCGCACAGTGCTTGGGCGGCCCCTGGGCGGTCCTTGAGCGGTCCTTCGGGCGGTCCGGCGGGGGCGGAGGTGCCGAAACCGGCCCGGACCCGTCCTGCCCGGGGGGGCATCTTCGCTTCGGCGGGAAATTTTCTGCAGGGCTGCGGGAATGGTTTTCCCGTTTCGGGCGTTTCCATGGCATCGTCCCCACTCAGGCGGGACTTTCGCACAGAAAGGAACGAACATGACCGACAGGATCGACAAACCCTCGCTCAGCCGTCGCCAGCTGCTGGCCCGGCTCGGTCTTGCCGCAGGTGCCGCCTATACCGCCCCTGCGCTTCTGGACATGACGCCCGCTGCGCATGCGTCCTCGCCGTCGCGCGCCTCGCGGCCGTCCCGCCCGTCCCGGCCCGCTCGGCCCAATCGCCCGTCCCGGCCCTCGCGGCCTTCGCGGCCCGCTCGGCCCAACCGCCCGTCCCGGCCTTCGCGCCCGTCCCGGCCTTCGCGCCCGTCGCGGCCCCGGACCAACCAGCCGCGCAATACCAATACCTCGCGCCCGTCGCGGCCGCGGCAATCGGGTCAGGCGCCGCAGGACATGCCGCTCTGGCTGCAGAAACTGCTTGGGCTGGCCTGAGCCCATGGGCCGCGACACAATCCGCAGGGCGACCGCGATCGCCCTTTCCTTCCCGGGCCTGTCGCGGCCCGTTCTGCTGCAGGATGCGCCGGAGGTTCTGGAGCATCTGCAGACCACCCTGCACGACTGGAACCCGACGCATCTGGCACAAGGCGCCGGGGCGCAGGCCGTGTCGCGTCTGCGCCGGGCGGGCGGGGCCTATTCCATCGCTTCGGCCTTTCTCGACGAGCCTCTGGTCGTCGATACCGCCGCAAGCGCCCTTTGCGGCGTGATTGCCGATCTGGCGCAATGCTGGATCGAGGATCGTCCCGGCGAGATCACGCTGCATGCGGGCGGCGTGATCGTGAAAGGGCGCGCCATCGCCTTTGCCGGCGAGGCGCGGGCGGGAAAAAGCACGCTGATGGCGCGTCTGACCGCCGAACCCTGGGCAGAGGTTCTGTGCGACGATGTCCTGCCCCTGTCGCCTGCAGGCGAGGCGGTGGGCCTTGGCATCCCGCCCCGCCTGCGCCTGCCCCTGCCGCCCGGATCCAGCCAGCTGTTCCGCGACCATCTGGACCGCCACCCCGGCCCCCGCGACCGGCTTTACGCCTATCTTGATGCGGCTCAGGTGGCGGCGCATGGCACGCGCGCGCCGCTTGCGGCCTATGTCGTGCTGACCCGCCAACCGGGCGCCCCGGCCCGGCTTCATGCCCTAAACCCCGCCGATCGCGCGACCGAGATCCTGCGCCGCAACATGGCCGATCCGGGCACCGACGGGCAGATCCTTGACCGCGCCGGCCAGATCGCCTCCTCCGTGCGGATGCTGCGGCTTGTCTATTCGGATCTCGAAGAGGCGGTCGGCCTGATCCGCCATGCCTTCGACACCGATACCTTTCCCGAGCACGAGGTTCTGCCCCCCCTGCCCTCCGAGGCCCTGCCCCAGGCCCTGCCGGCGCTTGATCTGGCGCCGGACGAGGTCTGGAGCCGGGCCGAAGGGGTGGGGCTGCGCCGCCGGGGGGGCAGCGTGTTCCTGTGGAAAGCCTCGACCAATGCGCTGTTCCATCTGAACAGCGTGGCGGCCGCGGTCTGGACCCTGCTGGAACAGCCCGACAGCGCCCAAGGCATCGCCGCGATCCTTTCGACCGCCTTTCCCGACGTGGCAGAAGAGGCGATCCTTGCCGACAGCCTGCTGCTGCTGGGCCAGCTTGCCGCCGCCGAACTGATCCGCCCCGCCTGAACGGCGGCGGGCCGCGCCGCGCTGCCGCTAGTCTCCGCTGACCGAAAAGAGCGACGCCTCGTCGGCGCTGCAGGTGCCCGGCGCGGTCAGGATGCCGTGGCCATAGACCGGATCGAAGCCCGCCTCGCCGATGTCGCGGGCGCAGCGGAACAGAAGCTCCGACGCCTCGTCGGGCGTGAGGTCGGGGGCGCGCAGCCGCTCGACCGCAAGGGCGGCGGTCACGAAGGGGGCGGCATAGGACGTGCCCGAGCGCAACCGCCCGCCCGAGATCGAGGCCGCCGTCCAGATGTTCACGCCGGGTGCCGCCAGCATCACATAGGGCCCCTGGTTGGCCTGCCGGTAGACCCGCCCCTCGCTGTCGACCGCCGTCACCGCGATGACCTGGGGCCAGGCGGCGGGATAGGCGGGTTCGGCCCCGGCGCCGCCGTTGCCGGCAGCGGCCACGAGGGCGATCCCGCTGTCATGCGCGCGGGCGACCATCTCTTCCAGCACGGCATTGGGCGGGCCCGAGAAGGACAGGTTGATCACATCGACCTGTTCCTCGATCAGGATGTTGAAGGCCTCGACGATGGAAAAGGCATCCGCCGCATCCTCGGCCCCGCGGCGATGGAAGGCCTCGACCGCGATCAGCTCGGCATCCGGCAGAAGGCCGGGCACCCGCCCCTCGACCGAGCCGACCAGAATCGCGGCGATCGCCGTGCCGTGCTGGCGGCTGGCCGCGTCGCGGGTGCCAAGGTCGATCTGCTCGACCCTGAGCCGCCGGTCGGCAAGGGCGGGGTGATCGACATTGACGCCGGTGTCGATCATCCCGATCCGGGGCCGCATCGCGCTTGGCCAGCCCGACCAGCCGATCATCGCATGGGCCAGGCAATCGGCGCCATCGCAGAGCATCTCTTCGGGCCGGTAAAGGGTATTGGCATCGGCCAGCGCGCCCGGCACCAATGCGCTCAGCTCCGCCACGGCCTCTTGCAGGCTGCGGCCCGGCGGCAGCGACAGCCGCGTCACCCGCCCGTCAAGCGCGCTACTGTCGCGTTCCGCGATCACGCCGAAACCGGCGGCGATCAACGTCTCGAGCGACACGCCGGCCGGCACAAGCGCCACGATCTCGGGCGGGGGTGCGGGCAGCCGCGGGGCGGCCTGCTGCTGCGGGGCCGTGCGGGGCGCGGTCTGCTGGCGGGGCTGGTTGGACGACCGCGAGGGGCGCGAGGGGCGGGAGGGTCTTGACGGGCGCGAGGGGCGTGACGGGCGTGACGGGCGCGAAGCCCGTGACGGCGAAGAGGCCCTTGCCAGGCCAAGCCCGGTCAGCACCGGGGCCACATAGGCCATCCCCGCGCCCAGCCCGATCCGCCGCAGCATCGCGCGCCGGCTTGCGTTCGGGGTCGTTCTGTCGTCATCAGCCATCGTTTCAATCCAATGCGCAGGGGCCTGCCCGGTGCGGCCCGTCCGGAAAGACAACGAACCGGCGGGCAGCTTTATTCGTTTTTCTTCCGACTGCAGGGAATATATCCTCGACCCCTGCCGTTTCACAGGCAGCAAACAGACGAAAGCACCGACCCGTGACCCAGAGTATCGAGGCCGAGATCGTCGCCCTTCTGCCCCGGCTGCGCCGCTTTGCCCGCAGCCTGACAGGGGCGCAGGATACGGCCGACGACCTTGTCCAGACCGGCGTTGAAAAGGCCCTGCGGCGGCTGGACAGCTTTGCCCCGGGCACGCGGCTGGATCACTGGATGTTCCGCATCCTGCGCAATGCCTGGATCGACACGATCCGCGCCCGGCGCGAGACGGGCCCGCTGGATGCCGAAATGTCCGAGGCCATCCCCGGCGAGGACGGGCGGCGCACCACCGAGGCGCATCTTGCCCTGGCCGAGGTGCGCCGCGCGATGGACGCCCTGCCCGAGGATCAGCGCGTGATCCTCACCCTCGTCTGCATCGAGGGGCTGCGCTACCGCGAGGCGGCCGAGGTGCTGGAGATACCGGAAGGAACGGTGATGAGCCGGCTGTCGCGGGCGCGGCTGGCCCTGATGGCTCGGCTTGAAGCGCCCCGTAGCATGACCCGCAAGGAAGGGATCGCAGAATGACCCGGCCCGATGAAGTGAGAGACGAGATGCTGATGGCCCTTGCCGACAACGAACTGGGCGAAGCCGAAGCGATGGCCCTGCGCCGGGTCATCGCCACTGATCCCGCCCTCGCCCGGCGCTATGAGGGCTTTGCGCAGGGCCGCGCGCTTCTGCAAGAGGCCTTCCCCCCCGAACCCGTGCCCGAGGCGCTGGTCGCCGCCGTCCGCCGCGCCGCTTCCGATATCGGGGCAGATATCGTGGCCGAGGGGCCGGCAGCGGAGGGGAGCGAGGCCCCCGGCAAGGTCATCCCCCTGCCCCGCCAGAGCAGCCGCAGGGCCAGCGCGCCTGCGGGCGTTCCGGGCTGGGGCCTGGCGCTGGCGGCCTCGGTCGTGCTGGCGGTGGGGGCCTTCTGGGCCGGCCGCAGCAGCCTGCCCACCGGCCCCGCGCCCGAGGCTGGGGCCGCCTTCGCCGCCGCCGCCCTGTCGCAAAGCCTGACGGGCGAGGCGGTCACGCTGGCCGATGGCCGCACCGCCCGCGCGCTGGCCAGTTTCGAAACCGAGATCGGCCTCTGCCGCCTGATCGGGATCGAGGACAGCCGCCAGATCGCCTGCCGCGCCGAGGGATCGCAGGACTGGACCCTCGCGCTCAGCATCGCATCGGGCGAAGGTGGCGGCTTCGTGCCCGCCTCCGACAGTGTCGCGCCGGTGATCGACCAGATGCTTGACGCGCTTGGCGCCGGTCCGAACCTTGGCCCCGAGGATGAGGCCGGCGCATTGGGCCTCTGACCCGCGGCCGGGCGCGTCATCAGGTGCGCCCGCAGGCCCCTCACTCCGCCGCGCTGGCGGGGTGGGTTGGCGCATTGCTCGGGCGGAACCAGCGCCGCAGCTCGGCCGCCAGAACCGACGGATGGTCGCCATGCCATTGCAGCGCAAGGCTGAATTCGGGGCCATAGGGCCGGCGGTGGATGGTCCAGCTCTCGCGCGCTTCAAGATCCAGCCGCGCCGCGAGGAACGGCAGGGTCAGGCGCCAGAGATGGCCGTTGCCGTCAAGGAACGGGTGGATCGCAAAGAACCGCGCCGTGACCGCGGCCAGCGCCGCGAAAGCCGCATCGCGCCAGGGATCGTCACGGCCCGGGCGATCCTGCCAGAGCTGCCGGATATCGGCCTGAAGCCCGGCCATGGCCGCCTCGACCTGATCGGCCGCAAGGCAGGTGTCGCGGTAGCGCAGGCCGGGCAGGCGCCGGGTCAGAAAGACGGCGCGCGGGGCGGTGGCGATGCTGCTGCCGGCCGTGCCGCGCCAGGTTCCCGCGGCATCGGGCCAGTCGGGCGGGGCCAGCCCCTCGAACAGGTCGTGATGCAGCTTGCGCCCGTCCAGCAGGGCGGCCAGCCGCGCCTCCTCGGACAGTGCCGCAAGCGTGGCGCGCGCCGCCTCGCAGCGCGCCGCGACAAGCGCGCCGGCCTCTCTCGTGGCGTGGAAATTGCAGACAACCACCATGCATTCACCTGAACCGACCCGATCCGCCCCATCCTGCATCATTGCAGCGCCATTGTCCCCAATCCGAGCGCGTCGGCCCCATGATGTTGCCGCATTTCGATAATATGAAACTTGTCACCAGTTTTCTGACGAGTTGTACCGACCATGTTGATCATCGGAACGAGTGGCGCCGACGTCATTGATGGATCCGCCGATCCCGACGAGATCTACGGGCTTGAAGGCGACGATATCCTTTACGGCCACGGCGGCGACGATACGCTTTTCGGCGGCGAGGGGGACGACACGCTCTACGGCGGCGCGGGCGATGACATTCTTGATGGGGGTAGCGGGGATGACGTCCTCTGGGGCGGCAGCGGCGCCGATCACTTCATCTTCCGCGATGGCTATGGCCATGACGTCATCATGGATTTCGATGTGGACACCGATACCGTCGGGCTGGTCTCGGACGGGGTGACCTATTGGGAGGATGTGCAGGCGCGGCTGACCGAGGATGACGACGGCACGGCGATCCTGATCCTCGACGATGGATCGACCCTGCGGTTCGAGGGGCTGGGCGTCGACGATCTGCGGCAGGATCACTTCAACCTGCCCAATGCGCCGGTCTGCTTTGCCCTTGGCACCCGAATCGCCACGCCGCGCGGCGAGATCGCGGTCGAGGCGCTGCGGCCCGGCGATCTGGTCAAGACGCTGGACGACGGCGCGCAGCCGATCCTCTGGATCGGGCGGCGGCGCACCTGCTTTGGCCATGGCGCGCACCGCCACCAGCCCTTCGTGATCCGCGCGGGCGCCATGGGCCACGGCCTGCCGCGGGCCGACCTGCGCCTCTCGCCGCAGCATCGCCTGCTGGTGAAGGGGCCCGAGGCGCGCCGCTTCGACAAGGGCGCGCTGGCCAAGGTCAAGGCGCTGGAGCACCTGGACGGCATCGCGCGGGACAGCGGCTGCACCTCGGTCGAATATTTCCAGATCCTGTTGCCCCGCCACGGCCTTATCCTGGCCAATGGCCTCCCGGCCGAGACCTTCCTGCCGCGCCGCTTTGCCCTTGCCAGCCTCGATGCGCCCTCCCGCGCCGAGGTGCTGCGCCTGATCCCCGCGCTGATCGAGGCGCCCGATACCGGCTACGGCCCGCCGGCCCGGCCGATCCTGTCGCTCAAGGCGATCGCCGCCCTGCAGGCCGAGGCGCTGGCCACCCTGCCGCCCGATCAGCCGAGCCTCGCCGCGTGACCGGGGGCTGCCGATGACCGGCGCGATCTTCACCTCGGTCCATGGCGGGGCGGCGCTGCCCCGCACGGTGCTGGATCTGATCGCGCGCGCGGGGGCCTGCGCCGGGGCCGGGGCGCGGGTCGAGGTTCAGGTCATGTGCTTTGCCTTCACCGATCGCAGCATCGCCGCCGCGCTGGTCGATCTGTGCCGCGCCCATCCCGGCCTGACCCTGCGCATCCTTGCCGACTGGAGCCAGAGCGCCCGCGGCGGGGCCAGCGTGCTTGAAGCCATGGCCGCCGAGGGGCTGCGCAACCTTTTCATCAAGTTCAAGCTCGACATCCCCTATCAGGCCGATCCAGAGGGGCGGCTGCGCTACAGCTATGCGGCCAGCCTCGGGATGCTGCATCACAAGACGCTTCTGGTGGTCGTGGACGGACAGGCCGAGGTGATGAGCCTGGGCAGCTACAACTGGACGATGCGGGGCCGGCAGGCCTATGAAAACACGCTCCTTCTGGACGATCCTGCGGTGCTTGGCCCTTTCGCGGCCGAATTCGCGGCGCTCTGGTCCGACCATCGGCTTTCGGGAACGACCGAGCGGACCCGCGCGATCATGGCGCGCCTGCGCGAGGATGCGGCACAGGGTCACGATCTGCGCGATCCTCTGCGGCTGGCCGATGTGCTGGGGATCGCCGACGCGCCGCCGCCCGGCCCCCCCGGCCGCCGGCGGACGGCCGACGGGCCCGTCATGGTGGCCTTTTCGGGCCGCTGCCCGGCACGCCTTGCGGCCCTTGCCGGCCATGCCCCGGAGAACGACCGGCGCAGCCTCGATCTGCTGCGCCCCTCGGGCAAGCGCAGGCCCGCGCCCCTGACGCTCAACACCCTCGCGCTCGAGGCGATCCGCTCGGTGCCCGAGGGGGCGCAGCTGAAGCTCGCGATCTATGCGCTGTCGACCCGGGTGCCGGAATTCGCGGCCCTGCTCGAGGCCGCGCGCCGCGGGGTGCGGGTGCAGATCCTGCTGGACGGCACCATCGGGGCGCGGATGGCGCGGGGGCTTGCGGCGCTTTGCGCGCGCGAGGGGCTGACGATCGACATCGCCACCACGCGCCGCCGGATGCATCAGAAATACCTCTGCTGCCCTGAAACCGGCCTTGTCCTCAGCGGGACGGCGAACATGACCGAGGATGCCACGACCCGCCATTCGGATCACCGCATCCTGTGGCGCGATGCGCCCGATCTGGCCCGCGCCTTTGCCGAGGATTTCGACGTGATCCGCGCCCGCCTTGTGCACCAGCCCCGGACGGCCGAAAGCGCGCAGGCCGCCTGAGCGCCTGGCAGGCCCTGCCCCTGCCCCTGACCGCCCCCGACCTCTGAATTCTGTTGTGACGCCCGCCCCGACGGGCCACAGGTCCACCCCCGCCTTGGTCCAGCACTCCCGAAAAGGGTGGAGGCCCGCAGGGCCCCCTCCCCTCCCCGGACCGTCTCCAGCCTGTCGGCTCCGTCCTGCCCCGCTGCCATGCCGATGATCCGAAGGATCACCCGCATCGCCACCGGGGGCTCGGGTCGGACCGCGCCGCCGAAAACCGTCCTGCCTGACGCAACCACGGGCCAGGTGCAGAGCTCGGGATCGCCGACACAGCCCATGGGCGTCGTCGGGCCATCCGCTGTCTGCCCTGCACCGTCAGGCGCCTGGGCCGGTTCCGGATCCAACCTTTGCCGAAGCTGATGCACCTCGCGGTGGCCCCCTCTGTCTTGCGACAGTGGCAGCCTAGCGAGACAGAGACTTCGTCACCGGACCGATCAGGATCTTGCGATCCCTTCAGCCTGCCGATGGTGCACCCCCCAATTGCAGGAGGATGAACGCCCCGACAGGCCATGGTCCGAACCGCCTTGCGGCGGTCTTTCGTCGACGAAGCCCCCGCAGAGGCCTGCCGATGCTTTCCCCGCTTCTCAGCAGGGTCGGCACCGGCATGGCCCACAGCACCGCGTGGGCGTTCGGTTGGTCCGCAACCGTCCGTCGCACCATCCGGCACGGGGGGCAGAGGTCAGAACCGCCGTCCGACAGCCATGGGCCGTGTCTGGCGATCCGTCGATCTGCACCCGGCCTGCGGCACGTCGGGCAATCCGGTCTTCAACCTTGCGGCCTTCGCCTTACCCCCGGTCTTGATGCGGGTGATCCTCGGATCACGGCACGGCAGACGGGGACAAGACGAAACGTCAAGGCCGGAAACGGTCGGGGAAGGGAGGGATCCTTGCGGGCCTCTGCTTCGCACGCGCCGCGAGGGACGCGCCGACGATTTCCACCCCCAGCAATGCCTCCGGATCAGGCAGTCCCTGTGACAGGATCGTGACGGTTTCGGGGCACAGGGCCTTGGCCGAGACCGGCACAGGGCCTTGGCCGAGAACGGCACAGGGCCTTGGCCGGGACCGGCACAGAGCCCCGTCCGCGCCGCCCGCCCCTAGCGGTAATGGAGCGACCGGCCGTTCGAGAAGATCTGCACCTTGGCCGGATCGGCGGTCAGCGCGATGTCCTGGCCGCGGACCTCGGCATGGATGCCGGGCAGTTTGCCGATCACCGGCGCGGCCTCGCCCTGCTTGTCGAAGTACAGCAGCGTCACCTCGCCCAGCGCCTCGATGATGTTGACGCGGCCGCGGAAGATGAAATCCCCCCCCTCGGGCGCGGCCACGAAATCCTCGGGCCGGACGCCGACATTGACCTTCAGCCCCTGATCGCTGGCCTGCGTCGGCACGGCCGAGACGGCCACCCCGCCCCCATCAAGCCGCACCGTCGTGCGCTCGCCCGTGCCCACGATCTCGCCGGGCAGAAGGTTCATCGCGGGCGAGCCGATGAACTGGGCCACGAATTCGTTTTCGGGCCGCTCATAAAGCTCGAGCGGGCTGCCCACCTGGGCGATCCCCTTGTTGGCCAGAACCACGATCCGGCTGGCCAGCGTCATCGCCTCGACCTGATCGTGGGTGACATAGATCATCGTGCTGTTGGGCATCGATTCCTTGAGCTGGGCAATCTCGATCCGGGTGGCGACGCGCAGCGCGGCGTCAAGGTTCGAGAGCGGCTCGTCGAAGAGATAGACCTTGGGATCGCGCACGATGGACCGCCCGATCGCCACCCGCTGCCGCTGGCCGCCCGACAGCGCCTTGGGCAGCCGGTCGAGGAAGGGTTCCAGCTGCAGGATGCGGGCGGCGCGGGTCACGGCCGCGTCGATCTCCTGCGGGGATTTCTTGGCCAGCTTGAGGGCAAAGCTCATGTTGTCGCGCACGGTCATGTGCGGATAAAGCGCATAGCTTTGAAACACCATGGCGATGCCGCGCTGCGCGGGCGGCACGTCGTTGACAAGCTGCCCGTCGATTTCCAGCGTGCCTGCGCTGATCTTTTCCAGCCCCGCGATCATCCGCAAAAGCGTGGACTTGCCGCAGCCCGAAGGGCCGACAAAGACGATCAGCTCGCCCTTGGTGATATCGAGGTTGATATCCTTGAGCACCTCGACCGCACCGCCATAGACCTTGTCGACATTCCTGAGTTTCAGGTCGGCCATGGGTTCCCTCCCCTTCTTTTTCGTGCGGCCCGCGGCGTGCCGGGGCCTTGCATCCTATTTCACCGAACCGGCCAGAAGCCCGCGCACCAGAAAGCGCTGCATGGCGAAGAACACGACCAGCGGCACCGCGATCGAGACGAATGCGGCGGTGGCGAGGATCTCCCAATTGCCGCCGCGGGTGCCCAGAAGCTCGACGATCTGGTTGGTCATCACCGTCGTCTCGCCCGTGGCGTCGATCAGAAAGACCTTGGCCACCAGCAGATCGTTCCAGGTCCAGAGGAACTGGAAGATGGCGAAACTGGCCAGCGCCGGAAAGCTGAGCGGCAGGATGATCTTGGTGAAGATCTGGAAATCCGTCGCGCCGTCGACCTTGGCATTCTCGATGATGTCGCGCGGCAGGCCGACCATGTAGTTTCGCAAGAGATAGATGGCGAGTGGAAGCCCAAAGCCCGTATGGGCCAGCCACACCCCCAGGTAGCCCTTGCCGATGCCGATACCGAGGTGAAGTTTCAGAAGCGGGATCAGCGCCAGTTGCAGCGGCACGACCAGAAGCCCCACCACCGCCGCGATCAGAAGCGCGCGGCCCGGAAAATCCATCCAGGCCAGCGCATAGGCCGCGAAGGCCGCCACCACGATGGGGATGATGGTGGCCGGGATCGTCACCGTCAGCGTGTTGAAAAAGGCCTTCGCCATGCCGTCGGTCCGGTCGCCCGACAAAAGCACGCGTTCATAATTGGCAAGGGTGAACTCGGGCGGGGTCGAGGCGGTGGTGAAGGCGCGCGGCAGGCGCTGCCCCTCGAAGCTTTCGGTCCCGCGCAGCGCGAAATCGCCGTTCTCCTGCACCGTGAGCGTCACGCCATCGCCCAGATCCGCCGTCTCTCCTGGGGCGAATTCGGTGGGGCGGTTGGCGTTGTAGCCCCAGGCCGAGACCGTCACCCCGTCGCGCCCGAAGAGGTTGCCGTCGATGGCGTAAAGCCCGTCGGCCAGCAGCTCCTCGCCCGCGACGCGGATCGCGGGGTTCTGGCGTTCCTGCGTGCCCAGCGCCGCCCACCATCCGGTCGTCGAGATCTGGTCAGCCGTCCGGAAGGACGAGACGAACAGCCCCACCGTGGGAAAGAGCCACAACAGCACGAGCGCCAGCGTGGCGATATGCACCGCCCAGGTCAGGCCCGATTTGGTTCCGGCGATATTGTCCATGGTCTCTGTCCCCCCGGCCTCAGCGCATTTCCTTGCGGGCGCTGTAGACGTTCCAGATCAGGATCGGCGACACCAGCAGCATGATCACGATGGCGCTGGCCGACCCGACCCCCCAGTCATTGGCCCTGAACAGCTTGTCGAACATGTAATTGGCCAGAACCTGCGTCTCCCACTGCCCGTTGGTCATCGCAAAGACGATGTCAAAGACCTTGAGCACCACCAGCGTGATCGTGGTCCAGACGACGACGATGGTGCTCATGATCTGGGGCACCTTGATCTGGAAGAACACCTGGAACGGATTGGCGCCGTCCACGATGGCCGCCTCGATGGTTTCCTCGGGGATCCCGCGCAATGCGGCCGAGAGGATCACCATGGCAAAGCCGGTCTGGATCCAGATCAGCACCGCCATGAGGAAAAAGTTGTTCCAGAAGGGCAGCGTCAGCCATTGCTGCGGCTCGCCGTAATTGTAGCTGGTGGCGAACACCGAAACCGCGCCGCGCAGCGACAGGAACACGAGGTAGGCCGCGATCAGCCCCACCGAAAGCCGCGCCGCCCACATCAGCACGCCCATGCCGCCCTTGTGGCGCGCAGCGATTAGCGGGCGCAGGACGATCCAGCCGACATAGGCCACCATCGCCCCGAAGGCGAGCACGATGACCAGCGGCAGAAGCCTGAGCATGATGAAGCTGCCGACACCCCCCTCGAACTGCAGCCAGACGGCGTTCAGCACGCCGATCTGCGACTGGGTGGCGGGTTTGGCGTCATAGACCAGCTTGAAGATCACCGAGGCGCCGACGAAGGAGATCGCCATCGGCATGAAGATCAGCGATTTCGCGATATTGCCCCAGGAGATCCGGTCGGTCAGCTGCGCGGCCAGAAGGCCGAAGCCGGTCGAGGCGGCGGGCACGATGATCAGCCACAACATGTTGTTGCGCATCGCTTCCCAGAACTTGTTTTCGCTCATCATCTGGCGGTAGTTGTCGAGCCCCGCCCAGACGTACTGCGTCGAGCCGTCGGGCAGCGTGACCCGGTTGGTCAGCGACAGGCGCAGCGTCTCGATCACCGGATAGGCAAGGTAAAGGCCAAGGGCGAACATCGCCGGAAACAGGAACAGCCAGGGCCGGACCATATTGGCGCGGTTGATGTTGCGCCCCGCCTGCGGGCCCTTGGCGGGAAAGATCACCCTGTCGAGGATCTGGTTGGAGAAATAGAAATATCCGATACAGCCGCCGACGCCGACGACGATCGTGATCAGCCCCTGAAGTGCCGGGTTCATCCATCCCCTCCCCTGTGTCCACGAGGCCCCTTTCCGGCCCCGCATCGGACGACCCGGCCCCGCCGGATCGCCCGTCTTTCGCGGGTCTCTGCCCGCTTGCCGGCCTTGGGCCGGTCAGGTTCTTACTTGATCGCGTCCCAGGAGGCCTGGATCTCGGCCGCCACTTCCGCCGCATCCTTGCCGCCCGCGTAGTCAACCATGCCGGTCCAGAAGGTGCCCGCACCGATCGCGCCCGGCATGAGGTCCGAGGCGTCGAAACGGAAGGTGGTGGCGCCCAGCAGGATCTCGTTCATCTGGGCCAGCGTCGGATCGGTGAAGGCCGCCAGATCTACGCCCGAATGCGGCGTCAGGAACCCGCCAAGACCCATCCAGATCTCATGCGCTTCGGGCGTCTTGAGGAACTCGATCAGATCGTGCGCCGCCTCGTTCTCGTTGGTGATCGCCCAGAGCGTGCCGGCACCAAGCACCGGGGTGCCCAGATCCTTTTCCTCGAAGGCCGGGAAGTAGAAGAAGTCCACATCCACGCCGGCCTCGGTGCCTTCGGGGAAGAAGGCGGGGATGAAGCTGGCCTGACGGTGCATGAAGCACTGCGGCGGGCTGTCGAACAGACCCCTCGGGCTGTCGCGGAAGTCGGTCGAGGCCACGGCCCCGGCGCCACCGGCGACATAGGCGTCGTTGCGGGCGAAGGTGCCGAAGCCCTCGATCGCCTCGATCACGCGGGGATCGTCGAAGGCCATCTCGTTGGTGACCCACATGTCATAGACTTCGGGCTCGTGCAGGCGCAGCATCATGTCTTCGACCCAGTCGGTCGCGGGCCAGCCGGTGGCACCACCCGAACCCAGGCCGATGCACCAGGGCGTGCCGCCGTCGGCCACGATCTGATCGCTCAGCGCCAGAAGCTCTTCCATCGTCTCGGGGATCTCATAGCCGGCATCCTCGAAATTCTCGGGCGAATACCAGACCAGCGATTTCACATCGACCTTGTAGAAGAAGCCGTAGAGCTGATCGTTGCCGGCCGGATCGGTATAGGTGCCCAGATCGACCCAGGACTGGCCTGCGGCGTAATTCTCGCGCAGCCAGTCGTCGGTGCCGTCCCGCAGCGGCGTCAGGAAACCGCGGGCCGCCATGTCGGAGGCAAGGCCAGGCTGCGGAAAGACGGCGATATTGGGGGCCGAGCCGGCCTCGGCATCGACGACGATCTGCTGTTCGAAACTGTCGGACCCGACATAGCGCACGTCATGGCCGGACTGTTCGGCAAAGACCGCGAGCACCTGTTCGACATTGGCCTGGTCCGGCCCGAGCCAGGGGCCGAAAATGGTCAGCTGCTCGGCGGAAGCACTGCCGGCAGCAAGTGCAAGGGCGGCGGCGCCGGTAAGCAGGGATTTCTTCATGTTATCCTCCCGATAACGCTGAAAGCGTAGAAATTGGTCATGGCACCCGGGCGCGAGTCGGCCCAAAGCGCTTTGAGTATCCCTAGGGTTCGCCCAAACGAACGCAGCTGTCAACGCGTTTCACATTCCGCCCGGTTTTTCTGCAGCTGCAAAACTACTTTCACGAAAACAATTGCTTCGGACACGGCTTCCTGTGACAAAGTGTCGGACGAAGGGAACCAAAGCGCTTTCAAACGACCATGAACCTCAGGGAACTCTCCGAGAAACTGGGCCTGTCCCAGACCACGGTCAGCCGGGCGCTGAACGGCTACCCGGAGGTGAACGAAGCCACCCGCCAGCGCGTGATCACGGCGGCCCGGACGCTGGGCTATTCGCCGAATGCGCGCGCCAAGGGCCTTGCCACCGGGCGGGCGCAGGCGATCGGCCATGTCATCCCGATCTCGTCGAACCACGAGATGGTGAACCCGATCTTCGGCGATTTCATCGCCGGCGCGGGGGAAACCTACGGCAAGGCCGGCTACGAGATGGTGATCTCGGTGGTCGAGGATTCCGAGGCCGAGGCCGCCTATCGCGCGCTCAAGACCAAGGGCACGGTCGATGGCGTGGTGGTGCACGGGCCCCGGATGCAGGATCCGCGCATTCCGCTTCTGCAGGGGCTGGGGCTGCCCTTCGCGGTGCATGGCCGCGCCTCGGGCCTGCCGTCGGATTACGCCTGGCTCGATGTCAACAACCGCCGAGCCTTCTTGCGGGCGACGGAGTTTCTGCTCGATCTGGGGCATCGCCGGATCGGACTGGTCAACGGGATCGAGACGATGGATTTCGCCTATCGGCGGCGCTCGGGTTACGAAGGCGCGCTGACGAGCCGTGGTATCGCGCCTGATCCGGCTCTGGTGACGGGGGGCGAAATGACCGAGGCGATGGGCAATCGCGCGGCGCACCGGATGCTGGACCTGCCCGATCCGCCCACGGCCTTCGTCGTGGCCTCGATGATCTCGGCGCTGGGGGTCTGGCGGGCCTTGCAGGACCGCGGGCTGGAACTGGGGCGCGACGTTTCGGTGATCACGCATGACGATGCGCTGTCCTATCTGGTGACGGGCGACGAGGTGCCGGTCTTCACCGCGACCCGCTCGTCGGTGCGCGAGGCGGGGCGGCGGCTGGCGGGCATGCTGCTTGATCAGATCGCCCATCCCGGCCAGCCACCGCAGCAGATCCTGCTGGAGGCCGAGCTTGTGGTCGGCCGCTCCACCGGCCCCGCACCGGCCCGGGCCGGAGCCGGCTGACGAAGGACGCGCTCCGGTCCGGCCGGGGACCGAGATTTTGCACAAAATCTCGGACGGAATTTGCGCAAATTCCGGCGCCCGGCCCCGGCCGCGCGCGACGCCGGGAACCGGGAGGGATTGCCCGGACCCGCAAGAGCGCCTAGGTCCGCCTGAGTGCCACTGCCCCGGTGCCCCGATGCCAAGGCCCTTTCAGCCGATCCGACGCGAGGTGCCGGCCCTCATGGCGCTGGCCGTGCCCGTCGTCGCCGGCCTGGGGGCCACCAGCCTGCTGGGTGTCACGGATTCGATCATGCTGGCCCCCCTCGGCCCCTTGCCGCTGGCGGCCGTGGGCATTGCGAATGCTGTGGCCGTGATCCTTTATGCCGCGATCTACGGGCTTTTGTCGGCCATGTCGGTGCGGGTCGGCAATGCGCATGGCGCGCGCATGGGCCGGCGGATCCCCGCGATCCTGCGCAACGGGCTGGCGCTGGGGGCCATGGTCGGCACGGCCTCGGCCGGGGTGATGCTGGCGCTCTGGCCGGTCCTGCCCTCTCTGGGCCAGCCGCCCGAGGTTCTGGCGATCATGCATCCCTACTGGATCGCGATCGCGATCCTGATGATCCCCTATTCCGTGCTGACCGTGTTCAAGG
This sequence comes from Paracoccaceae bacterium, assembly GCA_051859505.1. Taxonomy (GTDB): domain Bacteria; phylum Pseudomonadota; class Alphaproteobacteria; order Rhodobacterales; family Rhodobacteraceae; genus JAFIEN01. The sequence continues at coordinate 90,975 of JBHYFN010000013.1, forward strand.
CCACGCTCGAAGCTGTCGGCCGGCCCTGGCAGGGCGCGGGTCTGGCCTTCCTGGCGGTCGCCATCAACATTCCCCTGAACTACAGCCTGATCTGGGGCCTTGGCCCCCTGCCCCGGCTGGGCCTGACCGGCGCCGGCATCGCCTCGCTCGTGGCCGAGACGCTGGCCCTTGGCGCCGCCTGGGTCTACTGGCGCCGCGCCCGCTCGACGCGGCGGCTGCGGCTGCGGGCGGCGCTGAGCCGGGCCGAGATCGCCTCGGTCGCGCGCGAGGGGGCGCCTCTGGGCCTGATGTATGTGGCCGAGACGGGGGCGATGGCGGTGGCCACGTTGATGATCGGCACCTTCGGCGCGGTCGCCCTTGCGGGCAACCAGGTTGCGATGTCGGTGGGCGGCGTCCTTTACATGGTTCCCCTGGGCATCGCGGGCGCCGTCGCGATCCGCGTGGCGCAGGAGAAGGGCGCGGGCAATGTCGAGGCGCTGCGCCCGATCACCTGGGCGGCGCTGGGGCTTGCCACGGTCTGGCTCTCGGGCTCGGCTTTGGTGCTGGCGGTCTTCGGGCGCACCATCGCCGGCTGGATCAGCTCGGATGCCGGTGTCGTGGCGGTGGCCGCGCTGATCTTTCTGGTCTTTGCGGTCAGCCAGGTCTTCGACGGGATCCAGTCGGCCATGACAGGGGCGCTCCGCGGCCTGTCGGACACGGGCTTTCCGGCGGTCGTCTCGCTTCTGGGCTACTGGGTTCTTGGCCTGCCGCTGGGCTGGCTTCTGGCGCAACGGACCGCCCTTGGACCGGCCGGGATCTGGGCCGGCTTCGTGATCGCGCTGGCGCTGGCCTCTCTGGTGCTGATGTGGCGGTTCCTGCGCCAGACGCGGGACTTTCCTGCCGGCTAGCGCGGCCCCGGCCTAAAGCCGCACCAATCTGCGGGTCAGGCGCAGGGTTTTCAGCACCCGCCGCGCCATCCGCCCGCGGCCCAGAAGCAGCGTCACGGTCACGAGGATCATCGCCCCGAGGGTCCAGCGCAGAAGCGCGATTGTCAGACGCAGAAACACCGGCTCAATCCCCGAACATCTCGGCCTGATCGTCGGAGGCGCGGTCCTCTTCGGCCTCGGCATCGGCTCCCGGCGGCGGGCGGCTGTCCAGAAGCCCGGCGGCGCGCAGCTCTTTCAGCCCGGGAAGGTCGCGGGCGCTTTCCAGGCTGAAGTGATCCAGAAAGCTCTGCGTCACGACGAAAGTGACCGGCCGGCCCGGCGTCATGCGGCGGCGGCCGATGCGGATCCAGTCCATCTCGATCAGCTGGTCGATCGTGCCCCGGCTGACGCTGACGCCGCGGATCTCTTCGATCTCGGCGCGGGTGACGGGCTGGTGATAGGCGACGATGGCCAGCGTCTCGATCGCCGCGCGCGAGAGTTTGCGCGTCTCGATCACTTCCTTCTGCATCAGAAAGCCAAGGTCCGGCGCGGTGCGGATCGCCCAGGCCTCGCCGATGCGCAGGATGTTGACGCCCCGGCCCTCATAGCGCTTGCGCAGCCGGGCCAGCGCCTCGGCCGGATCGCAGCCATGCGGCATCCGGCCGGTCAGTTCGGTCACGCTCACGGGTTCGGCGCTGGCAAAGAGGATCGCCTCGACCATGCGCTCCTGCTCGCCCATGGGCGGGGCTTCGAACAGGGATTGCTCTTGCGGCTCATCCATCGCGGGGCACTTTCTTGCGGATCAGGATGGGGGCATAGGTGTCGGACTGGCGGATCTCGATCTTGCCTTCCTTGGCAAGTTCGAGGCTGGCCGCGAATGTCGCCGCGGTCGAGGAGCGTCGCCGGACGGGATCGACCTCCCAGCCTTCGGGAAGGTAGCTGGACAGATCCGTCCATTCGCCCGCAAAGCCGATCAGCCGGCGCATCCGCTCCAGCGCCTGTTCCATCGTCATCACCGCATCGCGATCCAGCACGAAGGGGCGGAAATCGTCGCGGGTGCGGATCCGCGCATAGGCCTGCATCAGGTCAAGAAGCGTTGCCGTCCAGGCCACCCGGCGCGAGCGGGTGACATCCTCGGTGATGCCGCGGGCAAAGATGTCGCGGCCCAGCTGGTCGCGCGCCATGAGCTGGGCTGCCGCCTCGCGCATGGCCTGCAGGCGTTCCAGCTGGAAGGCCAGATGGGCGGCCAGCTCTTCGCCCGTGGGGCCGTCTTCCGTGGGATCGGGCGGCAACAGCAGGCGCGACTTGAGAAAGGCCAGCCAGGCCGCCATGACAAGGTAATCGGCCGCCAGTTCGATCCGCAGCGCCTTGGCCGTCTCGATGAAGGCAAGATATTGTTCGGCCAGCGCCAGGATGCTGATCTGGCGCAGGTCGACCTTCTGGGTCCGTGACAGGGTCAGCAGCAGGTCGAGCGGGCCTTCGAAGCCGTCCACATCGACGATCAGCGCCTCTGCGGCAAGGCGCTCGCTGACAGAGTGCTGGCTGTCTTCCTCGAACTCCGTCATGCCACCTCGGCCAGAAGGCCGGAAAGCTCTGCCTCGAGCGCCTCGAGATCCGCCGCATCGGGCGCGCGTCGCTGCGACAGGGCGACAGCCGCGCGCTCTTGTGCCAGAGCCGTCATCGGCGCAATCGCAGAGGCGACCTCGGCCATTTCCTCCTGCTTGCCGCTGCAGTGAAGCACGATGTCGACCCCGGCGGCAAGCGTCGCGCGGGCGCGCTGGTCCAGCGGCCCGCTCAGCGCCTGCATCCCCAGATCGTCGCTCATGATCAGCCCGCCAAAGCCGATCTCGTCGCGCAGGGCGCGCATCGCGCGGGGCGAGGTGGTGGCGGGCGCCTCGGGATCGAGCGCCTCCATCACGATATGGGCGGTCATGCCCATGGCGATATCGTTCAGCGCACGGAAGGGGGCAAAGTCGCGGGCGCGCAGCTCCTCCAGCGGGGCGGCGACGCGGGGCAGAGCATGGTGGCTGTCAACCGTGGCCCGGCCATAGCCCGGCAGATGCTTGAGAACCGGCAGCACCCCGCCCGCCAGAAGCCCCTCGGCACAGGCCCGCGCGGCATCGACCACGACCTTGATGTCCTGGCCATAAAGCCGGTTGCGCATGATCGGATGGGTTTCCGTTTCGATCAGATCGGCAAGGGGGGCGCAGTTGACGTCGATCCCCACGGCATGAAGCTCGGCCGCGATCAGGCGGTTGCGCACCCATTGCAGGCGGATCGGATCGCCCCCGCGGCGGGCCACATGCTCCATCTGGTCAAGCGCGGGCAGATAGGCGCGCCAATGCGGCGGGCGCATCCGCTGGACCCGGCCGCCCTCCTGATCGATCAGGATCGGCGCATCGCGCCCCAGAACGCCACGCAGATCGGCGGTCAGGGACCGGAGCTGTTCGGGATCCTCGATGTTGCGGGCAAAGAGGATGAACCCCCAGGGATCAAGCTCGCGCAGGAAGCCGCGCTCCCAGGGCGTGACCGCCTGACCTTCGACCCCGAAGATGACCGCAGAGGGGGTCGTCATTGTTCCCGCACGACAACCGGGATGCAGCCGGCATTCTCGGCCACGAGTGCCGCGCAGAACCGGCGGGCATCGGCCAGATCGGTGAAGCCCGTCGCGCGCAGGCGATAGAAGTTGCGCCCGCCGCTTTCGGCCTCTTGCACCAGCGGCTGCTTGCCGCCGACGAATTCGGCGAAACGG
>JBHYFN010000014.1:0-80899 GCA_051859505.1 Paracoccaceae bacterium
ACCCCGCGCTTGTGCTGCAAGCGGCCGAAATCCTGGCACCCGCACGGCAGATCGGCGCGATGGGGCTGGGCGGGTCGTCCGGCGCGCTGGCGGACGAGACGGCGAACCGGCTGTTTCGCTACGGCCTGTCCGTCACGCCCCTGACCGATCCCTATCTGGGCCGGATGCATGCCGCCAGCATGAAGCCCGGCGATGTTCTGATCGCGATCTCGGCCACCGGGCGCACGGCCGAACTGGTCGAGGCGGTCGAACTTGCCCGCCGCTACGGCGCCACGACCATCGCGGTCACGGTGCCCGACAGCGCTTTGGCGCAGGTGGCGGACCTGCCGCTGACGGTCCGGGTCGAGGAATATCCCGACACGCTCAAGCCCACCGCCGCGCGCTATGCCTTTCTGGCCGTGATCGACCTTGTCGCCGCCGCGACCGGCTATCGCATCGGCCCCTCGGCGCGCGAGAATCTGCGGCGGATCAAATACGATGTGCTCACCCGCCGGCAGGGCGAGGTGATGGAACCGCTGGGGGACTAGACGATGGCGGAAGCATGGCTGAGGGCCTTTGCCGCAATCGAACCGGCGGCGCGGGCCGCGCTGTTTCACGACGAGGCGATCTGGCGCGATCTGGTGGCCTTCACCTGGAACATCCGCAGCATCAACGGGCCGGAGGCCATCGCCGCCACGATGGCGGAGACCTTCGCCCGGGCCGCGCCCTCGGGCTGGCGGATCGTCGACGGGCCCGAGGTCGAGGGCGAGCCCGACGCCGCCTGGCTGCGGTTCGAAACCCCGCTTGTCGGCGGCTTTGGCCGGGTCGTGCTGCAGGAAGGCAGGGCCATCCGCCTGATGACCATGGCCGAGGATATCCGCGGCCACGAGGAACCCCGGGGCGCCACCCGCCCGCGCGGCACCACCCACCGCGCCGACCGCGCCCGGCAGACCTGGAGCGAAGCGCGCGCGACGCGCCGCGCCCGGCTGGGCCGCGAGGATCAGCCCGAGGTGCTGATCATTGGCGGCGGGCAGGGGGGGCTGGCGCTGGGGGCGCGGCTCAAGGCGCTGGGCGTGCCGGCGCTGATCGTCGAGAAGAACGCCCGCGCCGGCGACAGCTGGCGCCACCGCTATCGCAGCCTGACGCTGCATGATCCGGTCTGGTACGACCACATGCCCTATCTCGACTTTCCCGAGACATGGCCGGTCTTTACCCCCAAGGACCAGATGGGCGACTGGCTCGAGGCCTATGCGCTGGCGCTTGACCTTGATCTGTGGACCGGCTCGCAGGTGCTGCGCGCCCAGCGCGACGGGGCGGGCTGGGTCGTGACCCTGCGGCGCGAAGACGGGGAGGAGGTCACGCTTACCCCCCGCGATCTGGTCTTTGCCACCGGCGCCTATGGCCCGCCCCGCGCGATCGACTGGCCGGGGGCAGAGGGCTTCCGGGGCGCGCTTTACCATTCCAGCGCGCATGACGATGCCCGCCGTTTCGCCGGCAAACGCGCGGTGGTGGTGGGCGGCGGCTCTTCGGCGCATGACGTGGCGGTCGATCTGTGGGAGGCGGGGGCCGAGGTGACGCTGGTGCAGCGCCGCCCCTCGATCGTCGTGCGCTCTGAAACGCTGATGGAACTGGGCTTTGCGCTTTATTCCGAAGAGGCGGTCAGGCGCGGCATCACCGTCGACTGGGCCGACAGGATCGGCGCGGCGCTGCCCTATGCCGCCATGGCCGAAGGGCAGCGCGCGCTTTACGACCGGATCCGCCTGCGCGACGCCGAGTATTACGCGCGGCTGGCGCAGGCCGGCTATGCCTTCGATTTCGGCGAGGACGACACCGGGCTGATGATGCGCGCGCTGCGCACCGCCTCGGGCTATTACATCGATGTGGGGGCCTGTTCGCTGATCGCCGAGGGGCAGATCGCCATTGCCAGCGGCGCCGGCGTTGCCGAGGTGCTGGCAGAGGGGCTGCGCCTGACCGACGGGCGCGTGCTTGAGGCGGATGTGATCGTGGCCTGCACCGGCTATCAGTCGATGAACGAGGCGGTGGCCGGGATCGTGGACCGCGCCACGGCGGAGGCGGTGGGCCCCTGCTGGGGGCTGGGCTCGGGCGTGCGGGGCGATCCGGGGCCCTGGCAGGGCGAATTGCGCAACATGTGGAAGCCGACGGCCATCGAGGGGCTGTGGTTCCACGGCGGCAACCTGGCCCTGTCGCGCTTCAACTCGCGGCTTCTGGCGCTGCAGCTCAAGGCGCGCAGCCTTGGCCTGCCGGTGGTGGTCGATGGGCGGCCGGCGCCCCTCGGGGGATCAGGGGCGCCGCCGCCGCCCGCCGCTCAGAGCGGCTTGTAGGCGATGGCCTCGATCTCGACCGCGATGTCGATCATCAGCCGCGACTCGGCGGTCGAACGCGCGGGCGGATTTTCGGGAAAGAACTCCGCATATGCCGCGTTGAAGGCCGGGAAATCCTCGCGGTCGCGCAGCCAGACCGTCGTTTTCACGACATCTGCCAGGGAACAGCCCGACATTTCCAGGCAAGACTTTACATTCTCCAGCACAGCCCGGGTTTCCGCCGCAACGCCGCCCTCTACCATCTTGCCGTCGATCACGGGCACCTGGCCCGAGACGAAGACGAAATCGCCCGCCCGCACCGCAGGGCTGAGGGGCACATGGGACGTGCCGAAATGCTCTTTGCTCATGGGGTACCTTCCTTGGAGTGTCCTCGATTGCCGTAGCGGAGCTAACACAGGCCGAAGGCGCGGGCCAAGGGAAACCGGACGCAAGCAAACCGGTCGCGACGTCAGGAGGGAAGATGCAGGGGCTTGAAGGCAAACGGGTCGTGCTGACCGGGGCAGGTGGCGGGCTGGGGCGGGCGCTGGTGGGGGCCTTCGCGGCGGCGGGGGCTCATGTGGTGGCCTGCGACCGACCGGGCTGGCCGGCGGCGGGGGCCGAACGGGTTGCGTTCGACCTGACGGATCGCGAGGCGGTGGCCCGGGCCGCGGCGACGATCCTGGCGGGCGGCACGCCGGATATCCTGATCCTCAACGCGGGCGTGACCGAGGCGCTGACGCTGGACGAGATGACAGATGCCGCTCTGGCGGCCGAAATTGAGGCCAATTTCGGCGGCACCGTGGCGCTGGTGCAGGCGCTGCGCCCCGCGATGCGCGCGCGGGGCGGGGCGATGGTCTTTGTCGCTTCGGTCAATGCCGGGGCGCATTTCGGAAATCCCGCCTATTCGGCGGCGAAGGCCGCCTTGCTGGCCATCATGCGCGCCGTCGCGGTCGAAGAGGGACGGCACGGGATCCGGGCCAATGCCGTCGTGCCCGGCTCGATCCGCACCCATGCCTGGGACGCCCGGATCGCCGCCGATGCAGGCGTGCTCAAGCGGGTCTCGAAGCTCTATCCGCTGGGGCGGATCGTGACGCCCGAAGAGGTCGCGGCCGCGATCCTGTTTCTGGCCTCGCCCCTGTCCTCGGGGATCACGGGGGCGACGCTTGCCGTGGATGCGGGCCTCTCGGCCGGCAATCTGCCGTTTCTATCCGCGATCGGCGGGGGGTGAGGCGGCAGAAATTTGCAAAATTTCTGCCGCGCGCCCGCGACGCGGGAGGCCCCCTTGCCCGTCGCGGCGTTGCGGCCCGGGCCGCGGCTAAAGCGGCGCGCAGGCCGCCTCGAGCCAGTCGCGCGCAGGCCCTTCGACCCGCGGCCCGACCCGCCGCCGCACCTCGGCGTGATAGGCGTCGATCCAGGCGCGTTCCTCCTGCGACAGCATCCCGGCGAGGATGAGGCGCCGGTCGAAGGGCACATAGGTCAGCGTCTCGAAATCGCGCATCTCGCGGTCGTCGGCCCCGGGCAGGGAAGGGGCCTCGCGCACCACGATCAGGTTCTCGATCCGGATGCCGAAGGCGCCCGCGCGGTAATAGCCGGGTTCGTTCGACAGGATCATCCCGGGCTCCAGCACCACGTCCGACACCCGCGACAGGCGCTGCGGCCCTTCGTGAACCGACAGATAGACCCCCACGCCATGACCCGTGCCGTGATCGTAATCCTGCCCCGCCAGCCAAAGCGGATAGCGCGCCAGCGCATCGAGATGGGCCCCGGTCACGCCTTTGGGAAACCGCGCCCGGCTGATCGCGATCATGCCGCGCAAGACGCGGGTATAGCAGGCGGGCGCCTCGTCGGGCGGGGGGCCGACGGCAATGGTGCGGGTGATATCGGTCGTGCCGTCAAGGTATTGGCCGCCCGAATCCACCAGCAAGAGATCGCCGGGCGCGATCGCCCGGTCGGTTTCCTCGGTGACGCGGTAATGGACGATGGCCCCGTTGGGACCGGAGCCTGCGATCGTCTCGAAGCTGATGTCGCGCAGGGCATTGGTGGCCCGGCGGAACGCCTCGAGCGCGCGGACCGTTGCAATCTCCGTCAACTGGCCCTTCGGCGCCTCCTCGTCAAGCCAGGCGAGAAACTGTATCATTGCGACGGCATCCCGCAGATGCGCCTCGCGCGTTCCCGCGATCTCGACCTCCGTCTTGCAGGCCTTGGGCAAGAGACAGGGATCGGTGCCGAAGACCACCTCGACCCCGGCCGCGACCAGGCGGTCGAGCACGGCGCGAGGCGCGGTCTTGGGGTAGAGCCTGACCGGGCCTTCGAGCGCATCGAGCGCCGGAAGGAACGCGTCCTCGGGCACGACCGATACCTCGTCTCCGAAATGGCCCGACAAGGCGGCCGCCTTTCCGGGCAGGGCAAAGAGGCTGACCCGGCCGTCGCCATGCAGAAGGGCAAAGCTCTGCGGCACGGGGTTGCGGGGAATATCCGCGCCGCGGATGTTGAGCAGCCAGGCGATGCTGTCGGGTTGGGTCAGGATCGCAGCGCTCTGCCCCGCATCGCGCAAGGACCTGGCGAGCCGCGCGCGTTTTGATCCGTGATCCTCGCCGCCGAATTCCTCCGGCCAGGCGAAGAAGGGCGCGTCGGGCCGGGGCGGGCGATCGGTCCAGAGGGGGTCGATCAGGTTCGGGCCGGGCCGGAGGGAAATGCCCTGCGGGGAAAGCGCCTTTTCCAGCGTCCGGAGTTCGTCCACGGTATGCAGCCAGGGATCATAGCCGACAAGGACATCGCCTTCCTCTCTGCCCTTGCCCGCGAATTCCTCGATCAGCCAATCGGCCAGCTTCACTTCGGGCCAGGGCACGGGCGTGAAGTCTGGGGCGACCTGGGTCTGAACCTGCAGGCGGTAACGCCCGTCGATGAAGACGCCGGCCTTTTCGTGTGTGATCACGGCAAAGCCTGCCGATCCGGTGAAGCCCGTGAGCCAGGCCAGACGTTCGTCGCAGGGTGCGAGATATTCACCCTGCCAGGCATCGGCATGTGGTACCAGGCAGGCGTCAAGGCCCGCGGCGGCCAGCGAGGCGCGCAGGGAGGCGAGGCGGGGCGGGCCCTGATCGGGGCGGGTCGTGACCTCGAATGTCTGAAACATGGACGTTCCTTCCTGTCGCCGGGGGTGGGGGCAAGAATTTTCGTCGAAAATTCTTGATTCAAAAATCTTCGGAGAAGATTTTTGCCCCCTATGCCACGCGGTTCATCCCCAGGACCCGCGCGCGCTTGCGCGGATCGGTATCGAAGAGCGCGGCCAGCTGTTCGGTCATCGCACCGGCCAACTGGTCCACATCCGTTATCGTTACCGCGCGCTGGTAGTAGCGTGTCACGTCATGACCGATGCCGACCGCGATCAGCTCGACGGCGCGCCGCTTTTCGACCATGGCGATCACGTCGCGCAGGTGCTTTTCCAGATAGTTCGCCGCATTGACCGACAGGGTGGAATCGTCGACCGGAGCCCCGTCCGAGATCACCATCAGGATCTTGCGCGCCTCGCGGCGGGCCAGCATCCGTCGATGCGCCCATTCCAGCGCTTCGCCGTCGATATTCTCCTTCAAAAGGCCCTCTTTCATCATCAGGCCCAGATTCTCGCGCGTGCGGCGCCAGGGTGCGTCGGCGCTCTTGTAGATGATGTGGCGCAGATCGTTCAGCCGCCCCGGCTGGGCCGGGCGGCCCTCGGCCAGCCATTTCTCGCGGCTCTGGCCGCCTTTCCAGGCCTTTGTGGTAAAGCCCAGGATCTCGACCTTCACCGCACAGCGTTCCAGCGTGCGCGCCAGCACATCGGCGCAGATCGCCGCGATCGAGATCGGCCGGCCCCGCATCGAGCCGGAATTGTCCAGCAGCAGCGTCACGCAGGTGTCGCGGAATTCGGTGTCCTTCTCGACCTTGAAGGACAAGGGCGTCGTCGGGTTGGCCACGACCCGCGCCAGCCGTCCGGCGTCGAGGATGCCCTCTTCGCGGTCGAATTCCCAGCTGCGGTTCTGCTGGGCCTGCAGGCGGCGCTGCAGCTTGTTGGCCAGCCGCGAGACCGCGCCTTTCAGCGGGTCGAGCTGCTGGTCGAGATAGGCCCGCAGCCGTTCAAGCTCGGCCGCTTCGGCCAGATCCTCGGCCGCGACCACCTCGTCGAAATCGCTGCGATAGACCTTGTAGAGCGGGTCCGCCTCCGAGGCGGGGGCAGGGGCGGGCGGCTCCATCGGGGCTTCGCCCTCGGGCATCTCGGCCTCTTCGCTGGCCTCGCTGTCGGCCTCGTCCTCCATGCTGACCTGGGCTTGGGCGTCGTCCTGCTGGGTCTCCTGGCTTTGCTCGGGGCTGGCCTCGGCCTCGTCGCCGTCGTCCTCGCCCTGGCTTTCGGGTTCGTCCTGGTCGTCGGTGCCGTCTTCGGCCTCGTCCTCGCGATCCTCGTCCTCGCGGTCGGGATCGTCGCCAAGCTGGTCGCCATAGCCCAGATCCTCGATCAGGCTGCGCGCGAATTTCGCGAAGGCGCGCTGGTCCCCCAGCACATCGTCAAGTCCTTCCAGCCGGTCGGCGCAATGCTCCTCGAGGAACCCCCGCCAGAGGTTGAGCACATTGTCGGCGCCTTGCGGCAGGTCGCGCCCGGTCGCAAGCTGGCGCACCAGATATCCGGCGGCCGTCGCCAGCGGCGCATCTGCCGCCTCGCGGATCTGGTCATAGCCCTTGCGCCGCGCCTCGGCGCCGATCCTGGCGTCGATATTGCCGGCCGTGCCGGGCATGTGGCGCGCGCCCACCGCTTCGATCCGGGCCGTCTCGAGCGCGTCATAGATGTCGCGGGCCATGCCCCCCTGTGGCTGATAGCGGGCGGCCACCGCGGCATCGTGATAGCGATGGCGCAGCGCAAAGGCATCGGCCGTGCCGCGTGCGAGCAGCACTTCGTCGCGCGTCATGCGCCGGCTGACCTGCGGCAGGCGCACCGTATCTCCCGAAAGCCCCGGCGGATCGACGCTGTAGCTGACCGTCAGGTCAGGGTCGTCGGCCATGACCTTGGTGGCCTCGGCGAGGGCCTTCTTGAACGGATCGGCGGGGTTGTCGCTGGGTTTGTTCATGGCCCAGATAAAGCACCCCGGCCGTCGGGGAGCAAGGGCCTCGGCCGCCGGCTCGCAGCCCTGTCAGTGGCCCTGTCAGTGGCCCTGTCAGCGACCCTGTCAGCAGCCTCATCCGCGGTCGACGGCGCGCGCGGTTCGGGCCGGTTCGGCGGCTCTGCAAAGTCAAAGGGAGTCTGTGCGCATGCGCGCAGAGACCTGTCTTGTCTTGCCGCTTTGGCGCGCACATCTGTAGCTCGCAACGACCAACCCAATGGAGAGTTCCATGACCACCCCCAGAATCGCCGTCATCATCGGCTCGACCCGCCAAACCCGTTTCGCCGACATTCCGGCCGCCTGGATCAAGGCAGAGGCCGAGGCGCGCGGCGATATGGAGGTCGAACTGGTCGACCTGCGCGATTTCGACCTGCCGCTCTTTGACGAGGTCGCCTCGAACGCCTGGGCGCCGTCGCAATCCGAGGCCGCTCAGGCCTGGCAGAAGAAGATCGGCAGCTTCGACGGCTACATCTTCGTCGTGGCCGAATACAACCGCTCGATCACCGGCGCGCTGAAGAACGCGCTGGATCAGGCCTATGTCGAATGGGCGCGCAAACCCTTTACCGTGATGGGCTATGGCTCGATGGGCGCCAGTTCGGCCACGCAGCATCTGCGCACGATCGGGGTCGAGCTGCAGATGGTGCCGACGCGCAATGCGGTGCATCTGGGCGGCAGCGATTTCTTCAAGGTTCACAACGGCTTTGGCGGCTCGGGCGATATGGCCGATGTCGCGCCCGTGATCGCGCCTTCGGCGACGGCGGCGCTGGACGATCTGGTCTGGTGGGCCAAGGCCACGATGGCCGCGCGTCGGGACGAGGTCGCCGAGGCGGCCTGATCGCCCGGCTCCGAAACCGTCAAGGGCCGCCCTGCGAGGGGCGGCCCTTCTTCGTGTGTCTGAAGCAGATGGCCCAAAGAGCGCCTATGCTCTACAGGTTATGAAACAAATTGGGGAGCTACCTCCACCACCGAGCAGACGACTCTTCTAGAGACCGCTGCATCTCGGAAAGTGCCTTTCCGTCAGCAGCTTCGTCGGTGTGCTCGTGCAAGAGCCGCAACAATTCGAGTTCGATCATCTTGGTCTCAAGAGTATCGAAACGGATCATCACTGCACAAACTGCCCACCCTACCAAGGCACCAAGGAATGCTCCGGCGAAGCCGTCGAAGGCGAAGTATGCTGATGCACTGATGGCCGGGATCCACCAAAGTCGATCCCAGACACTTGGCCTTGAGCGAAGTCTTTTCCAAAGCGCCGCATGAAGTTCCTTGGCGGCATGATGGTCCATGACCTAGTGCATCGCCATGCTGGCCGCACTTTCGGGCAGTTCCTCGGCAAAGCAGCGCTGATAGAATTCGGCCACCGTCTGCCGCTCCAGCTCGTCGCATTTGTTCAGGAAGGACAGCCGGAACGCATAGCCGACATTGCGGAAGATCTCGGCATTCTGCGCCCAGTTGATCACCGTCCGGGGGCTCATCACGGTGGAGAGATCGCCATTCATGAAGGCGGTCCGCGTCAGGTCGGCCACCGTCACCATCTGGCTGATCGTCTTGCGGCCTTTCTCGGTGTTGTAATGCGGGTTCTTGGCCAGGACGATCGTCGCCTCGGCATCATGGGACAGGTAGTTGAGCGTCGCCACAAGGCTCCAGCGGTCCATCTGCGCCTGGTTGATCTGCTGGGTGCCGTGGTAAAGGCCGGTCGTATCGCCAAGGCCCACCGTATTGGCCGTGGCGAACAGGCGGAACCAGGGGTTCGGCGTGATGATCTCGTTCTGGTCCATCAGGGTCAGCTTGCCGTCATGTTCCAGCACGCGCTGGATCACGAACATCACGTCGGGCCGGCCCGCATCATATTCGTCGAACACGATGGCGACGGGATTGCGCAGCGCCCAGGGCAGGATGCCTTCGTGAAACTCGGTCACTTGAACCCCGTCGCGCAGCTTGATCGCATCCTTGCCGATCAGGTCGATCCGGCTGATGTGGCTGTCGAGGTTCACCCGCACCGTGGGCCAGTTCAGCCGCGCGCCGACCTGTTCGATATGGGTCGACTTGCCGGTGCCGTGATAGCCCTGGATCATCACCCGACGATTGTAGGCAAAGCCCGCAAGGATCGCGAGGGTCGTGTCGGGGTCGAATTTGTAGGTCGGGTCAAGCTCGGGCACGCGGTCCGTGCGGTCCGCGAAGGCCTTGACCTTCATGTCCGTGTCGATCCCGAACACATCGCGCACCGAGACCTCTTCGGTCGGTCTGGAAACCATGTCCTGCATGAAGTGCGCCATCCCTGTCACTGCCTGTATCGGCGCCTTTAGTGGCGCAATTGCCGGACAGGTTCAAGGGCGAGCCGGGGCGCTCTGGACAGTGCAACCGACGCGCGGCAAGCTTGCCCGGGAGGTGGCGGCAGGTCTTGCCGGAACCTGAGGGCGGGGCGGGGCAATGCGGGGCCGTGCGGGGACTGTGCGGGACTTTGCGGGGGCGAGAAGGGGCGCGATGATGACGGCCGAGGCGGGGCTCGAGGCGCTTTTCGCGCGGATGGATCGGGGCGACCGCAGCGCCCTTGCAGCCCTTCATGCGCTGACCGCGCCGCGCCTTTTCCCCCTTGCCCTGCGGATCGCCGGCGACAGTCCGGCGGCCGAGGCGGCCCTGGGGCGGGTCTATCACGCGATCTGGCGGGGCAGCGCAGAGCAGAAGGCGCTTGGCCTTGCCCCCCTGACATGGCTGATCCTGCTGACCCGCCGCGAGGCGCTCGCCGCGCGCCCCCCGGGCGGTACGCCGGCCGAAGCCGCCCCCGCCGCCCCCGCCGCCCCCGGCCGCCGCGCGGCACCTGAGCTGTCCGACCTCGGACCAGCAGAGCCGCCGGCGGGCTCCGGTCGGCTGGCCCGACTGGACCAGGACGACCCCGAAAGGGCCGAGGCCCTGCGCCGGATCTGGTTCGACGGCGCCGGGCCAGACGACCTCGCCGCCCGCCTCGGCCGCCCGGCCGAGACGATCCGCCCCTGGCTCCGGGCGGGTCTTGCGCGGCTGGAAGGCCGCGGGGCGCCATGACCGACCCGCTGAAAACCCCGTCTCCCGGAACCGAAGCCAGCCCCGACCTTGGCCCCGGCTTTGGCCCCGAAACCGACGCCCCCCATCCCGCCGAATACCTCCTCGGGCTTCTTGGCCCCTCCGAGGTCCGCGCCTTCGAGGCCCGCCTTGCCACCGACCCGGCCCTGCGCGCCCGGCTGGCCCTCTGGGCAGAAGACCTCGCCGCGCTGGGCGGCGATCTGCCGGCTCAGGATCCCCCGCCCGACCACTGGCCCGCGCTGAAACGCGCGCTTTTCCCCGAAGACAGCCTCGGATGGTGGCGCCGGATCGGCCTTGTCCCGGCGCTCATCGCCGCCGTACTCGCGGCCCTGCTGGTCCTTGCGGTCTCGGGGCGCAACCCGTCCGAACCCGCCGCCATCCCGCCGCCCGATCTGCCGGAGTGACGGGCGGCCCGGCCCGCCCCGGCTCGCCCCGGCCCGCCTCCAGGCGCGCTGGAAACAGTCTGTTGCCCATGACCGCGCTGGTTCGCCACATCCTCGCCACCCTCGGGCACGAGGACAGCGCCAGGACGGAAAGGATTTACCAAGTGTCGGGGCGAAACGGGCTGTTGCCGAACTGGACAGAGGGCGAGCGCCGCATGGCCATGGTCTTTCTGGCCGCAGGGCTTTTCGGCGTGGTCCTTGCCGTCGCCATGCTGTGGAGGATAGGGCAGGGCGCGGTGCTGCAGGAGGGGTTCACCCTCAAATCGCTCTGGTTCGCGCTCAGCGGCGGCATCGGCACGGTGGCCGGCCTCTTTGCGGCGCGGGGTCGGCTGGGCCATCCCGGCCCGCGCGGTTGGCTCGAGGCGCTCTGGGGCGGTGTCGTGCTGTTCTTCGTCGCCGCCCTCGTCGGCGGAACCCTTGCCCTGCCGCTTTACGGGACGATGTTCGCCCCGATGATGATGGCGTTGACCTTCGGCTCCACGCCCGTGCTGGCAGCCATGGGGCTCTGGATCCTCGTCGGCTCGCATCTGCAGATGCGCTACTGGCGGGCCGAGCGCGACACGATCTTCCTGCCGCGCCCCGGCCTGACCGCCGGCGCCGCTGCGCCGCGGGGCCGGTCGGCCGCAGGCCCGTTCGGCCGCCTCAGTCCCCGTCGCGGAAATTCCGGCTCGACTTGATCTGGTCCCAGGCCCAGACGACCTCGGCCAGCTGTTCCTCCTGGCTGCGGTCGCCGCCGTTCATGTCGGGATGCAGAACCTTGATCAGCGCCTTGTAGGCGCGCCGGATCTCGGCCTTCGAATCGCTGTCCTTCACCTCGAGGATCTCGACGGCCTTGCGTTCGGTCGGCGGCAGCTTGCGCCCGACCCCGTTGCTGCGCCCGGGATTGCGCGTCGCATTCTCGCCCAGCACCTGATGCGGATCGTCCACCCCCAGCCGCGCCCAGGCGCGTTGCTCTTCCGAGCGCTTGCCGAAAGGCTTGGTCTCGCGGTCCCAGACCCGGTCGCGCTCGACCTGGTCGAGGTAATCCTGCTCCGAGGCGCCGTTGAAGAAGTTCCACTTCAGATTGTATTCGCGCACATGGTCCTTGCAGAACCAGAAATAGTCATCCAGCACATCGGGCGATTTCGGCGCCCGGTACTTGCCCTGTTCCTCGCAGCCCGGATGATCGCAGCCCCGGGTCGAGGTTTCGAACGCCCCCGACATGCCGCGCCGCCCGCGCGGGTTCTTCTTCTTGGAGCCCGACACCGATATGTCGAAACCGAAGGGATCGCTCTTTGCCATGGGCTGCCTTACCTTTCCGACTCGAAGGCAGGAGTTTACGGCAAGCGCCGCAGGATTGAAGGGGTCAGGGAAAAATAATGGGACTTGAACAACAGATTCGCGCCGCTCTCGAGGCGGAATTCGCCCCGACCCGGCTCGAGGTGATCAACGAAAGCCATCGTCACAGGGGCCATGCGGGCGATGACGGCTCGGGGGAAAGCCACTGGAAAATCGTCGTGACGGCACCTGCACTGGGCGCGATGCCCCGCCTCGCGCGCCACCGCGCGATCCATGCGGCGCTTGGCCCGGCGATCATCGCCCGGATCCACGCGCTCGCGATCACCGCCGAGTGACGCCTAGCCCGGCGTCCGCCGCGGCCCCGGGGCGCCAAGCGGCGGGGCCGGCGCGGCGGGGGGGTGCGGATGCACGCCGGTCAGCCGGATCGCAGGCCCTGCGGCGGGCCCCCCGGCCTGCGGCACAGGCGTCTGCAACGGCGGCAGCGGCTGGGCCGCAGGCGTCGAGATCGAGGTCGGGGCCGAGGCCGGATCAACCGGCGCGCCGGCCGCCGGGGGCGGCGCAAAAGCGGGCGCAGGATGAGGCGCGACAGGGTGCTGGACCGGTTGCGCCAAGGGCGGTGCCACGGGCGGCGCCGCGGCCGCAGGCGCCAGCGGTGCAACGGGCGGCACTGCGGGACCGGCGGCCAGGGGCACCCCCCCCGGGACACCCCCCGGGACACCCCCCGAAGCCGCACCCCCCGCAACCATCCCCCCCGACGCAGGCGCCGCCAGAAGCCGCCTCGGCGCCAGATCCTCCTCGCCGCTCACCCCCCCCAAGGGCCGACGATAGATCAGAACCGTGTGATAGACCGTCCCCCGCCCGGTCAGCCCCTGCCGTTCCTCGCTGGGCAAGGTGTCGCTGCGCACGAATTCCCACCCGTCAGAGCCCTGTTCGTTCAAGGCCCCCTCGAGGGCGGCCGCAAAGCGCTCCTCCTTGGTCTTGGCGGTCTTGACCTTGACCCCGCGACGCGGGGCCGGGACGACACGATATTCATAGGCTGGCATCACGATCCTCGGCTTGACTGTGCAACAAGGTCCTGTGCGACAGGGTATCGCCCCGCGCGCGGGGGACCAAGCGAAAGCGCACGACCCTGCTGCTTCTTTTGTCAAAATTACCCCGGGGGGGGGGCTTCGGGGGGGGGGCCCGCCCCCCCCGGCGGAATTTGGCCAAATTCCGCCACCCCGCTCAGATCCCCAGCGCGCGGACAACCATCTCGTTGACCATCGCCGGGTTGGCCTTGCCGCCCGTGGCCTTCATCACCTGCCCCACGAACCAGCCGGCCAGCTTCGGATTGGCCTTGGCCTTTTCCACCTGCGCCGGATTGGCCGCGATCACGTCGGCCACCGCCGCCTCGATCGCGCCGGTATCGGTCACCTGCCGCATCCCTCGCGCCTCGACGATCTCGGCCGGGTCGCCGCCTTCGGCATAGACGATCTCGAACAGATCCTTGGCGATCTTGCCCGAGATCTCGCCCCCCGCGATCAGGTCGATGATCCCGCCAAGCTGCGCCGGCGTCACCGGCGTCTCGGTGATCTCGTGCCCTTCCTTCTTCAGCCGCCCGAACAATTCGTTGATGATCCAGTTGGCGGCGAGCTTCCCGTCCCGCCCCCGCGCCACGGCCTCGAAATATTCGGCATTCTCCTTCTCGGCGGTCAGCACGCCCGCATCGTAATCGGTCAGGCCGAAATCGGCCATGTAGCGCGCCTTGCGCGCGTCGGGCAGTTCCGGCAACGCCGCCGCGATCTCGTCGACCCAGGCCTGCTCGATCTCGAGCGGCAAAAGGTCGGGGTCGGGGAAATAGCGATAATCATGCGCCTCTTCCTTCGACCGCATCGACCGCGTCTCGCCCTTGTCGGGATCGTAAAGCCGCGTCTCCTGCACCACCGCGCCGCCATCCTCGAGGATCGCGATCTGCCGGCGCGCCTCGAATTCGATGGCCTGCTGAATGAACCGCATCGAGTTCATGTTCTTGATCTCGCAGCGCGTGCCCAGAACCGAAGGGTCCCCGGTCTCGATGAAGCGCTCGTAATCGCCGGGGCGACAGACCGAGACATTCACATCCGCCCGCAGGTTGCCGTTCTGCATGTTGCCGTCGCAGGTGCCCAAGTAACGCAGGATCTGGCGCAGCTTGCCCACATAGGCCGCCGCCTCCTCGGGGCCGCGGATGTCGGGGCGGCTCACGATCTCCATCAGTGCCACGCCCGTGCGGTTGAGGTCGACGAAACTCATCGCCGGATCCATGTCGTGAATGCTCTTGCCGGCATCCTGCTCCAGATGGATCCGCTCGATCCGCACGCGGCGCGCGACGCCGGGGCCCATCTCGACGATCACCTCGCCCTCGCCCACGATCGGGTGGTAAAGCTGGCTGATCTGATAGCCCTGCGGCAGGTCGGGATAAAAATAGTTCTTCCGGTCGAAGGCCGACCAGAGGTTGATCCGGGCCTTCAGCCCCAGTCCCGTGCGCACCGCCAGCGCCACGCAGCCCTCGTTGATCACCGGCAGCATGCCGGGCATCCCGGCATCGACGAAGGCGACATTCGAGTTGGGTTCGGCGCCGAACCGGGTCGAGGCGCCGGAAAACAGCTTCGCCTCGCTGGCCACCTGCGCATGGACCTCGAGCCCGATGACAAGTTCCCAGTCGCCCGTCGCCCCGGCGATCACCTTCGGTTTCGGGGCCTCGAATGTCAGGTCCAGCATGGCGGTTCCTTTCAGGATGCGGCTCTCTCTAGGGCGTCACCTTCCGTGCTTCAAGCCTGCGGTGCATTCGGGGCGCCCCTCTGCCGCATTTGCGCGGGGCAGGACTTCAACTCCGGCCTGCAGGCCCTTGATCTGGCGGGGTTTGGCTGAAATCCGCCGGCGATCGGCACGATTCCGCCGAATCCTTCGGAGCGCGAACAGAGGGCTGGACCTGCGCCCCGGCAGCCGTCAATGCGGCCGGCGGTTGAAACAACGCCGGTGCCTCCCTTGTCCGTCCGCTCCTCGCTTCGTGCCCTTGTCGCCGTTTCGGCGCTGCTGCCCGTTCTGGCCTGCGCGCCCACCACGGAAATCCTCGAACCCGAAGTGCCCGAGGGCCTGCCGGTGATGCAGTGGGACCACCGTCCCGAGGCCGAGGACTGGACCGAAGCCACGCTGGCCGCCCTTCAGGCCGAAGGGGCAGCCCTTCTGAGCCAGGTTCCCGCCGATATCGACGCCTGGTGCCCGAACTACACCGAGGCCCCGATCGAAGAGCGTGCGGCCTTCTGGGCGGGCCTCCTGTCGGCGCTGGCCCGGCATGAAAGCACCTGGAACCCGCAGGCCGTGGGCGGGGGTGGTCGCTGGTTCGGCCTGGTGCAGATCGCGCCGGCCACGGCGCGCGGCTATGGCTGTTCGGCCAGCACCGGCAATGCGCTGACGGATGGCGCGGCCAACCTGCAATGCGCGGTGCGCATCGCGGCCCAGACGGTCAGCCGCGATGGCGTGGTCGCGGCCAACCGGGGCGGGCTTGCCGCCGACTGGGGGCCGTTCACCAATGCCTCCAAGCGCAATGAAATGGCCCAGTGGGTCTCGAGCCAGAGCTATTGCCAGGGCGAGATCGGGGCATTCGAGGCCGGGGCAAGCGAAGCCGGCTGACCCGGCGGCGCCCCCCCCCGGGGGGGCAGCGCACCGGGCGCAGGGGCCGGGTCCACCGGCCAGTCGCAAGGGCCAGTCGCAAGGGCCAGTCGCCAGGGCCAGTCGCACAATCCGGGCGCCTATCCCGCCAACAGCCGCGTCGCCATCTCGCCGGTGTCGCGCGACAGGCCCGGCACCGCCGCGATTCGCGCCAGTTCCGACCGGATCATCGCGCGGCGATGCTCGTCATAGCGCGCCCAGGTCTCGAAGGCGCTGCACATCCGGGCCGTGGTCTGCGGATTGACCGGATCGAGCCTGATCAGCCAGTCCGCGAACAGCCGGTAAGAGGCGCCCGTCGGATCGTGGAACCCGGCCGGATTGCCCGCCAGCGCCCCGAACACCGCGCGGAAACGGTTGGGGTTCTTCCAGTCGAAGGCCGAATGATGCGTCAGCCGTTCCGCCACGGCCGCGGCATGATCGGGCGCGGCAAGGCTGACCTGCAGGCCGAACCATTTGTCCATCACCAGCCGGTCATGGCTCCAGCGGTCATGGAACTGCGCCAGCTCTGTCGTGCCCTTCCCGTTCGAGAGCAGGCATCCCAGCGCGGCAATGCTTTGGGTCATGTTGTCGGCCCGGGCGAATTGCGCTGCCGCCCTCTCGCCCCCGTCAAGCCGCGTCAGAAGCGCCAGAGCCGTGTTGCCCAGCGCGCGCAGCCCGGCCGACCGCGCATCGGGGCTGTAGGGGCCGGGCACCGCACAGCTTGCGTGCAGCCCCGGCAGGACATCGGCCATCGCCTCGGCCATCGCCTGTTTCAGCGCCTCATGCGCGGCATGGATCGCGGTCGGATCGGGCACCTCGCCCGCCTCGTGCTGGACCTGCGCGATCTCTTCCTGCGAGGGCAGCGACAGGACCAGCGCCCGGAAAGCCGGATCCAGCGCCTCATCCGTTAGCGCCGCCCGCAGGGCCGCAAGCCAGTCCGGATCGGGCTCTGCGCCGTCACGCAAGGACGACAGGATCACCGAGCGGGCCAGCAGCCGCCCCGCCTCCCATTTGTTGAAGGGATCGGTGTCATGCGCCAGCAGGAAGGCGCGCTCTGCCGTGCTCGCCTCGCGCGCGAGGATCACCGGGGCCGAAAAGCCGCGCAGGATCGACGGGACGGGGCGGGCCGCAAGGCCGGGAAACTCGAAGCTTTGCACCGGCTTGGTCATTTCCAGCATGGTGGTCGGCAGAACCTCGGCGCCATCCGGGCCCAGAAGGCCCAGCGCGATGGGAATGACGAAGGGCTCCTTCTTCGGCTGGCCGGGGGTGGGGGGAGTCTCTTGCCGGAAGGTCAGGCGAAAGATGCCGTCGTCGAACCGTTCCTCGACCGTCAGCCGCGGGGTGCCGGCCTGCGCATACCAGCGCGCGAACTGGCGAAGGTCGCGCCCGGTGGCATCTTCAAAGACCTTCAGCCAATCCTCGATCGTGGCGGCCTGCCCGTCATGGCGGTCAAAATAGAGGTCGAGCGCCTTTCGATAGCCGTCCTCGCCGACAAGGCGCTTGAGCATGCCGATCACCTCGGCGCCCTTCTCATAGACGGTGGCGGTGTAGAAATTGTTGATCTCGACAAAGCTTTCGGGCCGGACGGGATGGGCGAGCGGCCCCGCATCCTCGCGGAACTGGCGCGCGCGGAGTGCCATCACATCCTGAAT
This sequence comes from Paracoccaceae bacterium, assembly GCA_051859505.1. Classification (GTDB taxonomy): domain Bacteria; phylum Pseudomonadota; class Alphaproteobacteria; order Rhodobacterales; family Rhodobacteraceae; genus JAFIEN01. Next base: position 17,520 of record JBHYFN010000014.1, read on the forward strand.
GCGCTGCACGGCGGCGCTGCGCAGATCGGCCGAGAATTCCTGATCGCGAAAGACCGTCAGCCCTTCTTTCAGGCACAGCTGGAACCAGTCGCGGCAGGTGATGCGGTTGCCGGTCCAGTTGTGGAAATATTCATGCGCGACAATGCTTTCGATGCGTTCGTAATTGGCATCCGTTGCCGTGTCGGGGCTGGCGAGGACGGCGGCCGAGTTGAAGATGTTGAGCCCCTTGTTCTCCATTGCGCCCATGTTGAAATCGTCGACGGCGACGATGTTGAAGACGTCCAGATCATATTCGCGGCCATAGACTCGCTCGTCCCAGTCCATCGAGGCCTTGAGCGAGGTCATCCCCCAGTCGCATTTGTGCTCGTCCCCCGGCCGCACCCAGAGGTTCAGCGCCACCTCGCGCCCCGAGCGGGTGGTGAAGCTGTCGCGATGGGCGACCAGATCGCCCGCGACCAGCGCGAACAGATAGGCGGGTTTGGGCCAGGGATCATGCCATTCCGCCCAGCCGGTTCCCTTCTCCGTTCCGGTGCCGACCGGATTGCCGTTCGACAGAAGGACCGGCAGATCGCTTTCGATCAGGACGGTGAAGGGGGCCATAACATCGGGCCGGTCGGGATAGAAGGTGATCTTGCGAAACCCCTCGGCCTCGCATTGCGTGCAATACATGCCGTTCGACATGTAGAGCCCCTCAAGCGCGGTATTGGCGGCGGGGTCGATCTCGACCTCGGCCTCCCAGAGGAAGGGGGCGGAGGGGACGGCGCAGGTCAGCCCGCCCTCGATCAGCTCCGGCGCGACCGGCTGGCCGTCGATCTTCGCCGAGATCAGCTTCAGCGCCTCGCCATTCAGGAAGAAGCGCTCTTGCGGTGCGGCGGGGTTTGGCCGGAACCGGATCCGCGACAGCACCCGCGTGGCCGAAGGCGCAAGGCGAAAGGTCAGGTGCACATCCTCGACGATCCAGCCGAAGGGTTTGTAATCCTTGAGGAAGATGGTCCTTGGGCTGGCGTCTTTCATGGCGGTCTCCTCTGCGCGACAAGGGAAAGCTAGGCGCTGGCCGGGCGGGCCGCAAGGCGGGGCTGGTCGATCGCTGCGGGCCGGCTAGGTTCCGGGCATGCCCCGCATGCGCAAGAAAGCCGATCTGCCGACCAGGACCTGCGCCACCTGCGGGCGCCCGTTCAGCTGGCGGCGGAAATGGGCGAAGGTCTGGGACGAGGTGCGCTATTGCTCGGACCGCTGCCGGGCCGGGGGGCGCAGCGCGCCGCGGTGACGTCAGAGGCGGCGGAAAGCCGGCGTCGGTCTTCGGCATTGCCCGAAAACAGGGCATCTGCGTCACCGCAGGTCCGGGCCTGCGTCTGGTAACCTTTTCATGACGCTGGCTGCGCTATATGAAAGGGGGAACATCCGGGAACGATCATGACGCGGCCCATCGTCGGCATCATCGGCAACAGCTACCTGATCAACGACCGCTACCCGACGCATGCGGGCGGCACGATGAACTCCTGCGCGGTGGCCGAGGTGGCGGGCTGTCTGCCGCTGATCATCCCCTCGGACCCGTCGCTCGTCTCGGTGGCCGAGCTGCGCGAGGTCTGCGACGGCTTCCTGCTTACGGGCGGGCGCCCCAATGTGCATCCCGAGGAATATGGCGAGGCGGAAACGCCGGCGCATGGCGATTTCGACCGTGGCCGCGATGCGATCACCCTGCCGCTGATCCGCGCCTGCGTGGCGGAGGGCCAGCCGATCTTCGGCATCTGCCGGGGATTTCAGGAGGTCAATGTCGCGCTTGGCGGGACGCTGTATCCCGAGATCCGGGATCTGCCGGGGCGGGACAATCACCGCATGCCCCCCGACGGCACGATCGAGGAGCAGTTTGCCCTGCGCCACAAGGTCAGCTTCACCGAAGACGGGGTCTTTCACCGGCTCCTGGGCGCGCGCGAGGTGATGACGAATACGCTGCACGGGCAGGGGATCAAGAACCCGGGCAAAGGGGTGGTGATCGAGGGCTGGGCGCCGGACGGCACGCCCGAGGCGCTGCATGTCGAGGGGGCGGCGGGCTTCACCCTGTCGGTGCAATGGCATCCCGAGTGGAATGCGGCGAACGATCCCGTCTCGCGCCCCCTGTTCGAGGCTTTCGGTGCAGCCGTCCATGACTGGGCTGCGCGAAAGAGCGCGGGGCCGATGCTGCGTCGGGCCTGAGGCGTTCACCTTGCCTTAACCATGTTGCGCCAGGGTGGCCGCATGTCGGTTCATGGTCCCATCACGCCCGCGCATTTCTACGCCCGCCTGTTCGGCAGTCAGGCGGCGCGGGATGGTGCGGTGATTCGGCGTCAGGTCCGCGATGTCGAACGGTTTGTGGGGCGCGAGGCCTTTCTGACGGAAATGGCGCGACGCGGGTTTCCGGTCTTCGAGAATGCGGGGCAGTTCATCGTGTTCTGCAACAACGGGCCGATCCGCCGGGTTGTGTAGGGCGGCGATTTCTGTGCAGAAATCGCTGCGGAAAATGTAGATTTTCCGCCACCCAGTCCCGAAGGAGGCGCTTTCATGAAACGGTCCCGCATCAACGAGATCATGGCCGAGGCCGATGACCTGATCCGCAGCCACGGCTTCACCCTGCCGCCCTTCGCCTACTGGACCCCAGACGAGTTCAAGGCCCGCAAGGAGGATGCCGAACATATCATCCAGGCCCGCTGCGGCTGGGACATCACCGATTACGGCAAGGGCGACTTCGACCGGCTGGGTCTGTTCCTCTTCACGCTCCGGAACGGCCGTCTGGCCGATCTGCAAAGCGGCGGCGGCATGTGCTATGCCGAAAAGCTGCTGATCGCGCGGCAGGACCAGCTTTCGCCCATGCATACCCATGTCATCAAGGCCGAGGACATCATCAACCGCGGCGGGGCCACCCTCGTGGTCGAGCTCTTCGGCTCGGATGACGAGGGGCGCTGTTCCAGCGATCGCGGCGGCAGCGTCTGGTGCGACGGGATCCGGGTCGACTATGGCCCCGGCCAGAAGCTGCGCCTTGCGCCCGGCGAAAGCGTCACGCTTCTGCCCGGCGACTGGCATGCCTTCTGGGGCGAGGGCGGGGATGTGCTGATCGGCGAGGTCTCGACCGTCAATGATGACGAGATGGACAACATCTTCCGCGAACCGATCGGCCGTTTCGCCAAGATCGAGGAGGATGTGGCCCCCACCCATCTTCTGGTCAGCGACTACGCAACATGGTTGGCCTGATCGGGCTGGCCTGATCAGGTCACTGCCGCCCGCGCGCGGTGGGCGGGATCGTCCCAGAGACGCTCGCCCATCACGCGGGCCAGGATGGCGATGGCGCGGTCGACATCGGCTTCGTCGATGAACAGCGGCGTGAAGCCGAAGCGCATGATGTCGGGCGCGCGGAAATCGCCGACCACGCCATGGGCGATCAGCGCCCGGATCGCGGCATAGCCCTCGGGGAAGCGAAAGCTGACCTGGCTGCCGCGCAGCACAGGATCGCGCGGTGTGACCAGGTCCAGCATCGGGCAGGCGGCCTCGACGCCTGCGATGAAGCGGTCGCTCAGGCTCAGCGAGGCCTCCCTCAGCGCCGCCATGTCGACCCCCTCCCAGATGTCGAGCGCGGCCTCGAGCGCGGCCATGGCCAGGACCGGCGGCGTGCCCACGCGCATCCGGTCGATGCTGCGGTGCGGGCGGTAGGCGAGGTCGAAGGCGAAGGGCGCCTCATGGCCCAGCCAGCCCGAAAGCGCCGGCGGCGCGCGCTCCACATGGCGGGGCGAGACATAGATGAAGGCCGGCGCCCCCGGCCCGCCGTTGAGGTATTTGTAGGTGCAGCCCACCGCGAAATCGGCCCGACCGCCGGCCACATCCACCGGCAGCGCGCCGGCCGAATGCGCCAGATCCCAAAGCGCCAGCGCGCCCATCCGATGCGCCGCCGCCGTCAGCGCCGCCATGTCATGCCGCCGCCCGGTGCGGTAATCGACCTCGGTCGCCATCACGACCGCCACCTCGTCGGTGATGGCCTCCACCAGCGCCTCGGGCTCGACGATGCGCAGCTCGTGCCCGCGGTCAAGGAGCGCCACCAGCCCCTCGGCCATGTAGAGGTCCGAAGGGAAATTGCCGCTGTCCGACAGGATGACCTTGCGCCCCCGCGCCATCATCAGCGCCGCCGACAGCGCCTGATAGACCTTGACCGACAGCGTGTCGCCCAGCGTCACATGCCCCGGCTCGGCCCCGATCAGCCGCCCGATCCGGTCGCCCAGCGCCGTGGGCTGGCCCATCCAGCCCGCCCCGTCGCGCCCGCCCCGGTTCCAGCCGCCGATCAGCATCTCGCCCCATTCGGCCTGCATCGCCTCGGCCATGCGGGCCGGCGCCGCCTTCGGCAGCGGCCCCAGCGAATTGCCGTCCAGATAGATCACGCCCTCGGGCAGGTGGAACATCGCCTTGGTCGCGGCGAAATCGGTCATTGCTTGTCCTTTCGGGCGGGGCGGTGCCGGTTGCGGATCCCGCCGGCGGTGCGACGCGACCCGGAGGGGTGCGACCCACCAGCTGATTGAGCCGCTTCGCCACAAAGCCTATGTCCGGGAGGATGCCACGGCAAGACGCCGCAAGAGGGACCACCATGCCGCTGCTCAAATGGGTCGATCTGCCGCCGGTCTGGCTTCTGGGCTTTGTCCTGGCGACCTGGTGGATCGGGGCGAACGATCCTTTCGCGCTTGGCTTCGGCGGCCCCTGGGCGCAGTTCGCGGGCGGTATACTGGTTGGTGGCGGGCTGATCCTCATGCTGCTCGCGGTGGTCGAGATGCGCAAGTGGCGCACCACCGTCGTGCCGCATCGCGAGGCCGACCACCTTGTGACCTCGGGCATCTTCAAGCGCACGCGCAACCCGATCTATCTGGGCGATGCGCTGATCCTTGCCGGGCTGATCCTGCGCTTTGACGCGCCCCTTGCGCTGCCGCTCGTGCCGATCTTCGTCTGGGTGATCGAGCGCCGCTTCATCCTGGCCGAAGAGGATCGCCTGCGCCGCCGGTTCCGCATGGATTTCGCCCGCTATGAGCGCGACGTGCGGCGCTGGATCTGAGGCGCAAGTCCCCCGGGTCAGGGAAATGAAGCCCTGCCGCACGGCGCGGGTTGTGAAATATTCTTGCGCGCTATAATCAACCCTCCGGCAGATCGGAATCCACGAGGGGGGAAGCCCGTGAAGATTGGTGCACCGAAAGAAACCTTCGCTGGCGAGGCGCGTGTCGCGATGACCCCCGCTTCGGCGCGCGACCTGCAGAAACTGGGCCATGTCTGCCTGATCGAGGCGGGCGCGGGCCAGCTTGCGGGCTTCTCGGACGCGGCCTATGCCGAGGCGGGCGTGACCGTGGTGTCTGACGCCGCGACGCTTTGGGCCGAGGCCGAGATCGTGGTCAAGGTGCGCCAGCCCGACGAGGCCGAGATGGGCCTTCTGCGCGAGGGGCAGACGCTGATCTCGTTCTTCTGGCCGGGCCAGAATCCCGAGATGCTCGAGGCGGCGAAGGCCGCAGGCTCGACCGTCGTCGCGATGGACATGGTGCCGCGCATCAGCCGCGCGCAGAAGATGGATGCGCTGTCCTCGATGGCCAATATCGCGGGCTACCGCGCGGTGATCGAGGCGGGCAACAACTTCGGCCGCTTCTTCACCGGGCAGGTCACGGCCGCAGGCAAGGTGCCGCCCGCCAAGGTTCTGGTCGTGGGGGCGGGCGTGGCGGGGCTCGCCGCCATCGGCACGGCGACCTCGCTGGGCGCCATCGTCTATGCCTTTGACGTGCGCCCCGAAGTGGCCGAACAGATCGAATCGATGGGGGCGAATTTCGTCTTCCTCGAATTCGAGGAGGCGCAGGACGGCGCCGCCACGGGCGGCTATGCCGCGCCCTCGAGCCCCGAGTTTCGCGAAAAGCAGCTGGCCAAGTTCCGCGAGCTTGCGCCCGAGATGGACATCGTCATCACCACCGCCCTGATCCCCGGCCGGCCCGCGCCAAAGCTCTGGACCGAGGACATGGTCGCGATGATGAAACAGGGCTCGGTCATCGTGGACCTTGCCGCCGAGCGGGGCGGCAACTGCGACCTGACCGTCCCGGACGAGAAATTCGTGACGGAAAACGGCGTGACCATCGTGGGGTATACCGATTTCCCCAGCCGGATGGCGAGCCAGGCCTCGACGCTTTATGCCACCAACATCCGCCACATGATGACGGACCTGACGCCCGGCAAGGATGGCGTCGTGGTCCATAACATGGAGGATGACGTGATCCGCGGCGCCACCGTCGCGCATCAGGGCGAGGTGACATGGCCCCCGCCGCCACCCAAGGTGCAGGCCATCGCCGCCGCCAAGCCCAAGGAAAAGCCCAGGGAGCTTACGGCCGAGGAACGCCGCGCCAAGGAAGTGGCCGAGTTCCGCACACAGACCCGCAACCAGGTGGCGCTTCTGGCCGTGGGCGGCGGGCTGGTGCTGTCGGTGGGGCTGATCGCGCCCGCCGCCTTCATGCAGCATTTCATCGTCTTCGTGCTGGCGGTCTTCATCGGCTTCCAGGTGATCTGGAACGTGGCGCACAGCCTGCATACGCCGCTGATGGCGGTGACGAATGCGATCTCCTCGATCATCATTCTGGGCGCGCTGATGCAGATCGGCTCGACCTCGGGGCTGATCACCGTTCTGGCGGCCCTCGGCATCTTCATGGCCGCGGTCAACATCTTCGGCGGTTTCATGGTGACACGGCGGATGCTCGCCATGTTCCAGAAATCCTGAGCGGGCAGGGGTAGGACCTATGGAATTCGGTTTCACTATCGCGGCCTATGCGGTTGCAGGCGTCCTGTTCATCCTGTCGCTGGGCGGGCTTTCGGGGCAGGAAAGCGCCAAGCGCGCGGTCTGGTACGGCATTGCCGGCATGGCGATCGCGGTTCTGGCGACGATGATCGGGCCGGGCGCGGGGCTGTGGTGGCTTTCGCTGGTGCTGATCGCGGCGGGCGGTGTCGTCGGCTGGCAACTCGCCACCCGTGTGCAGATGACCCAGATGCCCGAGCTTGTGGCGATCATGCATTCGCTCGTGGGCCTCGCGGCGGTTTTCGTGGGTTTCAACGCCCATATCGAGATCGGCCGCGTCGCCGCCGAATTTGCCGAGGCCGGCCTTCCCTTCCCGCAGCCCGAAGGCCCGATGACGCCCGCGGCCTATGCGCTGTGGCAGAGCCTGGCTGATTTCGCCATGATCATCGGCAAGAAGACGGCGGTCGAGATCGGGATCCTGCGGGTCGAGCTGGTGCTGGGGATCTGGATCGGGGCGGTGACCTTCACCGGATCGGTCGTGGCCTATGGCAAGCTTTCGGGCGCGGCCAGCCTTCTGCCCGTCAAGATCGACACGGCGGCCCGGCAACTGCCCGGCGGCCATATGCTCAATGCCGCCGCCGCGCTGGGATCTCTGGTCTTCTTCGCGCTCTACATGGGCGGCGCGGGGACCTGGGCGCTGATCCTTCTGACGCTGCTGGGGCTCTTCATCGGCTATCACCTGATCATGGGGATCGGCGGCGCGGACATGCCGGTCGTGGTCTCGATGCTCAACAGCTATTCCGGCTGGGCGGCGGCGGCGATCGGGTTCTCGCTCGGCAATGACCTGCTGATCGTGGTGGGGGCGCTCGTGGGCTCGTCGGGGGCGATCCTGTCCTACATCATGTGCAAGGCGATGAACCGGTCCTTCATCAGCGTGATCCTGGGCGGCTTCGGCGGCGCCTCGGGGCCGCAGATGGCGGTCGAGGGCGAACAGATCGCCATCGACAGCGATGGCGTGGCCGCGGCGCTGAACGATGCCGACAGCGTCATCATCATCCCCGGCTATGGCATGGCCGTGGCCCAGGCGCAGCAATCGGTCAGCGAACTGGTGCGCAAGCTGCGCGCGCAAGGCAAGACGGTGCGCTTCGCCATCCACCCCGTCGCGGGCCGTCTGCCGGGGCATATGAACGTGCTTCTGGCCGAGGCGAAGGTGCCGTATGACATCGTGCTGGAAATGGAGGAGATCAACGAGGACTTCCCCAGCACCGACGTGGCCATCGTCATCGGCTCGAACGACATCGTGAACCCGGCGGCGCAGGACGATCCCAACAGCCCCATCGCCGGGATGCCGGTTCTGGAATGCTGGAAGGCGAAACAGGTCTTCGTGTCGAAGCGCGGCCAGGGCACCGGCTATTCCGGGATCGAGAACCCGCTGTTCTACAAGGAGAACACGCGGATGTTCTATGGCGATGCGAAGAAGTCTCTGGACGAACTTCTGCCCAAGATCGCCTGACCTGTCACATCTTGCGGTAGGGTGGGTTGAAACCCACCCTACATCACCGCCCCCATCTGCCAGGGCACGAATTCCGCCCCGCCAAAACCCAGCTCCTCGGACTTGGTCTTGCCGCCCGAGGCGACGTGCAGGAACATCTCGAAGATCTCGCGCCCCTTCTCCTCGACGCTGACGCCCTCGGTCACGATATCCCCGCAGTTGATGTCCATATCCTCGGACATGCGCGCATACATCTCGGAGTTCGTGGCCAGCTTCACGCAGGGCGTCGGCTTGTAGCCCGAGACCGACCCCCGCCCCGTGGTAAAGCAGACCAGGTTCGCCCCCGAAGCGATCTGCCCCGTGACCGAGGCCGGGTCATAGCCAGGGCTGTCCATATAGACGAAGCCCCGCTCCGTCACCGGTTCCCCGAATTTGTAGACCTGCGTCAGCGGCGCCGAGCCGCCCTTGGCCACCGCGCCCAGCGATTTCTCGAGGATCGTGGTCAGCCCGCCCTTCTTGTTCCCGGGCGAGGGGTTGTTGTCCATCTCGCCGCCCCAGCGCCCGGTGTAATCCTCCCACCACTTGATACGCTCGACGATCTTCTGCCCAACCTCGGGCGTGACGGCCCGGCGGGTCAGCAGATGTTCCGCGCCATAGATCTCGGGCGTTTCCGACAGGATCGTCGTGCCGCCATGCGCCACGATCAGATCAGAGGCCACGCCCAGCGCCGGGTTCGCCGTGATCCCCGAATAGCCGTCCGACCCCCCGCATTGCAGCCCCACGACCAGATGCTCGATCCCCGCCGGCGCGCGGGCGGCCTCGTTGGCCCTGGCCGCCATCTCCTTCAGAAGCGCGACGCCCTTGTCGATGGTGCGCCGCGTGCCCCCCGTCTGCTGGATCGTCATGTAGCGGAAATTGCCGTCGCCCCGCAGCCGCGCCTGTCCGATCAGGTCGGGCACCTGCATCACCTCGCAGCCCAGCCCCACCAGCAGGATGCCGCCGAAATTGGGGTTGCGCGCATAGCCCTGCAGCGTGCGGAACAGGGTGTCATAGCCTTCGTCCTTGCCCGACATGCCGCAGCCCGTGCCATGCACGATCGGCACCACGCCGTCGACATTGGGGAAATCCGCCAGCCAGCCGTCCCGCTCGCAGGCCTCGGCGATGAACCGCGCGACCGAGCCCGAACAATTCACCGAGGTGAGGATGCCAAGGTAATTCCGCGTCCCCACCTTGCCGTCGGCGCGGTGATAGCCCTGGAATGTCCGCGCCTCGGTCGGGGCGGGCAGGGGCCGCGCTTCCGAGGCGAAGGCATAATCGGCCGAGTGATCCCCCATCCCAAGGTTGTGGCTGTGCACATGCGCGCCCGGCGCGATATCGGCTGTGGCGGTGCCGATGATCTGCCCGTAGCGGATCACCTGCGCGCCCTTGGCGATCGGCTCGGCCGCGATCTTGTGCCCGCGCGGGATCGCCTCGGTCACGGCACCGCAGGGCGCGCCGGTCTCGGCCCCGGGGGGCAGGTCGGCAAGGGCAACGATCACATTGTCCGACGGATGCAGACGGATGACCTGTGCCAGGGCGCGAGAGGCTGGTGCGGACATTGAGGGCTCCTTGGGGTGGCTGTTGGATAGTGTGGCTGTTGGGTGGTGTGGCTGGCCGAGGGTGGTTGACCGGTTCGCCCCGGCAACTAACATGCTAGGATGTTACAGGTCCGGGCCCACCTCCCGCAAGAGGTGCCGGACGAAGCGGGGCAGGATGACGACGTCAAAGGGCAGGGCAGGGGGCAGCGCGTCAGCCCCGACAGAAGGGCAGGGGTCCGACGCCTGGCCCGAACCCGGCGCCGAGACCGCCGCCCCCGGCACAACCCGCCTGCGCCCGCTGGACCAGGTCGAGGGCACCCTGTCCCAGCGCGTCCATGCCGTCCTTCTCGAAGCGATCCTCGGCCTCGGCTTTCGCCCCGGCGAACGGCTGCGCAAGGCCGAGATCTGCACCGCCCTCGGGGTCAGCCGCAGCCCGGTCTCCGAGGCGCTGGCCCGGCTGGCCGCCGAGTCGCTCGTTCAGATCGTGCCGCAGGCGGGCAGCTTCGTCTCGCGCCTCTCGCTGCCCGAGATCCGCGAAGGCGCCTTCCTGCGCGAGGCGATCGAACTGGCCGCCGTCGAACAGGTCGCCGCCCGCGTGACCGAAGAGGAACTGGTCCTGCTGCGGCGCAACCTGCGCCTGCAGGAGGCCTGTCTTGCCGATGCCGACAGGGCCGGCTTTCACGCGCTGGATGCCGAGCTGCACGGGCTGATCCTGTCCTTCACCGGCCACAGACGCGCGGCACAGATGGCCGCCACCGCCTGGCTGCATGTGGATCGCGCGCGCCGGTTGCTCCTGCCCCGGCCCGGCCGCGCGGCCGAGGCGCTGGCCGAACATCACGCCATCCTCGCGGCCTTCGAGGCCCGCGACGCCGAGGCCGCCCGCGCGGCCACGCGCCATCACCTGCGCCAGCTTCTGCTGCTTCTGGAAGAGCTGGCCGATGAGCGGCCGGAGCTCTTCGACTGACCTCCTGATCGCCCCCCGAACGGCGCCACACCATCAGCCCCGCACTGCGGCCCCGATCCTGCACGCCTTGCAAGGGCCGGTTTCGAATCAACCGCACCGGCCTCGCTGCCGGGATCGCCTTGATCTGGATCAATGACATATGAATACATTTGCATACTATAATCTATTCATGTTATGGACCCTCACGCCAGAGGGTCTATCGGGAGGAACGCCATGACCACCAACCGCCGCCAGTTTCTGGGGCTTGCCGCCGGCGCGGCCGCGCTGACCGGCCTTGCCGCAGAACCCGCAAGGGCCAGCCGGATCAGCACCAATGCCCGAATCGTCATCCTGGGCGCCGGGGCCGGCGGGGCGGCCATCGCCAATCGCCTGGTCGAACGGCTGGACGGGGCGCAGATCACCGTGCTCGATGGTCGCATCGAACATTGGTACCAGCCGGGGCTGACGCTGGTGGCCGCCGGGCTCAAGCCCGCGGGCTATACCGTCAGCCAGACGACGGACTGGCTGCCGCGCGGGGCCACTCTGGTGGCCGAATATGCCGCCAATATCGACCCCGAGACCAAGACCGTCACCACCGCCAGCGGCACCGAGATCGGCTACGACTACCTCGTCGTGGCAACCGGCCTCGTCCTCGACTGGGACGCGGTCGAAGGGTTCGACCTCTCGATGGTCGGGCAGAACGGGCTGGGTGCACTCTATGCCGGCCCCGAATATGCGGCCCGCACCTGGACCGCCCTCGACCGCTTCACCGACGAAGGCGGAGAGGCCATCATCCAGCGCCCCGCGACCGAGATGAAATGCGCCGGCGCCCCCCTCAAACACGCCTTCCTGCTCGAGGATATCGCATCCACCAAGGGCAACCGGGGCAAGGTCAACGTCACCTATGCCGCCCATGGCGGTGCCCTGTTCGGCGTGCCGATCGTGTCGGAAAAGGTCCGCATGCTGTTCGAGGAACGCGGGATCGACACGGTCTACCACCATGTGCTCAAGGGGATCGACGCCGGGGCGAAACAGGCCACCTTCACGGTCCGTCAGGGCGACGAGACCTCCGAGGTCCAGCTGCCCTACGACTATCTCCACGTCATCCCGCCGCAGCGCGCCCCCGAAGTGGTGCGCCAGTCCGGCCTGTCCTGGGCCGACCGCTGGACCGATCAGGGCTGGATGGAGGTCGATCCCGTCACCCTGCGCCACCGCCGCTACCCCGAGGTCTTTGCCCTTGGCGATATCGCCGGCGTGCCCAAGGGCAAGACGGCCGCCAGCGTGAAATGGCAATTGCCCGTGGTCGAGGATCACCTCGTGGCCTCCATCGCCGGCACCGAAGGAACCGAGGCCTATGACGGCTATACCTCCTGCCCGCTGATCACCCGCGTGGGCCGCGCGATGCTCATCGAATTCGACTATCACGACAATCTGGTTCCCAGCTTTCCGGGCGTGATCGCCCCGCTCGAGGAACTCTGGATCAGCTGGCTGATGAAGGAAGTGGCGCTCAAGGCCACCTATAACGCCATGCTGCGCGGCAAGGCCTGAGGAGGAGATCCCGCCATGAAGGAAATGACCCTGTCCACCCTGATCGCCGTCTTCGAAGAGATGTTCGGCAGGGCGCTGTTCTGGGCGCTGGTGGTGGTCGCCGCGGCGATCACGCTGGGCTATCTCTACGTGCTGATCCGCGACCGCTCGATGTCGATGCGCAAGTTCCTCTGGGCGCAGCTGTCGATGCCGGTGGGCGCGATCGCGGCCGTCCTTTTCGTGCAGGCGATCACCAATTCCGGCTTCGCGGATATCGGTGGCCCGATCGACTGGCTGGTGCTGCTGGGCGTCGCCCTCGCGGGGGCCATCGGCTTTGCGATCCTCGTCTATACGGCGCAATCGCTGCTGCGCGGCAAGGGCGAGGGCAGCGGGTCGGCCTGACCTTTCTGCTGCTTCTTTTGTTCGAAAATATCCCGGGGGGAGGCCCGGAACGGGCCCGGGGGGCAGAGCCCCCCGTTAGAAAAGCTACGGGGCAGAGCCCCCCGCACGAATTTATCCAAATTCGTGCTCCCGCCCCGGTCCGCGATACTCCCCCCGGGGGTCCGCACAGGAATTTTGAAAAATTCCTGCGCACTCACCCCCCGGTCGAGCGAAACTTGCCCATCAGATAGGGCCCCGAGCGCACCGCAGGATAGGCGGCCGATCCGTCCAGCGGCAGGATCTCGGCCTCCCAGTCCGGCTGGTGAAAGAAGGCAAGGCTCTGGCGCGCCGGCTGGCCCGGCCGCGCCACCACCCGGTGCAGCGTGCTGACCCAGCGATCCGCCGTCCAGCGCGCCATCAGATCGCCGATATTGATCACGAAAGCCCCCGGTTCCGCCGGCACCTCGGTCCAGTTCCCGTCCGGCGTCAGGATCTCGAGGCCCCGCGACCCGGTCTGCGGCAACAGGATCGTGAGCGAGCCGTAATCCGTATGCGCCCCCGCCCGCGCCTGCCCGGCCTCGGGCGCGCCCTCGGTCGCGGGGTAATGCAGCGCCCGCAGCGCCGAGATCGGCGCCCCGATGAAGCCGTCGAAATGATCCTCGCCGAGCCCGAGTGCGGCGGCAAAGGCCCGCATCACCCGGGCGGCCAGATCCTCCATCGCGCGGTAATAGGCCTCCCAGGCCGGCCGGAACCCCGGCAGATCGGGCCAGAGCGTCGGCTGATAGCAGAAGGCCAGCGCCTCGGGATCCGCCATCCCCTCGGGCACCGACAGCGGCCCGCCGTTGAAGCTTTCCTTCAGGTCGGGCGGCGTCTCGACGCCTTTCGACCGGGCCAGCGCCTCGGACCTGGGCCCCAGCCAGCCGTAGGGATAGCCGGGGTAGGGGGCGGCAACGCGGGCCTTCTCGGCCGGGGGCAGGGCAAAGAACGCCGCCGCCGCCGCCCAGACATCCGTGATCACCCGATCCGCAACGCCATGCCCGCGCAGGGTCAGAAACCCCGTCTCGCGGCAGATCCGGTCGATCTCGGCGGCGCGCTCTGCCCGCTCCGGCCCCCGGGACGCCTCGAACCCCGCCAGATCGACCGCCGGAAAGGTCATCCCTCCAGCACCTCGCGCCAGGAATGCTTCGGCGCGAAACCCACCATCCGCTTGGCCTTGTCGTTGGCATAGAAGGTCTCGTCCCGGCCCATCGCCCGCTTGACCGGCACGCCGGCGTAATAGCGCGCGATCACCTCGTCCGAGGTCAGATTCACGCTCATGTCGTCATTGCTGACATTGAACACCTGATAGCCAAGGCCGTCGGTCTTCAGGCAGCAATCGACCATATGGCCCAGGTCGCGCGCGTCGATATAGGCAAAGATGTTGCGCCGCCGCAGATCGGGATTCTCCATGAAGGCGGGGAAGTTCTCTGCATATTCATGCGGTTCGATCACGTTGTTGATGCGCAGCGCATAGATGTCGATGCCCGAGCGGCGCTGGAAGCTGCGCCCCGTCACCTCGTTCACCACCTTCGACATGGCATAGCTGTCGGGCGGCACGACCGGGTGCTCCTCATCGACCGGCACATAATCGGGCTTGACCTCGCCATCGGCGAAACAGACGCCATAGGTGGTCTCGGACGAGGCGAAGATCACCTTCCTCACCCCCAGCCGCACCGCCGCGTCGATCACGTTATAGGTGCTTTCGACATTGATCCGGTAGGTCTCGTTATCCGGGCGGAACAGGATCGCCGGGATCGCGGCGAAATGCACGACCGCATCATAGACCCGCATCCCCGCCCCCGAATCGAGGTCGGAATAATCGCCATAGGCCTGCATCGCGTTGAAGACGCCGCCCGCATCGGTCAGGTCCACCCGCAAGGTCTTGACGCCGGGCATGTCCAGCGGCGCAAGGTCGATATTGGTCACCTCGTGCCCCTGATCCACAAGGTGACGAATGGCATGCTTGCCCGCCTTGCCCGATCCGCCGGTGAAGAAAATCCGCATGACAGCCCTCCGTTATCGCCTATCACCCCCTTCTGTCGGATCGTCGCGGGGGTGGCAAGCGGGCCTCGGATCGTCTAGCCATGAGCCCGAGCATCACAAGAAGAGCCGCGATGAATCACAGGCCAACCCAGCCAGCCAGCCGCAGCACCCGACCGAAAGCAAACCCGCCGCCGCCGCTGGGCCGTCTGCTTCTGGTGCTGCTCGTTGCCATCACCGCCGGAGGGCCCGCCTTGGCCGAGAACCGTATCGACCGTATCCGCCCCGATGCGCCCTATCTGGCCCGCTTCGGCCCCCATGCCATCGGCGTGACGACCCTCGACCTTGTCAATCCCGGCCAGGTCGACATCGCCAACAGCACCGCCACCTCTGCCCCGGTTTACGACCGGCCGCTGACGGTCGAGCTGTGGTATCCGGCCGTCGACAGCACCCTGCCCGGCGGCACCTATGAGGTGATGCTGCGCGACGGGGTGACAGAGGTCGCCCTGCAGGGCCGCGCCGCCCGCGATGCCGAGCCCCTGACGGGCGAGGCCTATCCGCTTGTGATCCTGTCGCATGGCTATCCGGGCAACCGGTTCCTGCTGGCCCATCTGGGCGAGAACCTCGCCTCCAAGGGCTATGTCGTGGCCTCGATCGACCATACCGACAGCACCTACGAGACGCAGTCGGCCTTCGGCTCGACCCTGGTCAACCGCCCCTGGGACCAGCGCTTCGTTCTGGATACGCTGGCCACGCTTGACGGCCCGCTGGGCGAGGTGATCGACGCCGAAAGGGCCGGGGTGATCGGCTATTCGATGGGCGGCTATGGCGCGCTTGTCCTGGCCGGGGCGGGGGTCACGGCCGAGGCGGTGGAGTTCGGCTTTGCCCCGCCGCAGCGCCTGCTCGAGCGCAACCTTGCCGGCAGCCCCGCGCATCAGACGCTTCAGGATCCGCGCCTTCGGGCCGTGGTGGCCTTCGGGCCCTGGGGGCGCAATGCCGATCTTTGGGATGCCGAGGGGCTTTCGGCGATCTCGACGCCGCTCCTGCTGATCGCGGGCTCGGCGGATGACATCTCGGGCTATGGTCCGATGCGCAGCATCTTTGACGAGACGACCGGAACCACCCGGCATCTTCTGACCTTCGACGGGGCCGGCCACAATGCCGGCGCGCCGATCCCTGCGCCGGCGGAAAGCTGGACGCCGGTCGCCGAAGGCAACGGGGCCACCTTCGACCATTATGCCGATCCGGTCTGGGATACGGTGCGGATGAACAATATCAGCGCCCATTTCGTGACCGCTTTCCTTGATCTGCACCTGCGCGGCGACCGCGAGAAGGCCGCCTATCTTGACCTTGTCCCCGAGGCCGAGGCCGGCGTGATCGACCGCGACGAGGATGGCCATGCGACCGAGGCGCATAGCTACTGGCACGGCTTTCCCGACCGCACCGCCCTTGGCCTGCGGTTCGAAACGCGGGCGCGGGGTCAGTAGAGCGGGGCCAGTAGCGCCCCGTCCGGCGGCACCACCGCAGGCCCCGCCCAAGGATAGAGATTGCCCTTGGCAGCCGTGCCTGCCACAATATGTGCCAAGAACACAAACGCAGGCAGAACACGGGCAGAACGGGGGCAGCATGGCCGAAGACCTACTTTCGGGATCCGGGCAGGACGACTATTCCGCCTCCTCGATCGAGGTGCTCGAGGGGCTGGAACCCGTCCGCAAGCGCCCCGGCATGTATATCGGCGGCACCGATGAACGCGCGCTGCATCACCTTGTGGCCGAAGTGCTTGACAATTCGATGGACGAGGCGGTGGCCGGTCACGCCACCCGCATCGAGGTCGAGCTGCACGAGGATTACAGCGTCACGATCCGCGACAACGGCCGCGGCATCCCGGTGGACCCCCATCCCAAGTTCCCCGACAAGAGCGCGCTCGAGGTGATCCTCTGCACGCTGCACGCGGGGGGCAAGTTCTCGGGCAAGGCCTATCAGACCTCGGGCGGCCTGCATGGCGTGGGGGCCTCGGTCGTCAATGCGCTGTCGGATTCGATGGTGGTGCAGGTCGCGCGGAACAAGACGCTGCACGAGCAGCGCTTTTCGCGCGGCGTGCCGCTTGGCCCGGTGGAAAACCTCGGCCCCGTCCAGAATCGGCGCGGCACGACCGTGACCTTCCATGCCGACGAGCAGATCTTCGGCCATCACCGCTTTCGCCCCGCGCGCCTGCTCAAGATGGTGCGCTCGAAGGCGTATCTCTTTTCGGGCGTCGAGATCCGCTGGAAATCCGCCATCCCCGACGGCGACACGCCCCTCGAGGCGGTCTTCCACTTCCCCGGCGGCCTCTCCGACTACCTGCGCGAAACGCTGGGCGCTGCCACCACCTATGCCGACGCGCCCTTCGCCGGCACGGTGGAATTCGGCGAAAAATTCGGTGTGCCCGGCAAGGTCGAATGGGCGATCAACTGGACGCCGGCGCGCGACGGCTTCATCCAGTCCTATTGCAACACGGTCCCCACGCCCGAAGGCGGCACGCATGAGGCGGGCTTCTGGGCCGCGATCCTGAAGGGCGTGCGCGGCTATGGCGAGCTGGTGAACAACCGCAAGGCCAAGGAGATCACGCGCGATGATCTGTTGGCGGGGGGCTGTGCGCTGGTCTCGTGCTTCATCCGCGAGCCGGAATTCGTGGGCCAGACCAAGGACCGCCTTGCCACGGCGGACGCCGCCCGTCTGGTCGAAGGGGCGGTGCGCGACCATTTCGACAACTGGCTGGCGGCGAACACGAAATCTGCGGGCGCGATCCTCGATTTCCTCGTCCTGCGCGCCGAGGAACGCCTGCGCCGCCGGCAGGAGAAGGAAACCCAGCGCAAGTCCGCCACCAAGAAGCTGCGCCTGCCCGGCAAGCTGACCGATTGCACCGCCAAAAGCCGCGAAGGGACCGAGCTTTTCATCGTCGAGGGCGATAGCGCGGGGGGCAGCGCCAAGGGTGCCCGCAACCGCGAGACGCAGGCCCTTCTGCCGCTCAAGGGCAAGATCCTGAACGTGCTGGGCGCGGCCTCCTCGAAACTGGGCCAGAATGCCGAGATCAGCGACCTCTGCGAGGCGCTGGGCACCGGCATGGGCACGAAATTCAACCTTGATGATCTGCGCTACGAAAAGATCATCATCATGACCGACGCCGATGTCGACGGGGCGCATATCGCCTCGCTTCTGATGACCTTCTTCTTCGCCCAGATGCGGCCGCTGATCGACCAGGGCCATCTGTTCCTCGCCTGCCCGCCGCTTTACCGGCTGACGCAGGGGCCGCGCCGCGTCTATGTGGCCGATGAGGCGGGGAAAGAGGAATGGCTCGCCAAGGGCCTTGGCGGCAAGGGCAAGATCGACGTGCAGCGCTTCAAGGGGCTGGGCGAGATGGATGCCAAGGATCTCAAGGAAACCACGATGGACCCCGCCACCCGCAAGCTGATCCGGGTGACATTGCAGGACGACATGCCGGGCGAGACGGCCGATCTGGTCGAGCGGCTGATGGGCAAGAAGCCCGAGCTGCGGTTCCAGTTCATCCAGGAGAATGCGCGTTTCGTGGAGGAGCTGGATGTCTGATCTTCGTGGGAAAAGTCTTGTCGCATGGATCTTTGGGATGGGAATGCTTGTCGCCTCGGTCGAAGCCAATGCATTCGGTCGGGACGACCTCTGGCAAAGCGGCTTCGGACAAGGCGTCTGTGAAGCAATCGTCACTTACGGTGCGGGCAACCAGATCCTCGTCGCGTGCGAATGTGGCGCGGGACGCGCCGTCACCGGCATTTCCTTCATGCTGGCCGGACGTTCGCCAACGGGCTCGGCGATCACACTGACATTCGATGGCCAGAACCCGCGCGACTTCAACCTCTGGGACGGGCGTATACCGTCCCACTGCCACGCTTGCGCCGCCAATTTCGACGCTGTTCTGGATCTGTTCAGGAGCAGAAAC
The DNA here is from genome assembly GCA_051859505.1 of Paracoccaceae bacterium. Taxonomy (GTDB): domain Bacteria; phylum Pseudomonadota; class Alphaproteobacteria; order Rhodobacterales; family Rhodobacteraceae; genus JAFIEN01. The sequence continues at coordinate 36,177 of JBHYFN010000014.1, forward strand.
AGTGTGCACGTCAGGTTCGAGAATGGTGACTCTGCGGTGTTCACGCTAAACGGGGCGGCAGAAGCGATTGGAGATTGTCCGGCCGACTTCTGGCGAACCGATCTTCTGGATTAGGCAGTCGGCACGAGGTCGACGAACGAACGCCCCCCTCTACCCCCGGATCAACTGCGCCTCGTGCCGTTTGAGGAACCGCCGCGCGGTGGGGCCATACTGGTTCAGATCGACGCGGAGGTCGGGGAAGATCGCGAAAAGCTCTGCGCGGGCGGGGTCCGAGATCGCGTCGATGCCAAGCGTGCCGGGATGAAAGCTCTCGGTCGCGGCGCCATGGGCATAGACGACCTCGTGCTGGTCCAGCAGGAAATGCACATAGGTCACGCTGGGCATCGGCTCTGACGTGACGCTCAGCCCATCCACAAGATGGGTTGCGGCAACCAGCACCTCGGATTCGCCGAACAAGAGTTCCGCGCGGTAGCCCTGAAACAGCAGCCGGTGCTGGGGCGAGACGATCAGGTCGCTCTCCAGCCCGCGCAGCGCGGCGGGGCGGATACGGATCGGCGCGAAACGCCCCGTCGCGGGCACGCGCCGCGCCTCGATCCAGCGGACGGGTTGCAGCCCGTGATCGCGCGTCACCACCATGTCGCCGATGCGCAGCTGTTCGACCGGAACGGCCCCCCGCGCGGTGGCGATGCGGGTGCCGGCGGTGAAGCAGAGGATATGCTCGATCCCCTCGAAATAAAGGGTCGAGCCGTTGTCCAGCAGAACCGAGCCGCTGTAGCTGGTGTTGCCGCTGGCGTTGACGAAAGTATCGGTGATCGTCAGCGTCGAGAGATCGGCCAGCGTGCCCAGATCCAGCGTATCGCCGCCGCCCGTGCTTTCGCCCTCGTCCCCGCCATAGATGTGGATATCGCCGGTCTCGCCCAGATCCTCGAGCAGGAACAGATCGTCGCCATCCCCGCCATAGGCCGTGTCACCGCTGTCGAAGGTGATCGTGTCGTCGCCCGCGCCGCCATAAAGCGTATCCCTGCCGGTGCCGCCGAACAGCGTGTCGTTGCCATCCCCGCCATGGATCTCGTCATCGCCGGCGCCGCCATAGATCGTGTCATTGCCATCGCCGCCGAACAGCAGGTCATTGCCCCCGGCCTCGCGCACATCGACCGATGTGTCATTGGTCGAGACGACATAGAGATTGTCGATGCCGAAGGATTCGTCATCCACATCCGACATCGCGGTCGAGCCGAAGCCGATGGTGATCTGGTCGTCGCCATAGCCCTCGGCCTCGAGCCGGACGCGCCAGACCTGATCGGGCCAGCCGCTGAAGCCGAGGTTGGTGCCCGTGTCCGTCAGGACGAAGCTGTAGGTATACTCCACCCCGTCGATCGTGACGGACCCGGTCCGGTCGCCGAAATAGGCGCTGTCCGAGGCCGAGAACAGCTCGCTCGTGATCTGTTGGCCGTTGACATACAGCTGAAAGGCATCGCCCTCGGGCCCGGCGCTCCAGGTCGGGTCGGCCGCGTCCCAGCTGTCGATGATATAGAGGTCGAACTCGACCACCACCGAATTGTAGCCATCCGCGAGGTCGAAGGTCTTTTCCGTCAGCGGCCCGCCGCTCGAATCGCCGTCGGTGCCGGCAAAACGGCCGAGGAAGGATCCGAACTGCCCGCCGTTCTCGGTGGTCGGATCGCTCCAGCCCGCGGCGCCATCCGAGAAATCCTCGAACGAGACGACCACCGCATCGACCGGCGTGGCCGTGTCGCCATAGATCAGGTCATCGCCCGAGCCGCCATAGATCGTGTCGGACCCGCCCCCGCCATGGAGGATGTCGTCGCCGAACTGACCGAACAGCGTGTCGTCACCAGACCCGCCAAAGATCGTGTCATCAAGGCCGCCCGCGCCATAGTCATAGGTCTGGTTGCCGCCTTCGATCAGGGCGAGGGGGGTGCCCTCCTCGTCCTGCAGAAACCAGTTGTGATCCTCGAAAGTGGGCTGGACATAGCTGTCCCCCGGCTGGATCGTCGCGTAGTAGACGGGCGTTCCCGTGCCGTCGATCCACCACAGCTCGACCGGGCCATCGGCGCTGTTGACGACGGTCAGATCCGTCGCCGCGCCGCCGCCGGACGGATGCTGGCCGGGGTCCAGCACGATGCCGTCGCCATAGACGGTATCGTCGCCATCGCCGGCAAAGACCGTGTCATTGCCCTGACCGGCGACGATCACATCGTCGTTGGTTCCGGCGAAGTTGTCGTTGCCATCGACCCGTTCGCCCTGCGGATCGCCGGTATAGCTCGCGTCGATCAGGTCATCGCCCGTCGTCCCCTCGATCGTGCCGTCCGGCAGGTTCAGGACATAGCGATCCGCATACATGTTGTAGACATCGGTACCATTCGCCGGTTGCGCGGTGCCCAGGGTGATCGACTGGATCGGCTTGGCTTCAAGCGCGTCCGACATCGCATTGGGGCCGGTGGCCGGCGGCAGGATGTACAGCCGGCCATCGGTATCCTGCATGATGGACAGCGCCAGGGTCGCGGTGGTGCCGTCGGTATAGGTGATGACCGAATTGCCATAGCTCATGCCGGCGTCGAAGACGCGCGGCCCCTCGCCGTCGATCCAGAAGGCTTCGTTGGCAACCGCGTTATTGGCATTGTAGCTGGTCGCATCGCCATCCGCGCCCGGGCCGCTGACCGGGTCGGGTGACAGCGTCGCCACATTCGAGGCCAGCGGATCGGCAAGGCTGCCGAAGCTCAGGCCTTCGAGCGCCTGGTGGTTCTCGGATGTCTGGTTGCCCTCGACCGTGTCGATGATCGGGCCGAAGCCAAGATAGAAGACGTAGAACGTGGTTGCCATCGTCAGCTCCCCCCAGAGCGCGAGGTGTCGTCATGGCGGACCGGGACCGAGGCAGGAGCGGAGGCAGGCGCACAGGCAGGCGCACGGGCAGGCGCACGGGCAGGCGCACGGGCAGGCGCACGGGCAGGCGCACGGGCAGGCCTGCACGCGAAACCGCCCCGGCGGCCGAAGGCCGGCGCAGGGCGCCGACGTCCCGCCAACCCGTCGGTGACGGTTGCCCAACCGTGCCGACATTGCCTTGTGATTCTGCTGCTCACCTAGCCCACCACTACCGATACGAACCTCTTGCCCGATCCTCCGTCGTCCATCAGGCCGACAGGGCTAGGGCATTTTGATTGACGAACCGCTAATCCTCGAATTCGACAGAAAAGCGGCGCAACTCTTGGCCAAAGATGGCGAAAACACGGAGTTTTCGGCGCGCCGCAATCTGGGGTGGTGGCCTGGCTGCCTCTGGTCAACGGCCCGCCGGGGCGGATAGGCTGGGCCATGCGCTTTGCTGTCCTTTTGTCTGCCCTGCTTGTCGTTGCCGCCTGCGGCCGCCCCCTGACCCCGGGCGAGGTGGCCTTTGCCCGCACCATGAAGGGCGCCGATTTCGATCCCGCGCCGGTGCGGCTGCATTCGGATCTTGCCATCGGCCCACCGATCACCCGCCCCGCGCCGCCCCGGCTGACCTGCCGGCAGCGCCTCTATCCGCCGCCCCAGGGCCCCACGATCCGGGCCCAGACCGGGGCGATGGCGATCTTCCGCTCGGTGCATTTCCGCTCGGACCTCTATGCCGAGGATTTCACCGCCGGCTGGCCCGAAACCCTGCCGCTGGCGCAGGCCATGCTCTTTGCCCATGAGATGGTGCATGTCTGGCAATGGCAGAACCGCGAGATCACCGGCTACCATCCTTTGCGCGCGGCTTTCGAGCATGTCTCGACGCCCGATCCCTACCTTTTCGATCCCGATACGACCTTTCGGTTCCTCGACTACGGATACGAGCAGCAGGGCGCGATCATGGAGGAATATATCTGCTGCCGCGCGCTGGCGCCCGAGGCAGAGCGCACCGCGCGGCTGCATGCGATGCTGTCCGAGGTCTTCAGCCCGCCGCCGCTGGACCAGAGCCTGGCCGTCAACATCCTGATCCCCTGGAGCGGGGCCGAGATCGGCGGGATCTGCGATTGAACCGGCGCCGGTGCCCGAAAGCGCGCGCTCAGTCGGCCGACAGAAGCGGCGGGTCCTGGATCGCGCGGATATGGGCCAGCAGGTCCGCCACGCTCAGGCTGGTGGCAAGGGGCTGGCCCGTCTCGGTCTTCACCATGGCGTCGCCATCGTCGAAGAAGGCGCCATAGACCGGCATCGGGCTGCCGTGGCTGACCAGCGGGTCGCGGCCGTCGATCCGCATCACGATCCGGATCACCGGCAGGACGCCCGCATTGCGCGCCGCCAGCGTGGTCAGGTCGGTGGGCTGGATCACGAGGGCAGGGGCCATCGGCCCGTTGCCGCGCCCATCCGCCCCGTGGCAGGTGGCGCAGTGGTATTGATAAAGGTCGGCCCCGCTCTGTTCCGAGGCGCCATCGTCCTGCGCGGTCAGCGGTGCGGCGCAAAGGGCAAGCGCGGTTGCGATCGGGGCAAGGCCGCCCCTTGGGAATGCACGATGGGGCCGGGTCACGGTCAAGGCTCCTGCAAGCTTTCAAGGTAGTCCGCCAGTGCCAGCAGGACCACCGGGACGGGTGTGCCGGTTCCGTCGGGGTTTTCGACGATCACCGTCCGGCCCAGATCGCCGGCGCCAAATTCGGGCATCACGCCGCGAACATGGGTGCCGCGTGTATAGCCATCAATCGTTGACATGACGTAATCGCGCGGAAACTCTCCGCCATTGGCGGCGCTCAGCCCCGTCAGATCCGGCGCATGGGGCGAAAGCGACAGCCCCATCGCCAGCGAGCCGCGCCCGTCGGCGCCGTGGCAGGCGGCACATTTGTCCATGAAGGCGGCCTGCCCGGAAACCTCGGGCTCTTCGGCCACGCAGGCCCCGAGCACAAAGGCCCCAAGGACGGCTGCGACCGGGGCGGATGCGCGCGCGCGCGGGTGTGTCATCTGCTGCCTCCTCTCCGGCCTCTGGTCCGGTTGGCGGTATCATGCGGCCTGAGCGCTCAAAGGTCCAGCCTCCTGCCATCACAGCCGCCCGAAAGGGGCCCGCCTTGACCCCGGAGGCCGCAGCGCTCAAGGTCCGCCGCGCAAGGCAGGTAGCGGGAACACCCCATGGCACGCAGCACCGCCCCCTTTTCGGGGTTCGAATGGATGATCGCATGGCGCTACATGCGCGCGCGCCGCGCCGAGGGCGGGATCTCGGTGATGACCTGGATCTCGCTCATCGGGGTGACGCTGGCGGTCTTCGGCCTGATCGCGGTGCTGGTCGTGCGCTCGGGCTTTCGCGCCGATTTCGTCGATACGATCGTGGGCACCAATGCCCATGTCACGGTCTATTCCGCCGGCACCGTCAATGCCGCCGGCCGGCTCGAGCGCACGATCCCCGATTACCTCGAGATGGCCGAGCGCATCGCCGCCGCCCCGGGCGTCACCCGCGCGGCCCCGCTCGTGCGCTCGCAGGTCATGGTCAACAGCCCCTATGGCCGCAGCTTTGTCGAGGTCTACGGCATGTCGGCCGAGGATATCGCGAGCCTGCCCCGCATCGCCGCACCCGAACGCGCCGAGGGCGATCTGGCCCGGTTCGAAGAGGGGATCGCCATCGGCTCGGGCGTGGCGCAAGAGCTTGGCGTCATGGTGGGCGACCGGATCCGCGTCACCTCGCCCGACGGGGTGCGCACCGCCGCCGGAACAAGCCCCCGCGTCGGCGCCTATGAGGTGGTCTATATCTTCACCGCCGGGCGCTGGGATATCGACCGCACCCGCATCTACATGCCGCTGGCCGAGGCGCAGGTATTCTTCAACCGCGACGGCGTGGTCGACGAGATCGAGGTGATGATCGCCGATCCCGAACAGACCGAACGCTACGGCCCCGGCATTGTCGAGGCGGCCGGCCCCGACGCCTTCGGCTGGACATGGCAGCAGCGGCAGGCGGCCTTTCTTGATGCGCTCGATGCCGAGGATACGGTGATGAAGGTGATCATGACGATCCTTGTGCTGATCGCCTCGATGAACATCGTCTCGGGGCTGATCATGCTGGTCAAGAACAAGGGGCGCGATATCGGCATCCTGCGCACCATGGGCCTGACCGAAGGCTCGATCCTGCGGATCTTCTTCATCTGCGGCGCGGGGATCGGCACCCTTGGCACGCTTTTCGGCGTGATCCTTGGCTGTCTTTTCGCGATCCGCATCGACGTGGTGGTCGCCGTGCTCGAGTTCTTTTCCTCCGGCTCGCTCTGGCAGCCGCAGGTGCGGGGGATCTACAACATCCCGGCCAAGCTGCAGATGGCGGATGTCCTCTGGTCGATGGGGGTGGCCTTGTCGCTCTCGTGGATCGTGACGATCTTTCCCGCCCGCCGCGCGGCGCGGATGAACCCGGTCGAGGCGCTGCGCTATGAATGAGCCCGCGCCCCAAACCCCCCAAACCCCCCAACCCCCCCCCCCCGCCCAGCAGCGTGACGGGCTCGAGAAGGGCGACAACCCCCGCCCCCCCAAAGCCGTGCGGGTGCGGCCGGGGGTCCGCCTTGCGATCAACCCCGGCGAGGTGGTGGCGCTGATCGCCCCCTCGGGCGCGGGGAAATCGACGCTTCTGCATATCGCGGGCCTTCTTGATGCGCCCGATGCCGGCCGGGTCAGCATCGGCGGCACCGACCTGACCCGCCTGTCCGACCGCGCCCGCACCGCCGCCCGGCGCGAGGAGGTGGGCTTCATCTACCAGTTCCATCACCTCCTGCCCGAATTCTCGGCGCTCGAGAATATCGTGCTGCCCCAGCGCGCCAATGCCGTCCCCCGCGCCGAGGCCGAGGCCCATGCCCGCGACCTTCTGGGCCGGGTCGGGCTGGCGGGGCGGGCGGGGCATCGCCCGGCGGCCCTCTCGGGGGGCGAGGCGCAGCGGGTGGCCTTTTGCCGGGCGCTCGCCAACCGGCCCCGCCTGCTTCTGGCGGACGAGCCGACGGGCAATCTCGATCCCGGCACCTCGGACACGGTCTTCGAGGCGCTGCTCGAGTTGGTGCGGGCCACCGGCCTTGCGGCGCTGATCGCGACGCATAACCTTGATCTTGCGGCGCGGATGGACCGGGTCTTGCGGCTGGAAAAGGGCCGGCTGGCCGCGTGAGCGCAACGACGGAAGGGGGGCAGGCATGACGCAGACCAGGATCGCGGTCGAGACGATCGCCGATGTGACGAAAGCCGCGCTTGTCGCGCATGGCGCGGGTGCGGTGCAGGCCGCCTCGGTCGCGCGGGCGGTGGCGCGGGCCGAGGCGCTGGGCAATGTGATCTGCGGTCTTTACTATGTCGAAAGCTATTGCAGCCAGCTTGTCTCGGGCCGGGTCAGGGGGCAGGCCAGCCCGGTCGTGACCCAGCCCCGGCCGGGCGCGGTGACGGTGGATGCGGCCTTCGGCTTTGCCCAGCCCGCCTTCGATGCCGGCCTGCCGCAGGCCGTGGCCGCGGCCCGGGCCAATGGGGTTGCCACCCTGGCCGTGGCCCATGCCCATACCTGCACCTCGCTGGGCTATTTCACCGAACGGATCGGGGCCGAGGGGCTGATCGGGCTGGGCTTCACCAATGCCACCCCCGTCGTGGCCCCGCCGGGCGGCAACCGCCCCGTGATCGGCACCAATCCCGTGGCCCTGACCGTGCCCGGCCCCGAGGGCGACCCGGACAAGCCGCTGATGCAGTTCGATTTCTCGACCTCGGCCGTGGCGCTGGGCAAGATCACCATGGCGCGCGCGGCGGGCGAGCCGATCCCCGAAGGCTGGGCCGTCGACAGCGCCGGCCGCCCGACGACCGATCCCGAAGCCGCGCTGGGCGGCGCGCTTCTGAGTGCGGGCGGGCACAAGGGCTGGGGCTTCGGCCTGATGGCCGAGGTGATGGCGGCCTGCCTGACCGGTTCGGTCAATTCGCTTGACGTGGCCGCGATCAAATCCGCCGAGGGCCCGCCGCATGACCTCGGCCAGTTCTACATCCTGATCGACCCCGGCACCCATACGGCGCCCGAGACCTTCGCCCGCCGCTTCGCCCGTCTGGCCGAGGCCGTCGCCGCACAGGAGGGCGCCCGCCTGCCCGGTGCCGCCCGCCCCGTGGCAGACACCGTCGCCGTGCCCGAGGCGCTCTGGTCGCGGATCACCGCGCTCGCCCGCGCCTGAGCGGCGGAAACCGGCGCAACTGCCCGCCACACCGGCAGAACCTCGCCAGAGCGTGAGCGCCGGGGCAGGGCGGCCCGATTGATCGCCGCGCCCCGCTGCGATAGAGCCATCTCATGCCGTTCCGCCCCACCCCTCGCGCCTCTGCCGCCCTTGCCGCCCTTGCCCTCGCCCTTGGCGTCGCCGGCGCCCCCGGGCCGGCCGCGGCCCATCCACATATCTTCGTCGAGGCCGAGGTCGCCATCGTCTTTGACGATGCGGGGCAGGTGGCCGGCGTGCAGCTGGTCTGGGTCTATGACGACTTCTTCTCTTTCCTGCTGACGGCCGACCTCGGGATCGACATGCAGGGCACCCTGACCCTGACCCCCGAAGAGCATCAGATCCTTGCCGACAATGTCCTGCAATGGCCCGCCGATTTCGGCGGCGATCTGGTGGTGATGCAGGACGGCCGCCCGCTGGCGCTGGCCGCGCCGCAGCAACAGCGCGTCGATTATGTCAACGGACGGGTGCACGAGATCCATGTCCGCCCCCTCCGCCAGCCCGCCGATCCCAGCCGGCCCGTCGATGTGCAGGTCTATGACCCCTATTACTACGTCGCCTACGAGGTGGTGGGCGATATCGGCCTGATCGGCCGCGCGGGCTGCGAGATCCGCTATACCCCGGCCGATCTGATGAGCGCCTATGCGCTGGTCGAGGAACTGCTCTTCGGCCGGCCCGCCTATGACGTCGGCCCCGACGAGGATTTCCCCGCCGTGGGCGATGCCTTCGCCGATACCGTCACGGTGCAATGCGCGCCCTGACCCGACAGCCGGTGCTGCTGGCCATCGCGGGCCTGGCGCTTCTGGCCGTGGTCTGGCTTTGGGGCATGGGCGGGGCCGAGAGGGTGGGGGCCGCCGCGGCAGCGGGGCAGCGCGATGTGCAGAACGCCATGGCCGGCGCGCTTCGGCGGTTGCAGGCGGGCGATTGGGCGGCGCTGCTGACGCTTTGGGGCCTGTGCTTCGCCTACGGGTTCTTTCACGCCGCGGGGCCGGGCCATGGCAAGCTGGTGATCGGCGGCTACGGGCTGGGGCGGCGGGTGCCGATGGGGCGGCTGGCGGGGCTGGCCGTGACCTCGAGCCTGGCGCAGGCGGTGACGGCGGTGCTGCTGGTCTATGCGGGCGTCCTTGTGCTGGGCTGGAGCCGCGAGCGGATGCAGGGCCTGGCCGATGCGGGGCTGCAGGCGCTGTCGATGGGGCTGATCGCGCTGATCGGGCTCTGGCTGATGCTGCGGGGCCTGCGCGGCCTCTGGCGGCTGTGGTCGGCAGGCGCGGTGCCTGCGACCCCCGAGGAGGCCCCCGAGGCGGCAGAGCCTGCGCCCCTGACCTTGCAGACCGCCACCGTCCTGCCCGCGGCTTCGGGCAGCCTTTACGCGCTGGGCCGCGCCGATGCGATGGTCCTTCCTGCGGGAGAAGGGCAGGGCGCAGGGCAGGGCGGGGCGCTGGCCGCTTCGACCCCCGCCCCCGACCATGCCCATTCCGGCAGCCCCGGCGAGGTCTGCGCCACCTGCGGCCATGCCCATGGCCCCAGCCTCGAACAGGTCGAGGCGGTCCGCAGCTGGCGCGACGCCGCCCTGATCATCGCCGCCATCGCCGTGCGCCCCTGCACGGGCGCGCTGTTCCTTCTGGTGCTGACATGGCGTCTGGGGATCGACTGGGCCGGCGTGGTGGGGGCCTTCGTCATGGCGCTCGGCACCGCCAGCGTGACCGTGCTGGTGGCCGTGGCCTCGGTCTCGCTGCGGGAAAGCGCGCTGATGCAGCTGGCCTCGGGCCCCGCCACCGCGCGCGCCATGGCCCTGTTCGAGGCGCTGGCCGGGGCGCTCGTGCTGATCCTGTCGCTGCAGCTGATGCTGCGCGCCCTCTGACCCGGCTGGACGCGCGCCGCCCCACCGCCTAAAGGCGGGGGATGATCCCGGCCCCGTCGCCTCAACCCGCCCAGACCTGGGCCGAGCATATCCGCGCGCTCCTGCTGCTGGGCGTGCCGCTGATCGCGTCGAACCTTGCGCAATTCGTGATCGGCCTGACCGACATGCTGATGCTGGGCTGGTATGATGTCGCGGCACTGGCGGCCGCAACGCTTGCCACCTCGCTGTTTTTCCTGCTGTTCCTGATCGGGATCGGTTTCGCCAATGCGGTGGCCCCGCTGGTCGCCGCCGCCGTCTCGGCCGGGGAAGAGACCGAGGTGCGCCGCGTGACCCGGATGGGCCTGTGGCTGTCGGTGATCTTCGGGCTGGCGGCGACGCTGCCGCTGATGTGGTCGGGCGCCCTCTTTCGCGCCATCGGACAGGACGAGGCGCTGGCGGGCCTCGCGCAGGATTACCTCAGGATCGCGGGCTGGGGCCTGATCCCGGCGCTTCTGGGGACGGTGCTGCGCTCTTACCTTTCGGCGCTGGAGCTGACGGCGATGATCCTCTGGGCCACGCTCGGGGCGGCATTGCTGAACGCCGGGCTGAACTACATGCTGATCTTCGGCAACTGGGGCGCGCCGGAACTGGGCATCCGGGGTGCCGCCATCGCCTCGGTCGGCACGGCACTGCTGACGCTGGTGATCCTCCTGGTCTATGCGCTGTGGAAGGTGCCGCAATATCAGCTGCTCCGCCGCCTCTGGAAGCCCGACATGGCGGCGATGGGCCGGGTGTTCCGGCTGGGCCTGCCGATCGGGCTGACGGCGCTGGCCGAATCCGGGCTCTTTGCCGGGAGTGCGGTGCTGGTGGGCTGGATCGGCACGCTCGAGCTTGCCGCCCACGGGATCGCGCTGCAACTGGCCTCGGCCGCCTTCATGCTGCACCTCGGCCTCAGCCAGGCGGTGACGGTGCGCGCCGGTCGCGCCTTCGGCCGGCAGGACGAGGCGGCCCTGCGGCGCGGCGCTCTGGTGGCCCATGCGATCTCGGCCGGCTTCTCGATCGCGACCGTGATCCTGTTCCTCGCCATGCCCGAGACGCTGATCGGCCTTTTCGTCGATCCCGGCGATCCCCTGCGCTCCGAGGTGATCGCCATCGGCGTCACGCTGATCGTGCTGGCGGCCCTGTTCAACCTGACCGACGGGGCACAGGTCGTGGCGCTGGGCCTGTTGCGCGGGGTGCAGGATGCGACCGTGCCGATGATCCATGCGGTGATCAGCTACTGGCTGGTCGGCATTCCGGTCAGCCTTGTGCTGGGCTTCTGGCTGGGCATGGGCGCGGTCGGGGTCTGGCTTGGCCTTGTCGTGGGGCTGGCGGTGGCGGCGGTCCTGCTGACCTGGCGCTTCTGGGCGCGGTCGGTCAGGATCGCCAGGGCGCCACAGAGTTAGGAGACGCCATGTTCGACTGGATCGCCGATCTGATCTCGGCCGGGGGGATCCCCGGCGTGGCCGCGGTCATGCTGCTGGAAAATCTCTTTCCCCCGATCCCGTCCGAACTGGTGATGCCGATGGCGGGCTTTCTGGCGGGCACGGGCGAACTGCCGCTCATCCCCGTCATCCTTGCCGGCGTGCTGGGGTCGGTTCTGGGCACGCTCTTCTGGTACTGGATCGGCCATGCCATGGGCGAGGCGCGGTTCCTGGCCTTCATCGACCGCTACGGCTTCTGGCTGACGCTGAGCCGGGACGAGGCCGAGCGCGCGCTCGCCTGGTTCCGGCGCTGGGGCTATTGGGCGATCTTCCTGGGGCGGATGGTGCCGGGGATGCGGACGCTGATCTCGGTCCCGGCGGGGCTGTCGGGGATGCCGATGCTGCCGTTTCTGGCGATCACCACGGCGGGCAGCCTGATCTGGGTGACATTCCTCACCCTCGGCGGCCTCCTGCTCGAGGCGAATTACCACCTTCTGGCGGAATGGCTGGACCCCGGAACGACGATCGTCATCGGCCTGGTCGTGGCGCTTTATCTCTATCGGGTGATCCGGGGCTTCCTGCGCCGCTTCGACCGGCGCGGCTGACCCTGGTCGGGCTGCGCCCGATCAGATCGGATGCGCCGGGGAGGGGGCGGCCAGGCCGGGCCGGGCCGAACCGGGCCCGATCAGATCGGATGCGCCGGGCAATGGTCGATCAGCCGGGCGATATCCTCGGGCCGGCACAGCGCCGTGCCTTCCGTCATCACCGCCGCCGAGGCCGCGGCCACCCCCCGCGTCAGCGCCTCGGCCAGCGCCACCCCTTCGGCCAGCGCGAGGGTGAAACTGCCGACGAAACTGTCGCCCGCCCCCACCTTGCTGCGCACCGGCACATCGGCGGCGCGCGAATGCAGCCGCTGCCCCTCGGTCGCCAGAACCGACCCTTCCGGCCCGCGCGCCACGATCACGATCCGCGCAATCCCCCGCGCCACGAGCGACGAGGCGAAATCCGCGCTCTCGCCCAGATCCGCAAGCGGGCGCCCGGCCAGCACATTCGCCTCGTCATGGTTCATCCGAAGCACCATCGGCGCCCCGCCCATAGACCCGCCCGGTGCGCCTGCCGGTGCCTCGCCCGGTGCTCCTCCCGGAGCGCCTGCCACCCCGTCCCCGGCCGCCACCGCGAACAGACCCGGCCCCGAGGTATCGACCACCACATCGGCCCCCTTGGCAGCCAGATCCCGGCACAGATCGGGAATGATCCGCCCCTGCACCCCGGGCGGCAGACTGCCCGAAAGGACCACGATCCCCCCGACCGCCGCCCGCTCGACCACATCCCGGCGCAGATGCTCCACATCCTCCTGCGACCAAAGCGGTCCGGGCAGCATGAAGCGGTATTGCCCGCCGCTCTGCCGGTCGGTCACGGCCAGCGAGGTGCGCGTCTCGCCCGAGGTCTCGTGCACGATGACATCGATCCCCGCCGCCGTCAGAAGCTGCGCCAGCCGCGCCCCGGTATGGCCCCCCAGGGCCACAAGACAGCGCGAGGGGCCGCCCAGAATGGCGATCGCCCGGCTCACGTTGATCCCGCCGCCGCCGGGATGGGTATGGGCCGGATCGCACCGCAACTTCAGCCCGGGTTCGACATGATCCACCCCCGTCGCCAGATCCAGCGCGGGGTTGAGAGTGACGGTCAGGATATCGCGCATTTCGGCCCCGGTGCGATGGCTCGGCAGTGACTTTGCGTCACCGGGCAAGGGCTGCCCGGCGTCGGCCCGGTCGCCGGTTCCTGTCACACCGGCCCGGACCGCGCCCGGAGTCTCTGCACGCGCAGGCGGCGGGATGCAACGGAAATGTTAGCGGTAGCAGCCGCAGGCGGCCCGTCGCCGGCCCTAAAGCAGCTGATAGCTCACCGGGACATATCGGAACCCCTCGCCCTGGGCCTCGACGAATCCCGCCGCGGGGAAGGGCATGTGATAGCCCAGCACCGGGATCCTGTCGGCCGCAGCCATCCCCAGAAGCCGGCGCCGGGTCGCCGCGGCCTGCGCCTTGTCGGCATCGAAGCGCACTTCCCAGTCGGGCCGGCCCAGCGACCAGACATAGTGATTGGCCGTATCCGCCATCAACAGCAACTGCTGTCCGCCGCTCTCCAGCATGTAGGCCATGTGCCCCGGCGTATGGCCCGAGGCATCGACCGCGGTGATCCCGCTGCGCAGAGCGTCGCCGGGCGCGATCATCGTCATCGCCTCGGCAAAGGGCCGCACCCGCGCCTCGAAGCCCTCGTTGTCGGCTCCGGCCCAGAAATCGAACTCCACAGCCCCGGTCACATAGACGGCATTGGCGAAGGTCGGGTTGCCCTCGGCATCCGTCATCCCGCCGATATGATCGCCATGCATATGGGTCAGCACCACATGGCTCACATCGCCCGGCGCATATCCCGCGGCCTGCAGCGCAGCCGTGATGCCGGCGGGATCGAGGCCGGTGTCGAACAGGATCACCTCCGATCCGGTCTCGACCAGAACCGGGGTGAAGAAGTTGTGACTGAGCTCGGTCGAGATGAAATGCGCGGCCGAGACTTCGGCGAATTCCTCGGCCGGGACATTCATCCCGAAGGTCTCCTGCGGGGCCTCCATCGGCCGGCTGCCCGCAAGAAGCGGAACCACCCGGAAATCGCCCAGCCGGAAATGGCGATGCGTCGGCAGGGGCAGGCCTGCCTCCTGTGCGGCCGCCCCTGCGGGCAGCAGGCCCAGAGCGGCAACCGGAACGGCGGCCCCAAGGGCAAGCGTCTGGCGTCGGTTCAGTTCCATGATATCCTCCTGGATCGTGGCGTCGCAGAAGAAGACATAGCTCTGCAGCCCTCCGATCCCAGCCCCGCGCCGATCCGCAACTCGCCCCCGCACAGGCCCCGCACAGACCCTGTGCACCCTCGCGCCGCCCTCCTGCTTCTTTTGTTCGAAAATATCCCGGGGGGAGGCCGCAGGCCGGGGGGCAGAGCCCCCCGCGGAAATTTTGCAAATTTCCGCCCCCCCTCAGTCATGCGGAAATTTGCAAAATTTCCGCCGCCCCCGTCGCCCCTCAGTGCCACCACTGATCGATGGCGGCGATATCGTCATCCGACCAGCCGAAGTGATGGGCGAATTCGTGGATCGTCACATGCGCCACCAGATCGGCGATCGTGACATTCCCCCGCTCGGCCCATTCATCCAGGATCGGGCGGCGGAAAAGCCAGACCGTATCGGGCCCCTGCGGCACGTCCCAGTTCGATTTCTCGGTCAGCGGGATCCCCTCGTACAGCCCGGTCAGCTCGAACGGATCCATCTCCATTTCCCTCAGGACCGCCTCATCGGCGAAGTCCGCGACACGGATCGCGACCTTTTCGGCCGCCGCGCGAAAGGCCTGCGGCAGATTGGCGACGGTTTCGCGGGCAAGCTCCTCGATCTCGTCTAGGCTGGGGGCGATATGGTCCATGTCGCTCATATGGACAAAAGCCGCGCGCTGTGAAAGAGCCTGCGCCGCAGCATCCCGCCCCCAACCCGCCTAAAACCCCGCCTCAAGCCCGCCCCCAACCCGCCCCAAGCCCGCCCGCGCGCCCCCTCCGGAGGATCCGATGACCACCACACGTTTCGCCCCCTCGCCCACCGGCTGGATCCATATCGGCAACCTGCGGGCGGCCCTGTTCAACTACGCCATCGCCCGCGCCGCCGGCGGCACCTTCATCCTGCGCATCGACGACACCGATCCCGAACGCTCGAAAGAGGATTATGTCGAGGGCATCCGCCAGGACCTGACCTGGCTCGGCCTGACCTGGGACAGGATGGAGCGGCAGTCCCTGCGGCTGGATCGCTACGAGGCGGCCAAGGCCCGGCTGGTGGCCGAGGGCCGCATCTACGAATGTTTCGAAACCCCGGTCGAGCTTGATCTCAAGCGCAAGAAGCTTCTCAACATGGGCCGCCCGCCGGTCTATGACCGCGCGGCCCTCTCGCTTTCCGAGGCCGAGAAGGACCGCTTGCGCGCCGAGCGTGGCTCGCATTGGCGCTTCAAGCTCGATCACGAGCGGATCGAATGGGAAGACGGGATCATGGGCCCGGTCTCGATCGACGCGGCCTCGGTCTCGGATCCGGTGCTGGTCAAGAACGACGGGCAGTGGCTCTATACCTTCGCCTCGGTGGTCGACGATACCGAGATGGGGGTCAGCGATATCGTGCGCGGCGCCGATCACGTCACCAATACCGCGACGCAGATCCAGATCATCCGCGCCCTCGGCGGCACGGTGCCGCGGTTCGCGCATCACTCGCTGCTGACCGGCCCGGGGGGCGAGGCGCTGTCCAAACGCCTTGGCACGCTTTCGCTGCGCGACCTGCGCGCGCAGGGGGTCGAGCCGATGGCGATCCTGTCGCTGATGGCGCGGCTGGGATCCTCCGATCCGGTGGAGCTGCGCGCCGATGTGGCCGAGGTCGTCGCGGGCTTCCGGCTGGAAAGTTTCGGCTCGGCGCCGACGAAATTCGATGCCGCCGACCTTGCACCGCTTTCGGCGCGCGTCCTGGGCGGCATGGAGCTCGAGGCGATCGCCCCCGACCTGGCCGCCGCCGGCGTGCCCGCAACCCTTGCCGCCCCGTTCTGGGCCGTGGTGCGCGGCAATCTGGCCAGCCGCGCCGATATCGCCCGCTGGTGGGCCGTGGTCTCGGTTGGCGGGGTGGGGGTGGCCGCGCCCGAGGATGCCGAATTCGTGGCCGAGGCGCTGCGCCTGCTGCCCGATCCGCCCTATGGGCCCGAGACCTGGGCCACATGGACCGATGCGGTCAAGGCCGCGACGGGGCGCAAGGGCAGGGGGCTTTTCCTGCCGCTGCGCCGTCTTGTGACGGGGCAGGACAGCGGCCCGGAGATGGCCGATCTCATGGCGCTCCTGCAGGTGCGGCCCGCGCTGGCTTGAACTTGTTGGCCTGATCTTGCTGGCCTGATCCGGCTCGCCTGATAGGGCCTGCCTGCGACCGTCCGCCTGATCCCTCTTGATCCTTCGGGCGCGGTCTGACCGGACCGGTTCAGGCGCAACGGGCCAGTCGGGTGGGTCAGTCAGGCGGGCCAGTCAGGCGGGCCAGTCGGGTGGGTCAGTCGGGCGGCTCAGCCGGCCCGGCTCACTCCTCGGCGCCCGCTTCCTCGCCCTCGTCCGGTGCCTCCGCCGCGTCCTGCGCCGGGGCTGCGCCTTCCGCTGCGGCGCTGTCCTCGACCGCGACCCGGATCGGCACATCCAGCGCCCCGTCCTGCCAGTCGCCGCTTTCGACCTCGCCGCTGGCATAGCGCATCGTGCCTTCGCCCTGCCGCCGCCCGTTCAGGAACATGCCCTCATAGACATCGCCATTGGCATAGGTGGCGATCCCCCGGCCCGAGATCTCGCCGTTTTCCCACTGGCCTTCATAGCTGAAACCATCGGGCATCACGATCTTGCCCTCTCCATGGCGCTGCCCGTTCAGGAACTGCCCCTCGTAGACGGTACCGTCGGCATAGGTGGCCACGCCCATGCCGTTGCGCTGCCCGTCGGCCCATTCGCCTTCATAGACATAGCCGTCGGCATAGGTCATCCGGCCCTGCCCGTGGTTGCGCGCATTCAGGAACTCGCCCTCATAGACCAGCCCGTTGGCATAGGTGGCGATGCCGCGACCCTGAATGACCCCGCCTTCCCAGTCGCCCTCGTAGGTCGAGCCGTCGGCATAGGTGATCTTGCCCTGACCATGGGCCAGATCGGCCTTGAACTGGCCGATATAGACCGAACCGTCGGGATAGGTGACCTCGCCCGCCCCGTCGATCTGCCCCGCGACCCAGGAGCCGACATAGCGATAGCCGTCGGCCCCGGTGAAGGTGCCCTGTCCGTGGCGCAGATCGTCCTGGAAGCCGCCCTCGTAGACATCGCCATTGGCATAGGCGATCATGCCCGAGCCGTGGCGCCGCCCGGCGACAAGCTCGCCCAGGTAGATATCGCCATTGGCCTGGACAAGCCGGCCCACGCCCTCGATCTGGCCATTGACCCAGGGGCCCTCATAGGTCAGCCCGTCGGGCATGGTCAGGGTGCCGGTGCCGTGGCGTTCGCCGCCCACCATGTCGCCCTCGAAGACCGAGCCGTCGGGATAGGTGATCCGGCCCGTGCCTTCCTTGACGCCATTGACCCAGGTGCCCTCGTAGACATAGCCGCCCGGGCTGGTCATCGTGCCGGTGCCGTCATGCATCGCGTTCTGGAACTCGCCCTCGTAGCGAACCCCGTTGGCATAGACGGCGACGCCCGTGCCCTCGATCCGGCCGTCGACCCAGGTGCCCTCGTAGGTGCCGCCATCGGCAAAGACGATCCGCCCCGTCCCCTCGGGCTTGCCGCGCGCGAATTCGCCCTCGTAGACCGAGCCATTGGGAAACCGCGCCCGGCCCTGACCGCGGATCTCGCCCTCGAACCACTCGCCGGTATATTCATAGCCGTTGGGCAGCCGGTAGGTGCCGATCCCGTGCTGCTTGCCGTTGAGGAAGGTGCCCTCGTAGATGCCGCCATCCTCGTATTGCTTGGTCTCGACCGTCTGGGCGGCAAGCGGCGGGGCGGCGAAAGGGGCCGCGCCAAGGGTAAGGCCCGCCATGCCTGTCAGCGATGTGCCCATCAGCAGGGCCAAAGCCCGCGAAGGTCTTGTTCTGGATGACATGCGACCTGCTCCCCGTCGTCCTGTCCGAATGCGCTGCGGGCAGACTATCCCTGCGGCGCGGGGCTTACAACGGCCAGCGACACCTGTGACGCCGCAGAACGGCCGGACCCGTGCCGGCCCCGGCCGGACCTGTGCCAGACCCGGCCGGACCTTTGCCAGACCCCGCGCCATCCCGCTTCCCCTCGGGCATAACTCTGCTACATCAGGGGCATCTGTCCAGAGGGTGCCTGCGCATGTCCGATCACTTCCGCCTTATGCTGGCGCAACTCAACCCGGTTCTGGGCGATCTGGCGGGCAATGCCGCCCGCGCGGCCGAGGTCTGGGCCGAGGCGAAGGCGGCCGGCGCCGATATGGTGGCCTTCCCCGAGATGTTCCTGACCGGCTACCAGACGCAGGATCTGGTGATGAAACCCGCCTTCCACCGCGATGCCATGGCGCAGGTCGCGGCGCTGGCGGGGGCCTGCGCCGAGGGGCCGATCCTGGGGATCGGGGGCCCGTGGTTCGAAGAGGGGCGGCTCTACAACGCCTGGCATATCCTGAAGGGCGGGCGGATCATCGCGCGCACGCTCAAGCATGAGCTGCCGAATTACAACGTCTTCGACGAGATGCGCCACTACAGCCCCGGCCCGATCCAGGGGCCGTTCGATGCAGGCCCCCTTCGGATCGGCGCGCCGGTCTGCGAGGATGCCTGGTTTCCCGATGTCTGCGAGGCGATGGCCGAAAGCGGGGCCGAGCTGTTCGTCGTGGCCAATGGCAGCCCCTATTTCCGGGGCAAGTTCCCGATCCGCATGAACCAGATGGTCGCCCGGGTGACGGAAAACGCCCTGCCGCTGGTCTATCTCAACATGGTGGGGGGGCAGGACGATCAGGTGTTCGACGGAGGCTCTTTCGTGCTGAACCGGGGCGGGCATCTCGCGGTGCAACTGCCGGTGTTCGAAGAGGCGGTGGTCCCGGTCGATTTCCGCCGCACGGTTGACGGGTGGGAGGCGGTGACCGGCCCCCGCGCCATCGCCCCCGAGACGGTCGAGCAGGATTACCACGCGATGGTCCTGTCCTTGCGGGACTATCTGCAGAAATCGGGCTTCACCCGCGCGCTTCTGGGCCTCTCGGGCGGGGTGGACAGCGCGCTTGTCGCGGCGATCGCGGCCGATGCGCTGGGGCCGGGGAATGTGCGCGGGGTGATGCTGCCCTCGGAATACACCTCGCGCGAAAGCCTCGAGGATGCGGCGGGCGTGGCGCGCGCGCTGGGCATCGGCCTCGACACGGTGCCGATCGACGGGCCGCGCGCGGCGGTGACGGAGGCGCTGGCGCCGCTGTTCGAGGGCCGCGCCTCCGACATCACCGAGGAGAACATCCAGTCGCGGCTGCGCGGGCTTCTGCTCATGGCGCAGTCCAACAAGTTCGGCGAGATGCTCTTGACCACCGGCAACAAATCCGAAGTGGCGGTGGGCTATGCCACGATCTATGGCGACATGGCGGGGGGCTACAATCCGCTGAAGGACCTTTACAAGACGCGTGTCTTCGAGGCCTGCCGCTGGCGCAACGCCCATCACCGGCCCTGGATGCTGGCCCCGGCGGGCGAGGTCATCCCGCCCCGGGTGATCGACAAACCGCCCTCGGCCGAATTGCGCCCCGACCAGAAGGACGAGGATTCGCTGCCCGCCTACGAGGTGCTGGACGGCATCCTCGAGATGCTGGTCGATGGCGATGCGAGCGTTTCGGACTGCGTGGCGGCCGGCTATGACCGCGAGGTGGTGAAGCGGGTCGAGCATCTGGTCTATGTGAGCGAGTGGAAACGCTTTCAGTCCGCGCCCGGCACGCGTCTGACGCGGCGGGCCTTCTGGCTGGACCGGCGCTATCCGATGGTGAACCGCTGGCGGGATGGCGGGTGACTGAAATTTGGCCAAATTTCAGTCCGCTCCCGACCGCCGGGTCGCGAAAGCGCCCGCTGAAAATTGGCCAATTTTCAGCCCCCCGCGCTGCCCGCCGAAGCCTCTCGCCGCTGAAATTTGGCCAAATTTCAGCTTCCCGCCCGGCTAGCCCTTCGGATCCAGAAGCCGCGCCAGCAAGACGTCCCGGCTGACCCGGCCGATCCGGCGATGGCCCTCCACCACGGCCAGCCGATCGACCCCCTCTCCGAACCGGGCCATCACCTCGCGCACCGGATCATCCGCCGCGACCCGGGGCAGGAGTTCAGCCTCGCCCACTTCGCCCTGCTCCATCACGTCGCGCGCGGTCAGCACCCCCAGCGGGTTCATATGCGCCACGAAATCCGCCACATAGGCATTCGCCGGATGGGTGAAGATCTCGCGCGGGGTGCCGCATTGCACGATCCGCCCGCCCTCCATGATCGCGATCCGGTTGCCCAGCTTGAACGCCTCGTCCAGATCGTGGCTCACGAAGACGATGGTCCGGTTGCGCCGCGCCTGCAGGTCCAGAAGCTCGTCCTGCAACCGCGCCCGGATCAGCGGATCAAGCGCCGAGAAGGGCTCGTCCATCAAGAGCACCGGCGCATCCGTGGCGAAGGCCCGCGCCAGCCCCACCCGCTGCTGCATGCCGCCCGACAACTCGCCCACCAGCGCATCGGCCCGGTCGGCCAGGTTGACCAGCCGCAACTCCTCTTCGACCCGCGCATGACGCGCCGCCCGCGCCATGCCGCGCAACTCGAGCCCCAGCCCCACATTGTCGCGCACCGTCCGCCAGGGCAGCAGGCCGAACTGCTGGAACACCATCGCCACATGTTCCTGCCGGATCCGCCGAAGCGTGCGCGCATCGGCCCTTGTGACCGAGGTCATCCCCCGCTCGGTCGTGACCCGCACCTCGCCCCGGCAGACCGGGTTCAGCCCGTTCACCGCGCGCAGCAGCGTGGACTTGCCCGAGCCCGAAAGCCCCATGAGGACCAGGATCTCGCCCTCGGCCACGCTCAGCGAACAATCGTGCACGCCCAGGATCTGGCCCGTCTCGGCCTTGATCTCCTCGCGGCTCTTGCCGGCATCCATCAGGGCCAGCGCCGCCTCCGGCCGGTCGCCAAAGACGATGTTGACCGCGTCGAATTCCACCGCCGTCATTTGCGTCGCATCCGCAGCATCCGGTCCAGCATCACCGCCACCACGACGATGACGAAACCGCTTTCAAAGCCCAGCGAGGTGTTCACCCGGTTCAGCGCCTGCACCACCGGCTTGCCCAGCCCGTCCGCCCCCACGAAAGCCGCGATCACCACCATCGACAGCGACAGCATGATCACCTGGTTCAGCCCCGCCATGATCTGCGGAAAGGCGTAAGGCAGCTCCACCTTCACCAGCGTCTGCGCCGGCGTCGCCCCGAAAGCCGTCGCCGCCTCGCGCAGCGCCAGGGGCGTCGAGGAAATGCCCAGCACCGTCAGCCGGATCGGCGCCGGCATCACGAAAACCACCGTGGCGATCAGCCCCGGCACCATGCCCAGGCCAAAGAAGATGATCGCCGGGATCAGATAGACGAAGGTCGGCAGCAGGTCGAGCACCGGGCTCACCGCCTGATAGAGGCGCGGGCGATGGGCGAGGAAAATGCCGATCGGCACCCCCACCCCCATGCAGATCACGCAGGAGGACAGGACCAGCGCCAGGCTGTCGGTCGTCTCGCGCCAGTAGCCCTGGTTGATGATGAACAGGAACCCCACGGCAACCAGCAGGCAGATCTTCCACGACCGCTGCAACACCCAGGTCAGCGCCACGAAGGCCGCGATCACGATCAGCGGATCGGGCGTGCGCAGAACCCAGAGGATCGCGTCGATCATCCCCTGCAACCCGTCCGTCAGCGCATCGAAAAAGGGACGCGCGTGGACCTTGAGCCAGTCCACCGCCGTCGCCGCCGTGGCGCCGACCGGGATCTTGTATGCGGTCAGCCAGTCCATCGCCTTGCCCCGGGATCAGGCGCGCCCGTTCCGGCGGCAAAGGCCAGAGCGGCGCGCGAACTGCATCAGTGACGGAGGCAGGGCAGGGGCCCTGCCTCCGAAAGCCATGCGATCAGCCGCCGATGGCAGCGGTCGCGGCGGCCAGCGCGTCGCCGCCGTCGATCGTCGTCACACCCTCGAGCCAGGGCCCCAGCACCTCGGGGTTGGCCGCAAGCCAGGCGCGGGCGGCCGCCTCGGGATCGGCATTGTCGTCCAGGATCGCGCCCATGATCTCGTTCTCAAGCTCCAGCGAGAACACCAGATTCTCGAGGAACTGCCCGACATTGGCGCATTCCCCGACATAGCCCGCCCGGGTGATGGTCTGCACGATGGCGCCGCCCAGATCGGGGCCGAACCAGTCGTCGCCGCCCTCCAGATAGGTCATGTCGAAAGCGGCATTCATCGGATGCGGCTCCCAGCCCAGAAAGACGACGGCCTCGTCGCGGCTGTCGGCGCGGGCGACCTGCGCCAGCATGCCCTGTTCGCTGCTTTCGACCAGCTGGAACCCGCCAAGGCCGAATTCATCGGCCTCGATCATGTCGAGGATCAGCCGGTTGCCGTCATTGCCCGCCTCGATCCCGTAGATCCGGCTGTCCAGAACATCGGCCGCCCCGGCGATCGAGGCGAAATCGGTGATCCCCGCCGCCACCCCGGCGGCATTGGTCGCCAGCGTGTATTTCGCGCCCTCGAGGTTGGTGCGCAGGATGTCGATCGTTCCCGCCTCGCGGTAGGGGGCGATATCGGCCTCCATCGTCGGCATCCAGAGGCCAAGGAAGACGTCGATATCCCCTTCGGCCAGAGAGATCATCGTCACCGGCACCGACAGCATCGAGGTGCGCGCCTCGTATCCCAGCGCCTCGAGCACGACCGAGGCGACAGCGGTCGTGGTGGTGATATCGGTCCAGCCCACATCCGAGAACCGAACCGAGCCGCAATCGGCCAGCGCCGGGGTGGCCGCGGCCAGGGCAAGGGCGGAAAGCCCGCAGCCCAGGGTTTTTGTCCGTGTCATTGTGTTACTCCCTGTCAGAGCTGTTTGTTGATTGACGGGTCAATAAAAAACCATCTACTTTCATCCGGCAAGTGTTTTGTCGCCTTCGGGAACCGTGGATGCCCAAGCTCGGGATGGAGCCTATACGCCGTTCGGCGCTGGTGAAAGCCACGATCGACGAGATCGCCGCGACCGGCTCGCTCGAGGTGACGGTCGCCCGCATCGCGCGGCGGGCGGGCATGTCGGCGGCGCTGGCGCATCACTATTTCGGCTCGAAGGACCAGATCCTGCTGGCCGCGATGCGCCATATCCTGCAGCTTTACGGCGCCGAGGTGCGCGAGGCGCTGGCCGCGGCCCCCACCCCCCGCGCCCGGCTCGAGGCGGTGATCGGGGCCGGTTTCTCGGCCACCAACTTCCGGCCCGAGATCATCGCCGCCTGGCTCAATTTCTACGTCCTCGCGCGCGCCTCGGCCCCGGCCGCCCGGCTGGTGCGGATCTATCAGGGGCGGCTGCGCGCCAATCTCGCCCATGACCTGCGCCCGCTGATCGGGACCGAGGCGCCAGTCGTGGCCGGCCGCCTGGCCGCGCTGATCGACGGGCTTTACCTGCGCGAAACCCTTGGCACCAAGGCCCCCGACGGGGCCGCCGCAACCGCCCATGTCCTTGCCGCGCTCGACCACGAACTCGCGGCCCTCGGAAAGACCTGACCCATGACCCTGCCTCCTGACGCAAACCGCAGCACCGGGCGCGCCCCCGCGATGTCCCACATCGCGGCCCGAGACTTTTTCAGAAAGTCTTGGGCCCGGGCCGGGAGGGGCGCCTGATGGAGGCCGATTACATCATCATCGGCGCCGGCAGCGCCGGTTGCGCCATGGCCTACCGGCTGTCCGAGGCGGGCAAATCCGTCCTCGTCATCGAATATGGCGGCACCGATATCGGGCCGCTGATCCAGATGCCCGCAGCGCTCTCCTATCCGATGAACATGTCGCTTTACGACTGGGGCTTTCACACCGAACCCGAACCGCATCTGGGCGGGCGCAGCCTCGCCACCCCGCGCGGCAAGGTGATCGGCGGCTCCTCCAGCATCAACGGCATGGTCTATGTCCGCGGCCATGCGCGCGACTATGACCACTGGGCCGAACAGGGGGCCTCGGGCTGGGCCTATGCCGACGTGCTTCCCTATTTCAAACGGATGGAGGACTGGCACCCCGGCCCGCATGGCGGCGATCCCGCCTGGCGCGGGCAGGGCGGTCCCCTCCACGTCACCCGGGGTCCCCGCGACAATCCCCTGACGCTCGCCTTTGTCGAGGCCGGCCGGCAGGCGGGCTACCATGTGACCGACGATTACAACGGCCACCAGCAGGAAGGCTTCGGCCCGATGGAGGCCACGATCTGGGAAGGCCGCCGCTGGTCCGCCGCCAGCGCCTATCTGCGGCCCGCGCTGAAACGCGTGAACTGCGACCTGATCCAGGCCCTCGCCCGCCGCGTCGTGATCCGCGAGGGCCGCGCCCGCGGGGTCGAGATCGACCGGGGCAACGGCATCGAATACCTGGCCGCGCGCGAAGAGGTGATCGTCTCGGCCTCCTCGATCAACTCGCCCAAGCTTTTGATGCTGTCGGGCATCGGCCCCGCCCACCATCTGGCCGAACACGGGATCGAGGTCATCGCCGACCGCCCCGGCGTCGGCCAGAACCTGCAGGACCATCTGGAAATGTATGTCCAGATGGAGGCGACCCAGCCGGTCAGCCTCTACGGCTACTGGAACCTCTGGGGCAAAAGCACGGTCGGCGCGCAATGGATGCTGACGGCGACGGGCCTTGGCGCCTCCAACCAGTTCGAAAGCGCGGGCTTCATCCGATCACGCGCAGGCGTGGATTACCCGGATGTCCAGTATCACTTCCTGCCCATCGCCGTGCGCTATGACGGCAAGTCGGCGGTCGAGGGGCACGGCTTTCAGGCCCATGTCGGCCCGATGCGCTCGCCCTCGCGGGGCCATGTCACCCTGCGCTCGGCCGATCACCGCGAGCCGCCGAAGATCCTCTTCAACTACATGTCGCACCCCCAGGACTGGGAGGATTTCCGCGCCTGCATCCGCCTCACGCGCGAGATCTTTGCCCAGGAGGCCTTCAAACCCTTCGCCGGCTCCGAGATCCTGCCCGGCGCCGCGCTGCAAAGCGACGACGAGCTGGACGATGCGATCCGCGAGCATGTGGAAAGCGCCTATCACCCCTGCGGCACCTGCCGCATGGGCCGGGCCGACGATCCCACGGCGGTGGTGGACCCCGAGACCCGCGTGATCGGGGTCGAGGGCCTGCGCGTCGCCGACAGCTCGATCTTTCCGCGCGTGACGAACGGCAACCTCAACGGCCCCTCGATCATGACGGGCGAGAAGGCCTCGGACCACATCCTCGGCCGCACCCCCCTGCCACGCGAGAACGCACTGCCCTGGATCCACCCGGACTGGGAGACCGCGCAGCGGTAGTGTTGGGTTGCTGGTGCGGGGGGGGCTGGGTTGTGAGGGGAGGGGGAGGTGAGCACAGCTCGCTGCAGTTCGCTGCGGGTGTGCGAAATCTATGCGCATTCGCAGCATCAGCGACTTGGAGGTCGGTGCGTGGTCATTGGCTCCGGCGGTACCTCAATGCCGTCAGTCTCAGGTAGCTGCCGATCCTCGGGCCGTCCGAGTACAGCTCTGTGCGCGCAGATTGAAAGCAAATGTTACTCTGCACCTAAGTGTCGGGTTCGTCAAATAAATTGGGCTCAGCAATACTATTGGGCAATGGGAGTTCCCATGTGTGGATCACTCTCAGACCGATTAACTTGGCGAAGTGGGTCTGGTTGCTATCGTCGGTGTAGAATATCTCAGCACCGGCAGTCTTGGCGATGATCGAAATCTGACGATCATACTTTACCTTCTGCCAGTCCGCTGTGCTGCCGCTCTTCTTGTCGCCGCTCTTGTAAGCCTTTGCACTTTCGATCCCAAGTTCGATTGCCGCCTTCGCGTCGAAGGGTGCGATCTGCATTGCGGTCGATTCCTTGATCACTGTAATGGCCTTGTTGACGCTTGGCACCGCCATCAGCACTTCCGACAAGCACGGGGTCGGGATGAGTATAGTGTCACCTTTAGCGGAGTGTGTGTCGATCATGGCGTCGACCCGCTCCTTCCAGAATTCGACCGGCTGACCGCTCGGTCCACTACGTGGCAGGGACTTCGGGTTCAGCAGCAGGGTCAGAAAGGAGTTATCAAGAGCTACAATCAATGAATCAGGCCGCCTCGTTCCTCAATGCGATCGATCTCGCCCAGAACATCTTCTGGCCAGTCCATGTCGAGCGCCCGCAACTTGTCGACCGTCTCTCGGAGGCTTCTCTGAACGGGCTGGTAATCGTTGATCGTTACGTCGTTGACCGTCCAAGCTCCGTCACTCGTGCGCTTCCAGGTTCCGCGCCCGATTATCTGCAGCCGTTCGTCAAGGAACGCCCTCAACTCAATACCCATCTTTCTCGGCGCGACACAGAAGACCACGCCGAAGGCGTCTGTGGCGACCCGAAGCTTCACTTCGTCTTTGTAGACAGCAATGTGGTAGACCTCGCCAGAGAATACGGCCTGGTCGCAGATACTGTAGATCACGTCTTCGTCCGCCCGCGTGCCAGGGAACGGGATGACGTTCGCCCCATCAGGCCCGAAGAACTCTCCACTCGTGCCGTCTTCCTGAAGCATGAAGTTGATCTGATCTCGAGCACGGAGCGCGGTCTTGGGTGCGCTGCCGTCTCTGATCTTGAGCAAGCGCTCGTCGACCCGCTTCCGTGCTTCGCCGTCTACCGCCAAGCAGGTTCCATGGCTGCTCTCGAATATCTCGACCAAGTGCAAGTGCTCGGGAAGGCCGAGCATTTGCTTAAGCTGCGCATAATAATCGATCAGACGCCCGAAGGGCATCGTCTCAGGCGTAAAGCCTTCGATCTTGAAGGTGTATCGCGCTTTGTTGGTCATGGTCGCTCTCCACCGAAGACTGTAGATGTATGACTGTTCCGGGTAAATGAAAGATTGTTGGCCTCCTGCTAACTGCTGCGCCTCTGAGTCCTCACCGCTACTACGGTGCTACCCGCCCCTTCCTGCTCGCGCTGAAGCCGCAAGTCACCGCTTCCGAGAAACTTGCCCGTGGCTACAGGCTGTGCGTGGCCGACCGCTCAGGGCCGAACACGCTTCTGCGCTTACGAACAGAGTTGTCTCGTGGCGTTATGCAAGGATGTCGCCGATGGAGCTCCAAGCCACCACAGGCCCTCTTGCCCCTGGCGCCGAACACACGGGGCGCGTTAACACAGGTTAACAAAAAGTTAACCCTTTCCCCCGTTTCGCCTTGATCCAGCCCGGATCCCTCCTGACATTGACGGAATGTTCAGGCTCCGTTCCAGTCTTGCGATCCTTGCGCTGGCCGTGGTGGCAAGCGGGCTTGCCCTGACCCGGCCCGATGCCTCGGAACCCCTGCCAGAGGTTCTGACCGGCGTGGTTCAGGTGACGGACGGCGATACGATCCGCCTCGAAGGCCACGCCACCCGAATCCGCCTTCATGGCATCGACGCCCCCGAAGACGGCCAGACCTGCACCAACCCCCATGGCACCGTCTGGAACTGCGGCGACTGGGTGACGCTGCAGGTCCGCGCCCGCTATGACGGCGCCACCGCCACCTGCGAGAGGCGCGATACCGACCGCTACGGCCGGATGGTCGCGGTCTGTTTCGTCGAGGGCCGCGACATCAACGAAGAGATCGTCCGTGCAGGCTGGGCCGTGGCCTATCGCCAGTATTCCTGGGATTACGACCTGGCCGAAAAGGCCGCCCAGGTGACGGGCGCGGGCCTCTGGGCGCATGACTTCGTCGAGCCCGCCCTCTATCGCCGCGAGGGCCAGGCCGCGCCTGCCCCCGCCCCGCCTGCCCCCGCCCCCGCCGCCGAGCGCCGCCCCGGCCAGGATCCGCCGGGCGCCTGCGTCATCAAGGGCAATATCTCGAACAACGGGCGGATCTACCACATGCCCCACAACCAGCATTACGACCGCACCGTGATCGACGAAAGCCAGGGCGAGCGCTGGTTCTGCACCCCCGAAGAGGCCGAGGCCGCAGGCTGGCGCGCCGCGCGCAACTGACTTGACCGGGATCAAGGTCGGGGCAGGGGGCGCGGCCTATCCTGCCCCGGACTCATCCCGGAAAGGAGCGGCCCCATGTCCCACACTCCCCATGAACTCGCCGAGGAATTCCCCAACCATCTCGAGGCGCTGCATGCGCTCAAGACCAGCGACGCCCATTTCGCCCGCCTCGCCGACCGCTACCACGAGGTCAACCGGGCGATCCACCGGGCCGAGACGAAGGTCGAGCCGACCGACGATTTCCACATGGAAGAGATGCGCAAGGAGCGGATGCAGCTGAAGGATCAGATCTGGTCGGCCCTCTCGAAAGCCGCCTGACAGGAGAGGGCGGGCGCGGGCCTGATTGCTCGGGCCTGATTGCGCGGATTTGATTGCGCGAGACGCGACGTATGCGGACCAGAGGCCGGGCGACCAGTCCCGCGCCAACCACTCCTGCGCCAGACGACCGCGCCCCGCTTTTCGGGGCCGGGCCGGTTCAGGCCGTTTCGTCCGCGCCCTCCGTCGGGCCCTCGACCTGCGCCACGAAGCGTTCGAAGAATTCGTCGGCCATCTTGCGGGCAAAGCCGCCGACGATCCGGTTGCCCAGCTGCGCCAGCTTGCCGCCGACCAGCGCCTCGACCTTGTAGGTCAGCTCGGTCCCCTCGGGCACATCGGCCAGCGCCACATCCGCCCCGCCGCGTGCGAAACCGGCCACGCCGCCCTTGCCCTCGCCGGTGATCGTATAGCTTTCGCCGGGCACGACATTCTCCAGCGTCACGGCGCCCTTGAACGTGGCCTTGACCGGGCCGACCTTCTGCACGACCACCGCCTCGAATCCCTCTTCGGGCGATCCGGTCAGCTCCTGACAGCCGGGAATGCAGGCCTTCAGGACCTCTGCATCGTTCAGCTTCTCCCAGACCGTCGCCCGATCGGCCGCGATCGTCCGTGCGCCTTCAAGTTCCATTCCGCCTCCCCTCCCTCTGGCGGGAACATGATGCGGGCGACAGGAGGCGATTGCAACGGGGCCGAATGCAACGGGGCCGAATGCAACGGGGGAGGGGCAAGCCGTCAGACCACCTGATAGGGCAGGGTGCCGCGCCGGTCGGGATCGACGGTGAGCCGGCGTTCCAGCGGCGGGACGGCGCGCTGATGGCAATCGCGCCGCTCGCAGATCCGGCAGGAGATGCCGATCGGCTCGAAGGCCTCGCGCTGTTCGATGTCGAGGTGATCGGCATAGACGATCTGGCCCGCATGGCGCACCTCGCAGCCCAGACCGATGGCAAAGCGGCGCACCGGCGCCTCGAAGGCGCCCGAGGGTTTGCTCACATCGCGGGCAAGGCAGAAGTAGCGCACCCCATCGGGCGTCTCGGCCAGTTGCCGCAGCCAGCGGCCCGGCATCTCGAAGGCCTGATGCACGTTCCACAGGGGGCAGGCCCCGCCATAACGGGCGAATTGCAGCGTGGTGGCGGAATGGCGCTTGGTGATCGTGCCGGCCGGATCGACCCGGACGAAGAAGAAGGGCACGCCCTTGGCGCCGGGCCGCTGCAGGGTGGACAGCCGATGCGCCACCTGCTCGAGGCTCGCGCCAAAGCGGTCGGCCAGCCGTTCAAGATCGTGGCGCAGGCTCTGGGCCGCGTCGAGGAAGCGGGAATAGGGCATCAGGGCGGCGCCGGCGAAGTAATTGGCCAGCCCGACCTTGGCGATGGCGCGCGCCTCGGGCGACGAGAACCGCGCCAGATCGAGCGTCGCCTCGATCAGCCGGTTCTGCGTCAGCAGGGCCAGTTGCAGCAGCAGCTGGAAATCCCGCGTGGCGGGGCTGGCGCGATGCGACAGGGTCAGGGTTTTGGTTGCGGGGTCGTAAAGGCGCGTCTCGGGGCGGTCCTCCAGCCGGATCGTCACGCCCTTGCGCTCGAGCGCCTCGCGGGCAAGGGCCACGGTGCTCAGCCCCCGCTTTTCGGCCTCGCGGCTGACATATTCGGCGGCCCGGTCGACGGCGTCGATGTAATTGTCGCAGTAATGGAAGAAGTCGCGCACCTCTTCCCAGGGGCTGGGGCGGAGGCGCGCATCCTCGCGGCCCAGCGCCTCGTCAAGCGAGGCGAGCCGCTCATGCGTCTGGCGATAGGCGGCGTGGAGCGCGAGGAAGGCATGGGCCAGGGCCGGCGCGTTCGAGGCGGCCAGGCGCAGATCGGCCAGCGAGGGGGCGGGGCCGGTGAAGACGGGATCGGCCAGGGCCTCGCGCATGTCGCCCAGAAGGCGCGCCTCGTCGCCGGCCTGAAGCTCGGTCACGTCGAAGCCGAATTCCTGCGCGAGCGAGAGGACGACCGCGGTGCTGACGGGGCGGTTGTTGTTCTCCATCTGGTTGAGATAGGGCAGCGAGACGCCCAGCTTCTCGGCAAAGGCCCGCTGGGTCAGGCCGATGCGGCCGCGCCATTCGCGCAGCTTCGCCCCGGCATAGAGTTTCTGAACCGCCATTGCGTGCCCCCGGCAGAAATTGCAAATTTCTGCCCCCCGCCCGGGATCCCGCCGCGTGCCGCCGGGGCTGCAGAAATTTGCAATTTCTGCCTACCCCCTGCAAAGGTTGCAAATCAAGCGCCGATCCGGCGCGTTCGCCAGATCACGAAGAGGATCGAGGTCGCACCCAGAAGCTGGGTGACGAACATGATGATCTGCAAGGGCACGGTTCCGCTTTCGGCCGTCAGCAGGAACCCCGCCAGTGCCGCCAGCGCCGCCCCGCCCCCGATCATGATCGCGCCCCCCAGCCCGCTGGCCGTTCCCGCCAGCGCCGGGCGCACCGACAGAAGGCCCGCCGTGGCGCTGGGCAGCATGATCCCGTTGCCAAGGCCCAGCGTGGTGCAAAGCCCGAAAAAGACCAAGGGATGCCCGTAGCCCGCCAGCGTCAGCAGAAGCGACAGGCCCATCCCCGTCGAGGCGACCAGCGTGCCGGCCAGCGCCATCCGGTTCACCCCCATCCGCACCGAGAACCGCCCCGAAAGGTAGTTGCCCAGCGCATATCCAACCGCCGGCGATCCCAGCGCCATCCCCGTCCAGAAGGGCGAGAGGGCAAAGACCTCGCCCGCGACGAAAGAGGCCCCGCCCAGAAGCGCGAAGAAGGCGCCCGAGCCGAAGGCGGCGCAGGCGGTATAGCCCCAGAAGCGGGGCGAGGCGAAAAGCGCCGGATAACCCTTCACCTGCTCGCCAAAGCTCTGGCCCTTGCCGGCGATCGTCTCGCCCTGATCGGCGATCACCAGCGCCAGAAGCCCCGCCCCGGCCAGCGCCAGGAAGGCAAAGCTCGCCCGCCAGTCAAAGACCTCGTCCAGAAGGCCGCCGATCATCGGGCCGACCATCGGGATCAGCGCCATGCCCATCGTCACATAGCCGATCATCGAGGCGGCCTGTTCCTGCGGAACCATGTCGCGCACGATCGCGCGGCTCAGAACGATGCCCGTGGCGATCGCCGCCTGCACCATGCGGAAGACCAGAAACAGCCCGACCGTGGGCGCCAGCATCGCCCCGAGCGAGGCCAGGACGAAAATGACAAGCGATCCGATCACCACCGGCCTGCGCCCGAAGCGGTCCGAGATCGGGCCGATGATCAGCTGCATCACCGCCGTCGCCGCCAGATAGCCGGAGAGGGCGAATTGCATCACCGCGTAATCCGTATCGAACCAGAGCGCCATGTGGTTGAGCGATGGCAGAAAGATCGACATGCTCAGCGCCGAGATGCCCGCAAGCAGGATCAGCGTCGAGATATGCGGCGGCGTGCTGCGGTCCAGAAAGCGGACGGCGGGGGGGGATTGGTCTGGGGCGTCCATGGCCTCTGCCTATGCTCCGGTCCGGGGGCTGTCCAGCCTGCGCCTGATTGTGGGGGGGGACCAAATTTTGCAAATTTGGGTTTTTGCAAATCACATGATTTGCAAATTTGCCTCTTCGTGCTTCTGCCGAACGCTCCGACGGGCTAGGGTGGCCTGACTGACGGGAGGAGGACCGCCGTGAAGGACATTCTCGAACAGCTCGCCGCGCGGCGCGAGACGGCGCGCGAGGGCGGTGGCCCGGCCCGGATCGCGGCCCAGCATGCCAAGGGCAAGCTTACCGCCCGCGAACGGATCGAGCTTCTGCTCGACGACAGCAGTTTCGAGGAATTCGACATGTTCGTCGCCCATCGCTGCACCGATTTCGACATGCAGGCACAGCGCCCCGCAGGCGATGGCGTCGTCACCGGCTGGGGCACGGTGAACGGGCGGATGGTCTATGTCTTTTCGCAGGATTTCACCGTCTTCGGCGGCTCGCTTTCCGAAACCCATGCGCAGAAGATCTGCAAGATCATGGATATGGCGATCCAGAACGGCGCCCCGGTGATCGGCATCAACGATTCGGGCGGCGCCCGGATCCAGGAAGGCGTGGCCAGCCTCGCCGGCTATGCCGAGGTCTTTCAGCGCAACATCCTTGCCTCGGGCGTGATCCCGCAGATCAGCCTGATCATGGGCCCCTGCGCGGGCGGTGCGGTCTATTCGCCGGCGATGACCGACTTCATCTTCATGGTGAAGGACACCTCCTACATGTTCGTGACCGGCCCCGATGTGGTCAAGACCGTCACCAACGAGGTCGTCACCGCCGAGGAGCTGGGCGGCGCCTCGACCCATACCCGCAAGAGCTCGGTCGCCGACGGCGCCTTCGAGAACGATGTCGAGGCCCTGGCCGAGGTCCGCCGGCTGATCGATTTCCTGCCCGCGAACAACCGCGACAAGCCGCCCCTGCGCCCCTTCTTCGATGATGTGACCCGGGTCGAGCCCAGCCTTGACACGCTGATCCCCGACAATCCCAACACCCCCTACGACATGAAGGAGCTGATCCTGAAGGTCGCAGACGAGGCCGATTTCTTTGAAATCCAGGCCGATTTCGCGCCCAATATCCTGACCGGCTTCATCCGCCTCGAAGGCTCGACCGTGGGGGTCGTGGCCAACCAGCCGATGGTTCTGGCCGGCTGCATCGATATCGACGCCAGCCGCAAGGCCGCCCGCTTCGTGCGCTTCTGCGACGCTTTCGAGATCCCGATCCTGACCTTCGTCGATGTGCCCGGGTTCCTGCCCGGCACGGTTCAGGAATATGGCGGCATCATCAAGCACGGCGCCAAGCTGCTGTTCGCCTTCGGCGAGGCGACGGTGCCCAAGGTCACGGTGATCACCCGCAAGGCTTATGGCGGGGCCTATGACGTGATGTCCTCGAAACATCTGCGGGGCGATTTCAACTATGCCTGGCCCACCGCCGAGATCGCGGTGATGGGCGCCAAGGGCGCGGTCGAGATCCTCTATCGCAGCGAACTGGGCGCGCCCGAAAAGATCGCCGCCCGGACCCGCGATTATGAAGAGCGCTTCGCCAACCCCTTTGTCGCCGCCGAAAAGGGCTTCATCGACGAGGTGATCATGCCGCAGGCGACGCGGCGCCGGGTCTGTCGGGCCTTTGCCGCGCTCAGGGGCAAGAAGCTGCAGAACCCGTGGAAAAAGCACGACAACATTCCTCTCTGAGGTCGGGGGGAACTTGCGGATGGGGGCGTCAGGCAAAGGGATGCGCGCGGGGGCGGTGATGGCGGCGGCGCTTGGGGGGGCGGCTCTTTGCGGCTTGGCCCTTTGCGGCTCGGCAGCCTTGGCCGAGCCCTTTGCCACGCCTTCGGGTCTCGAGGTGCGGCTGTTCGATGTCGTGCTTGAACCCGAGGCCGGCATGGCGCGGTTCCGCTATCACGCCCCGGCGCTGGCGGGGGGGGCGGTCGGCTATCCCGAGGTCGCGTCCGATATCGTCTGGCTCTGCGAGGCCGTGGCCCTGCCCGCGCTTGACGCCAATGGCTGGGAGGCGGCGCGCATCACCGTGACGCTGGCCGACCGCGAGCTGCCTTTCGGCGCGATCGAGCCCGAGGCGATCCAGTTCATCGACGGGTTCGAGCGGCGCGAGGCGCGTTGCCTTTGGGAGGAGTTCTGATGGAAAAGCACCGCGGCTTTCCCGGGCGGCTTCCGGGCACCGATCATCAGTTCACCATCCGCCGCGCGGCGAAGGAGGGGGCCAGCCGGCTGATCGCGCGCGAGAGGTTCCGCGACCGCCGCCCGGCCGACCGCGCCGCCGACCGCGCCTTTCTGGCGGCCCTCTGGGACCATTTCGGAGAAGAGCCCTTCGTCCGCGGCAACCTTGATGCCGGGCGGCTGTCGTGGCTGTTCGGGCGCGAGGTGGTGCCGGCCGAGGAGCCCTTCGATCCCGAAAGCTATGACGCGCTGTTGCGGATCGATCTGGCCCGGGCGCAGGCCAGCTTTCCCGAGGTCTTCGAATGACGGAGGCGGCGCGGTTGCAGGGCGCGGGCGGGACGGGTGCAAAGCCTGTCGCCTGTGGGCGTGGTCCGCAACTTGAGCGGGAAATGGCCGATTTTGGCTCGGCCCTGAATTGCGCGCTTGGCCGGGCATCGCATGTGGGGCATCCTGTTCCTGCGGTTGATGCGTTCAGCAGCGCTGCGGCCGCGGATTGTCAAGACCGTTACCCTTCCCCTGTGATGCGGCCCGGCCCCCAAAGGTCCGGGTCGCATTTTTCGTGCCGGAGCGGGCGACGGAAGGGGACGGCTGCATCGGAGCCGGGCCTGTCGCCCGAAAGCGCCAATCTCGGCGCGAACACGCCTTTTTCAGGCCCTGACGGGGCAGGCATGGAAAACCCTGCTTGTGCGGCGGGGCGCGAAATGGCACTGATTCGTGTATCTGGGGCAAAGACATCAGGAGAACGACCATGGCAAATACACTCAAGATCACGGCGCTTGTCGCCGGGCTCGCAGCCCTCGCGGCCTGCGGCGAAACCCCCATCGAACGCACGGCGACCGGCGCTGTCGGCGGCGCGGCCCTGGCCCAGGTTCTGGGCGAGGACGTGGCAGCCGGCGCGCTCATCGGCGGTGCGGCCGGTGGGCTTGGCACCTGCGCCGTCAATCCCAACGCGCGCGGCTGCTTCTAAGCCTTACGGCGCATCGCGCCGGTATCGTTTGGCCGTCGGGGGTATCGCCCCCGGCGGCCTTTTTGCGTCCAGAAGGTCCTGACCCCCATGTTCAAGAAGATCCTCATCGCCAATCGCGGCGAAATCGCCTGCCGCGTGATCAAGACGGCCCGCAGGATGGGGATTGCCACCGTGGCGATCTATTCCGACGCGGATCGCCATGCGCTGCATGTCAGGATGGCGGATGAAGCGGTCCATATCGGGCCGGCGCCGGCCAACCAGTCCTATATCGTGATCGAGCGGGTCATGGAGGCGATCCGCGCCACCGGGGCCGAGGCGGTGCATCCCGGTTACGGCTTCCTGTCCGAGAATGCCCGTTTCGCCGAGGCACTCGAGGCCGAGGGCGTGGCCTTCATCGGCCCCCCCGTCCGCGCGATCGAGGCGATGGGCGACAAGATCACCTCGAAGAAGCTTGCCGCCGAGGCGGGTGTCAGCACCGTGCCGGGCTATATGGGCCTGATCGCGGATGCCGAGGAGGCGGTGAAGATCAGCCGCGAGATCGGCTATCCGGTGATGATCAAGGCTAGCGCGGGCGGCGGCGGCAAGGGGATGCGCATCGCCTGGACCGACGAGGAGGCGCGCGAAGGCTTCCAGTCCTCCAAGAACGAGGCGGCGGCCAGTTTCGGCGACGACCGCATCTTCATCGAGAAATTCGTGACCCAGCCCCGCCATATCGAGATCCAGGTCCTGGCCGACAGCCACGGCAACACGGTCTTCCTGCACGAACGCGAATGTTCGATCCAGCGGCGCAACCAGAAGGTCGTCGAAGAGGCGCCCTCGCCCTTCCTTGATCCTGCCACGCGCAAGGCGATGGGCGAACAGGCCTGCGCTCTGGCCGCCGCCGTGGGTTATGCCAGCGCGGGCACGGTGGAATTCATCGTCGACGGCGCGCGCAACTTCTATTTCCTCGAGATGAACACCCGGTTGCAGGTGGAACATCCCGTGACCGAGCTGATCACCGGCATCGACCTTGTCGAACAGATGATCCGGGTCGCCGCCGGAGAGCGGCTGGGGTTCACGCAAGGCCAGATCCCGCTGAACGGCTGGGCGATGGAGAGTCGGCTTTATGCCGAAGATCCCTACCGCAACTTCCTGCCCTCGACCGGGCGGCTCACGCGCTATCGCCCCCCGGCCGAGGAGGCGGGCCCCTCGCATGCCGTGCGCAACGATACCGGCGTCTATGAAGGCGGCGAGATCAGCATGTTCTACGACCCGATGATCGCCAAGCTTTGCACCTGGGCGCCGACCCGGGCCGAGGCGATCGAGGGGATGCGCATCGCGCTGGACAGTTTCGAGGTCGAGGGGATCGGGCATAACCTGCCGTTCCTCTCGGCGGTGATGGATCATCCGAAATTCGTCTCGGGCGCAATGACCACCGCCTTCATCGCCGAGGAATGGCCCGAGGGCTTCGCCGGGGTGGAGCTGCCCGCGCCCGCGCTGCGCCGGGTCGCGGCAGCGGCGGCGGCGATGCACCGGATCGTCGAGATCCGCCGGGCGCGGATCTCGGGCCGGATGGACAATCACGAAAGGGTCGTGGGGGGCGATTGGGTCGTGGCGCTTCAGGGGCAGGAGTTCGCCTTGCGCGTCACCGCAGACCGCGCCGGGGCCGATATCGCCTTTGCCGATGGCGAGGTGATGCGCGTGACCGGCGACTGGACGCCCGGCGCGACGCTGGCGCGGCTGATGGTGGCGGGGGCGCCGTTCGTGCTCAAGGTCGGGCGGGCGACCTCGGGCTTCCGGCTGCGCACGCGGGGGGCGGATCTGCGCGTCACGGTGCGCACGCCCCGGCAGGCCGAACTGGCGGCGCTGATGCCGGTCAAGCTGCCGCCCGACACGTCGAAATTCCTGCTTTGTCCGATGCCGGGGCTGGTGGTGACGCTGGCCGTGGCCGAGGGCGACGAGGTTCAGGAGGGGCAGGCGCTTTGCACCGTCGAGGCGATGAAGATGGAGAACATCCTGCGCGCCGAACGGCGTGGCGTGGTGGCGCGGATCAATGCCGCGCCCGGCGACAGCCTCAAGGTCGATGACGTGATCATGGAGTTCGAGTGACGCCGATGCGCCCCAGCCGATCCGCCTTACTGAGAGCCCAGACGCTCGCGGATTTCCTGAATGCGCAGCGGCAGCTTGTCGATCTGGCGCGACACCTCGCGCATGTCCCAGGGTTCGGCCTTGCGCATGTTGACCCGGCCCATCTTGTCGATCAGCACGAGGCTGAAGCCCCGCGGGCGCAGCTGGGTGCGCAGGTCGCTGCGGTTGGTCGTGTCGGTGTCGAGGATCAGGATCACGTCGCGGATCACCATGGCCTGGATATCGGCCTCGATCAGGCGGATCTGTTCGAGATAGGCGGGCTGGTTCGGGCTGTCGGCAAAGACGATCAGGGGCCGGGCGATGAATTCAAGCTCGGCCAGGTTGATCTCGGAGCCGTCGAAGAACGTGGTGGGATCGGCCTGCCAGCGCTCGACCACGCTAAGGTCGGCCATATCGGTCGCATTCTCGGTGGCATCGTCATCGGTGACGACGGCCAGCTCTTGCGCCTGCGCCGAAATCGGTGCGAAGGCCGCGAAAACAAAAGCAAAAAGCCAGGGCGCGATATTCCTCATGCCCTTGGATATAGGCAGGGCCTGCGAAAAAGCGAAGCCCTTCCGCACACCGACCGCAACAATTTTATGTTTAAGCCGTCGCTCATGAAGTTCGCGCCATGCTGATCGCCGCCGGACCAGTCACATCGCCCGATGTGTCCGTCCGGGTCTGGGCGAGGCGGATCATGGACTTCATCCTTCACTGCGGCGCGCATCGCTGCGCGACCACAAGCTTCCAGCGCGCGCTGGAACGCAGCGGCGCGGGGCTGTTGGCGGGCGGGGTCGTGGCCTGGACGCCGGAACGGGCGCGGCGCGGGTTGTTGGGCGGGGTGCTGAAGCAGCCCTCGCGCGTTCTGCCGCAACATGACCGCCGCGCCGAACGGGCCGCGCGCGACATCGCGGTCGAACGGGCCGTGCTGGAACGCGCGGGCGTGCCCGTCCTGCTCTTGAGCGAAGAGAATGCCATCGGTTCGATCCTGACCAATCTGCGCAGCGGCATGCTTTATCCCGATCTGGCGGCGCGCATAGCGCGGCTGCGGCAGGCGATCCCGGGGCCGTGGCGGCGCATCGGCCTGTCGATCCGGCGGCTGGATGATTACTGGACCTCTTGCCTGAGCTTCGGCATCGCGCAGGGCCATCCGCCGCCCGAGGCCGCGCTGAGCGAACGGCTGGCGGCACAGGCGCTGCGGCGGGGCTGGCGGCATGTGGCCATCGACCTGGCCTGCGCCGCGCCCGAGGCCGAGATCGTGATCCTGCCGCATGAAAACTTTGCCGGGCGCGCGGAAGAACAGCTCTCTGCCCTGCTGGACGGTCGCGCCCCGCCACCCCTGGCCAATGACGAGCGTCGCCACAACGCCAGCCCCTCGGCCACCGACCTGCGCCGGATGCTGGCCAGTCGGGCCGGGGCCGGGCCTGCTGGGCCTGCTGGGCCTGCCGAGCCTGCCGGGCCTGCCGACCCTGCCGCCGTCCTCCCCGAGGCGACCGGCCGCTGGACCCCCTTCACCGAAGACCAGCGCCGCCTTCTGGGCGCGCAGTATGACGAGGATCTGGCATGGTTCGCCGCCGGGGCGGGCGGGCTGGCCCGGATCGGACGGGGGCGCCGGGCACAGGCTGGCCAGGCCGCGCAGGCCGCCCTTGCCGGCCCCCACATCCCCGGCTCCGTCATTCTTGGCCGGGGCTCCGGCCTTGCCAATCCGGCCTTGCCCTGACCCGCATGCCCTGAGCCACAGGCCCTGACCCGCCACGCCTTGACCGCCTGCCCTGAGCCGCCACACCCTGAGCCGAAACTGGAAGGAACACATCATGGGAGACCGATCCGACTGGAGCGCCCGGGCCCGCAGCGAACTCAAGGGCCGCGATCCCGAAAGCCTGGTCTGGCAGACGCTGGAGGGGATCCCCGTCAAGCCGCTTTACCTGCCCGAGGATGCCACGGGCCTTGCCCATATGGGCAGCCTGCCGGGCGAGGCGCCCTTCACCCGCGGCGTCAAGGCCACGATGTATGCCGGCCGCCCCTGGACGATCCGGCAATATGCGGGGTTCTCGACGGCCGAGGAATCCAACGCCTTCTACCGCCGGGCGCTTGCCGCCGGTCAGCAGGGCGTCTCGGTCGCCTTCGACCTGGCCACCCATCGCGGCTATGACAGCGACCATCCAAGGGTCGAGGGGGATGTGGGCAAGGCCGGGGTCGCCATCGACTCGGTCGAGGACATGAAGATCCTCTTCGACGGCATCCCGCTGGACCAGGTCTCGGTCTCGATGACGATGAACGGGGCGGTGATCCCGGTGCTGGCCAGTTTCATCGTCGCCGGAGAGGAGCAGGGGCACGACCGCGCGCTCTTGTCCGGCACGATCCAGAACGATATTCTCAAGGAGTTCATGGTCCGCAACACCTATGTCTATCCGCCCGAACCCTCGATGCGGATCGTGGCGGATATCATCGAATATACAGCGGCCTGCATGCCGAAGTTCAACTCGATCTCGATCTCGGGCTACCACATGCAGGAGGCGGGTGCGAACCTCGTGCAGGAGCTGGCCTTCACGCTGGCCGACGGGCGGGAATATGTGCGCACGGCGATTGCGCGCGGCATGGATGTGGATGCCTTCGCGCCGCGCCTGTCGTTCTTCTTCGCCATCGGCATGAATTTCTTCATGGAGGCGGCGAAGCTCCGCGCCGCGCGGTTCCTGTGGCACCGGATCATGACCGAATTCGGCGCGAAAAAGCCCACAAGCCTGATGCTGCGCACCCATTGCCAGACCTCGGGCGTGAGCCTGCAGGAGCAGGATCCCTACAACAACGTCGTCCGCACGGCCTATGAGGCGATGAGCGCGGTTCTGGGCGGCACCCAGTCGCTGCACACCAATGCGTTGGACGAGGCGATCGCGCTGCCCACCGATTTCGCCGCCCGAATTGCGCGCAATACGCAGTTGATATTGCAGGAAGAAACCGGGGTCACGAAGGTCGTCGATCCGCTGGCCGGGTCTTACTATGTCGAGGCGCTGACGAATGATCTGGCCGAGGCCGCCTGGGCCCTGATCGAGGAGGTCGAGGAGATGGGCGGCATGACCAAGGCGGTGGCCAGCGGCATGCCCAAGCTTCGGATCGAGGAATCGGCGGCCAAACGGCAGGCCGCCATCGACCGGGGCGACGAGGTGATCGTCGGCGTCAACAAATACCGCAAGGACGAGGAAGACCCGATCGACATCCGCGCCATCGACAACCACGCCGTGCGCGAGGCCCAGATCGCGCGTCTGACCCGCATCCGCGCCACCCGCGACGAGGGCGCCTGTCAGGCAGCACTCGCCGAGGTCGAACGCCGCGCGGCCCAGGGCGGCAACCTTCTCGACGCGGCGGTCGAGGCCGCCCGCGCCCGTGCAACCGTCGGAGAGATCAGCATGGCCATGGAAAAGGTCTTCGGCCGCCACCGCGCCGAGGTAAAGACCCTCGCCGGCGTCTATGGCGCGGCCTATGAGGGCGACGAGGGCTTCGCCGCGATCCAGAAGGACGTGGAGGCCTTTGCCGAGGAAGAGGGCCGCCGGCCCCGGATGCTGGTCGTCAAGATGGGGCAGGACGGGCATGACCGCGGCGCCAAGGTGATCGCCACGGCCTTTGCCGATATCGGCTTTGACGTGGATGTCGGCCCGCTGTTCCAGACGCCCGAAGAGGCCGCACAGGACGCCATCGACAATGACGTGCATGTCGTCGGCATCTCGTCCCAGGCGGCGGGGCACCGGACGCTTGCGCCCAAGCTGGTCGCGGCGCTGAAGGCGGCGGGGGCGGGGGATGTCATCGTCATCTGCGGCGGTGTGATCCCGCAGCAGGACTATGCCTTTCTGGAAGAGGCCGGCGTCAAGGCGATCTTCGGCCCCGGCACCAATATCCCGAAGGCGGCACAGGATATCCTGCGCCTGATCCGCGAGGCGCGTTCGGCCTAGGCGCCCGATCGCCGGGGCGCGATGGCGCGATCCGTTCGACGGAGGGGAAGGACGCGCCGGGGCGCAGGGCCTGCCCGCAGGCGCGCGCCCGGCCGCGCGCCCTGCCCCCGGGCGGGCCGGTCCTCAGGCTTCGGCCAGCACCGACCGCCGCGCCCATCGGGCGACGGCTTCGGGATCGCCGGGCAGGGGCTGCGCCAGCCCGCCGGCGAAGTCCAGAAAGGCGGGAAGGTTCAGCCCGTTCACCCCCAGCAGGACCGGCAGGCCGCGCCCCGCAGCCTCGGCGATCACGGGAACAAGGCCGCGCCCCAGCGCCTCCTGCTTGCCGAACTTGTTGACGACAAGGAGGGCGGCGCCGTCCAGCCGCCGCGCGACCTCGACCACCGCCGTCTCGAGCACATCCCCGTCCAGCCGGCAGCCCCGCGCACCCGGCCCCAGATCCTGGCTGATCCGCAGGACCGGCCCGTCGGGCAGCACGCGCAGGTCCATGTCGCAGACATGGCCTCCGGCCTGTTCGAGGTTGGTCTGAACCGTGCCGGCAAGGGGCAGCCCGCCCGCGGTCAGGATCCCGACCGCCTGTGCCAGGCAGGCATCCGTGGCGCCCCGTCCGGGCAGGCTGACATATCCGATCCGCATGCGCATCTCCTGTGCTTTGCCGGCGGGGCCAGGCGGCCGGTGCCGGGGCTGAATTGCTGTTTGTCGGGCGTTGGTGAGTGGGGTCATGGGCCGTTTCGCAGTCAGGCGGCGCGCAGCGTGATGCCGGTGACGCGGGCCTCGGCCACCAGCCGGTCGGTGAAGGCGCGGGCGGCATGGACCCAGGCGGCCATTTCGGCGGCGGCGCGCAGCCGGGGGGCGACCGCCTCGAAGGGCAGCACCGCCCCCTCGGCCCGCGCATCCAGCCGGATCACGTGAAAGCCGAAGCGGCTTTCCACCGGCTCGGGCGTGATCGCGCCCTCGGGCAGGCGGCGCAAGGCGGCCTCGAACGCCTCCACGGTATCGCCCGGGCCGATCTGGCCCAGAAACCCGCCCGAGGTCTTGCTGTCGCAGGCCGAATGCGTCTCTGCCAGCGCCCTGAAGCGGGCCGGGTCGCGCTGCAATTCGGCGATGATCTGCTGCGCCAGCATCCTGGCCCCCTTGCGGGCGGTCGCATCCTCGGGGGCGGCGGGGATCAGGATATGCGCCGCCTCCCACAGGGGGGGCGCGCGGAAACGGTCGGGGGCGGCGTCGTAATGGGCGCGCAGGGCGGCCTCGTCCGGCGGGGCGGGCGTGACGCATGCCTCGAGCAGCTGCCGGATCAGCGCCTCGTCCCCGGTTTCAAGCTGGCCCGGCGCCACCTCGCGGGGCTGGGGCTTCAGGCCGATGGCGCGGGCCTTCTGCAACAGGATCTCGCGCAGGGCCAGGGCGCGGGCGGCGGCCATCCAGGCGGCGCCCGGCTTGCCCTTGGGCGCGGGGTGGTTCTGCGCCTCGGTGGCGATGGTGGCGGCCGGGATGACCCGGCCGTTGACGGTGATGTCGGAAAGA
The DNA here is from genome assembly GCA_051859505.1 of Paracoccaceae bacterium. GTDB lineage: Bacteria > Pseudomonadota > Alphaproteobacteria > Rhodobacterales > Rhodobacteraceae > JAFIEN01. The sequence goes on from JBHYFN010000014.1 coordinate 78,866, forward strand.
CCTGCCATGACCGTCACTCCGCCGGCTGCGGGCGCGGGGCCTGCGGCTTTGCGCGCTTTGGCGGGGGGGTGAACGGCGTCAGCCCGGTGCGCACGGGCCTGGCTCCCTTGCGCGAGCGCACGATCTGATAGCCCGGCCGCCACAGGTAGCGCAGCGGGACCGAGAGCATGTGCACCAGCCTTGTGAAGGGGAACAGCGCCACGATCACCATGCCAAGGAAGATATGGAACTTGTAGAGCCAGTGGACATTGACCACCTGTTCCCAGGCGTTGATCTGCAGGCCCATGACCGATTGCGACCAGGTCATGAACTGGATCATCTTGGACCCGTCCATATGGCCCAAGGTCAGGACGATCGTGCCCATGCCGACCACGATCTGAACCCACAGGATCGCCAGGATGCCGATATCGGCATAGGTCGAGTTGTTGCGGATGCGCGGGTCCGTCAGCCGCCGATGCAGCAGCAGCGAGCAGCCGACAAAGGCCGCAGCCCCCGCAACCCCGCCGATGATCACCGCCATCCACTGCTTGAGGCCGTAGGAAATCCCCAGCGCGTCAAGCAGCCAGACCGGGGTGAAGAGGCCGATCAGATGGCCGAAGAACAGCACGATGATGCCGACATGGAACAGGACCGAGCCCCAGATCAGCTGCTTGCGGCGCAGAAGCTGGCTGGAGGAGGCCTTCCAGGTGAAGGGGTCGCGTTCGTATCGCGCGATGGTGCCGATCAGGGCGACGGCCAGCACCGCATAGGGCAGGATGCCGAAGATCAGGTAATCAAGGTCGAAATTGCCGAACATGGGTGGATCCTCCTAGGCCCGCGGGGCCCGGGCCGGGGCGGCCGGGCGGGCGGGCATGTCCATGCGTGCCAGGATGTCGCGGCTGACGGGGCAGCCGGCATCGGGATCGGGGCCGAACATCACCTGCGCCTCGGCATAGGTTTCATCCAGCGCGGCCAGATCGGTGGGGTCGTCATCCGTCTGGGCCAGAAGGGCGCGGGCCTCGTCGGTCTGGTCGGTGGCCTGTGCGATACCGACCAGCGCGGCCAGGACCGGCGCATAGACGCTGTCGCGCCGGACCAGCCGTTCGGACAGCGCCACAAGGATATGGCCCGCATCGGCCAGGATCGCCCGCGCCTCGGCCAGGGGCCGGGTCGACAGGAACTCCAGCAGGACGGGCAGATGGTCGGGCAGTTCCGGCCCGGTCAGATCGAACCCGCCGGCGCGGTAGGTCTTCAGAAGGTCCACCATCGCGCCGCCCCGATCCCGGCTTTCGCCGTGGATATGTTCGAACAGGTTGAGCGACAGGGTGCGAGAGCGGTCGAAAAGCAGCACATACCGCTCTTCGATGTCGTAAAGATCGCCGTCCTCCAGAGACTCGAGCAACGGATCAAGGGTGCGGGCCCGGGCGAGGGGGATCACCCCCTCGCTTGCCAGCACCTGCCGGATCGCCGGGATCGCGGCCTGCAGGTCTGCGGTGGGATAGCTGAGAAGGGCCGAGAGGGCCTTGAGCGTTTTCATGACGTGATGAACTCCTGCGGGCTGCGGAACTTCTTGCCGCCCGAAAACAGCGAGAAGCCGGTGGTGCCGGTGGAACAGCCGTTGCCATCGGTGAAGCCGCAGCCGCCCTTCAGGTCGTAGGCGTCTTCCACCAGCTCTCGATGGGTTGTCGGGATGACGAAGCGGTCCTCGTAATTGGCGATGGCCATGATCCGGTACATCTCGTCGATCTGCGCGGGCGTCAGGCCGACGCGCTGCGCGACGCCCAGATTGATCACGCCGTCCACGGTCTTCGAGCGCATGTAGGACCGCATCGCCAGCATCCGCTCGAGCGCCGAGACGACGGGCGCCTCGTCCCCGGCGGTCAGCATGTTGGCGAGGTATCTCACCGGGATGCGCAGCGACCGGACATCCGGCATGTCGTCCGTGGCCGCGATCCTGCCGGCTTCGGCGGCGTTCTGGATCGGCGAGAGCGGCGGGATGTACCAGACCATCGGCAGGGTGCGGTATTCGGGGTGCAGCGGGAAGGCGATCTTCCA